>CAYPEM010000042.1:6596-42884 GCA_964409765.1 uncultured Chitinophagaceae bacterium
CTTCAACGATTGAATGATCAACACTTCCAACAACGCGAAATTCCGGTTCAATCAGAATAAGTCTCGCACCATTTTTCACCGCTTCGGTTATTTTTTCTTTGAATTGAAGGTATGAAAGATTTCCAAGAACATTTCCATTAATGATAAGCAGTGATGTTTTGTCCAAGCTGGAATCGCTAAAGTGCTCAAATTTAATGCCGTTTTCAGAAAGATATTTTTCAATCTCCCGTGAAGGATCAAGAAGCACAATTTTTCTATTCACGTTCAGTGCGCTTGGCTTTTGAAATACATAGGTGATCTTTGAACTAACGGAAACGATCAATGAAGATTCATGTAATTCTGCGACAAAATTGTATTGACCGATCCTATTAGGAAGTCGTATTTCTTTTGCAACCACAAGATCGTTCATCGGTTGAACCTCAACCGAAATTTCATCTTTGGAGAGCCATTTACCATCGAGCAATTTAAACCCGACAACGACGTTTCCTCTCCGGGTTTCATTGGAATCGTTGAAAATAAAAATACGAACCGATCTATTCTCATTCACAAAGAAATGCCTGTCCCACAATTCAATACTTACACCAAATGGCGCAAATGCATTTTTGATCGCTTTCAATAACGGTTTTGGCTGAAGGTCTTTGATGTCGCCGAGAAACCAGTGAGCCGTCGGTCCATCATTATTGCTAATATATACAAACGGTTGAATTGCTTTAATTCTCATTCTTCTAAACAGTTCGATCAATTCCTGGGCCAGGAATGATTGGTGTGCAATAACGTCGTCCTTTGTATATTCTTTTCCCATCCATCGTGCAACGATCATCTTTGTAAGTATTGTCGGTTCCCACTTGTCATTGAACCACCACCATAAAAATTCATTCACCATCGATGGAACGGGAAGACGTTCGATCTCGTCCAGCGAACGCGCAAATCCGAACTTGCGGTTGTTCATCACCATTCCGAGAGAATAGATGTACGGATGCTCTTCCAGAAAATCGACCGATTCCCACGGACGGGTCGGATCAAGTTTCTTCATTTCGGGAACAATCTCATTCTGCACTGTATCGTCAGACGATTCATTCAATGCATCCCAGATGATGATGCTTGGGTGATTCCAGTTATCATGCAGCCACTCGGTAAATTCTTTTCGGATCTGAACATTCGATCCGGTCGCACACCAGAACTGCCATTCATTCTGGATCAACATTCCATATTCATCCGCAATATCGTACCATCGGTTATACATCTGTCCCAGATGATTGCGGAAGAAATTAAAATGGTGCTCTTTGGGAATATCAATAAGCGCTTTTCTGATCCATTCTTCATTCCATGGAAGTAGATTTCGTTGTTTATCAGACAGAAACCGATGAAACGCAATATTGCTCCCTCGCAATCGGATCTTTTTTCCGTTCAAATAAAAATTTGAGCCTATGATCGAAAATTCCCTCATCCCAAAAGTTGTCCGAAGATCATCCAACACATTCTTCCCCTCTTGAACTGTCAACTCAACTTCATAGAGAAACGGATGTTCATGCGACCATAATTTCATCCCTTCAATTGGAACGTTAAATATTATCTGTTTAGTCGAGTGATCTTCTATTACGATATTTGTATCAATTATTGGTGATACAGCATCGCCAGATTTTTTTTCGAAAATCCTTGTCGATATCAATAGTGATTCTCTTTTGAATTCAAGATTCTCAATCCAAGCCCGTACTTCTGCGGTTGAAGTTTTAATATGAGGGATAACTTGAACAAGTTTTACCCGTGCACCGCCAACACAGATGAGAGAAACATCTCCCCAAATTCCCGGCGTATAAATTTCCTTTTCCTGATCCCTGCCGACCGCACTTTCAGGAGGAAGTGTCGATTTTGCACCGACACGAACGAGCAGTTCGTTCTTTCCATCGAGATTAAGAAATTCATTCAATAAATATTCGTGGGAAGTGTAACAACTAATCGATCCGCCGAGATGATGTCCATTCAGCCACACTTCAGTGCCGAACATACTTTGTTCAATCTTCAGGAATACAGAATTGACATGGGATAATTTATCGATCACAAATGCAGCGCGGTACCAATGGAAATTAAACTTCTCCCATTCATACGGAGGAACAGCAATATCAACAACTGCGGGAACATTTACCCTAGAAGAAAACCTCTGAGGAAGGATGGATTTTTCGCCGCCGGTTACATCCCAGATTCCGTTGAGAGAAAATGTGTTGCGGTGTTTATGCGGATCGAGAATGTAATGGAAGATTTCCACAAGTAATTAATTTTTCCGTGATTGTTGTTCAAGCCAGCCGCCGGTAAATCCAGCCCGTTTTAAACCGTTTTTGATGTAAGGATTTTTCTTCATCACGTTCCACACAAGTTCACTTCGAAGGTTTTCAATCATAATAACGATCGGTCCCTGATCGATCCCAAGATAATCGTGATCAACCCATCCGTTTGGTGTTGTATCCGTAATATATGATAGATTAAATGCATCCATAAAACCATATTTCGTCCACAATCCGGGAACCTGATCCCGCATCGCTTTCAAAGCGGGAACACATATTTCCGGTGCAAAGGCAATTGAACCACCTGCTGCTGTTGGCGCGATCGTGCCATCATCATTCACCCAATCCGCAGATACTCCTCGTGCACCATAGCTGAAGAAATTTCGTTCTATTCCGTTGATCGTTCGACGCTCATCGGCAGGACCGTCACATGCGGTGAAACCCCAAATGTATTCTGAGTAGCCAATCATTTTCTTTGGATTTTGTTTTGCATAGAGTTGATGTGTTATTGTAGCCCGTCGCGAATTTTCAAAATAATCTATTCCCTTTTCCCGCATGTATGAATCTTTGATTCCACGAAAATCGATCCACACATGGGAATATTGATGACCAAATAAGGGACCAAAACTGACAAACTCTTTACCAAAATAAGAAAGCCATTGATAACTTTTTGTATATCCTGTCCAAGAATTTTCATTAATGGAATAGGTCGGAGATCCAAGTGCAAGAATATAAAGTGCCATTGATTCATCATATCCACGCCAATCAGAGTTATGAATTCCTTTGTTAGGGTACCAGCCCATGCTAATGAGTGGTGAACGAGACTGGAGCCATTTCCAATCTACTCGTTTGTATACCGAATCTGCATATGAGCGGATATTTTTTTCAGTGTCCGTGTCTTTATCAAAAAATGATTGACAGAATAAAATTCCGGCAATTAGCCACGCCGTATCAATCGTTGAAAGTTCAATGTCTTTATTAAACCGGGTTCCTGTTTTGAAGTCAAGGAAGTGAAAATAGAAACCGCGGTAGCCCGCATTACCCATCATCGCATCCCCTTGCGGGAGGTTATATAAATATCGGATCGTCGTAAGAACTCTGTCAGCAGCTGCTTCGCGGGAGATGTATTGACGTTCAACCCCAATTCCGTAGGTAGTAAGTGCAAAACCAATCGCCGCTGTACTGGAAAACGTCAGTGAAGGATATCGGTCTGGAGTTAATCCGGTTTTCGGATCAACACATTCCCAAAAATAGTTAAATGTGCGGTGCTGCAGCGTATCAAGAAATCCATCGCTGAAATATTTTGCATTCGCATTATTCTGTGGTAATGCAAACTGGGAAAATGAAAAGAAAAATATTACGCAGAATAATTTTTTCATTTTGTTAAGATCATTTTTCGGGTTTCAGTAAAGTTTCCCGCAGAGAGTTTATAAAAATACAATCCGCTTGAAAATTGTGAAGCATTAAATTGTACAGAATATTTTCCTGCAGATTGCTGTCCGTTGACCAATATCGCAATCTCTTTTCCCAGAACATCAAATACCCTTAGACTGACATTACTGACCGCTGAAAGCTGATAGCTGATAGTCGTTGCGGGATTGAACGGATTCGGATAGTTTTGTGCTAACGAATATTGCTCCGGTATTGTATTTTCATTTGATACTACATCGGTGATCGTAGTAAACCCTGCTTTTTGCAATCCATCAGTAATGATTTTTTCTTTCATAAATGTCTTCCAAACATTTCCGGTGCGGTAATTCTCCGCCATAATGACGATTGGACCTTGGTCAATTCCGAGCACATCCGGTCCCCACCAATTCACTGTTTCATTGAAGGCATCAGTAAACCCATAACCGGTCCAAATTTTTGCACGATGAGTATTATACATATTCCGTAAAGCCGGAATGCAATATTCGGGAGCAAACGGAAGAGATCCTCCCGGAGCAGTTGGATTCAACGTTCCGTCATCATTCATATTTGTTCCGCGTGCATTGTATCCTGTCGGGACATCACTCGCAGTTATTCCCCACATATTTGCTCCGTAACCAACATTATTCTTTGGATTCTCAATGCAGTATAACCGTTGATCTAACGTTGCTCGTCTGGAATTTTCAAAATATGTAATTCCTTTTGACTTCATATAGGTATCAGCAATATTTCTATAATCAACCCAGCAATGCGAATATTGATGTCCGAACAGTGGGGGAAAATTCACAAAATAATCTCCCAATCTGGAACTGTAGAACCATTGATACCCTTTCGTCCATTCATTCCACGACGCTGATGAAAGAGGATTTACTTGGGCTCCAATACCAATAATGTACAGTATCATAGCTTCATTATACCCAATCCATCTGCTTCCGAGGAAATTCGTACCGGGATTCCACCCCATTGTCAAAGATAAACCACCATTTCTCATCCAGTTCCAATCAACTCGTGCTAATATTGAATCTGTTAATGCTCGAAGTTGGGTTTCAGAAGAATCATTTCCATTGAAATATTGTTTCGAATACAGCATTCCTGCAAGCAGTAAACCGGTATCAATTGAAGAAAGCTCGCAAGACCATGCTCTCGTGGCAGCATTCATATCAAGAAAATGATAGAACCATCCTTTGTAACCGATCGTGCCGATCGGTGCGGTTCCCTGCGTTCCATTCCAAAATGTTTTGATCGTTGTGAGCGTTCTATCTCTTCCTTCAGCACGAGTGATATATCCGTGATCGACACCAATGCCAATTGTTGTTAAACCAAAACCAACAGCGGCAATACTTGCGGGTGAATCTTTTGTGCTTCGGTCTTTAATTAATCCATTGGATGGATTTGCTTCATACCAAAAATAATCGAATGATGTTGCCTGAATATATTCAAGAAAATCATCGTCTGATGCAAATGCTTTCGGTGTGACAACAACCGTGTCCGATCCGGAACTCTCTTCTTGAGATGAATTTATTGCTCGCACAAAGAAATAATACGATTGGTCATTCAGAACATTCACATCAAAATAACTACGTGTTGCAAGAACGGAAGAATTCATTTTTGTGAACGGTCCTGTTTTTAATGTCGCTTTATACACATTATAACCTGAAATATTCTGTTCCGGATTCTTATTCCAATGAAGGGTCATCGTTTTATCACCAACGCGCGCAACGATCTTTTTGGGTGCACTCGGCAATGTTGTATCTACGATTGCTACCGCTTTTGAAACTATCCGTACATTATCAAACCATACTGTATGTGATACATTATCCGTCCCGTTTTGATTGAAATTGAAATCTTTGAATTGTGCAGGATCAAATTGATTATATGGTTGGAATGATGTCAAAGGAATACTAATTCGCTGCCATGAATTTGCATCTCCATCTATTCCGGAGACTAGCTTATCTCCCAGCGCAAATAGCGTTGAAAGTTTACTAGTCGTACTTTCCAATCCTACATTCGGAAGATCATCAGCAGCGATCGCCGTTGGTGCATTCATATAGAGGATCAAACTATCGTATCCGGTAAGATCATGTGCTGTCCAATTAGGACTGGAAATAAATATTTTCCAGTATCCTCCGCTGACAGATTTCCATTGGATAAGACCACTATGGCTTCCGGTAAAATGTTGAGTTGTTTCGATCTGTAATTTATCGGCACTTCCTCCGGCAAGAGTAAGTGTGCTCGGTGAAGTAGCATTGCCCCACGAAGCATCATAAAATCCGACACCAACGGCATCGTCTTCATCAAAAATTACGATATCCGGTTTGGATTGTGAAAGAAGCAATGAAGAGAAAAGAATTATTAAAAAGAAATTTATTTTCATTATTATTTGCCAAGAAAAACTTCAATAGTGTGTTCGCTATTATTATTAAGCAGCGGAAGAACACATTTCCCACTCTCAAATACAAATTCATTTCCATCAATAATCACTTTATGAACTGAACTGGTAACTTTATTCGGATTTTTTACAATAATATGATATGTCGTTCCACGGAATATCCTTTTCATCGAAAAACCTTTCCACTTTTTTGGAATACACGGATCGATCATCAGTCCATCCCGTGTAGCGCGTATTCCGAGGATCCATTCCGTTCCCGCCTTAAATAACCAAGCTGCAGACCCCGTGTACCACGTCCAACCACCGCGTCCATAGAAACGAGAATCAGGTCCGTCGATATTTCCCGGAGTGATATATGGTTCAGCAATATATTCATCCGGTTTTGCACCACGGACTATTGGATTGATCTTTGAAAATGAACGGAATGCCGCTTCTGCTCGTTTTAATTTTGCGTGAGCAATAATTGACCACGTTGCGGCGTGAGTATATGTTCCGCCATTTTCTCTCATTCCGGCAGCATACCGAGTCAAATATCCGACTTCTGTATCCGGTGTTTTGTAACCGGGATGTACTAATACGGTTCCTGCTTTGTATTCTAATTTTTTTTCCACAATATCCATAACCTGATGTGCCCGTTGATTATCAGCGACATCTCCGATCACCGACCACGTTTGAGTATTCAACCACACTTTTCCTTCTGTGCATTTTTTACTTCCTAACTTTTCACCATTATCTTTTGTAGCACCGTAATAATATTCTCCATCCCATCCTTCCGTATTGATAGCATCCCGTAACTTCATTGCGCGAACTCTCAATCGCTCAACAACCAAATGGTCCGATTTTTTTTCGGCAAGCGGAATAAAGTTGAGAAGAACAGTATGCAAAAATTGACCAAGCCAGATCGATTCACCTTTCCATTTCAAACCGACAGCACTAAGACCGTCATTCCAATCACCTGCACCAATCAATGGTAATCCACGTGTGCTCATTCGTGTATTGACTTTTTCAATCGCTCGTAAGCAATGATCATAAATTGTTGCACCGTTTGTTTCATCTATAAACGGTTCTTTTACTTCAAGTATTGTAAAATCATTTGTCTCTTCTATGTACGCATTTACTACAAATGGTAACCATAAGAGATCATCAGTCATATCAGTCGGTAAACCGACCTCAGAGAGTGGGTGCCACCAATGATATACTTGTCCGTCCTTGAATTGATGTCTTGCATGAAGAAGAATTTGTTTCTTTGTATAAGAAGAATCGATCGGTAAAAATATCTGACTATCCTGTAACTGATCGCGGAAACCAAATGCACCGCCTGTCTGATAATATCCGGTTCTTCCCCACAATCTGCCTGCAATGGATTGATATTTCAGCCACGTGTTCAACATAATGTTCATCGAATCATCGGGGGTCTGTACTTCCATTGTCCCAAGCAACTCATTCCATTTTTTCTGCATTGTAGAAAATTCTTTATCGACATTTTTCACCGATTGGAATTTTTTAACGAATGTTTTAGCTTTTGCTTTATCTTCCGTTGCGCCAAGGATAAAAACGACTTCTTTACTTTCGTTCGGTTTTAATTTCACTTTTATTTGCAGACTGCCAATCGCATCAAGAGAATTACCCGACTGCTTTTTCATCTTTCCTTCAACAACGGATTTTGGCGCACGTTGATTCTCATACATACCCATGAATGATTCTTTATCACAGTCAAAACCGGAAGGTTTTACGCTTGAAGAATGAAATGCAACATATTCCCAATCACGGTTCCAGTGACCGTTTGGAGAAGGTACTTCCCAAAGACGTTTGGTGCCGTATATTGCGCCGAGAGTCGAATCGTATTCTGTGTTCAAAAAACATTTGTGGAATTCACGATGCCAATCCGGTGATGCGCCGAGATTCCATTCAAAATAAGAATAGAGTGAGAGAGTCCGCGCTTTTTTAGTCGTGTTTTTCAGTGTTACTTTCCACAATTCCACAGGCTCATCATTGGCAATGAACATGAGCAGTTCACTTTCAATGCCATTGTTTCGTGAAACGATCTTCGTATAACCGATTCCATGTCGTACTTCATAAAAATCGGGTTCAGCACAAACAGGTTTCCATCCTGCGGACCAAAATTTTCCACTCACATCATCACGGATGTAGAGATATTTTCCCCACTCATCCTTGACCAGATCTTGTTCCCACCGTGTAATCCTGTTTAGCTGGGCATTGGATTTCCAACTATAGCCGCTTCCAGTTTGAGAAACGATCGCTCCAAAATCTCCGTTCGTAAGGATGTTCGTCCAAGGACGCGGAGTTTTATAATCTGTTATTACAAATTCTTTACCATCGTTTGCAAAATAACCGTATTTCGTTTTAAAGTTTTTCACTGAAGTAATCACCTGTTGTAGAATGAGTAACCTCGACCGTTATAGTCGAGGTTGTAAACTGCGTACCCATAAAGATTGAGGATACAAAGAATTAAGTTACAGAAAACAAATTTAACTCTTACTATAATTTATCTAAAATTCCATTCCAACGGTCATCCGTTGGGTATTTCCTAATCTTTTATGTTCATTTGATGAATAATCGATATGAATGATGTAATTAGCAATATCCCATTCGATCCCCCCGCCGAGAGTCAGACCCAATTCCGAATCGGTTTGAAAAAGATGCTGATATCCGGCACGCAGCGCAAACGTATCCATAAATTTATATTCACCGCCAAAGCTGACGCTCTCAGAATTATCACTCGGATGAAATGCATCTGCAACAAAATAAAGTTCATTGTTCTCGTCAAAATTTATAGGGTATGCAAATCCCACACGGAAGACTATAGGAAGCGAAAATTCATCCGTAATAAACTCGGCGGGTAGGCTGCTATTGTCACCGTTTCTTGTTGCATCAAAATCATATCGAATGCGGAGATCTCTTCCATTATATTTACCGCGTGCACCAAAATTAGAGATGCTTGCGCCTAATAATAACCCATCATCACTGATCTTGTATAATGTACCGAAGTTAATTGAGAACACTGACATTGCTGAATGCCAAATAGTTTCTTGCACGTAGGATATTTGGATCCCTGCAGAGAACCGATCAGTGATCTTCTGTCCAAAACCGATTCCGATCGAATAATCCGAAACTGTATATTGTTCACCTGTTCCTGTTGGCTGTTCCACCGTCCGAACGGCAATCTCTCCTGAATTTAAGGAAGAGATTGAAAGTGCAAGAGAACTTACATCGGTAACGTGCAGCGATGCAGAAAAATAATCATGAGAAATATCTGCATACCAAGCATTGTGTGCAAATTGAACACTCGAATTAGGAATGTGTCCTAGTGAAGCAGGATTATAATACGATGACAATGCTTCATCAAACGTAGCAACTCCGGCGTTTCCCATTGCCGATAATCGCGCGCTCGGTTCAATCAATAAAAATTGACCTATTGTTGTTCCGGTTTTTGATTGAGAGATCGAAAGCTGCATCAGCATCAATCCCAAGATCAAAGGGCTAAGTAATTTATTTTTCATAACAATCGTAAGTTTATTTTATGATCGCAAATTTTCCAATGTATGTTCCAACTTGATTGCCATCGACATGGTAAATATAGAGTCCTGGTGCTACGTCCATATTATCCTTCGAGCGGAGATTCCATGCAACATATCCGTCATTCGAGCCATCATGTCGAATAGTCTGCACCAGCGCACCTGACACGGTATAGATACGAATGGCCGAGTTTGCCGGAAGTCCTCTGAATTCGATTCTCCGTTCTCCTCTCCCAGAAATTGCATATTTTTCCGGTTCAAAACTTGCCGCGCCAACGTATGGATTCGGAACAACATACGGATGCAATGCAAAATCTGTTTTTGCTTTTCCGCCGTCAATTCTTTGCCCCTGCGTTGAAAAAGTAAATTCATCATTTGATGTAATCGGAATCTTCAATCCAATTTTAAATGTATCACCCAATACTGGTTTCACAGGAATAAGTCCTGACCCTTTCCCTAAGGTATCAACACTTAATGACCAAATTGGATTACGCGCATTATTAACGGTGTCGAGAATAAATATTGCATCAGAAAATCCATTGAACGTGCTATCTTTATCGAGATCCTTTAACGCAAATGGCAGTTTTGTCGTAGAGCCATCTTCGTTGATCCCAACAATGGTAAATTTCGTTGGTGTGATCGGCGCCTGCGGACCGAGTCTGAGTGAAACATCAGTGATTGTATTGCTAAATATTATATTGATGTTCTTTGGAAAAATCATGTTTCGTTTTGTAACATCAACAGTATTTTCGAGCAACAAATTTGTCTTAATATTAATGTTATTGCCAGTTTGATAACCGGTCCGGCTACTGTCAATTTCTGTCGCTATCGGAGTATTAATGTTTGGCTTCAAGCCGAATCCAACCTCACCATTACCGGTTCCGGAAAGGTCTGTTCCTCGCTCTAAATATATTTTCCCGTTAATACTGTCGACAAGCTCATAATATTCTGGTCGCACTTTCGATGCATCGGTAGTTTTGAATCTCAAAAATATGGTTCGATTGTCCGGCACTAGATTAGAGTTCGCGATCTCGATCGATACCGTTCCGGTTCCATACCCTTTTGAATGTCTGATGGTGCCGGTTGTAGCCGGAACAAATCCTGAAACTTTCGGTTCAGGTCGAACTTCAACGATATTTGGCGGTAGTATAATGCCTCCCCGCACTGTTTGAGAAACAGACACTGCGTTTTCAGAAGGATAGAATTTGAGTGAATCAGATCCAAAATCGTATGCTACAATTGCATAATAGTATGTCTGACCATTGTTCACCGTTGTATCTTTAAAATCATGTTGAATTCCGGTTTCGCTTCCAAGGAAGTATTGAACTCCATCGACAGTCAAATTTGAATACCCTTGGATCTCATCCAGCAGATCAAATTGAACGAGAGGTTTTCCAAACACCATCTCTCCAGTACCTTGAGCATTGGAAATTACTTTAATATCTCTAAATTCAGGATCTGTTGAACGGTAAATCCTATATCCTTCAAAGTCATTTACATACGTGATCGGATCGATACTTCGTTCAGCGATATCATTCCATGAAAGTTTAACATAATGATCACCTGTCTCCGCTGTCAATGTCGGTCGCGGCGGCGGAGTTGCAAATTGATAATTGGCATTATAGATCTGTTGAACTATTGCTGTCGTTTTTCTCAGATCATAAAGATCGTTTCCGTATGCTAATGCTAAACTAAAACGTTCCCTGCTTCCAGCCGGAAGCTTAAATGTACCTGAAGCAAATAAAAATCCAATATTGTAATCAATCCATTGCGAAGCATCAAACGGATTTTTTCCATTTTCTTTTGTGAACTGTTCATATAATGCCTGCGGCCAATATTTTCCACTTTCGCCGGGAACTTTACTTCCTGGATCATTCCAAAATGTAATTCCGTCTGTTTCCAAACCTGCTGTGGTTTTTCCGGTCGCAATTCTATTAATTTTAAAACCTGTCAAACCAATTTGATCAGATTCATGGAGATCCGTTTCTCCGAAATTTGTCTCTCCCTGAGTTGGGATTCCATCTCCTTCTCCGCCAACACCCGGTGTTCCAAAAATTCCATCAGAACCAGTATCATGAAATTTTGCAACCCAATCCATATCCTCATCACCGGTATACCATATACTGTCTTTATATGCAGGTCGTGATGTAACTGGTCCGTAAATGGATTCAAACAATGAGCGGTTATAATTGCTATTTACATAATTTAAAATATTTTGTTGTCCAACAATTTTTTGGCCGCTAATTCCATCTCGTTTTTCATCGGTGATACCATCTCTATCATTATCGGATATATCATCGGGCTTACCCGGTGTTTCTAAATAAGCATAGCCAAGATATCCGGTCTTTCCGCAATTACTAATTTTACTTTTTCCATGACCATAAAAATCCCAAGTGTACACTAAATTCAAACCATTCGTTGTGTCAAATTTTGCGTTGTCATCGTCAGACTCTGCAACCCCATCGCAGCTTTGCGAAGAACCACCAACGCCGGAATCCATATACAACCCAAAAATGATATTGTCGAGATAATCTGTCGTTCCTTCGTTGGCAATATCGTAATGCCAGAAAATTACATTTCCTGATTGTGGATTCGACCATTGAAATCCGCGGACTTCAATTCGTAATCCCAAACCTCCGCGGGTAAGATCTCTGGAGTCTGCGTTGAACGATGATATTTTATATTCATCATCATCCATTACAAAAAAACTTTCTTGATCTGCAGCAATTCGTTTTTTGAAATATCCGTTCCACGAACCTTTCCATCCCGGATCAGATGCATCATCCAATTTATCGATCCATTCATCCGGCCAAGTTCTTGGAAGATGACTCAATGCAGGTGAACGGTCTTTATTGATTGAAACATCGGTTTGAAAATAGCCAGGCCTTGGTTCAAATCGCATGTACCGTTCCGTACCGATGATCTTTTGTTGGCGTTCTCTGAAACCGGTTTCCATGATCCATGCAAAATCACTGTTGCTTTTTTGAATCTTTGCCAGAACGAATGGCGTAACACCATCAGTATAATTCATTCCGGTTCCTTTGGGAACTTCAACCGAATGGAATACACTCAAATCGACTTTGGTGACGTCCCCATATCCTTCCTCATCCGGAAATGATCCAACCATTCCATAATTCTTAAAGACAGTACGAATGTTGTTTGCATCATGTGTTCCGGTCCGTTCGAAATTAAAACTTCCCCGCTTATCCTTGCTTATTACCGGGAACAAGGTCGCTTGAGAAAAATTTTCCTGAACAATAAAAATTATCATTGCACAGAACAACCGAATCATAAAATTCTTTTTCGTCATAGGTCAAAAGAAATAGTTAAAGAATATTAGTCAATCAAAGAAGAACCACGAAGCGAAATACCCAATTCGATTCTGCGCGGTGCATAATATCTATTGGGATCCATCAATCGAACTCTATCACCGGAACTTGGTAAGATGGCATAATCAGGACTACCGGTTGTTGAAAAAACCGAACCATTAAAAAACGATGTATTAAAGACATTGAATACACGGATAAAAACGGACATCGAAACTCCAAACAATTCTAAATTCTTTTCGCCGCGGAAATCAACTGTAAAACCAGTCGGTTTTCTTCCGGAATTATCAACAAGGTCTGCTCCAAAACCTGTTCCAATTGTTGGTGTATATGGCTGTCCTGAAGCAAATTTAGCAATCGCAGTCAATGAATAATTATTTTGCTCTTGAAAAGTGATCTGACTATTGATCGTGTGCCGTTGATCCCAATTAAATGGAATCTCACGAGGATTCGCATCTTTTCCCGCTGCAGCTCGAGTCGCGGTTTCCGAAGGATCACTGGAATTTCCAAGTGCAAATTGATTTGAATAATCCAATGATGCACTCAGAGAACTGCTTGCACGATAATCAAGAGCAAGCGTAAATCCACTGACGCTTCCGAAATCAACGTTGGTCAATCTGGTATATCTGGCAGAATTATATGTCTCAATGATCTCAACTCCAAGCAGATCTCGGATATCTTTATAAAACAGGCTGCCGTCAATTCCAAAAAAATCATTCAGTTGAGCTTTCATTCCAAATTCATATTGAGTAGTAAATTCCGGTTTGAGATCAGGATTTCCAATCACTCCATAACTTGAATTTCCACCGGACAGATCTTTTAACTCCGAATAATCAGAATTTGAAAAGAATTTATTAATAGCAGGTAGTTGATAAAAATGTCCATACGAAAAATAGATCGATCCATTCACCATAATTGGATAAGAAACTCCGAGACGGGGTGCGACAACAACCTTCGATGTTGTACTTTTAGATTTTGATAACGGTGCACCGATGATCGTATTCGCAGGATTCTGAAGATCAGTCGGAACTGTTGAATTAGCATCGAAATATTCCAAACGCATTCCTCCGCGAATCGTTACATCTTTTAATTCTATTCGATCTTGAACATATGCAGAGAATGAAACGGGTGTATAATTTTGCGGTGCAGGAAAGAGCGGACTGTTTACATAAGGAATCAAAAAACCGTTCGAATCACGATCGATCACTCCAGGATTTCCATACGTAATATCAGACAACTGTAATTCAACTCCGATCTTCACCAAATGTATATTCGTAACCTGAGCCGTCAGAGAACCTTTAAGAATATTTACTGTCGTTTTTTCCATATACCGACCAAGATCTAGGCCTTGAATAATTGCACCGTCATAAACATCTTCTCCCCCGGTTCGAGGTTGCTGTGCTTGATAATATCGAAGGTCATAAATATCATCGTATTTGTAGTCTCGATAATCGATCTTATTCTGTCGAAGATTGATCGTATAAAATACTTTGGGTGATAACATTTGTGTGAAATCAATTCCATGAACAAGAGAAAATGATTTTGGAGTTTTTACACCGTCAGGATTGTAGCGATAATCAAAATTATATGGTTTATTGTTCGTCAAACTGATCAATGCTTGATAGCTTACTTGAATACCCTCTAACGATGAATTGGATAATTTCATCTGACTGGACCATTCGTCATTGGTAACAAGTGGAATTAATTTTCTATCTCCGGTAGGATTGAGAATCTTCGCATTTACGTCTGACTTATCAGTTGGGTTAAAAATTCTCTCACCGAAATAAAATCCTTGCGATACAAATCTTCTTCCGCTGAAGAGAAATGTTGTCTTTGGCAGTCCGGTCGGACCGCTTATTGAAAGCTGATAACTTTGAATTGCAAGCGGATCAATATCATCCAAATAACGATATTTTGAATTTTTCCCGAAACCTACGTAATCGCCAACAAACATTTCTGCAGACCAATCAATCGCATCATTCTTACCGCTTCGCAAAACGGCGTTAACAACACCGCTCATGGCCTGACCGTATTCAGCATCAAATGTTCCGCTAATGACTTGAACTTCCTGCAAAACAGAACGGTCAAGCGAGACAACTGATTCGTTGGTCAAAGGATTATTTACTGTAACTCCATCAACTTGATACTGTACTTCTCCTGTACGACCACCGCGAAAATGTCCATCAACAACCCCTGCCTGCAAATTCACAATATCTTGTAGATTCTGTACCGGGAGTAATGCGATTTGTTCTTTGTTCATGATCGCCACAGCGCTTGTTTGACGCGTGTCCACGATGGGTTTTTCAGCTACCACAACTACTTCCTGTCCTTCAATAACTTGTTCGGAAAGTTTCTCATTCAATGTGGTAGATTGACCAGAATTGATCGAAACCCCCTGCACGATCTTTGATTCATATCCAACACTGCTGATTCGAATAGAATAGACACTCGGAGGAACATTGATAATTACAAAATATCCGTCAAAATCTGTAGCCGTTCCGATAGACGTACCTTGAATAATAATATTTACACCGATAAGCGGTTCACCGGATTTTTTATCCGTTATTCTACCCATAATTTTGCCGCTGGTATCTGCAAAGGATATTGTATAGACCAAAACAAGGAATAGGAAATATTCTATTCCCAAAGAATTAAAACGGCGAGTAGTAGATAACGTTTTCATGCTAAAATAAATTATTGAAAATTTTGATCAGCACATTCGGAAAATGTTTTTAGGAATGGACTAAAAGTAATTTTTTGCGACTCAACAGAATTACACCAATACAATATCAAAACACAGAGGAAGGGAACATGTTCCCTTCCTCTCGAACTATTTTATTTAATCAACATCATTTTTAAAACTGGAGTTGATGATTCTCTATTTTGTAATGCATTGTACGCACGAAGCTGATAGAAATAAACACCAGTACTTAATCCGGATGCGTTATAGGTGATCGAATTAAATCCCGTTTTCATCTCACCAAATTCTTTCGACGAAATACTGCGTCCAAGCATATCATACACTGTCAAGGTTACATTTCCTTCAAACGGCAAATTGAATTGAATTGTTGTGGAAGGATTGAACGGATTTGGATAGTTTCCTAACAATTGAAATTCGGTTGGGATTTCTTTTCCGTTTTTATTTTCAACGCTGGTTAGAATAATCGTGGAATCCATATACACGAAAGCTGCAGCAGCAAAACCATCATGTTCCCTAAACCACCACGTTCGTGTCCCATAACTTAATGAAGTAGGAATATAGGAGTCGCCGTCAAATAGTGTTGCTCCAAGATATAACACTCCATTGCCTAATCCAGCAGGATAACCCAATTTAGTCAGATCAATTGCTTGTTCAATTTGATAACCTGCATCCTCATCATTTCCTAATGTATCAATAGTGCTGTTTGCTTTTAATTTTAATGCTACTTGCGCACCTTTCAATGAGTCTCGTAGTTTTGGATAATAATCTCGAAGACTATCTTTTCCATTCTTACCGACTGTAACAGTAAGTTTTAATGGAATTTGATCATGATCTGTCTGGTTCATATAATCTTTTCCGAGACCATTCAGAGTAAGAATCATTCCATCCCATCGATCATAGACATCGGTATATTGAACCGCTTGGTCTTGGACATCAACTCCAACGTATAGAATGTTTCCCTTAAAGAACATTTTAATCGTCGCTTTTGATGAATCAAACACCGTTGCTGTGCCTCCGTTGACGGTAGGTTGATACTGACCGCTTGCAAATGGACCGATATATTGATAAGTATCCCGGACTTTAGCGTCTCCAAATCGAATATCAAATCCCGGTATTTTACTCCAGACTGCTTCGTTCAACTCACCATCAATGGTTGGTGTTGCCATTTGTTTTCCATTGGGAATTGTATAATCGGGATTAATTGAAGGAGCTGCGCCAGAAGAGGTCGTGACATCCGGTCGTGTATGAATTCTTAATATATTTTTATTACTAACATTAGCCCACGGTCCTTGTACCCAAGTTCTGCTGAATGTTACCCAGTCTTGAACCGGCCAGAACCAATCACAATCTCTGATGGCAACATTGAACATGACAATATCACCGTTTACATTACTTACATCATATCCAAGTTTTTTAAGATTAATTTTCATTTCAACCGTATAGCCCGTATCGGGAAGTACGTCAGAGTTTGATATCCCTTGAACTTTTGTTGCGGTCTCATAATCTATTTTTGTATACTTTGCAGTTGGTCCAAAAGAAGGAGCACCGCCAACTGATGTAACTGATCCTGGTTCCATCCAGCTTTCATTGATCCATCCGTATAAATATTCTCCAGATGGTGATGGACGATTTGCAGGAACACTTTTATCGCGAACATTGAATATTATCGCATCTGCAGCACCAAAATTTCCCCCGCCAATGGAACTGTCTTTTACAGCAAAAGATAAATAAAGTGAATCCCCCATAATAAGAAACTTCACTACTGCCTTTGTAGAGTCAAAGATCGTTCCTGTCTCTGCTGCATAACCGCTGCCGGGAAGTCCGGCACTTTTTCCGTACTGAACAAAGATCGATTCCGCTTTTGCCCATGCCGCTTCATTTGTTTTACCATCAATGACAATTGATCCGGGTGGAACAGAACGAGCCCACACTGCATCAGTACGTTTTGGTTGAGAAACACTTACTATACAGATCATTAGTAAGTAAAATACCGTTTGGTAGAGTTTTGAAATCATACAATTGTCCTATCTATATAAAAAATTGCTGCCGAAAGAAAACTTTCGGCAGCAATGATGAATACTATTTTATCAACATCATCTTTTTTGTTTCTATATACGTACCAGCTTGAATTCTGTAGATATAAATACCGGTCGCCAATTTGCTTGCATCAAACACAACCTGGTAATTACCAGCTTGTTGTTCTTTGTTCACAACTGAAGCAACTTCTTGACCGAGCATGTTATAGACTCTTAAAACAACCTGGCTGTTTGTCGGTATTGAATACCGAATCGTCGTTGATGGATTAAATGGATTCGGATAATTCTGTGCCAACGAAAATGCTACCGGAATTTGTTCATCTGTGAGGACGCTGGTAATATTTGGTAATAACACAGTTTTAAATGCTGAACCCCATTCACTACCCCACCACGATTTAAAGTATGAACCGCGTGCACTATCCCATGGATTCATTCCAAAAGGCCAAGGCAATGCTGCATTGAATTGGAATCCATCCGGATCGAATACTACCATCGACATTAAGAACGGTACTGGATTATTTGACGCTGTATATCCTAATGACGTTAGTTTTATCATCAACTCTGCCGTATATCCATTATCAACGTTAGTGGTATCGTTCGCGGTAGAGCCTGCCGGTAAGAACCCTGCACCAGCTCCTGAATTCAATACACTTTCCTCATAACGAATAGTATCTTTATTTGCTGCAATGTTTTGATAGTATAACTTGTATTCTTTTGTTACACCGGCTTTATCTTTTACTTGTAAAAATACACCTTCACCTTCCCAATCAAAGCGACAGATGGATTTATCATTGGATTGGATACCAAGGTACAAATTGCTTCCTTTTTGTAAGAATTTTACTCGTGTACTGCTGGTATCTTTCAATGGTAGATGATACGTAACTCCATTGACATCAAATGAAGCTTTTAAATCAAAACTACCTGTTACCGATTTTTCGGTCCCGCTTTTTGGAACATTGGACGGTCCGAACACCAACGTCGGAGCATTTGACCAATCGGTTTCATTTAATTTTCCATCGAGTGTCATTGTATTAGAAGTGATCAATGGTTTTACAGTATCCGGATTATCGTATGCCGGTAATAAGTTGATCGTTTTGAAAGCTGATCCCCATTCACTGCCCCACCATGATTTAAAATATGAACCACGTGCACTGTCCCACGGATTCATACCATATGGCCAAGGTAATGCTGCGTTGAATTGGAATCCATCCGGATCAAAAATATTCATAGAAATTTGCACTGCATTTACTGTCGCTGCATAACCTAATTTATCCAATCGAATACGAAGCTCTGTTGAATACCCATTGTCAATATTCGTTGTATCGTTTGCAGTAGAACCGACCGGTAAAAATCCTGCGCCTCCACCGGAATTGAGAACAGATTCTTCATATCGAATCGTATCCTTGTTCCCTGCAATATTTTGATAATACAATTTATATTCTTTTGTCACTCCAGCATTATCTTTGATCTGTACAAATAGTCCTTCACCTTCCCAATCAAAACGACAGATTGATTTATCATTCGATTGAACACCTATATACAGGTCAACGCCTTTGTGTAAAAACTTCACCCGTGCCCACGAACTATCCATATTCGGATTGTGATAAGTCACACCATTTACATCAAACGATGCTTTCAGATCAAATCCACCGGATACTGTTTGATCCGAACTTTGTTTTTTTAATTGAACACCATTGCCAAACAATAATGATGGTGCACTACCCCATTCCGGTTCGTCTAATTTTCCGTCAAGAGTTACGACACCGGCAATATTAGCGGCAGACATCATTGGCGGGTCTTCATATTCTTTTGTTTCTGGAATAAAGCTCAACGTTTTGAATGCCGAACCCCATTCACTGCCCCACCATGATTTGAAATATGATCCACGTGCACTATCCCATGGATTCATTCCATAAGGCCAAGGTAACGCCGCGTTGAATTGGAATCCATCCGGATCAAAAATATTCATTGAGATTTGAATATTGTTTACCGGTAATGTATATCCGAGTTTATCTAATCGAATTCTCAACTCAGCAGTATATCCGCTATCAACATTTGCGGTATCATTTGCAGTTGAACCGGAATTTAAGAAGCCTGCACCGCTGCCGGAGTTCAACACACTCTCTTCATATTTTATCGTGTCTTTATTTCCGGCAATATTTTGATAATACAATTTGTATTCTTTGGTAACGCCAGCATTATCTTTTATCTGAACAAAAAGTCCCTCACCTTCCCAATCGAATCTGCAAATTGATTTATCGTTAGATTGTACACCGATATATAAATCAACACCTTTCCGTATGAACTTTACTCTAGCCCACGAACTATCCATATTCGGATTATGATATGTCACACCATTGACATCAAATGATGCTTTCAGGTCGAATCCACCGCTTACTGTTTGGTCACCATATTTTTTCTTTAACTGTACACCATTACCAAACAACAATGCAGGTGCATTTGCCCATTCTGCTTCATTAAGTTTTCCATCTACTGTAACTGCGGCTGCATTTTTAACTACCATAGAAGCTGGATCATCATATTCTTTTGTTTCAGGAATAAAGTTCAAAGTTTTAAAAGCTGAACCCCATTCACTACCCCACCAAGATTTATAATAAGAACCGCGTGCGCTATCCCATGGGTTCATTCCAAACGGCCAAGGCAATGCTGCATTGAATTGGAATCCATCAGGATCAAAAATATTCATCGAAATTTGAATATTGTTTAACGGCAATGTATATCCCAGTTTATCCAACCGTATTCTCAATTCAGCAGTATAACCGCTATCGATTCCGACGGTATCATTCGCGGCAGAACCGGAATTTAAGAATCCAGCTCCTCCACCTGAGTTTAACACACTCTCTTCATATCTAATCGTGTCTTTGTTACCTGCAATGTTCTGGTAATACAATTTATACTCTTTTGTTACTCCAGCATTATCTTTTATCTGTACAAAAAGTCCTTCACCTTCCCAATCGAATCGGCAAATTGATTTATCGTTCGATTGAACACCGATATACAGATCAGCACCTTTGCGAAGGAATTTTACTCTTGCCCACGAACTGTCCAAGTTCGGAATATGGTATGTTTCACCATTCACAACAAATGATTCTTTAAGATCAAATCCACCGGTAACAGTTTGATCTCCATATTTTTTCTTTAGTTGAGCACCGTTTCCAAATAACAGAGCAGGAGCATTTGCCCACTCGGCTTCATTCAGTTTACCATCCACAGTTACAACAGTTGCATTTTTAACAGTCATAGATGATGGATCGTCATATTCTTTTACTTCAGGCACAAAATTCAACGTTCTAAAACTTGAACCCCATTCGCTCCCCCACCATGATTTGTAAAATGAACCACGGACACTATCAAACGGCATCATGCCGTATGGCCAAGGTAATGCTGCATTAAATTGTAATCCATCCGGATCAAAAATATCCATTGAAATTTGGACATTACTTAACGGTAACGCATATCCCAATTTGTCCAAGCGAATACGAAGTTCTGCAGAATATCCATTATCAACATTCAATGTATCGTTGGCAGTAGAACCAGCATTTAAAAATCCTGCACCACCACCTGAATTTAAAACACTTTCCTCATAACGAATAGTGTCTTTGTTCCCTGCAATGTTCTGATAGTACAACTTATATTCTTTTGTAACTCCTGCGTTATCTTTAATTTGAATAAAGATCCCTTCACCTTCCCAATCAAATCGACATATCGATTTATCATTTGACTGCAAACCAATATAGAGATCTGCTCCTTTTCGTAAGAATTTTACTCTTGTCCATGAACTGTCTGTATTTGGAACGTGATAAGTTACACCGTATGAATCAAATGACGCTTTAATATCAAATCCACCGGTAACCGTACGATCCGATCCCTGTTTTCTCAAATGCGCACCATTCCCAAATAGTAAAGAGGGTGCATTCGACCATTCAGGTTCATCCAACTTACCGTCAACTATGACTGCCGTTGCGTTTTTCACTTGTAGTGACGCCGGGTCATCATAAATTATGAGTTTTGATTTCCCGATATTTCTTGGTCCTGCATATAATGCTATTGCAGAAGATAGCATCAACGCTACGATCCACAATCGTTTAAACAAAGAATGCATAAAACCTCCAGATATTAGTGATTAAATGTGTTTAGGATTAGGTGACTAAATTTTCTATCTATTAATTTGCTCTTCTTTTTTCGTATGCGTGATATCGGTTAATTTTTTACAACTGCTTCGTATGCTTAAGGTTGTCGGAACAAAAATATGGGCCGCTGCGCCTTTTGTACGTTTTTGCAAACGATCAAAAACACGTTGTATTGCCATTTCTCCTAGTTCGGGAATTGGAACATGAACGGAAGTTAGTGATGGACTAATATATTTTGCCATTGGAGTATCATCAAATCCGCACACTGAGATATCTGTTGGAATTCGATACCCTTCCTCACGGATTGCCTTAACAGCGCCAATAGCCATTGAATCATTAAAAGCAAAAATTGCCGTTGGATGATGTTTGAGTTTAAAGATTTCTTTAACAGATTCATATCCAGACATTTGAGTAAAATCTCCAATGAATTCGAACGAAGGATTTGGAGTTAATCCCTTTTGTGTAAATGAAGTTCGATAACCTCGTAATCGTTCTTGTGATTCAATATTGTTTGGACCACCCGTAATCACCGCAATTTTCTTATGCCCTAGATCGAGTAAATAATTAGTCATTTCTTTAGCGCCGCCAAAGCCATCTGTCATTATAGTATCAAAATGCGGATTACTGGTTCGACAATTCAGCAAGACAACTGGTAAACTTTTAGGAAGATTTGCGAGAAGAATTTCAGAATCAACACGTGGCGACATAACAACAAGTGCATCGACTCGTCCACGCATAAAACGAAGCGCTGCTTCAATTTCTTTAGGATCATTATGAGAACTAGAAACAATTAAATGATAACCCTGAGATTGAACTGCATTATCAGCTCCGCGAATAATTTCAGAAAAAAATTCTCCATGTAAGTCAGGTAATAAAAGTCCAATCGCCTCTGTCCTTTTCATAATGAGACCACGAGCAGAAGGATTAGGTACATAATGGAGTTTTTCTACAACAGCCATCACTATATCACGAGTTTCCGCTTTTACTTTATCACTTCCATTAATTACTCGAGAAACAGTAGCAATTGAGACACCTGCTTTTTTGGCGACATCTATGATATTAAACTGCATATGATAGAAAAGGTATTGTGGAAATAATATGTAAACCTTTACATTTTTATAGTTAGATCCATATCAAGCACAAACGAAATTTAGCCCTAAAATGTAAAGGTTTACATTTATAATAAGAATGTTACCCTTTTTAAATAATAGAGTCAAGTTATTTTTTCGCTCCATTATTTTTATTATTATATGTTTATGAAATTAATATACGCTATCTGAATTTATTATTTTTTTAAAAAAATATGAGAATATACATTTATCTATTCGCTGTCTGTCTCTGTATTATTCAGTCACTGTTCCCTCAAGAAAATATGAAACTTAACAGTCCATATCGAACTAATTGGACAAATGATGGAATAATTATAGGAACTTCAATACTTGTAGCTTTTTCAGCTTCAGCAATCGATGATGGAATAATTCCATTAACAGTTGCCGAAATTAATTCATTGAAAAAGAATGAAATTAATCCAATTGATAGAATAACTTCTGGGTTTTATTCAAAAGAGCAATCTATGATTAGTGATATCCTTGTAGGAACTTCTATTGTCTCCCCTCTTTTTCTGATGTTTGATGAAAATATTCGCAGTGATGCCGGAACGATCGGTACAATGTATTTCGAAACAATATTTCTTGCGACATTCACCCCATCCTTTGGGAAAGGTGGGGTGAAGAGAATTAGACCTTATCTTTACGGTAACAAAGCACCGCTTTCGGAAAAATTAAATACTGATGCACGACGATCATTTTTTTCCGGGCATGCAACTTGGGCATTTGCTACAAGTATTTTCTTCGCAAATGTATATTCAGATTATTACCCGTCTTCTAAATACAAAAACTATATATGGTATGGATCTATTGTTCTTGCATCTTCAGTATCTATATTACGAGTAACATCCGGTGCGCATTTCATCAGTGATATAATAGTGGGTGCAGCGGTTGGAAGTGCTATTGGTTTTGTGATTCCCTATTTACATAGGAATAATTCAGAGGATATATCTTTTTCGCCACATTTCTCTCCGCAATATAGAGGTATTTCATTGTCGTTACATTTATAATAAACGAGGCGAAAAATAATTCGCCTCGTTTGTATTTCTGCTATGGTCTACGACCTGGTCCACCATGTCCGCCTGGTTCAAAAGGATCATCTTGACCACCGTGTCCACCATGTCTTCCACCATGACCACGAGAGCCACCTTTGTGACCAGCATTATTCCAAAACTTTAATATCCATGCATTAAAAAGAGGTAATTGCTCAACGGTCAGAATTGATAGTACGGATGCGATGAATTGATCTCGAGCAGTTTTTACCAAATCCCGCGCATCAATTTTGGTAATTAGGGAATTCTTAACTTGTTGACGAATATCTTGTAACGTAATAAATAAAATTGATCCGTACACTTTAATGCTATCATATTGTGCTGTTGTTAATCCCAGATGCACATTTAATGAATCTAACATACGTCCATTTCGCAATGAATCGTGGCATACCGAATCGGCAGCCGTTATAATTACGATATCATCAACTTTTGGAATCGTCATTTTCAGCATCGAAGTTTCACTGAATGCAACAGATGAGGAAGTTGAAGTCACAGCTTCTGTCGGATTACTTTTGTCGCACCCAACAAGCAACAAAGCAAAAAGCACAACAGCAATTATTTTTTTCATAGATAAATCCCTGAATATTAGGTGAATGAGAGTGGGTTAATTAATTTGAATGATCTTTAACAGTGTCATTCATTTCTTTACTCATAGTTACAATGGTCGTGCCAGAGATTCTTTGCATATTCTTAAATATTTACAGATTTTATTAATACTGCTATGCAAACTTTGCACAATAAACGCATAGTATGCACTAAATAAAAATCCCGCCTTGAGCGGGATTTTTATTTAAATATTCCGATGTGATTATTTCACTTTGACATCAATCATCTTCGGTTTTGCCTCTTCAGCTTTTGGAAGCATCAATGTTAGCACACCGTTACTAAATTGAGCGTCTATGTCATTTGTTTTTATTGATCCCGGAATTGAAAAAGTCCTTTCAAATGATCCGTAGCTCCGTTCTACACGATGATAATTTCCTTCTTTTTTGTCGTTTTCATTCTTCTTTTCGCCTCTAATCGTAAGCAGATTATTTTCAAGGGTGATCTTAACATCGTCTTTGGTCATTCCTGGAAGCTCTGCTTTCAGAATATATTTATCATTGTTTTCAACAATATCAACTGCAGGATTCCAATCGCGTGTGAAGAATGAATCATTAGCAAGAATATCTCCGCGGAAAAATTCATCAAAGATCCGGTTCATATCATACTGTAATGATTGTAAGCCGCGGAATGACGGAAGTTCTCGATTCCAAAACGACATCGCTTGAGTCGGGTTTCGTTTAATCAGTGACATAATTTTTCTCCTTTCTTGTGAAATACAGTTTACTGTTAATTGATGGTAATTTGTTTTGGTAAATACTGCTGCTTTTTGTTTAGCGTTACTATTAATACACCTAATTCATATTGAGCACTCACCGTCTCGATGTCAATATCATTCGCTAAAGAAAATTCGCGGTAATATTGTTTCCCGGATTCGGATTTTTCTGCTTGAACATCATCAGCAACATTCGCAGAAATAACCAACGTATTATTCTCAATATTGGCTTTAATTTTTTCCTTTACCGCACCGGGAATATCGAGCGAAACAATGTATGAAGCTGGAGTTTCGGTGATATTAACGGACGGGATGATAGAATGAACAGGTTTCGTTTCAATTGTTTCGTTTGACATAGTTATTTTTTCCTTTCTTATCGAATTGAAATCTGTTTTGGTTTCGCATTTTCATGTTTTGGAAGAACTATGCGAAGAATTCCGTTTTCGTGTGTTGCAGAAACTTTTTCGACGTCAATGGAATACGGAAGATTGATCGAACGTTCAAATGTTCCATAGGATATCTCATTTCTGATCCATTGTTCATTTTCTTTTAACTCTGGCTGTTTTCGTTCCGCAGAAATTGTTAAAACGCCGTCATTCACATTTACCTTTACATGCTCTTTTGCAACGCCAGGAAGTTCAACATTCACCTGCACTTGCTCTCCTGTGTCCTTCATTGAAATGCCCGACAATCGATTGGATCGATCTGCCGTGGGATATGCAACATAAGAGGAATTGATGATCGAATCGATATCATCAAAAATACTTGTAACCGGTTTAAATCGTACTAACATATCGTTTCTCCTTTTATTTTTTTTTTGATTTTTTGTGTTTGTTGTTTTGTTTGTAACTTAGTATTTCAAGTAGTGTGCCAATCAAAACTTATGGAAATTGTCGAAATTTTAGATGGTGATATTTTTTTTTGTGAAATGATGGCAGGAAAGAACGACAGATTTTCAATTTCGAAATGAATTTTAGGCAGGAGAGTATGACACAAAACAAAAAACCTTCCAATCAGGAAGGTTTTTTTGCTCAACACATTCAAAATATTTTATTCTTGTTCCGCAAGCCAGCGTTCGGCATCAATCGCTGCCATACATCCGCTCCCCGCCGCAGTGATTGCCTGACGATAATAATGGTCTGCGACATCACCCGCAGCGAACACACCTTCGATATTTGTTTTGGTCGAACCTGCTTGAACTTTTAGATATCCATTTTCATGCATATCAAGAATATCTTTGAATATTTCCGTATTCGGCGTATGCCCAATTGCTAAAAAAAGACCGTCGGCTTTTACTTCCTTCACTTCGCCGGTTTTTACATTTTTTAATTTCAAACCGGTCATTTTCTTTTTGTTATTTTCCACAACTCCAAGCACTTCTTCAACAACAGAATTCCATTCGACAGATACTTTCGGATTATTCAAAACTCGGTCTTGCATTACTTTTGACGCACGAAATTCTTCCCTGCGATGAACTAACGTAAGTTTTTTTGCAAACTTGGTGAGAAAACTCGCCTCTTCCATTGCTGTATCTCCTCCGCCGACAACATACACTTCCTGATCACGAAAGAAAAATCCATCGCATGTAGCACACGCCGAAACTCCATATCCTGAAAATTCTTTCTCGGTGGGAATATTAAGCCACTTTGCTGATGCACCTGTAGAAATGATCACAGAATCGGCAGTAAATAATTCTTCGTCAGCCCATACTTTAAATGGCCGTTGTGAAAAATCTACTCTTGAAATAATTTTGAATTGTGATTCTGTTCCGAAACGAACTGCTTGTTTACGCATTACGTCCATCAACTCCGGACCTTGTATTCCGTGTTCAAATCCTGGATAATTCTCCACTTCGGTTGTAATTGTTAACTGGCCACCTGGTTGAATTCCTTCAAAGATCAACGGAGCAAGGTTTGCTCTGCTTGCATAAATTGCAGCCGTAAGTCCGGCAGGACCGGAACCTATAATGATTACTTTGCGATGATTATTGGACATAGTTTTCTGAATAAGTATTTGATGATGTATTAAAATAAAATTTATTTTGAGGCACTTTCTATAACAATTGCTGCATTACGAATAATTCCCTCACGCTTTGTTCGCTTAATTGGTGAATTTTTGAAACGTCTTGAAAATTCTTCTTGTGAAATATTTTTCAAATCTTGCAGCGACGGATTTATATTTTCAATCCTTGGTTCAAATTCTCTATGTTCTGTTGACTGTTGAAATTTGTTCCACGGACAAACATCCTGACAAATATCACAGCCATAAATCCATTGATCAAAATTTTTCCCCAACTCCTTAGCGATTTCACTCCTATGTTCTATTGTCAAATACGAAATGCATTTATTACTATCAACAATATATGGTTCGCTAATTGCATCGGTCGGACAAGCATCAATACAAGCCGTGCACGATCCGCAAAAATCTTCCATCGATGAATCGTAATCCAGTTTTTCCGTTGTTATAATTTCTCCAAGAAAAACCCACGAACCAAACTCTTTTGTGATAAGATTCGTATGTTTTCCCTGCCACCCAAGACCTGCACGAGAAGCCCAAACCTTGTCCATCATTGGACCAGTGTCAACGTAATATCGATTTTCTGATTGAGGAACTAATTGTTTGATGCACTGAGCAAGCTTTTCGATTCTTTTTATTACATGAATATGATAATCGTCGCCCCAAGCATATCGGGATATTTTCCCCGCATCTGCTTCTTTACTATGCACTTCAGAAGAATAATAATTGATCGCAACACTAATCACCGATTGGGCATTCTGAACAATGTTCCTCGGATCCGTCCTTTTCTCTTGGTTTTCTTCCATCCATTGCATTGAGGCGTGATATCCACGATCCAGCCATTCTATAAGATGATCTGCTTCTCTAGTCAATGCGTCAGCTTTGGCAATACCTACTTTACTGAAACCAAGTTCAAGAGCCTTTGTCTTTATTTGTTCGGTAAGTGTCATTTAAGTTTAGATATAAAAATCCCAATCAATGTCATTCCTGCGCAAGCAGGAATCCATTTATAACTCATAGAACAAATCTTTCCATTCTGTATTGGTTGATTCGATCAATTCAATTTTCCATTCTCGCTTCCAGCGCTTCATCTGTGTCTCTCTTGTAATTGCATCACGAACATCTTTAAACTCTTCAAAATAAACTAAGATGTTAACTTTATATTTTTGAGTAAAACCCGGAAATAAACCTTCTTTGTGTTGTACAACCCAATTCCTAAGACTATTAGTCATTCCAATATAGATTGTTCCATTCTTTTTACTTGCAAGAAAATAAACAAAATATTTTTTATCCATAAATATGGATGCCTGCTTTCGCAGGCATGACAGAACTTATGATTTTACGTTATCACAATCACTTTCCCGTTCTTCACTTCAGTCTCAAATATCTTCACTCTCCCGCTGGCATTGGTTGAAATCCCTGTCGTTACATCGTACGCCCAGCCATGCATGGGGCAGGTAACAATTCCATTCTCAAACATTCCTTCATGCAATTTCTGAAATTTTTGATGGGGGCACATATTGGATATTGCATAAATTTTACCATCAACTTTGAAGAGAGCTATTTGCTCGCCATCCACAATAACACGCTTCCCTCTCGCTTCTTTAACATCATCAAAATTACAAACAGCAAGTTCAATCATGAAAACTCTCAGCAATCAGAAAACTAATTTATCTTTAATTGAATATCCTTTGTCTGTTTTTTGCAGTTTTACCGCAATAGTCTCAGGGTCGTGCTCAAAGAATAATATCCATCCTTCTTTTTCCGCCTGTGGAATGATCCGTTTCTTTTCTTCCATTGTCACTAACGGACGAAGATCATATCCCATAATATACGGAAATGGGATGTGCGAAGTGGTTGGAATAAGATCACAGCAAAAGAGCAGTGTGTTTTTCCCATCAGAAATTTTGGGTAGTTGCTGAGCCATTGTATGCCCGTTGCAAACGACAACTGATATTCCCGGGAATATTTCTTTTTCGCCGTCGACAAATTTCAATTTTCCTTTTTCATATAGCAATTGAAAATCATCTTTCATAAAACTTGCACGATCGCGGTCTGTCGGATTCTGCGATAATTCCCAATGAGCTTTTTGAACATAATGTGTTGCATTGGGGAATGTCATTTCTAGTTTATCATTCACAATTTTTGTACTTCCGCCGCAATGATCGAAATGCAGATGGGTAAGTATAACATCAGTCACTTCTTCCGGTTTCACACCTGCTTTTGCAAGCGATTCTTCCAATGCAAAATGGGAATTATCTAGTCGATAGATATCTTTCAGCTTTTCATTCCATTTTGAACCATTTCCTGTATCGACAAGAATAGTTTTTCCATTCCCTCGGATAAGTAAACATCGGGCTGCAAGAGTAATTCTCATCCGTTCATCGGGTGGATTTAATTTCGACCAAAAAACCCATGGTACAACACCAAACATTGCACCGCCATCAAGTGCAAATCGTCCGGTTTCGATTGAAGTTAATTCGTAATTACCAATGTTCATACAAATTCCAAAAAATAAAAAGGTCGGTTCAATATATGAACCGACCCTCAAAAAAACACTAACTGACGATAATTATTTTCTGAAGCGTGAGTTAGATGCGCTTAATTCAGCAAATGCCCGTTCAGGATGAATTTCCTTTGCTCGTGCAATCAACACTGCTTCATCTTCGGGATGGTTCGGATCCGGTACGCAGCAATCAACCGGGCAAACTGCAGCACATTGTTCTTGATCGAAATGTCCTACGCATTCGGTGCATTTATCCGGAACGATGTAATAAAAATCATTCGAGATTGCATCTACTTTTTGTCCTTTGAAATCATATTGTGCACCGCCGGCATAGATAGCTGTGTTCGGACATTCCGGTTCGCATGCACCGCAGTTGATACATTCTTCAGTGATAAACGTTGCCATAATATTTTCTCCTACAAATTAATATATCTGTGAAATAATAATAAAAACTTGTTCTAAACTCAATAAGCGAATACAGCAGACACAATTATCTTGTTTCGATTACGCTTTAAACAATTCTACAGATATTTTTTCTCAACAATCGTGCCATTTCCATCGAATACATAAAGCAGCGGAGCACCAGTTGGGATATTTAGCTCTAAAACCTGTTCTTTTGTGAGTTTATCGAGATGCATAACTATGGAACGTAGACTATTTCCATGTGCTGCAACAATGATATTTTTCCCATTTTTGATTTCAGGGAAGATCTTTTTCTCCCAATAAGGAAGAGTTCGTGCTGCGGTATCCTTTAAGCTTTCGCTCTTTCCCTCCGGATTCATTTCTGTTTTATCAATTGGTGGCGGAATATCGTAGCTGCGTCGCCAGATTTTTACCTGCTCATCACCGTATTTTACAGCGGTTTCGGCTTTATTCAATCCTTGCAGAGCACCATAATGTCTCTCATTTAATGCTTCATCAAATTCAATAGGGATATGTTGTTGACCGCTTGCCTGTAAAATAAATTTCAATGTATTATTTGCGCGCTGAAGTTTTGATGTGAATGCTTTGTCAAATTTATATGATTTCAGTTTTTCGCCGGCTGCTTTTGCTTCCTGCTCCCCTTTTGGAGAGAGCGGTACATCAACCCAGCCGGTAAAACGGTTTTCAAGATTCCATTGTGATTCGCCATGGCGAATTAAGATTACATTAGGCATAATTAGTTTTCCTTTTATTTCACGTTAAAATATTTTGCTTCCGGATGGTGTACGATGATTGCATCCGTTGATTGTTCGGGTTCAAGCATGAACTCCTCCGTTAAATGTACACCTATTTGCTCGGGAAGCAAGAGTTCGAATAGCTTTATATGATCTTCGAGATTTGGGCATGCTGGATATCCAAAGCTGTACCGTGACCCTTGGTATCCCTGACTGAACAGCCGCTTTATTTCTTTTGCATCTTTTCCTGCAATGCCTAACTCTTCACGGATTTTTTTGTGCCACAACTCAGCAAGTGCTTCAGCAGTTTCAACACTTAATCCATGGAAATACAAATATTCCTTGTAATTGTTCCCCGCAAATAATTTTGCAGAATGCTCCGACGCTTTCGCACCCATCGTTACCATGTGAAATGGAACAACATCTATCTTTCCGGATGCCTTTGGTGCGAAATAATCTGCCAGACATAAGAAACGATCATCTTTTTGCCGTGGGAACGAGAATCGCATTCTCTCGGTTTTCAGATCATCATTGTAGATGATAAGATCATTACCAGCCGATTGGCAAGGAAAATATCCATATACTACTTTGGGTTGAAGCAATTGTTCTTCAATCGCCTGCTTCTTCAGTCGGTCAAGATCAGGACGGACTTTCTCATCGACTTCTTTTCGGTATTCTTCTTCAGTACGTTTTCCTTTTCGCACTTGCCATTGACCTTTGATCAAAGCAGCTTCGTTGACATATTTGAATATCTCATCAAGCGAAATATTCTCAACAACTTTGTTTCCCCAAAATGGTGCTTTAGGAATTGGAACATCCGTAGAAACTTTTGAACGAGAATCGGTATCAGGATTTTCCCGTAACGCAGCAGCGATCTTTGCTTCAGAACCGGTCAGCAGTTCTTCACCATCCTCATCAAATACTACAGCTTCTTTTACTGTTGATTCAAAACTTTCAATTCCCTTTGTCTTTAGTTGATCCATAAATCGCAGACCGTCAAAAGCATCGGAAGCATACACAACTGTCCCTTTATACAACGAACGAAGATCCTGTTCAACAAACCGGCGTGTTAGCGCCGCTCCGCCAAGAACCACCGGCGGAGTAAGACCCCGTTCATTCATCACTTCAAGATTTTCTTTCATGATGGCAGTGGATTTCACCAACAATCCGCTCATTCCAATTGCATCAGGTTTATATTCATCCCACGCTTTCAGAATATTTTCTAACGGCTGCTTTATTCCAAGATTATAAACTTTATAACCATTATTTGTCAGAATGATATCAACGAGATTCTTTCCAATATCATGCACATCACCTTTTACCGTTGCCAACACCATTGAACCTTTGTTCGTCGAATCGCTCTTCTCCATAAATTTCTCAAGATGCGATACAGCTGCTTTCATTGTTTCTGCAGATTGAAGAACAAACGGTAATTGCATTTCTCCTTTGCCGAACAGATCGCCAACGACTTTCATTCCGCCAAGAAGAATTTCATTGATGATGCGAAGCGGAGTATATTTCTTCATCGCTTCATCAAGATCAATGACAATATCCTGTCTATCTCCATCGACTATACGGTTTGCAAGTATTTCCTCAATTGTTCCGGCTCTCTCTTTTTTCTCCGCTTTCATATCCGACTTTTTATCGGCATAGAAAGCCATTAACTCGGTCAGAGGATCGTAGACGCATTGGACTCCTTCAAATTTTCTTTCATCGAATATCAATTGTTTGCACAATTCACGGCCCCGATCGTCAATCTTATAAAGAGGCTTAATTTTTTGTGCATTGACTATCGCTTGTGAAAGTCCGGCTTCAATTGCATAATGCAGAAATACTGAATTAAGATCATGTCGGATATGCGGTGAGAGCCCAAAAGAAATATTGCTCACACCAAGAACAAATCCTACTTCCGGCAATTCCTTCTTGATCAATTTGATCGCTTCAATTGTCTCAATCCCTGCTTTCCGGAATTCTTCATCACCGGAGCCAAGCGTGAATGTTAATGTGTCAAAAATGATATCGCTTGGTTTCATTCCGTACTTATTGACAACAATATCAAAGATGCGTTTTGCAATCTCAACTTTATCCTTCGCTGATTTCGCCATTCCCCGTTCATCAATTGTCAATGCAACTACAGCAGCACCGAATTTTTTACAAATGGGAATCACCTTTTCAATTCGTTCTTCACCATCTTCAAGGTTGATGGAATTGACGATGGCTTTCCCTGCACATAATTCCAAAGCGGCTTCAATCACAGGCGCTTCTGTTGAATCGATCACTAATGGCAACGGGACTTGAGTGTTGAGACGTGAAACAAATTCTTTCATATCTTTTACTTCGTCGCGACCGACATATGCAACACAGACATCAAGAACGTGCGCCCCTTCTTTCAGCGCTTCTTTTGCCATCGTTACCATGCCTTCATAGTCTTCTGCTTGAAGCAAGTCACGGAATTTTTTTGAACCGTTCGCGTTTGTCCGCTCTCCAACAATCAGCGGTGCCGGTTTCATTTCCATTGTAACACTGGAATACAAACTTGAAACAGAAGGTTGGTTTTCTATAGTTCTTTTCTTTGGAGAAAGTCCGCCTAGAGCATTTACAACTGCTTTTAAGTGTTCAGGACGGGTACCACAGCATCCACCGACAACATTAACTCCAAAATCATTTACAAAATGTGAGAGCCACTTTACCATTTCATCGGGAGAGAGATGATAATGAGCAACACCACCGACATTTTCGGGAAGTCCGGCATTTGGAATACACGAAACTGGAACGCGAGAATTGTTACAAAGGAAGCGAACATTTTCCGACATTTCTTTCGGTCCGGTTGCACAGTTCATTCCAATGACAGAAATATCGTAAGGATCTAGTGCGGTAAGTGCGGCCGCAACTTCAGTTCCCATCAACATTGTTCCCATTGTCTCTATAGTGATAGAAGCCATGACGGGAAGCTTAATCCGTTTATCTTTAAAATATCCAAATGCTGCGCCGAGTGCTGCCTTGATCTGAAGAACATCCTGACATGTTTCCACAATGAGTAGATCTGAACCACCTTCAACAAGACCAGCAATCTGTTCGTAATATGTTTTTTCCATATCGCGGAATGAAATATGTCCGAGCGATGGAAGTTTTGTTGTCGGCCCGATAGACCCTGCAACAAACCGCGGATGAGCAGCGGTTGAAAATTCTTTTGCAACTTTCTTTGCTAACTCAGCCCCTTTTTTGCTGATCTCATACGCACGATCCTGCAGATCATATTCACCGAGCACCAATGACGATGAACCGAACGTATCGGTTTCAATCACATCGACTCCAGCGGCAAGAAAATCAGAATGCACTTTTTCAATCGCCGATGGTTTGGAAATGAGAAGATATTCATTGCAGCCATTTAAATGTTCACCGCCGAAGTCGTCCGCCGTAAGATTTTGCGTTTGGATATTAGTTCCCATCGCACCATCGAACACGACGATCTTTTCATTCAACACTTGTAAAAAATTTTTACTCATAAATTACAGTACCTAACAATTACTGATGATATTGCTAAAAATGAAAAACCCCGACAGCATGTTCTTGGTTGCGTCGGGGTACAATGAAGGATTGTCCTTTCGACGCTTTAGCAATTTAATGCACATTGAGTGGCTGCAAGCTGTCGTTTTCAAATCGCCACTGGTATAATTTAAGAAAGGTTGATATCAATTACAACAATTAGGAGTTCCCTCCTTACTCCTCATTTCTCTATTGAAACGTAACAAATAAACTATTTCACCAAAAGCATTCGTTTTTTATCTGCAAATTTCCCAGCATTTAACTGATAAACATACATTCCCGAGGGAAGGTTTTTAAAAGAGTAATCTTTTGTAAATGTACCTATGGGAAGAAATTCATTAATCAGAGATGCAACTTCTTTTCCCAAAACATCAAAAACCTTTAGTGAAACAAACTCAGCGGTTGGAATACAAAACTTGATCGTCGTACTTGGGTTAAACGGATTGGGATAATTTTGGAATAATAAAAATTTCCCAGGTATTATGTTTACTGTTACTTCTTGCGAATATTTAAATTGACCATCACGATCGATCTGTTTTAAACGGTACCGATAATTTCCCTCTACCCCAGCATCATCAACAAACGAATAATGATTTGGAGAATTACTGGTTCCGGCACCGTTAACAAATCCGATTTTCTTCCATTGATGATTTGTTTCTGTTGATAGTCGTTCAACATCAAAACCTGCATTATTTATTTCGGTAGCCGTTTGCCATTTTAATGTTACAATTTCATTTTTCAGCGATACTGAAAAAGCAGTAAGTTCTACCGGAACGGATGTATTTGAAACTGTGCCTTTAAATATTTTTCCTGAGGATGTAAGAGCATAGATATTTTTATGAGAATCAATGTCCAATGAATAAACCGACGTATCGGTCAATCCTGTGTTTTGTTGTGCCCAACTGCTTCCATTATTTGTAGAATAAAAAATTCCTCGTTCACGTGAACAAGTTATGATATTTTGGAAGGAATCAACAACAACCGATGCAGCCTGCCATTGATAATAAACACTTGTAGGAAAATCGTAAATAATTTCAGCCATTGTATTATTTCGTTGACCATAAATATCTGTAGAGTACCAAGTGTAACCACTATCGTTAGAATACATCAAGCCTAAAAAATGACTATTAAATATTTTCGCTGAATCACCAACTACCGTACTGCGATTTAGAAATTTACTATGAACAAAATCCTGAAGATTTGAAAAAAAGTATGAAGGAGGTAAATGTGAATTAATTGTTGTTCCACCCACAGTTCTATAGATATGCCAATTTGTAATTTTAATACCACTTCCCATTGTATCACAACTAAATGACGTTGCAGTAATAGAATTTAAATTTATACTACTGATTTGTGTCCATGTCTTACCTTCATCTGTAGAACAATAAGGTGAATATGGTATTCTAAACGTGATAAAATTATCAACGCTGTCGATAAAAAAATGAAAACCATATTGAATACTTGTATCAGCAATATCCCCCTCATAAGTCAAGCTATATGTTTGTGAGTTTGAGACCTGAAAGAATAAAGAGAATATGAAAATGTATTTTAATCGATTCATTTTTTAGTTTGCATTACAGATCTAATCTTCGTTTTGTTTCTTTAAATTCTTTCATTATTCTTTCTACAACTTCAGCAGCCGAAACAATATCCTTTACTAAACCTGAGCTTTGACCCATCTCCAACTCTCCTTCTTCCCAGTTTCCTTCAAAGATTCCTTTTCGTTCTCTCCCTTTTGCAT
>CAYPEM010000043.1:0-17931 GCA_964409765.1 uncultured Chitinophagaceae bacterium
CCGGTGCAGGAAAATCCACACTGATCAATAAATTGATCGGACGGGAAAAACTGCACACACAGGAGGTCCGCGAAGATGATTCCAGAGGAAAACATACCACAACACACCGCGAATTGATCCCGCTGGAAAGCGGAGGATGCGTGATCGATACACCCGGATTACGGGAGATCGGATTATGGGAAGTAGGAGGAAGTGTCGAAGAAACTTTTTCTGATATTGCTGATCTTGGACTTCAATGTAAATTTACGGACTGCACACACGCACACGAGCCCGGCTGCGCGGTGCAATCTGCAATTGAAAAAGGGGAATTGGATCCCGGACGGTACGAAAGTTTTTTGAAATTGAAAAAAGAAGCAGACTTCATTGAATCGAAAAGCAGTATCACAAAACAGCAGGAGCGCAAGGCGCGCGAAAAAAAATTGGGTAAGTATATAAAAGAAGTAATGAAGACGAGCAAAAAACGGTGACTGTTTGAAGTAGCTTTGATTTGTTACGAAGTGTTCAAGCTCATTCATATTAATTTTTACACACCCCCTTCCCCTCTCTCCAACATATCCCGCAAAAAAAACCGGTGACATAAAAAACATGCTTTCTCACCCACAGAGGGGAGAGCAATGCTTGTAAAAATTATTTTCAAAAAAGTTCCCTCTGGGTGTGAGCTTTGTGTGATGGAAAGTGGGGCAAGGGGTGTGTTAAAAAGAACGAGACGATCACACATCATCAATACTATTATTTCCATGTAATTTTTTAAATTCGAAAAGAATGTAAAAAATGCTCTTACTTCTAAAAACAAAAACCTTGCAGAAGATTTGCTCTGCAAGGTTTTTTGTTTGCAAATTTCTAAGTTCTATTTGATCTTCTTCAGCGCCTGCGTAAAATCTTCAATAATATCTTCGACACCTTCTGCGCCGACGGAAATACGGATCATTCCGGGAGAAACTCCATGCTGTTTCAACTCCGCATCGCTCATATTCACATGCGATGAATAGACGGGAATGCTCACCAATGTTTCCACTCCGCCGAGCGACATTGCATTCACCGCAACATTCAGCGAGTCGCATACTTTTGCGGCCCCTTTCACTCCACCTTTCACTTCTATCAGCACCATCGCGCCGAATCCGCTCATCTGTTTTTTTGCAATGGCATGCTGCGGATGTGATTTCAATCCGGGATAGAAGACGCGCAAAACATTCGAATGTTTTTCAAGACTCTTTGCAAGAATCATCGCATTGTCCGTCTGGCGTTGAACGCGCAGTTCAAATGTTTTCAGACTGCGGGAAAGCAGAAATGCAGCGAACGGATCGGCGCATCCGCCGAGATATTTAGCCACATTTCGAACCTGCTTGATATGTTCTTTAGTTCCGATCACTGCGCCGGCAAGTACATCGCTGTGTCCGCCGATATATTTTGTTGCGCTCTCGGCGATCAGATCGAATCCGATCTCGAATGGGGACTGATGCAAACACGATGCGAATGTATTGTCGATCATCGTCGTAATTCTTCCGCCCGATCTCTTTTCAGCTTTTTTCACTTCGGCGATTGCCTTATACAGATCGACGATTCCAACGGTCGGATTGGTCGGTGATTCGCAGAAGAACAGTTTTGTTTTTTGTGTTGTGAGTGTTGATATTTCGGACAACGAATTTGCATCAACATACTTCACGGAAATATTATACAGCGGAAGTATATCTCGAAAGAAGCGGTATGTTCCGCCGTACAACGCCGGCGTACTGATGATCTCATCTCCTGCTTTCACAATGGATAATATTGCCGTTGAGATCGCCGCCATTCCCGAAGAAAATAACACGGATGCTTGCGCGTCGTTCATTTCGGCAAGTTTCTCTTCAACATCTTCAACGGAGGGATTATGATACCGTGAATAGACATATACACTCGAATCCCCTTGCGAATATCTGACCGCATCATTGGAATTCTGAAAGCGATAGGTGGACGTTTGATAGATCGGAAGAGAGACAGCCCCTTGATAGGGATAAAGTTTTTTTCCGTGGATAGCGCGCGTGGCTAACGAGACTTTTTTTCGTTTCACTAAAAATCCCCTTCGTATTCTTTCTTATAACCTTTCAGTGCATCAAGGATGGCGGTGGCAACCTTTTTCTGTCCGGCCGGACTTCGCAGGAACCGTTCATCTTTACCATTGGAAAGATAGCCTGATTCCACCAGTACATTCGGCATTGATGCACCAACCAATACATAGAATCCCGCTTGTTTCACCGGCTGACGCTGTCCTTCCATCTGTGCGCTCATTGTTTCTTCCAGCATCTCTGCAAACCGTTCGCTCTGTTTCACATACGAACTTTGCGCCATTGTCAGGATTATGAAATTCTCTTCCGTCAGTTCCTGATACCGATCCTCATAATCTTTTTCCAGCTTCACAACATCATTTTCTTTTTCTGCGATCCGGATCGCATCTTCCGTCTTTCCGGGACGCAGCAGATAGATCTCGAATCCGTTCGCCGAAGATGGTTTTCGCTCTGTAGAATTACAATGGATGCTGATGAATAATTTTCCTTCGTTCTCATTCGCAATTTGTCCGCGCCGATAGAGTTCAACAAACCGGTCCGTTTTACGCGTATAGACAACTTTGACATCCGGCAATTCTTTTTTGATCAGTTCGCCGAGCTTCAGCGAAATGCCGAGCGTGATATCTTTTTCACGTGTACCAATAAGTCCGATCGTCCCCGGATCGTGTCCTCCATGACCGGCATCGAGCACGATCACATCCAGTTTCCATTTCTTCTTTTGTTTTTCGATGGAGACTTCAACAGCCTTCCGTTTCGCTTCTGTCTGTTGCAGGCGGACTGCTGCCGTATCGATCCCCGGTGCTTTCTTTTCAGCAATGCCTTTGGGAATCAGTGTGAGGAGAATATCGTTGCTCGATTGATCCTGAACGATCTCGGATTGTTCAACGGCGCCGCGTATTTGAAGTGAGAGCTGCAGCGATGTTTCCGAAAATACCGGACGTATGCGTTCAACAATTCCTGCGGCGAAGGTTGTATCGACATTGGATGAATCACAGCGAGTGCCCATCAGCGTTAGATAAATCCAATCGCCGTTTTGTTTCGATCCGCTGAAGTCGCGTACTTTTTCCGTTAGATGGATCCGAACCAATGTACCGTTTGTCTTTTCATCGATCGTGAACCCGGTGACCATAGGAACAGCAGAAGAAGTTGTGACTATTGATGGTTGTACTGCTTCGTCTTGTTCGATCCTCAGCAACGAATCGTCGATCGCTTTGATCATCCGGACGATCTCTTTTGCCGGTGCAAAATACACTCCCTGCTCAAGAAGGACGGAATGAGATAATTGAAATACGTTGTTCTTATTGGTGACGGGATTTGTTTGAACAACAAAAGCATTCTCAGCGGAAAATTTGAGAACGGCATTATGAAGGCGCAGCTCTGCTTTTTTCAATATGGTATTCTCAAAATACTGCAGCTGAAGAAGTTGTGCAAGCTCTACGATCGAGATATAGTTGATCTCACCTTCCTTGAATGATCGGACATTTGCCGTTTGTCTGGACGATGCAATGCGGAGCGTTGAGGTTTCGCGTTGTACTTGTGCCATCAGTTGATCGTTGAACAACACACAGACCATCAGTCCGACAACGATACATTTTAACATTGATTGGATTTTCATCATCGGTAATTGTTGAATTGTAATGGAATCGGAAAATCGACGGTCTTTAGTTTTGCAATCACTGCCTGAAGATCATCCCTGTCTTTTCCCGTAACACGCACTTGATCTTCGTTGATTTGAGCCTGCACTTTTAACTTCGTATCCTTAATGATCTGCACCAGTTTTTTTGCGTTCTCTTTATCGATCCCGACAATCATCGTGATCTTTTGGCGGACCGTCGATCCCGCGGCGGCTTCAACCGCCCCGTATTTCAACGTCTTGATAGCGATTCCCCGTTTGATGAATTTATTTTGAAGGATATCGACAACCGCTTTCAGCCGGAAATCATTATCCGTTGAAATTGTGATCTCTTTTTCCTTTTCAGCAAAGTCCACCGTTGTTTTGGAGTCCTTGAAATCATATCGTGTAATGATCTCTTTTCGCGTCTGGTTGAGCGCGTTGTCGACCTCCTGCATGTTCACTTCGGAGACAATATCGAATGAATTTTGTTGTGCCATAGTTTTTCTCTTAATGTACGTCGATTTATGCTCTATTTCAAAATTTCGCCCGCTTCATTGCTCCAAAAGAGAAGATCAAGCTCATCGATCGATATTCCAATGTCGCTTGCAAACCGCTGGAATTTCTTTTCAATTGAAAGATAAACTTTTTTTGTCAATGTCTTGGGTATTGAAGGTACCACTCTATAATAGTGAAGATTCTTTAGAATATGTCTGTCCAAGATAGCCAATCCTTCATTCTTGCCGATGTTCCTCAAAAAATGGGTTGCCTCTTTGTAGCTCAATCCCTTAACATTCTTCACAAACCATTCTCTTTTTTCAATTGCCGTAAGAGTGCTTACGGTGATAGCCAGAATCGCTGGATAATTCGATTTCATCTCGGTTATCCATCTCGCTTTTGATTTATGAAAACGAATATAATAATCTTTTTGATAGAGCAACAGTTCAGGATCCAATGTTGTGAATTGAAAATCATTCAACTCAAATTCTCTTTGCGCCTTTGCTGCGTTCACTGCACTGGATTGCGGAGTCATTAAGCAATAGAGCAGCTCATAAAAATAACGTTGTTCCGGAATTTCCCGATAGTCCAGTAACCGGCGGCGAATCGCTCTTTTTTTGGTTTTGAATCCGGTGTACAATTCTTCAAGATGCCGGTATTGTTTCACAATATAGAAACCTATTAGATAATTTTACCACAACGTCATTACAACTTATAATAACAAATAAATTACATTTTTGTGCTTTAGTGTTCTCGTGGCAGGTCTTTACGTTTTTATACAATTATTGAATATTTCTTCTTGCTCAACGTTAACAATCCATTCTGCACCATTGTTTCCAACACACTATTCAGCCACTCAATATCTTTTGTTCGATAATTTTTCCATAACAGTCCCGCAATCTCTTCAGCGGAGAGTGAATGGAAATGAAGCAGTTTCAGAATTTTCCCACGATAGATCCTGCGCGGAATCCCTTTCCATGTCGGCTCATTCTTTTTTTTGACAACATATTTTTGCAGAAAAACCGAACTGAATGCAGACGAACAGTGAGCGTTGATGGGACATTCTTCGCATTTTGGATTCCTTGCAGTGCAGATCATTCCTCCAAGGTCCATCAATGCCTGATTCCAGTCAAAGGCATTTTTTTTAGGTAATGCCAATGCTGCAAATTCCCATGCGGAATGATCATCCATCATTTCAGAGGTTGTTGAAATTCTCTTTGTAGATCGCGTGAAGATCCGTTTGATATTGACATCGACAACCGGCACGTGTGCATTGAACGCAAAACATGCTACGGCGTGGGCGGTGTATCTCCCGATTCCGGGAAGATGTTGCAATTCTTCAATTGATTGAGGAAGATGAGAACGATATTTTTTTACTACTTCTTTGGCTAAAGTATGAAATCGAAGAGCTCTATTGTTATATCCAAGTCCGGACCACTCGCGCAGCACTTCGGAGGGTGAAGCATTTGCGAGAGCTAAAAATGTAGGGAATTTTTTAAGCCACTGCCGATAGAATTGCACAACTCTGCTCACCTGTGTTTGCTGAGCCATGATTTCTGAAAGCAGAATGCGGTACGGATTGCGTGTGGTTCTCCACGGAAAGCTGCGCTGATGAGACTTATACCAACGAAAAATTTTCTTGTGGGCTGCTGAAGAAATTGTTAACACAGAGTTCGCTATGACTATTCATCCTTCAGCACAAAACCTTGTCCATACACCGTCGTTATCAATTTTACAGGAAAATCTTTGTCGATGGATTTTCGAAGATAGTTGATATAGACATCAACGAAGTTTGTACCGGCATCGAACTTATGTCCCCACACATCTTCAGCAATTTGTTTGCGGGTAACGATCTTGTTCTTGTTACGGATCAAATATTCCAACAGAGAGAATTCACGGGGACTGAGAATTATTTCATTTCCTGCGCGGACAACTTTACGTGCAACAAGGTCCATTTCAAGATCGGCCGCAGCAAGTTTTACAATTTCTTGTGCAGCAGGAACTCGTCTCAACAATGCATCGATACGAGCAACAAGTTCTTTTACATCGAATGGTTTTGCAAGATAATCATCGGCACCAAGTTTCAATCCTTTCACTTTATCTTCCACTGCATTCATTCCCGACAGGATCAGCACCGGAGGATATGCAGATTTTTTTCTCATATCTTTCAAAACATCAAAACCAGATTTTTTAGGGAGTGACAGATCCAGCACGATCAGATCGTACGGATTGTCATTGATCATTGTAGAAGCTATCTCTCCATTTACCGCAATTTCAACTTTGAATTGTTTTGAAAGACGTTTTTCCACAACCATTGCAATATCCTTGGTGTCTTCAACAACAAGAATTCGTTTCAATTCGTTTTCTTCTTTTTTAATCGTCATTGTCGAATAGGTTAAGTGAAAAAATAATACAGTGCAATCACCCCTGCATATTGGCCTAAGCTCTTATAATATACAGTTTTCATGAAATGGCCCAACAAAATACATTATCATCAATACTGAGAGTTTCGCAGCATTCAGAAGCTGTGCCAATGCGTTAAAGTAAAGCAAATTATGAACGAAAGCAAATAAGCATAGAACTTTTTATTATTGCTGCGGGTCGAATAATATTAAAAAATATTCGTATTTGGTTCAATAGGAGTTTATAGAAGCATATTCTACCAACAACAGAGCTGGCGGAAGGTATATGTTTTTGGCTTTTCTTATCAGCCATTGAAAAGTGTGTTTGCGCACAACTTTTCTTACTGGATCATTATTATGTTATTGATATTTATTAGGGGGTTTGTTTATGGGTCAGCAGCAATTATTATTGATCATTTTGGGCGTGATCATTGTCGGTATTGCCATTGCCGTTGGAATCACAATCTATAATGATGCTTTAATTTCCAATAACCGGGATACTGTTCAAACTGATCTTATTGACCTATCCGTGTACGCAAGGGAATATTATAACAAACCAGTAAATATGGGAGGCGGAGGACATTCTTTTGTAGGTCTAACCGCTGATGCGGCCGGTCAGGAAAAAATAGCGCCTCTCGGTTCGTGGAGTAATGAGAACGGAACGTATACAATATCAACAGCAGGTGATGCTTCGTTGGTCATATTAACTGGTGTTGGGAAAGTACAGCTTCCGGATGGAACATATCCAACGTATTTCTGTCGTGTACGGACACGCAAAAATTTAATGCAATTGGTTCATTAAAATATTTTGAAAATATTTTTTACTCCTTCAATCTTTGGAAAGATAATCAACTTTTTTTATATTTGTAGGGATGAAACCGATCCCGTAGCTCAACTGGATAGAGCAACAGCCTTCTAAGCTGTAGGTTCCGCGTTCGACTCGCGGCGGGATCACAATAAAAAAGCCATCATACTTGATGGCTTTTTTATTATTTGAAATTAAATATATTCCAAAAATGGTGAGAGTGCATAATCAATTCGATGTGCACTTCCATTGACAAGCTTCTTGGGCGGTGACCCGAATTTTGTCAATGCTTCAACAACCAACTCCGCAGCGGGAATGATCGCCTTTTCCACCGGTTCAGAAATCCCAATTCCATAAACACATTCAACCGGAATAATTCCGATCAATAATACTTCCTCCGGAATTACCAACGACATTTCAGCGGTCATCAATGCTTCTCCAACAGCCGGATCATGCGGATTCATTCTTGGATTCATCGGCATCTGCATCAACTGTTCTTTGTTGTAACAATGAATTTCCCCCGGTAACCCTTCATCGTGAACAGTATCAACAAAAATGATCGTCTTGAATCCAAGAATGCTTGATGTCAATCCTAATCCCGGAGTTCCAAGATCGGAGAGCGTAACATTCTCCGGCATCTCATAATGTTTTTGAAGATGGGCGATCACGTGCGGTCCTGCAGCATCATCTCCCATTAACACACTTCCAAGTCCCGCAACAAGAATATTGTTCATAGTTTTTCTCTTAACAAGCTAGGACCTCTCCATCCAACGTTTGGATCTTTGAAATTTCGTTTCCATTCACATCCAGCGTATGCACGGCGCACGCCATACATGGATCGAATGAATGGATCGTGCGAAGCAATTCCAACGGCTTTTCAGAATTGGCAACCGGGTTATCGATCAATGATGATTCATACGGACCTTTAATATTTTTGTCATCACGAGGACTCGCGTTCCATGTTGTCGGTACAACTGCTTGATAGTTTGCGATCTTTCCTTCTCGAATGACGGTCCAATGCGATAATGTACCGCGAGGAGCTTCATGGAAACCAACGCCCTGCACTTCACCGATCGGGAATGACGGTTCGTTGAAAATTGTTGTATCGCCGCTGGCGATGTTATCAACCAACAGCTGCCAATGTTTCATCGCAAGATCTGAGATCACTGCAGCGCGGATAGCGCGCGCAAGCGTTCTGCCCATGGTTGAATGCATGTGATTGATAGTAATTTTTTTCCCTGACAACGATGAGATGATATCCAATGCTTTGTTCGTCCATTTTACCGTCAGTGCATGTTTTGCTTGATAACCAACCAGCACCTGCGCAAGCGGTCCGACCTGCATTGGCTTCCCTTCAAAGCGGGGGGCTTTTACCCAGCTGTATTTTTCATTCTGTTGAAAATCCGTAAACTCAGGAATGGTCTCACCTTTCCATGGGGGCAGGGTTCCATGACCTTTGTAATAAGCATGACTTACATTTTCCGTAATACCGTCAAGCAGACGAGAATCAGTATGATTTTTTATAGAAACAAGCGAGCCAAGGTTCCCGTCAAAGATCAATCCACCCGGCAGATCGAACAAGGTATTGTTCACATCCAGCGGCAGGTCCGGAATTGCCATATAATTTTTTACACCGGCACCGTAATTGAACCATTCAGGATACATTGCAGCAATCGCACATGCGTCAACAAAATATACTTCCTGAGTAAATTTAATGACCTGTTCGAACATTTCTTTCATGCTCATTAAACGCTGCATGTTTAACGTATGTTGATTGTCCAGATTAATGGCATTAGCAACACCACCAACAGCAAGATTCTGGATGTTCGGTGTTTTACTCCCCAATGTTGCGACGATCTGATTTGCAATTCGTTGAAATTCCAACGCTTGAAGATAATGCGAGACTGCAAGCAGGTTCACGTTCGGATCGAGATGCATTGCCGAATGTCCCCAATATCCGTTTGCAAAGATTCCCAATTTTCCGCCGGCGACAAAACCGGAGATCTTATCTTTCACTGCTTTAAGATCATTTTTACTATTTCGAGTCCATGGTGAGATCGATTCAGCTAATGCAGATGTTTTTGCAGGGTCTCCTTTTGTTGCCGAAACGACATCGACATAATCCAACGCCGAAAGATGATAGAAATGAACGATATGATCGTGCAGCGCGTGTGCGGTTAATATCAGATTGCGGATGTACTGTGCGTTGAGAGGAATTGCAAGTTTCAAAGAATTTTCAACTGCGCGGACCGATGCGATCGCATGAACAGTTGTGCAGACTCCGCAGAACCGTTGTGTGAAGATCCATGCTTCCCGCGGATCACGACCAAGAAGGATCTGTTCGATACCTCTCCACATTGTGCCCGATACCCATGCATTCTTCACAGAACCGGCATCAACTTCTACATCTACACGAAGATGTCCTTCTATTCTCGTTACAGGATCGATTACTATACGTTTGCTCATACTGATGTGTCCTTTTATCGGTGACAGTTATTGAGTGACATTTTGTTTTTGCGCCGCGTACCAAAATTCCAACGGTACCGGTAAAATGTTGAATCGTTTTACGGTATAGAGAAATCCAAGAATTGCCAGTGCAACATATCCGCCGCTCATGGTCAATTCCAAAATCGATGGGAAATAAAAATATTGATCACCCGGAATGAATGCGATGGTCGTCGGTGTATAGCGATAGAGCAATCCTCCTGCAGTTAATACGACCAGCATCAAATATAATTTTGATGGCTCTTCACGCCATTTTTTCCGGAGTAATCCAAACGCTGGAATATTGATCAACAGCATCTCTAATATGAAGAACAAACTGTAGCTGTCGAATTTAAACACTAACGGAAGCATACCTCGTCCAAAAATATCTCCGATACGGAATCCCAGCCACAATATTGTAACGATCCCCGTTAAATACCCCAAGCGGCTGAGAATTTTCATGTCCAACGGACGATTCCACACAAGACATGAAATCATCAGGATTCCTATGATAGCGGCAAATCCGAGAATATATGCCATCAACAAATACAGCACCGGCAGCATTTGTGTCTGCCACAATGGATGGACTCGTGGTCCGGCAAGCATCATTAATGAACCGAGACTTGATTGGTGCATTGATGGGAGCACGAATGCCAGTGCTACGGCGAATGGATAGATGCGTTTGATGACCTGCAACACTCTATCGGCAACTTCTTTCCAGCGGGATGGATATCGACCTTCTAAGAAACGTTCCACAAATGCGGGAAGATTTTCAGTTTGCAGTCCAAGCAGCAGATATCCGGTCATGCAGATCAGTACTTCAAGCAAAACGGAATACCTATTCCATGTTGCGGGATCCAGTACCCAGATAATATTCCATGGACGACCGACATCTGCACCAATACCGATAATGCCGCTGGTGTATGCAAGAATACTGATCAACGCAGCAGAACGCATTAACACATGATAATGTTGACGATTGAATATCCAAACCAGAACACTCACCGCATATCCCGATGAACCGAGAGCGGTTAGTGTTGTTACATTAAAATTTTTGAAGAGTCCCCAAGAATAACCATCATTCAATCCTGTAACGGCGCCCAGTCCGGCAAATTCACGGTAGAGCGTCAACAACAATGCAGCTGCACCTAATGCTGCAAATGCAATGAACGGTTTGGTATACAACGGTTCGTCAACCCGTAACGCACGTTCCCAATGTGTGGTCATTAGAGCTGCTCCTTTAATCCGGTTTGTTCTTCGATCTTTTTTGCGTGTTCTTCATGTTCCTGGAAACGTTTCTTCATTACCGAAGCAAGAGCAGCATAGGCGATCACCGGCGTTAAGAATCCCATATACAATGTATTTTGAACACCTTCAACGGTTTCAGGAATTGATTTGCTGTCCAGTGGAACGAGATGACCGAGAAGTTTTGGTTCAACATGCGTCAGATATAATACCTGTGTCCCGCCGGCTTCATTTTCTCCATAAATTCTATCGTCGTAATATTTTCCCGGATTGTCGGCAATTCGTTTTCGCGCAACTTTCAACAGTTCGTCTCGTGTCCCGTAAATAACAGCTTGACGGGGGCACGCTTCGCAGCACGCCGGAATTTTCCCTTCTGCAAGACGGTGATCGCAGAACTGGCACTTTACAATTTTCGGATTCACTTCCGACCATTCAAATTTAGGGATATTGAATGGACACGCTATTTGACAATACCGGCAGCCAAGACAAGTCGTTCCATCCCACGTAACGATTCCATTCTCTGGATTTTTTTGCAATGCTGCCATCGGGCATGCAGCAACACATGCAGGATCGATACAATGCATGCATTGAGCTTTTACAAAAGAACGAAGTCCTGTATCTTTGTCGGTATAAAGTTTGATGATATTCTTTGTTTTATCATTCAAATATTTCGGCATCTGATAGAGACCTTCGGATTCTCCGGTATCAGGAATGAGACCATTCTCGCGGGAACATGCGGAAACGCATGCTTTACATCCGATACAGAGCGTTGTATCATATAACATCGATACCATCTTTGTATCGCTCAGTTTTTTGTGAGCAGCTTTTGCTTTTTGTACTCCGACAACTGTTGCAGCTCCGGTTACCAAGGCACCTAACGCAGCACGACGATTTAGTTTCATCTGCTTAGCTCCTCTCTTCGTTCTTCTTCTTCTCTTCAGTCGTAGAATCCGAATCGGGAGGCGTTGTTTGATTGATTCCGAGTTTTTCACGAAGCATCTTTGCCGCCAATACGCTTGAACCAAGAATTCCACCGGCAACTAATCCGGCTATTCCGGTTGCGATCGGATTAACCAATCCGTTCTCAGCATTAACTTCGGGGTATGTGTCTGGGGGAGTTGGACGAGCAATATTTGTTGTAGAGAAGAGTGGGACTCTGAATGCAATATCTTTTTCTGTACATCCAAAACATGGTGCGCCGATCCCGATCGGCCATGCATCAACAACATCGCAGAAATGATTGGTAGAACAGCTGGCATGTGTTGATGGACCTTTGCACCCTAATTTATAGAGACAATATCCTAGTCGATGACCTTCGTCTCCGAATTTATTGGCAAACCGTCCTGCATCAAAATGTGCACGACGCGGACAATGTTCGTGAATTGTTCGTCCGTATGCAGAAAGCGGACGTCCTTGGGAATCGAGCGCAGGAAGAGTTCCCATTGTGGCGAACTGCAATGCAATTCCCAGCAAGATGTAGGGATTTGCAGGACAACCTGGAAGATTCACAACTTTTTTTCCGAGAAGGATCTGATTGACACCTTGCGCTCCGGTCGGATTCGGATCGGCGGAAGGAATTCCTCCCCACGATGCGCAAGAACCGATCGCGATAGTGAGTGCAGCGGAACCGGTCACTTCTTTCAACATATCAATCGCATTTTTTCCGCCGATCTTGCAATATATTCCATTTTCTTTTGTAGGTATTGCACCTTCAACGATGCAGATATACCGGCCAGCATTTTTCTTGAATGCACTTTGCAGTACTTCTTCTGCCTGATGTCCGGCAGCAGCCATTAATGTTTCATGATAATCTAGCGAAACATAATCGAGTATGAATTCCGCAAGATCGGGATGTGATGTGCGGAGAAGAGATTCCGTACACCCGGTGCATTCCTGAAAATGGAGCCAGATGATGGATGGTTTCACTCCTTTGTCGAGCGCATCAGCGATCTGAGTACCAAGCGTTGATGATACTCCTATTGCTGCGGTTGCCTGTAACACAATTTTTAAGAATGAACGGCGGTCAAAAGCTGATGCTGGGGAGGTTGCTACTTCTGGTGAAGGTGATTGAACCATGAGACTGACTCCTTGTTTGGATTGGACATTCCCTGTTTCGTATCTATTTTCATTCTGCAGTACAACTACTATTTTTCTGTTTTATCCAATAATGATGCCAAAGCGATCATTCAAGTTTACACTGCAAATGGTAAAATCATTTTTAGTTTTTTCTTACACATAAGAAATTTTTTAATTAATGATTCTTAATGTTGAAAAAATAATCGTTGAATACATCAACAGGATAAATGAGTCTTTTATCTCGTTGGACTGAAATCTTTCCGCCAGTTAAAAAAAAAGGTGAAGTCCATTGTTTACGATGGATTTCACCTTTTGGAATTGAAATACGGTAAAGAAACTTAAAGCGTCACGCCGATTCCAAAATTCTTTTTACTACAGACAATAAATTTCCTTGTGTGTACGGTTTTTGAATGAACGAACTTGGGGTATCATCACCCATCAGTTCAAAGATCTCCTCTTCGGTGTATCCGGAAGAGATGATCACTTTCACATCGGGGTTTATCTTGCGCAATTCAACAAAGACCTCTTTCCCATTCATCTTTGGCATTGAATAATCCAGAATAACCATGTCGATCGATTGCCATTGTTCTTGAAATATTGTAATTCCTTTTTCGGGATCAGCCGCAGAAAGAAGTTTGTAATTTGAAAACTCAAGAATATCGACAGCCATTTCTAGAACATATTGTTCATCATCGATGACAAGAATTTTAATATTCTGTAGTATTGGCGATTGATTCTCGGTATCCAATAATGTTCTTTCCGGACCGCTGTGTTGAATAAGCGGAAGCAATACTTTAAATGTTGTTCCTTTACCAACCATACTTTCAATTGAAATTCCTCCTTCATTCCCGCGGATGATTCCCAGCACAGCAGAAAGTCCAAGACCTCGGCCAACAAATTTTGTTGTAAAAAAAGGATCGAATATTTTCTCAATCGTCTCTTTGCTCATACCGCTGCCGTTATCTGTTACCGTCAGTAAAGCGTAATTTCCCTCCTTCAAAGTAGTGTTCGTCAAGACACCGTATGCAGCAAGTGCATCTTTCTCCATTGCAACGGACGATATTTCGATGAGAACTGTACCTTGTTTTTTTCCAATTGCTTCACCGCCATTGATAATCAGATTCATCACAATCTGTTCAATTTGTCCCGGATCTCCTTTAATAAACACCGGTGTGTGTGAAAGTTTAGAGACCAATTGAACATTCTTTGGCAATGTTATTTCAAACAGGTTGATATGTTCTTGCACCAATGCGCACAGATCTATTTCCCGAATCTGGAATTTTCCTTTTCCGGAATAGGCAAGCATTTGTTTCGTTAATGTTGCCGCACGTTCCATTGCTGATATTGCCCGTTCGATATTCTTTACCGCCGGATGATCGGGAGAAATTCTCGATTGAGCAAGAGAGATATTTCCCATCATAGCACCAAGAAGATTGTTGAAATCATGAGCAATACCCCCTGCCAAAGTTCCAATACTTTCCAATTTCTGCGCATTACGCAATGCCTCTTCTGAGCGCTTTCGTTCGGATAGATCAATATCAATACAGAACAATTCCTGCGGTCGACCGGGAATCTGCACAATAGTATGGCTCGAAAAGACTGAGACGCGGGTTCCATCTTTGCGCATTAATGAAAGTTCTGATGCGGGAATTGGCTGGCCGGTTTCTGCCATCATCTTCATAGCCTGCTCAACACCGCTCCGCATTTCTGGCGGGATAATGAGGTCAAGCAGATTGCGCCCTATTGCTTCTTCTGCTGTATAGCCGTATAAAAGTTCTGAAGCTTGATTCCAGTATTGTGTCGTTCCGTCAGGAGCATATCCTTGAACTGCAACGGTTTGTACATCGTGCAATATCTTTCTGAACCGTTTTTCACTTTCTCGAAGTGCGTCTTCTGATTTTTTCCGTTCGGTGATATCAATCGTAAATCCTGCAAGGTAGCGCGGTTTCTCTTTGATATTGATTGGGAATTTGATCGTGAGATATGATCGGCCATTTAGTTCTTCCTCGACCTCAATTTTTTTTCCTTCATTCAATATTCGAATATCGTCTTCAACAATTTTTTTTGCAAAATCGGATGGGAAAAGTTCAACCATATTCTTACCGAGTAATTCATTCATCGGACGACCGATCATTTGTTCAAAATTTCTGCTTAAACGCGTCGATCGTATATTCTGATCCTTAAAAAAAACATAGATCGGACTATGTTCCATTAGCTGGTTAAATATTTCCTCACTTTCACGCAACGCTTCTTCCACCTTCTTGCGCTCGGTAATGTCTTGAACAATACCAAATACCGTACTTGTTTGAGCATTATATTCTGCTTTTGAATGGATATCAACAATTCCTCCGTCGGAAACCCTTCTGATCTTAAATTCTACATCGTAAAGCTTATTCTGCTCAATGAGATCTCTTAGCGATTTGTCTAATAGGGAACGATACTCTGGTAAAACCACTGCCTGTACTTCGGAGAGTGGAACCTCATTATGATTGAACCCATAAAGAATTACAGCACTATCTGATGCGCGCATTATTTTTTCGCCAAGTGAAAACTGCCAATATCCAAAACGGGCAAATTGTTCTGCGTGTTGCAAATGAATCTCACTATCATGTAATGCATCTTCCGCTTTTTTCCGTGCTGTAATATCATGCCCTACACATTGAACCGCTTCCGGTTTTCCTTCGGCATCAGAAATCAATATAAATTCCCACTCCGTATAGAATATTCCGCCGTCTGGATTTGGTTTTCGAAGTTCAACTTGAAAAGGCACTCCGGGATTCTCTATTCATTTAACAGCGGTCATTCTCATTTTTTCATGATCATCGGCAAGAACGGTCAATGTTGCGCTTTTCCCAATGATATCATCGGCAGTAAATCCGAATTTTTTAAAGAATGGTTCGTTCACATACGTATAGTTTCCATTTATATCAGTTCGAACAACATATCTTGTATTCGAATTGATCAATGACTGCAAATAGGTATTGGTGTGGTAAAGTGTGTCTTCATATTTTTTTTGTTCGGTAATGTCGGTAAAAAAGCTGATCGTCAAAGGTCCATCTGAAAGCATGACTCGGCTCACTGAAACGAGAAATGGAAATTCAGTACCATCCTTTCGCAGTCCGATAGTTTCATAGTTACTTTCAACATTTTCTCCTAGTGCCCTCTGTCTTACACGATCGGAAATTTCTTGACGGCATTGAGGCGCTATTTGTTCTATCAATGATTTCCCGACTAATTCATCGACCTCTTCAAACCCAAACATTTTTAAATAAACTTGGTTTGCAGTCAACGTTATTCCATCCCGAGACGTTGCAATGCCAATTGGAGCCTGCTCAATAAGAGTCCGAATTCTCTTTTCGCTTTCGCGTAAAGCTTCTTCATTTTTTTTTCGTTCGGTGATATCACGAGTGATGGAAAGTAGACACGTTTCGCCATTGATCTCAATAATCCGTGCCGACATCAGTCCTGTGATCTTACGATCATTTTTTAATGTGAACACCGCTTCAAGATTTGAGACTTCTCCTTTTTCTCGTAATTCCCGAACCAGCCGTGCTCGGTCGTTAGGATCGTTCCAAATATTGAGTTCTAATGATGTCTTGTTGATCACTTCTTCAGGAGTGTATCCGGACATTGCTGTAAATCCGGCATTAACATCAAGATAACGCCCGTCCGATAAACGAGTGATGTTGATGGCATCGGGAGATGTATAAAATGCTTTTGAAAATTTATCTTCCGATAGCCGGAGGGCAGTTTCAATTTTTTTGCGTTCAGAGATATTCCTGGATACACCGTACACTTCGATATGTCCGTTCTCTTTATTCATTCCAAAACGTGTTTTTATTTCTACCCATACCGTTGAACCATCTTTACATTTTTGTTCAACGACATCGGTATACGATTGTGCACCTTCTTTTAAAAATTGCTGTATACGATCGGAAATAGTGCTGTTAATATATTCTAAACTCAAATCGGTCAAAGAATCTTCAAAACGTTCTTCCATTGCTTCTTCAACAGTAAGTCCCCTCAGTCGAAAGATGGAAGGACTGATATACCGAAATCGTTTTATTTCCAAATCCATTATCCAAATAACATCGGAAATATTTTCTGCAAGCAATTGATATCGGGTCTCACTTTCAGCCAATGCCTTTTTTGAATATTTGAAATTTCCGAAAACATTTTTAGATAGTTCAATATTGCTCCAGAGTACAAACAGAATAATTCCGACCACAATACCCGTTGCAGACCCAACGATAATATGCTCAATATCAAAGTATTCAATATCGGGATGTAAGAATAAATCGATGATCGCATTCATATTTGCGACCAATACAATAGTAACTGTCACCGTGATAATTCCCACGGCGCGTTGATATCGTTGTGATGTAAGGTTCATAAAATATTTAATTCTAAGGAAATGGGATTGTAACATTTAAAACGAAAAAACCTCGTTCACGCGATAGCGCTCAAGAGGTAAAAATGAAAGATGAAAACCACTTCCCTCGGCTTTTAAGTCTTTGAGAAAATGTAGAAAATGATAAGGTCAACATCAATAAAATACCGCACTGCAATTTCAAAGCCATAAGACAAAATTATCCGTTATTCCTTTTTAGAAAAAACTATTTAGATCATACAGGCAAACAGATTTTGTATTACTGGTTCGATTGATAGTGAAAAACACTTAAAGTAACAGGGTTATTGTTTATTTAATTGTGTAGTAACCTGATCCAACATCTCCTGCATTTTATACGGCTTTTGGAAAAAACCGCT
>CAYPEM010000043.1:18031-34875 GCA_964409765.1 uncultured Chitinophagaceae bacterium
TAGTAACCTGATCCAACATCTCCTGCATTTTATACGGCTTTTGGAAAAAACCGCTTGGTCGAATTGCGCCAAATGCCGCCAGCGTCGATTCCTCGGTATACCCAGACGACAGGAGAACTTTTACTTCACTGTTGATCTTCAATAGCTCTTCAAATGCTTCCTTACCATCCATCCCCGGCATAGAGAAATCTAAAATCACCAGGTCAATATCCTGATACAGGGATCGAAAGACTTCAATCCCCTCGATCGGATTTAACGCAGTGATCACTTGATATTCCGCATGGGTCAGAATATCATTGAGTAGTTCGATAACCGACGGATCATCATCAATGACTAAAATTGTTTTAGCATTGTTGTTTTCCGATTTTAATTCTTCCGATTCTTTATACTCTGATCGTGATTCATTTTCAATAAGCGGCAACACAATTTTGAATGTTGTTCCTTTGCCTACACTGCTCGTTATCTGCAATCCGCCGTTGTGACCTCGAATGATGCCTAACACCGCGGCAAGTCCAAGCCCTCTACCCGTAAATTTTGTTGTAAAGAAAGGATCAAAAATTCGATCAAGAGAATCCTCAGAGATACCGCTTCCGGTGTCGCTCACTTCCAATAAAGCGTAGTTTGTTGGAGCAAGGGGAGCGTTAGTATACTTCCAATACTCATTGTTCTCCTTTGAAAGCTCTATAATAGCGGTTCGCAGAGTGATAATCCCCTGATTCGATCCAAGTGCTTCGCCTGCATTGATGATAAGATTCATGATCACTTGTTGGATCTGACCAACGTCACCGGAGATATGCGGCGAAAACGAATTCAGATCGTATCGCAGTTGAGCATTTTTTGGAATGGAAATTTCAAGTAGTTGAACATTTTCTTTTACCAATGCATTAAGGTCAATATCTACAATGAAGAATTTCCCTTTTCCGGAATATGCCAAGAGCTGCCGGGTCAGATCGGCGGCACGTTCTGATGCACTGATTGCTTTTGTGATATTGCTGATCGCAGGACTGTCTTTTGGAAGTTTTTTTAACGCTAGATCGGTCTGGCCTAAAATACCGACCAAAAGATTATTGAAATCGTGCGCGATGCCGCCGGCAAGCGTGCCGATACTTTCCATTTTTTGTACCTGACGAAGCGTTTCCTCCCCCTTTTTCCGTTCAGTAATGTCGCGCCAAACTGTATAAAAATTATTTTCACCGTGCAGTGTAATGGGTGTCAACATTACTTCAACGGGGAAATGAGTGCCGTCGGATTTTATATGAATCCATTCAAACCTGTTATATCCTTGTTGAACTGCCGTTGAAAGCATTTGTTTGGCTTTTTCAACAGAGAGCATTCCATCTGGCTGCCGTTCCGGTGAAAATTCCCACGGTTGTTTGTTAAGGAACTCCGTTTTTGATTGATAGCCGAGAAGGGTAACTGTGGCTTGATTACAATCTATGAAACCATGGTCACTTAGGATCAAACTTGGGTCTGCCGATTCTATGAATAACCTCCGGAACGTTTCTTCGCTTGCGCGTAAAGATTCTTCCGAACGTCTCCGTTCTGTAATATCCTGATAATTCCCCAGCACACCACGTATATCCGGATCATGAATCAGATTCACGCCGGTAAATTCAATCCATTTATATCGATCGTTCTTACTTTTATATCGGCACTCTATTGTGCCGGTAGCATTGGGTATGGCCATGAGACTGCTGATAAAAGTTTGAGTTTTTTCTACATCCTCCGGATGAATATTCTGCCATACACTGACTCCTACAAGTTCTTCCGGTTTCCAGCCGAACCATTTTTCAACGTTCGGACTTTTATAACGAATGATCCCATCCTGATCGATGACAACTATAATGTCGCCAATATTTGCGATCATCTTTCCGTGCTTTGATTCACTTCTCCGCAGTGCATCTTCCGTCTGTTTGCGTTCAGTAATGTCTCGTAAAATACCTTCGTGGAAGAGTACGTTGCCATTGTCATCAAGTATATGTCTGCCGTTATCTTCCACCCACACTTCAGAGCCGTCTTTTTTCCGTAAACGAAAGACAGCAATTTCTTTAAGAACCTCTTCTAATGCTGCGCTTTCTCGATCAGTTTCATTAAAATACAATTGTGTCTTTATATCGATCGCCAATAATTCTTCTTTGCTGCTATAGCCAAGGATATTCACCATTGCGGAATTGACTTCCACGAACTTCCCTTCGTGGCTGCTTCGATACACACCATCCGGCATTTTTTCGATCAACTCTCGGTATTGTGTTTCACTTTTCTTCAGATCGTCTTCAATTTGTTTCCGGGAGGTGATATCGCGCTGTATTCCCATGAATCCGATGATCTCTTTATTCTCATCATGAATGGGAATTGTCGATCCTTCTATGTTGATCAGCCTGCCATCTTTTGTCTTATTGAACAATTCACCTCTAGTCTCGTCGCCTCTTAACAGATTTTTCCAGAATTCTTCATACACTTCCTTCCCGTAGATTCCGCTTTTTAAAATCCTTGGAGTTTGTTTACCAATGACTTCTTCGGCAGTAAATCCATAGATTGCAGTAAAACCGGGATTGACTCGGGTAAAGATCCCATCTTTGTCTGTCTGAAAGATTGCCTCACCGGAATTGTCGACCGCCTTGCTTAGTTTTATCAATTCTCGTTCTGTATTCTTCTTTTCCTGGATCAGATACCATTCGCGGAGTACACGATCCACGACATGCGGAAGTTGATCGAATGTTTCTGACGATTTTGCAACATAATCTAGTGCGCCGGCTTTTATTGCCTGCACTGCCAATTGTTCGTCGCCATGTGAGGTAAGCATGATGACAGGAAAGATGTCTTTGCCGACTTCGATCATCAAATCCCCAAGTCCATCCGGCAATCGGTAATCAACCAGAGCAAGGTCTGGTTGTTTTTCCAGAACACGCTCTGTTGCTTCTTTGATTGTTGACGCTACGGAGAGAACGTATTTTCCCGGTACACTATCTAATGCTAATGCACGCCGTATTAACTCTACGTGTCCGGATTCATCCTCAACAAGAAGAATAAGTACATTTGACCTTTTTTCATGCATGAATACAATCTTTCAGAAAATAATCTCCAGAGTCCATTTCGATGTCTCGATAAAATCTCACCACGGTCTTTTATTCCATGCAAGCCAATAGAAGCCAATACTTTTCAGCAGTTGCGCGAATGTGTCAAAGTCGACCGGCTTTGTTACATAACTGTTCGCATGATATTCATACGCCATCGCCATATCTCGGTCACCGTCGGATGTTGTGAGAATCACCACCGGGATTGTATGTAGATCTTTGTGGCTTTTTATTTCCTTCAGTACTTCCAGCCCGTCGATCCGGGGAAGCCGCAGATCCAGCAATATCAGATCCGGACGAGGAAATCGTTCACGATCGGCATATATATTTCTGCCATGAACATAGTCAAGCGCCGCTTCACCATCTTCTACATGAAAAATTTTATTCGCAACTTGAAATTCCTCAAGATTTCGCTGCACTAATACTGCATGATCGGGGTTGTCTTCTACAAGTAGTATTGTTAATGGTGTACCGTTCATGGAGTTGTTTCCTTTCGTGTAGAGTGCTGTTGTTGTGATGGCAATGTGAAACAGAATGTCGAACCTCGATCAACTCCTTCGGACTCTACCCAAAGACGTCCGCCATGCACATCGATAATCCGCCGCGCAAGCGCGAGCCCAATTCCGGTTCCTTCCGAAGAAACATCGAGTTTATTGAAGAGACCAAAGATTGTTTCGTGATATCTCTGGTCAATTCCTTTTCCGTTATCACGAACAAATATTATCTGCTCACCGGCGTTGTCTTTCATTCCAATCTCGATCCGTGGTTGCGCTTGCTCTCCGAAAAACTTCAGAGCATTTTCAATAAGATTTTGTACCACTTCAAAAAGACGACGACGGTCTGCACGGACCACTGGCAGCCCTTCCTGCACGATCACAGTAGCATTGCGTTTTGAAATGGATCCGGAAAGAATTGTAACGACTTCATGCATAAGCGTATTAAGATCGACATCGCTCGGGGGATTGACGATCCGCCCTATCCGTGAAAGTTCGAGCAGGTCATTCAGCAAACCGCTCATCTTATCGGCTGCATCATTGATCCGTTTCAGATCGGATTCGATCCGATCGTACCGACCATTAGTAACATCTTTAATTAGGCCGCCGGAAAATCCTTTAATCGTGATCAGCGGACTCTTCAGATCATGGGAAACGGTATATGTAAATCGCTCAAGTTCAGAATTCTTTTCCTGTAATTCCTGTTCCTTCACTTTGCGGTCGGTGATATCTTCAAATACTGTTGCGAAGAATCCCTTCCCCGGCGAGATAACGCCGATATGAAAATGGCGATTGAGCGGAGGGAAAAATGTTTCGAATGAATGTGAAACACCCGTGAGCGCTACACGAGCAAATTCGTCGAAGTAGGGAGGAGCACCGGTACCATAGAGTTCACTTGCCAATAAACCGCGGGCGTGGAGTTGCGTAAGTCCCGTATGCTTTTCGTACGCCGGATTGATATCAATGATTCGGTAATCAATCGCTTTTTCGCCGTCGTAGATCATCTCATGGAGTGCTACTCCTTCGGTCATATTCTCAAACAACATCCGGAATTTCTGTTCGCTCTCCTTCAATGCTTCTTCTATCCGTTTTCGTTCGGTGATATCCTTAATCGTGCCGACCATACTGATCGGGTGTTGATGTTCGTTGAATTTTAATTCCCCGATTCCATGGACCCATCGCTCTGCGGAATCATTCCTCCGAATGATCTTATATTCTTTGTTGAATTTTTTCCCTTTTCCAACAACTTCATTGATAAAATACTCAGTCATTATTTTTTGCCAGTCGGGATGGATCAGTGAACTCCATCCTTCGACCGATTTTTGATACTCTGCCGTAATTCCAAAAATGGAGTCAAGAATTTCTGAACTCTGCCACTGACCGGTGCCGATATCCATCGTATAAGTGCCAAGTTCTGCAATTGTTTGTGTTTCACGTAAAAAATGTTCGCTTTGTTGAAGATTCTGTTCTATCAGTTTTCGTTCACTGATATCTCTTGTGAAACCTACTGTTCCAAGAAGCTCTTTATTGCTGCCAATCACCGGTGCTTTATAGGTTTCGAACCATTTTCGCACCCCTTGTTCGACAATTTCCTCTTCTACATTTTTCTTTTCGCGGGAAGCCATTACCAAACGATCGTCAGCAACATATCCTACGGCATCCTTGTGGGAGGCAATATCAAAATCCGATTTTCCTATCAGGTCATCTGCATGAACAGCTCCAAAAGTTTTTGCAAACATAGTATTCACCGCGAGGAATCGGCTTTCAGTGTCTTTTAACCACACTGCAAATGGAAAATTGTCCAACAGTGCTCGTTGATAACGCTCTTTTTTCTGTAGAGATTCTTCAGCAATTTTACGGTCTGTGTTGTCTCGGCCAATGCCTACCAAACCGATAATTTCATTATTGCTATTCCGCAGCGGCAGTTTAGAGGTGATTAGCCATCGTTTTTCTCCGGTCGCAGTAAGAACAAATTCTTCCCTGTTTACTATGGGGATTCCTGTTCTCAGTACATTCTGATCGTCTTCAAAGAATTTTTCGGCAATTTCTTTCGGATACAGATCAAAATCATTTTTTCCGATCACTTCACTTTCTGTCTGTACACCGCTAAAGCGAACTTCAGCAGCATTAGCGAGCGTTTTGCGGAAATTAAGATCTTTTGAATATATTGAGTCGGGAATATTATCTATCACGGTTCGAAGAAGCAGACGCTCCTGCTGCAGGGACTCTTCAATCAATTTACGTTCGGTAATATCCCGAAAAACTCCGTAGGTTCCGATGAAATCATTTTCGTTCTCAAACCGAGGAACTGCTGTAACAACGATACTGCGCTTTTCACCATTGGGACGTTCAATGTGTAGTTCGTAAACGCTTTTGATCTTTTGAATTCTTCGAGTTGTTTCGTTCTGCACCACAGCAAATTGAGAATTTGAAACAAACGTTTTCAGGTTCATTCCCTGCAGCGTACCCTTTGGAACACCGAAGATCTCTTCGGCGGCCGTATTGACAAAAACAAATCGTTCATTCGAATCGACAAAAGCAATTCCTTCACCGATATTTTCTATGACTGTTCGAAATCGTTCTTCACTTTCGTACAGAATTTTATCCGCTTCAAGTTTCATTGTAATATTTTTGAGACTGTTTCGTTTTACGCCAAAACCAATGGTTACACCCGCACTCAATACTAAAAGGATAATAGCTACAACTACAATGACTCCGCGTTCTCTGTACGATGAGTATATCTCCGAATTGTCCATTTTTGTTACGATGAACCATGCCGTCCCCGGAACTGCATGGATAAATGACATCACGTTTACCCCGCGATAATCGATTCCTTCAACTATTCCTTCCTGTCCCAGTACTGCTTTTACAGCAGGCACATTGAGATTTTTCGCAATATCAAAACGTAATTGAAGTGCAGCATGATCATTGAATCGAAGTTGATTGATAAAAACCACATCGTTTCCTTCGCGGCGTATCAGTAGTGTCTCTCCCGATTTGCTGTTATAGGGCCATCGTTGGATGAAGGGATAAAGATATTTTTCGGGGTCAATTCTTAACGCAACAACTCCAATGACATCATTTTTTTTGTTTACGTCGAATACAGGAATCAGAATTTTCAAATAGATTTTTTTGCTTTGCTCGTTATAATAAAAATCTTCAAAAACTGTTTTCCCTACTTTGATACTGTCAATTGATTGTTGGGAGATATAGGAGAAGATTTTGTCTTGAACATCGGATGCAACAATTCGTTGTTTATAGTTGCTGCTGAGCAGAAATATCGCATCATATTCTCCAACACTGTAGATTTTGTTCATCAGAAGTTTTATACGATTTTCAAACTGAATATCATTCGTATCAGACAAATATTTTTTCACCAAAATTGAGAATTCGGGATTATCTTGAAAAATCAAAGCATCATGTAACCGTTCTTTACGCCAGCGTAATAATTCACCTACCTTCAATTCGGAAACTACCGAGAGCTGATGCACAACATTTGTAGAATATTCTTTTTTATAATTATTAAAATACAAGTATCCGGAGTAGATAAATCCAATACTCAGGATCAAGAACGCCGTCAGAAGAAGACCTTTGAACTTTTTATCGATTGAAAAAATATTTAGCATAATTCAAATTTATTAGGACATTTATTGTAAAATATTTGCAAGAATTACCGTTCGTACGTCATCCGTATCGGATGTCTCAACAAAGATGAAATGATCTTTCTGAAAAGGATGATTCTCAAAGAAAGATAATCCTTCCTTCTTCACGAACTGTAATAATCCATCTTCATCACAGGGTCATCGTTCAATTAGACCTATTACCCCATCTAAGGAAAAAATTTTGTCAAACTATTCTAAATAAAAAGAGCAGATAGGGCAATACGTTGTATTACGTAGTTTCTTCAAATCATTAAGTCTTGGAATTCAAAACTTTTATTGTCGTAAACGCACAGATCGGTTTTTTAAAAGCACAAGAAAAACCAATGATTTGTGAATATTTGAGGATGTGCTTTACTATGTAAGAAGAGATGAAAGGAAAAATACGAACGAATACCTCAAACCGAGCTGTTCCAAAAGAAATTGTTATACATTACTTTCATTCCGTTTACAATGTACCAGTAATACGCCTCACCTCTTCGCACAACGGTGACGGTGAAGCACGATTCCTAAAAAAAAACGATGATTGTGTGTTTTGAGAGCGTTATTCAATAGGAAAAAAGAGCTCGTTCACATATCCCTTAACTTGGAGCGGATATTTTTTCCAGCATTGCTTCTTTCAACACATCAAATTGTGTATCAAGTTCAGTCAGATGCATTCGTACAGCTTCAATATCCCCTGTTTTTCCTGCCTGTTCCATTGTAAATGCAATTTCTCGAAGCACTTCACCTCCAACACTCGCAGCAGCACCTTTTATGGAATGTGCTTGACGTTCCGCACCGGATATATCTCCGGTTTCCAGATAGCTTTTCAATTCAGCGATCTGTAGCGGAGTATCATCCAAAAAAACTTGAACCATTTCTTTTGCAAATTCCTCATCATTCATCATCCGTATCACCATGCCATCCCAGTCAAACACGAGAATTTTTTGTTCGGATTCAGTAGGAGATGTAGATTTATCTTTAATAAGTAGCTTTTTTTCATAAGCTGTTTCTTTCGGGATCCATTTATTCAATGCTTCTGCTAATGCCTTTGGTGAAACAGGTTTGGTAACGTAATCATTCATCCCTGCATCCAAACATCGTTCGCGGTCTCCCTGCATGGCGTGTGCAGTCATAGCAATGATTGGAATCCAACGATTGGAAATTTCTGATTGGAAATTACGGATCTGGCGTGTTGCTTCGAATCCATCCATCTCCGGCATCTGAACATCCATGAGTACCAGATCATAGGAGATTGTTTTCATAGCATTAACAGCCTCAACACCGTTACCAACAGAATCTGCATTCAACCCGAGTTTCTTAAGAATACCTAAAGCGACCAACTGATTAGTCATATTATCTTCCGCTAAAAGAATACGGACATTGCGGCCGACAAACTGATTCTTCATCTCCGCCGCGATAATTTGTTTGTTCAATGATTGTGGATTCGGTTCTTCTGCTTCTGATTCGTGTAAGATAGTCGAGAGTATCGTCTTCAACTCCAGATGGCGGATCGGTTTAGTTGCATACGCAGCAAATCCAACCTCCTTAAAATGTTGGAAGTTTTCTTTTGATGAAAGGGACGTAAGAAGGACCATTGGCATTTCTGAGAATCTGTTATCCGTTCTGACTCTTCGCCCTAAAGTTTCTCCATCCATTCCGGGCATCTGCATGTCGATCACAGCAATCCGGAACGGATCTTTTTCTTTTATGGATCGTGATAGAATTTCCAATGCTTCCGGTCCGTCTTTCGCTTCCACCGGACGCATACCCCACGAATTCATTCGCGTAGTAAGTATCTCTCTATTGGTGGTATTATCATCCACTATCAAAATTCGTGTTCCGCGCAGATCAGCATATGAAATTTTTTCGGTTTTTGTTCCGGCAGGTTGTTTTCCCAGCAATGCAGTGAACCAGAATTCTGAACCATTCCCTTCTGTACTTTTTACTCCCGCATCTCCCCCCATGAGCTCAGCCAGTTGTTTTGAAATTGCAAGACCTAAACCTGTGCCGCCGTATTTTCTCGTCATTGATGCATCTACCTGATTGAACTTACCAAACAGTAAACCGATCTTCTCTTCCGCAATTCCAATTCCGGTATCCTTTACAGAAAAATGCAACAGCACATCTTTTTCGTTATTGACGATCAGAGAAACGCGAACACTAACTTCACCTTTATGAGTGAATTTGATGGCATTCCCAACCAGATTGATCAATATCTGACGCAGGCGTCCAGGATCTCCGATCAACAGAATGGGAACGATAGGGTCTGCAGCACATATCAATTCCAAACCTTTTTCATTTGCTTTAACGGCAAATGTTGCAGCCAGATCATCCAACAGCGTCGATAGATCGAAATCCAACATTTCAAGATCTAATTTTTTTGCTTCTATCTTTGAGAAATCAAGAATGTCGTTGATCAATCCCAGCAGTGATTCACTGCTGGTGCGAACGATCTCTGCATAGCGTCGTTGTTCTTCATTCAAATTTGTATCCAGCAACAATCCGGTCATACCTATCACTCCGTTCATCGGAGTTCTGATCTCGTGGCTCATGTTCGCCAAGAATTCACTCTTTGCAATGTTTGCCATTTCAGCTTGCTCAGCCAGAATGTTTGCCCTTACTGTAGCTTCTTTAAGGTAATTGTTGGTCTCTCGCAGATCAGCACCAGCACGTTCAAGCGCTTCCTCCGTCGCTTTTCGTTCGGAGATGTCTCTGATTATCCCAGAAAAGAATTTACCTGAATCAGATTCCCACGTCGACAATGAAATTTCAATCGGAAATTGATTGCCATTTTTATGCAGACCGATTAGTTCTACTGTTTTTCCTATTTTATGCAGATCTCCATCAAGAACGGTCCGGTGAATTCCATTAATATGCTCCTCAATGTTCTGCTGCGGAATAATGACCGAAATTTCTTTCCCGGTTATTTCACCACCTTTATAACCAAATATCTTTTCTGCACCGCTATTCCAATCGAGGATGCTTCCATTGCTGTTGGTAGTAATGATAGCATCATTTGCTGATTGTGTTACTGAACGAAAACGTTCTTCACTTGTTCGTAGAGATTCCTCGTATTGCTTTCTTTCAATTGCAATTCCAATAGGGATGGCAGCCATTTTCAATAGTGCTTCATCCTTTTCATTGTATGCATAACCGTTGTAATAATCCTGAACCACCATTACACCTATTGTCTTTTCTCGTAACATTAGAGGGATTCCGAGCCAGCATTTTGGTTTTGTTCCAAACACTTTGTTCCTGCCGGAAGAATACCTTTCTTGCAGTTGTCCATCATTCAGCAATAATGGTTTTTTCGTGTTCAGCACTTCCACTGTCAACGATTGTGAATTTTCCACATCCATGTCAGACCAATCTTCGGCTTTGTTGTCGAATTCATCTCGTGCATATGGAAAACCAAGCGTTTTTCCGTCATTCGAAAGAAGAGCAATAAAGAAATTATTTCCCGGGATAATACTCGATAGCAGCATATGTATACACTGAAATAATTCATCCATTGTTGAGGTTGAATACACAGACTTGGATATTTCATAGAGCACTTCAGTCAATCGTTCCGACTGTTTGCGTTCCGTGATATCTTTGATCGTGCCAACCATTGTCATTGGCTCGAATGCATCATTGAATTTAAGTTCTCCAATTCCATGTACCCAGCGTTCAGATTTATCATTCTGACGAATTATTTTATATTCTTTATTGAATTTTGATCTCTTTCCGATCACTTCATTGAAGAAGTATTCGGTCATAGTTTTCCGCCACTCTGGGTGAACAATCGATTCCCATCCTTCAACCGATCTATTATAGCCGGAATCAATACCAAAGATGGCGTCAAGGACTTCAGAACTTTCCCATGCACCGGTCGCGATATCCATCGTATATGTACCGAGTTCGGCAATGATCTGTGTCTCTATTAAAAATTTATCCTTTGCTTGAAGATCTTCTTCGGCTTGTTTTCGCTTAGTAATATCTCGCCCGATGCCAACCAAACCAATTATTTTGTTTTCTTTATCTCGCAAAGGAAGTTTAGAAGTAAGCAGCCAGCGTTTATTTCCGTACTCATTAATAACATATTCTTCTCTATTAAGAACCGGCGTTCCGGAATGTAACACTGATTGATCGTCAGCAAAGAATTTTTCTGCAAGCTCTTTTGGATAAAGATCAAAATCATCTTTTCCCAGCACCTCTGCTTCTGACACAGCTCCCATGAATTGCAATTCGGTTTCGTTGGCTAATGTTTTTCGATAGTTTAAATCCTTCGAATATATGGAATCAGGAATATTATCAATGAGTGTGCGAAGAAGTAATCGTTCGTTGGAAAGAGTTTCTTCAGCTCGTTTGCGTTCGGTAATATCTTCTTTAATTGCAAGGTAATGAGTTGGTTCACCATGTTCATTTTTAATTGCAGAGATGGTTGCAGATTCCCAATATAGATCGCCATTCTTTTTCTTGTTTTGGAACTCTCCCCGCCATGTTCCTTCTTTTAAAAGAGTGCTCCACAATTTTTTATACTCTTCCAGTGAAGTATATCCTGATTTTAAAATACGGGGATTTCTCCCCACAGCTTCAACTGCACTATATCCTGTGACCTCAACAAAACGAGGATTTACATACTGAATTGAGCCTGTTATATCTGTAATAACAATGGTTGCCGTACTTTGTTCAACTGCTTGCGAAAGCTGGCGAAGTTTTTCTTCCGATTGTTTTTGTTCTGTAATATCAGTTGCCACACCAACCAGTCCAAATATTTTTCCATTCTCATCCATTAACGGAGTGGTTGAAAGACTGATGACAAAATCATCGCCATTTTTCCTTCGATTGAAAATTTCGCACCGATAACCTCCTGCCATTGTTTTCGGATGAATTGCATTTGGTAATTCGGGTGCATTAAGCGGCGACCGAACCATTGAAATATCTTTTCCTAACAATTCCTTTTCGGTATAACCGTATGTTTTAAGAAATGCATTGTTAACAAATATGATGTGATCATCATTATCAGTTATACTAATACATTCGCGGACTCCCTGCACTACTTGAGCCAGCATACTCATCCGCTCTTCGGCGTATTTGCGCTTTGTGATTTCGTGATCTATTCCAACAACACCTGTTACTATTCCTTGAGTATTCACCAATGGTATTTTGCTGGTGAGATACCAGCGTTTTTCACCAGTTTGTTGATCCGGCACATTTTCTTCTTTTTCAAGTAATGGCACACCGGAACGAATCACATTCATTTCATCCGCTGAATATTGTGAAGCAAGTTCGGATGGGAAAAAATCGAAGACCGTTTTTCCAAGGATATCTTCAAGCTGCGTTGCTCCAAGAAATTGTAAGTGTGATTTATTATCGAAAACATATCTTCCCTGTTCATCCTTAAAATAGATCAAATCAGGAATACTGTTCAGCAAAGTAAAGAGCCTGGATTCTGAGTCTTTGAGTGCATAAAGATTCCGTTCCCGTTCACGGATTCCTTGAAGTATTTTATATCCTCCAAAATAAATACCTGCAATTCCAATGATCCACACAAAAGAAACGACATAGATAAAAAATAATCGTTGATGCTGTTCCATGTGAAAGAACGATTCCATCGGTATTGAAACACTCATTCCGCCGCGAATATCTCCTGCGCGGTATCCTTGATTGCCATGACACTGCAGACATCGTTGTTCCATCATCAACGGTTCCATTACACGCAGTGAGGATGTTTGACCATGGTCTTCAAGCTGGAATAATTCTTTTTCACCCCGTTCAAAGGCTTTCAATGCTTCCCGTTCCCACTGATCGGGCGCATTTTTTTTATCGGCAAGGTTCAGACTTGTAATATGCCCAAAAGCAGTAAATCCTTCGGCGGAAGGAATGTGAATATTTAAATTTCCGGTATTCCAGTGTCCGTTAAGAATCTCTCTTTGAAAAATGATTTTAGCAGCAACGCGTGCATTATCAATGATCTTTTCTCGTTCAAAAAAAGAATTGTAATAATTGATGAGTCCAAGTACAAGCGTCCACGCTATCACGGTAACCCAGAGATAGGTTTTTATACGGCGTGTTTCCGTTGATATGGTTTGAATTCTATCCAAGGTGGTTATTCCAAACTGATTTATGCAAAACTTTCTACGATATCAGTATTCTTTTCATACTCTACAAATAATTCTTCTATCACTTGTTCAATCGAAATTGCGGCAAATTCCGGTTTTGATTTGCATAATTCTTGCACACATCCATCTTGTGCAATCATTGCATTTCCTGATCGCTCTCCGATTCCATCGCCCCACAGTTCACTTAAGAGATCGGCAAAGCGGACCAGTGAGGTTAACAATGTATTATGCTGTGAAAGATGTAGGGTATGATGAAACTGCATGACATCTAAATACTCTTTTGGTAATCTCCATTTTTGTCCAAGCTGATATCCTATTTCCGTATGGGGAATGGCGATCGTCTGAATTTCCGCTTCGATATCCGTCATCGATGAACTCATCATCACTTGTTCAATTGAAGTATATTGTTGAGGGAAATATTGTATCACAACCAGTTTCCCCATATCGTGCAGCAATCCTGCCGTATATTCTTTCCCCTCAGTAGAGAAGTGATATCGATTTGCAATGAGACGGGAGATGGATGCCGTGCTCACTGAATGTTTCCAAAGTTTCCACAACGCTTCATTTTGTGTTGAGTTCAATGAGGCTAAACGGGCTTTCATTTGACATGTCAAGAGAAGATGACCAATCTCATCCAGACCCAGCATAGCCAAAGCACTTCCAATATTATTGATATTGGTACTTAATCCATAGAATGGAGAATTAGCGATATGAAGGATCTTTGCCGTTAATGCTTGGTCCGATTCGATCAATTGGGTGATCTTTCGTAACGCAACATTTTGATTTGTCATGGTTTGAAGGATCTCTGCCACAACCGGCGGGAACGAAACAACTTCGTTAATTCTATTGATCTCGGTTCGTATATCACGCATAGTTTTATTGTCTCAATGTTTAGAATGAATCATTTTCATTGTTTTGCACAGTATTGTAATGGATTTGGTGTCATTGTATATCCATCCGCAATACTGATATTTGCAATCTTCCCTTTTTGCTGCAGTTCAAGAAGGCGCTGAACGATCTTGTCTCTAAAATCTGTCGGTAACACCGGATTGATATAGATACCGGTTCCTCCTTCAAATCCGGCAGGAACGTTTACCCGCCATTTAAGTTCAACATGCCAGGGAATTTTATAGACTGCATCGACAGGTGTATAGAACCATTCTTCGTTGCATGACAACTGGCTTCCCATTGCGGCATGGCATGCATGAACAATATCACTGAATCCGCGAAGCTCATCCTTTGAATGTTGGTATGGACGCGGTGCAACAGATTTCGAGTAGATCTCGATCGTCGGAAAACGGTGACCGATACCGATAATTGCTATGGCGTAATCATTCTGGGCAAAGACAAGATTAAGCTGTGATGCAAGATTTGCTCCGAGTTCATTGAAGACATTCGGATCTTTCAATACCATGTTCACTTTGTTGGTAATGGTTGCTCCCCATTCATCCAGAGCGCAGATCTGTTTGTGTAAGTGATCGATCGATGCTCCCGCCGGTTTCAACCAATTTTGAAAGACACTGATGTACCGAACATATCGGTTCATTTCAAGCATATCTCTCATCGCATCAACGGTGAACTTGAAGTATTGAAAATGCTCTTCCGGCGTAAATTCCCCCGATGAACAGAGCTGTGTATCATATTCTGCATTGTCAATATAATGCCTTCTTCCGATGATAAGATCGTGACAACCGCCGAAGAATCCATCGATCACTGTTGCTTTGTCGAACTGTGACTTGTTGTTCAAGTGATCATCGATGATACCTGATTGACGCATCTTGAAATTTGCAATCGCATTAACATGGTGAGAGCCCTGTGCATTTGCTAGATACATATCACGCCATTGCTCGACCGATCTCATCAACTTGTATTGATAATTTTTTTTCCAATAATCGATCGTCACTATTTCGAACATATTTCCCACACGGCGAAATTCAGCATCGCTCTCTGCAAACTGTTCCAGTGAGAGATAATACAATATCTCGTACTTGCCGTTGAGCTTTACCAACCGAGATTTCTCCGGTGCAATTGATGTGAAACGATCCTGACAAAAGATGCATGTCGGCGGGTGGATCTCGTTTCCGATACGATGAGCAGTTATGGGAATATCATTACTGATCGGTTTACTTCCTCTGCCGGGAACCGACCACACTTCGGCTCCGCTGAACGGATTGGTTTGTTTTACCGTTCCATCCGGCATTGTATGATAATATGAACTGTAGCTTCGTGAGTACATTGTGTTATCTGTAAGTGATTGTTATTATAATTCTAATTCAATACCAACTGCACTATTAAGGTTAAGATGAAATCGTTCGACATCGTTTTTAATGCGATGCTCTTCTCCCCAATCGCTCCAGTACACATCGGAAATATCAACAACACGCAATACATCTGTAATATGTTCCATCACTGATTGTGAGAAATTTGTTGGTGCAATCTCTAAATAGATCATTTCAATTACTCGTTGTTCATTAGCCAATGTTTGTTCGGATACCAACGAGGAGAAAGATTGAAAAAGTTTTGGGGTTGCAGCCCGAAAATGTTTTAACAGAGTTTCCGTTTTCCCGATCAGAACAAGTGTATTCCAAAAATGCTTTGAACATTCCGACAGACGCGGAAGTTCATGCTTAGGTTTTTCAATGAACGATTCTACACGGTACACAGTGAATCCTTCGGAAGAGTGAACCATGGCTCCCTGTTTGATCCAACCGTATCCATGTTCTAAACGGTCCGGTCGAACACCTAATGCAACAATGCTCTCCGGATTTTTATTGATAAATGCATTTGCATGCTGGATATACTGCATGAATTTTAATTCATTAAGAATAAAATGATCTGAAGGAAATATTGCTGCAACCGAATGAGGGTAATGCCGATATATTTTCATTAACGGAAGCAGAATTGCCGGCCCTGTTTCTCTGCACCATGGCTGAACTACCAGATTCCCTTCCACAATCGTTTTAAGCTGTTCGTGTGCAAAGCGGAGATGTTTTTCGGTGACAAGAGTGACAATTCTATCTTCATCAATTAGCATTCTTGCCCGATCAATAGTGTGCTGCACCATCGACCTTGATCCGATGAACGCACAATATTGTTTTGGGCGATCGTATTCATATAATGAACGAGTAAAATTCTTCAGCCGATTACCATTCCCGCCGGCAAGGATTATTCCCCAAAGATTATTTTCATTATTTTTTACAATACCCATAACAATTGCAATTTACCTTGAGTGTATAAAAATATCCGGATCAGTACATCGTTCACTGCTATTCACACTTCAATACCAAGCTTGGGTTACTATTTTTAAGAGATCTCCAACCAATTGAGTTTATGCTTACAATAATTCAATGATACTAAGACAAGGTCTATGCCATAATACTGTGGGAAGGAATTTTAGGAAATACTATTTCATTGAGGAAATGAAACTATGTAGATCGAAGATTGAAAGCAGTGAGTAGAATATTAGCCAAATGCCCAAAACATAACTGATTCAAAAGAGTTTTTTCTCTTGATTAGTGGTCATTCTCA
>CAYPEM010000043.1:34975-42531 GCA_964409765.1 uncultured Chitinophagaceae bacterium
TCTTTATTTATCTTCAATAACTCTTCAAACGTATCCTTTCCATTCAAACGCGGCATTGAGAAATCCAAAACAACTAATGATACTGTTTGATAATTGTGACGATAGAGTTCAATTCCTTTCAAAGGATCCAAAGCACCGATCACTTTGAAGTTTATTTCGGTCAAAATATCCTCAAGTAATTCATACACAAACGGATCATCATCAATAATTAAAATTGTTTTTTGTTCAGATTCGTGAGTCGATGGTTCTATTTCATCCTTTTTAATTTGAGAAATATCGTTCACCGTAGAATCAATGGCCATTGGAAGAATAATTTCGAACATTGTTCCTCTTCCTTCCTCACTCTCAATCCGTATCCCCCCATTATGTCCTCGAACAATTCCAAGCACCGCCGGAAGTCCAAGGCCGCGCCCTAAAAATTTTGTCGTGAAAAATGGATCGAAAATTCGGGACTGCAAATCTTTTGAAATGCCGGTACCGGTATCACTTACTTGCACTAAAGCATACTTTCCCGGAGAGAGTGGAAGATTTGTATATTTTGAGAAATCATTATTGTGCTCCCGCAGTTCAAATTTCTTTGTGCGAATGGTGATAAATCCCGGATCGGTTCCCATCGCCTCACCAGCGTTGATGATAAGATTCATGATCACTTGTTGGATCTGTCCGATATCTCCGATGATCCTCGGCGGCGGTGAAATTAACTCTTGTCGTAATTCGGCTGTTTTAGGAATGGAGACTTCAAATATTTGAAAATTTTCAAGGATCAACGCATTCAGATCAATCTCTGTCGTAAAGAATTTCCCTTTGCCCGAATATGCTAGTAACTGTCTTACAAGATCAGCAGCATGTTCTGATGCCTTGATAGATTTCTGTATATTATCCGCAGCCGGACTTTCTTTGGGAAGTTTTTTAAGAGCTAACGATGATTGCCCTAAAATGCCGACCAAGAGATTATTAAAATCGTGGGCTATTCCAGCAGCCAGCGTACCAATACTTTCCAGTTTCTGAGCATTGCGCAACGCTTCTTCAGATCGTTTGCTTTCAGTGATATCAACGTGTTGAATGATCGCATTGGTCACTTTTCCATGTTGATTTTGGATCGGTGAAATGTGAACATTCAAAACGACCCTGGTAGTTTTATCGAACTCAAATCCTTTGATCGCTGCAGTATCATAGGAAATAACAAAATTGACTGAGATGCTTTTTTCAAAAACATTCCTCACTAACGGCATCAATCCCTGCTCTTCAATAAGATTATCATTTAAGATATTATACTTTCCTATTACTTCATCATCCCGCAAATGAAGAATATTGCGGCAGGCCTGATTCAAACGAATAAGTGTTCCGTGCTCATCAGAAATCCACAATGAATAGGGACTGTGATCAATAATGTTGTTGAGAAATATTTGTGATTGACGTAATGATTCTTCCGCTTGTTTTCGTTCCGTAATGTCGTGAGTAAGAGCAAACATAACATTGCGCCCCTGCCACACATACGGACCTCCGACAATCTCTACGGGGAAGATCGTACCATTTTTCTTCCGATGATACCGCAATGGAATATATGTTGTTCCTTCGATGGCAGCCTTTGCCGTGGAAACATCGGATGCATGGTGATCTGCATTAATATCATTGATAGTCATTCCGGAAAGGAGCTCTTTTCGATTGTACCCGTACATGTGTATGTATGCTTCATTCACATCAAGCAAAATCAGCGTTTCAAAGTCAAAAATACAGATCGCGTAGATCTCGTTATTAAATACTACGCGATATTTTTGTTCGCTTTCTTTTAAATCCTTTGTTAATACATCTGCCAGTCGTTGTGCTCTATCATTGGTGTTGACTAAAACAATAAAAAGGATCGTGAGCAAAACACTTCCACCAATACCTCCTACTGCTATGATCCACACTTTGGAATAATCAATGTGTGACAATGAATTTTCATGTTGCTTAAATTGCAAATACCACACGTGCCCATTAAATACGATTGATGATCGAACAGTAAATAATGATGAAGAAATATTGGAATGTTCTTTTTCCACCTCGCTGTCATACAATAGATGTTCAGCTTGATATACTGAATCATCATATATCTGCAAATGAAATTGTTTTCTTTCATGATGAGCATATTCTCCAAGAATTCCCTTCATCAAATCATTCATTCGGTACGGACTGTACACCCAACCGCGGATAGCGCTGCGGCGTTCTTCAACTGTAGAGACGGGCATTGTTTTTTTATAGACCGGAACGTACATCAATGTTCCAGCCTGGATATCTTGGTCAGTTTCTTGAATCAATGTTATTTTTCCTGAGAGTGATGCAAGATTGTAATCTCGTGCAAACTCCATGGCTTTTCGGCGGACCGGTTCGGAGAACATATCGTATCCGAAAGCCCGCAGGTTCCTGCCGGAAAATGGTTCAAGATAAATGATGGAGGTATAAACGTCTCTTTTTTCTGAAGGCTTTACTGAGTATAGAGGAAATCCCTCGCTTCGAATCTTTTGTTCATGACGGAGTAATTCATTTTGTGGAATTATTGTAGAGTATCCAATTCCCTGAATGCCGGGAAGGTTTTTTTCAATATTTTGATGGTCGATGAATTGGCGCCATTCATTTCGTGTTACAGTAACACTTCCTTCGATGTAGGCGCTTCCGCTTCGAAGTAATTGTGCATGAGAATATAATCTTGTTACAATTTTATTTTTGATTTCATTACAAAAAAAATCAAAATCTTGTTTGGCTCGAAATTCAATTCCCTCGCTAACTTTCACCGCACCGATCCACGTCAACAGTATTCCGGCTGCAAACATCCCCCATGCAAGCCACATTTTCCTGTTGCGTAAATTCCAAAATATACTTTCAGATGATTTTTTTGGTTCCATGGTATGCGGCGTTGCTGAGGATATCATAAAATTCCCGGCGTGCAGTTGTTCCTAATTATTGTAGTCATTCTCTGCGATCTATACTGTTGATGAATCAATGCGAAATCATTTTCATTCTAAAACAAAAAACCCATTCTCACACCTGTGACCTTGAGCGTGTAAATATCTGGCACGCATTAGAAGAGATCCTGATACGTTTAGTCGTTTAAAGGATAAGAAATGATGGCGCAACAGCAACGGGATATTTGATTGATGAATTGTTCTGCGGAATTCAAATCAGATAAAACCATCACGGCACTTTCTTTAATATCATCTGTGATACTCGCTCCAATAATGCTTCCGGTTTATACGGCTTTTGAAAAAAACCGGCAGGCTTGTCTGTTCCAAATGCAGAATAAGTTTCTTCTTCGGTGTATCCAGAACAGAGAAGCACTTTGACATTTTTGTTTATTCTAAAAAGTTCTTCAAATGCAGTCTTACCATCCATACCGGGCATTGAATAATCAAGGATCACGATTTCAATTTCTTGAGACTTCTCACGGTAGAAATTAATCCCTTCGATCGGATCCGGTATTCCAAATACGGTAAAATGCGCTTCGGTCAAAATATCCTTAAGCAGTTCAAGAACAAAAGGATCGTCATCTATGACGAGGAGAGATATTCCTTTTCCTTCTACATTCACAGTATTTTGTTTGAGCGGAACATTTGAACTATCGGAATAGTGCACAAGAGGCAAAACGACCTCGAATGTAGCTCCTTTCCCTTCTTCACTTTCAATTCTCAATCCGCCATTGTGCCCTCGAATGATACCGAGTACGGCAGCAAGTCCTAGTCCGCGTCCAGTAAACTTGGTTGTAAAGAAAGGATCAAAGATGCGTGCAAGGGCATTTTGGCTGATTCCGGAACCAGTATCGGTAACTTGCAAGAATGCATAGTGCCCGAATTGCAGCGGAGTGTTGGTATATTTCCAATATTCCTTGCTGTTTTGCGTAATCTCAATCTGACCGGTCCGCACCATTATGGATCCGGGATTCTGTCCAATCGCTTCGCCGGCATTTATGATAAGATTCATAATCACTTGCTGCAACTGTCCTATGTCTCCCAAAACCCATGGGGATGGTTGGCCAAGATCAAATTGCAGTCGTGTTGTCTTTGGAACCGACACTTCGAGCATTTGGACATTTTCGCTGACCAATGTATTCAGATCAATATCTTCAGTGAAAAATTTACCTCGTCCTGAGTACGCAAGAAGCTGTCGTGTAAGATCGGCGGCACGTTCAGATGCTTTTATGGTTTTCAATATATTTTGGTGTGCTGGATTATCATTCGAAATTTTATTGAGTGCCAGTGATGATTGACCTAAAATGGCATTCAACAGATTATTGAAATCGTGAGCAATACCACCCGCCAGGGTTCCAATACCTTCCATTTTTTGTGCATGACGTAAGGCATCTTCAGAGAGTTTCCGTTCGGTAATATCTCGCGCTACACCAAGCATTGCCGGCTTCCCATCGATCATCAACTTGATCAACGACAACTCAACCGGAACCAAGGTGCCATCCTTGCGAACGTGATGACTTTCTATAATGTCTCCTTTGCTTCCCAAATTTTGTGCCCTTTTCGTGACAAGCGGAAATTCGTTCTGCGCCACAATATCAAAAACATTCATTTGTAATAATTCTGTTTTTGTATATTGTAATTGTTCGCACGCCGCATTATTCACTGTTATGAACTGTCCATCTTGTCCTGCTATGAACAAAGCATCCGGAACACTTTCGACAATCGCTCGAAATCGCTGTTCGTTTTCTCGCAACGCTTCAACAATGTGTTTCCGATCAGTCACATCACGTACAACGGCTAACACCCTTCCCTTTCCTCCAATCTCAGTTTTTTGCAATGCAACTTCAACCCAGAATGCTTTGCCGTTGTTCTTTTTTGCCTGCCATTCAAACGTTTGTGTACCAGAACCTAACGCCTTCAAAATATTCTGTTGAGCTTCCTTTTCTGTGTATGGCGGTAATCCATAACTAAGATCTCCTATTGAATGTTGAATTGCCTGCTCTTTTGTTTCAAATCCATACATTCTGATCATTGCATCGTTGACATCTAAAATTTGTCCGGTAATTGCATCGTGAATGAAAATTGCTTCGCTCGTTGAGTTGAAGATCTCCCGATAGTTTCTTTCACTTTCCCTGCTCGCCTTCGATTCTTGATTTGCAACATCGATCGCTCTCTTGTTCTGCAAAAACGTATAGACACTGATCATCCCCGCAAGCACTAAAAAAAGAAACCCGCTGAAAAATACCGATTGGGTTGCCGGTGTAACTACGGCATGAAAATATGTCGGAAGGATATAGGCATAGACTCCCAAAAGAATTGTATTGACAATAAATGTTGCCGTAATAATGAGGCTATGCCGCGCGATAAGATTTGCGTAGAACAATAAAAGAATAAGATCGAGTGTATATTGAAGAAAATCATACGATACATCCGTAGAAAAAACACCGGTGCTCGAATATCGGGTCCATGATATTCCCACTAAGACTATCAGAAGACCAAAACTTGTCGCAAGATGATAGTTCCCTCGAAAGAGAGGGTACATCAGCAAGGATAATCCTATGCTGATGAATAGATTGGAAAAAAATTCGGGGGCTATTTGACCGAGAAGCAACGAAGAGATGATAATTTCAATCAGTAAGATACCTATGACGACCGCATTGAGAAATAAAAATGTTTTCGCTTTGCGCTGCAGCAGCCAATCCGATCCATCGTAGTTGCTCAGTATTCGATCAAAATAATGTTTCATACTATTTCAAGGTTATCAAATAAGAAGAATTGATCACGGTGTATAGCGAATCACATCACCCTGGATTCTGTATGTTTGTGTTGTAAATACATATGATAAATTCAGACCAACTGGACCTAACACTGCCCACCCGGCAGCACCGATACCGTAAGGGACAAAGGTATCAACCAAATCATACTCTATTTCAATATTCGTATTGATGACTGCATCCCCTTGTGCTTCAGTAAGTTCGGTTTTAATAATATCGGTAAAATCCGGGTTTGCAATTTTTATGAATCCTAAAATAGCAAAGTATGCTTTTCGTTCAGAGTTCAATTTTTTTATTATCGTATATGGTCTATCTATATTATCGGTCATGATAACATTTTTATCCACCATTGAAAGATCAATACGTACTGTCGTACAGCCGACAAAGACTGCCAATGAAATGCACAACAGAATAACTATTTTTGGATTCGGAACCATTTTATTCGTTTAAATAATATTTATCAAACCAGGAATTCCCTTGCCGAGGTATGGAAGATGTTTCGCGATAGAGCAAAACTCTGTACTGACAGGATTAATTTCTTCTTGTATGAACGTTGGATAAATAGGACAACACTAAAATTCAATTGCAGGCTGTTTATAATGAGAATTTATAGAAATAGCAACAGTATTCAAGAGATAAACATCCAATTAATTATGTTATTTACAATTAATTAATGTTGCAATACGTTGTATAACGTAGTTTTGTGCATTAATTAGATGCTTATATTGAAGGAGAAATTTCACTTTCTTAACCATTGCAAACGTATCTCCATGGTGATAACGATCGTTACTTTTCAGTAAACACCAGAGATTCAGAGTTCAGACAATACCGTAATCCTGTCGGACGGGGTCCGTCATCGAAGACATGGCCGAGATGCGCATCGCATCGTGCGCATAATATTTCAACCCGTCTCATTCCGTAACTCAGATCAGTGTGTTCAATAATATGTTCCGGCTTCACGGGTTGAAAGAAACTCGGCCAACCGGTTCCGCTGTCGAACTTTGCATCGGCGGAGAATAATTCTAATCCGCAGCAAACGCAGGAATAGATCCCCGGTTTTTTGTGATCATAGAACACACCGCAAAATGCACGCTCGGTTCCATGCTCCCGGGTGATACGGTATTGCTCCGGCGTTAATAATTTTTTCCATTCAGCTTCGGATTTTACGATTTTTTCCATTGTAATTAATCTCCTTTTCATTGATGACCGTTGATACCAAAAGAGCTTAAAACAGTAGTTCACAATGTATAATAAAAAAAGTCTCACAAACTTGTGAGACTTTTTTTTAAGTCAATTGCCTTATGAACCGATATGCCTTTAGTTGAACATATCATTCATTTCATTGTTGATTTGCATACGTGCGCGGACCTCATTCAATTTTTTCATGATGGTCACCACTTGCTGACTGCTGTTTTCGGCAAGATCGGAAAGGAACCCTTTGATATTTTCATCCTCGCATTCGCTCAGGATCTCTTCGGAAAGCCGGACGATCGAAGATTCCAATTGAAGCGCGCGTGTTAACGCAGCGCAGGTGTTCCTGCATTCATGTTCACAACGAAAATTAAAGGTATTCATATTTGTGTTCTCCTCTCGTACACTGTTACTATTATACTGTCTGTAAATGTTCCGTTGCAAAATGTTGTCCAATTTGTAATGCTTCTTCATTCAGGGGAATAAGATGATGATGACGCTCCGGAAGAACTTCTTTTAATGCCAATAGTACGTTTGAAATACTGACCACCGGCCGCCGTTCTAAGAATGCTCCAAGGATAATCATATTGGCGATCTGTCGTTTTCCCATTTTCACCGCTTGCTCAACTGCTGGAACCATCAAAATTTC
>CAYPEM010000044.1:0-42391 GCA_964409765.1 uncultured Chitinophagaceae bacterium
TTATGACGTTAGATCTGAAATCATTCGAAGCAAAAGATAAATTCACGATTGTTGTTTACGGTGACTCCATTTCCCGTGGAATAATTTTTGATGATGAGAAACGGAAGCATTCGCTGCTGCTGGAAAGTTTTACCAATCTTGTCCGTGAACATCTTAAAGGAGTTGTCTATAACGCGGCAAAATTCGGGAGTACAATCGTTGAAGGATTGCAGAGGTTTCAAAGTGATGTGCTGAAACGAAAACCGGATATTGTCTTGATCGAATTCGGCGGGAACGATTGCGATTTTCAATGGGATGCGATCGCTGAAAATCCTTCCGGCATATTTCATCCCAATACTGAATGCGTCACATTCTACGAATTGCTTACCGGACTTGTCCAAAAATTGCGAGAGATGGATATTGTTCCGGTATTGGTAACACTTCCGCCGCTTGATGCAGATAAGTATTTTAATTGGATCAGTCGTAACAGCGAAGAGGCGAAGAACAATATCTTGAAATATATCGGGAGTGTGTCGCATATCTACTCATGGCATGAACGATATAATGCAGCGATCCTGCGTGTTGCGGAGGAAACCGCCACTCGTTTGATCGATATTCGTTCTGCGTTTCTTCAAAAGGATGATTATACAACATTGATCTGTTTCGACGGAATACATCCGAACAAAGCAGGACATCAAGTTATTGCTGATAAGATTCTGAATTACATTCAAGCGAACTATATGTTTTTACTCAATACTAAACCGCAGACATCTGCATTGTAGGGTATCTACTGTTGGTGACTTTGTTTATGAAGTAATACGGCAATCGACAGTTCTTCAAGTTCAAAAACTCTGGAAGCCCGGAAATAAAATTCTGAGGACACAGTTGGGCAATGATGTCCGTATACCCGAATCATCAGGAACGGTTCTCTAAATGCAATTTCAGAATTTCAAGATTTCAAAATTTTCAAGAATGAGTAAATGAAACAATTCTTTTATACTGCAAAATATGCAAGGAGTGTATACAATTTTGCAATCTTGATGATCTTGATAATTTTGATATTTGATATATCATCCTCTCAAACAAAAGATACTCTAGCCATTAAAAAAGACTCCCTTGCAATAGAATCAGATTCTTTACAGATCCCAACCGATTCTACACTCTCTAAGGTTGATTCCATTCAAACCGATGGGGGAATTGATTCCGTTGTAACATATTCTGCAAATGATTCCATCATTTTTACATTTGATAATAAACAAATGAAGATGTTCGGAAAAGGAGATGTTCGATTCAAAGATCTCAGTTTACAATCCGAACGGATCGATGTGAATTGGAAAACGAATGAACTTGAATCATTTGGTGTGCTTGATTCGAACAAGGCGAAAGTGAGTGATTCATTAAAAACACGATATTCAGGAACTCCGGTGATGGTTGAGGGTGCAGATAAGTACGAGGGATGGAAAATCTCCTACAACTTCAAATCTCAGAAAGGGCGAGTGACTTTAGCAAATACGGAAGAAGATCAAGGATATTATCAAGGACAACAGATAAAAAAAGTTGATAAGGATATGCTTTTTATCTCCAGCGGATATTATTCAACATGCGAATACGGTCATCCCCATTTTTATTTTTACAGTCCGGAAATGCGCGTGACTGTTCGCGATAAAATCGTTGCTCGGCCGATCTATTTATATATCGCCGATGTTCCGATCTTTGCACTACCGTTTGGTGTCTTCCCAAGTCAAGGGGGAAGACGTTCAGGAATTATTGCTCCGGCATTTGTTGACAAAGGTTCCCGAGGAACCGGTCTGGAGCATTTTGGATATTATTTTGCGATGAACGATTATATGGATATGGCTGTTGTTGGAGATTGGCTGACGGGTGGAACTTGGCGTGCGAGTCCCAATTTTCGATATATCAAACGATATGAATATTCAGGATCGCTTTCCGGATATTATCAGCGCGCAATTGAGAATGAACCTTTTGACAAAGATTACATGGATCGTGCAGACTATTATGCAAATCTGGTCCATAATCAAACATTCAATCCAACGACACAAATGAGTGTGAACTTTTCGTTTGCAAGTTCAGAAAGTTATAAGAGTGCGCTTACGCGAACTGACTATCTCAATCAGGAAATTATTTCAAATGCTACGCTCAGTAAAAGTTGGGAAGGAACGAGCAACAGTATGAGTGTGAACATCAACCGGACACAGAATCTTATCACCGGTTCTATCACCAATACGCTGCCGGCATTATCATTCAATCATTCACAAAGCTATCCGTTCAGATTCGGTAAACAGAAGAATTCTTCTGAATCGAGTTATTCCTGGTATGAAATGATCGGAATGAATTATGGAGCGAGGGCTCAGAGAATAGATAACAAAACACGAAGTGCTGATTCGCTTCCATTTGTCTTCGACCAACGCCAGGGGATCAATCATGATCTCTCGTTCAACATTTCTCCAAAGGCTGGATATTTTACTATTTCGCCATCATTTAGTTATAATGAAAAATGGTATGATAAAAGTTTATTTATTGAGAGAATAGATACTGCGGGAAATGTAATTTCGGGCGAACGACGTGGTTTTTATGCTGTTAGAACATTTAGTACCGGGGTCAGCGTTTCCACAAAATTATACGGGATTTTAAATTCTCCCATTCCGGGTTTGTCAGGATTTCGTCATACAATTTCACCGAGTCTTAGCTATACATACGTACCAGATTTTTCAGAAAAGCAATATGGATACTTCACTCGATATGTTGATAAATTCGGACGCACACAAAAATTTGATCGGTTTTCTAAAGGTATTTATGGCTCTGCTTCCGCGTATGAATCGCAATCCATCGGATTATCAATAGGAAATATTTTTGAAACAAAGACTTCAGCTAAGGATACAACAGAGAAAGAACAAAAATATCAATTATTGAATCTTGGTGCATCAACCAGTTATAATTTTGTGGCAGAATCATTGAAGTTCTCTCAAATAGCTACAAATTTTAGAACTGATATTGGTTCAAATCTCGGTGTCGGCGGTTCTGCAAATTTTAATCTATACGAATACGATCAAACGGCAAAGACCCGTGTCAATAGATACTTAATTGAACGAGGAAAGGGTATCGCTGAGTTGACTTATTTTTCGCTGAGTCTTTCAACGTCTCTTAAGGGAGAAAAAAAACAACCACAGACACAACAAGATGTGAATGACAGTGCCCGTGTTGCCGATAATCAACGAAATCAAAACTTCAGCGGTTACAAAGGAATCTATGATTCACCGGAACCGGATTTTAGTATTCCATGGAGTTTATCGTTGAGTTTCAATTTCTCCCAAAGCCAGGAAAATCCAAAAATAAAGACCCGTTCCGCAAATGTCAGCGGCAGTTTGGATTTTAATCTTACTGAGAACTGGAAATTTACTGCATCATCAAGCTACGATATCGTAACAAAACAATTCGCTGCTCCCCAAATGAACATTTCCCGAGACCTCCATTGCTGGCTGATGAATTTTCAATGGAGCCCTATCGGACCATACTCCGGCTATCGATTTGAAATAAAAGTAAAAGCTCCTCAGTTACAGGATATTAAATTGACGAAGCAGAATAATGATCGGTTATAAATTCTATGAATAGATTGGGCAAAGAAAAATCTCCATACTTGCTTCAACATGCAAACAATCCAGTTGATTGGTTTTCGTGGGGAACTGAAGCATTCGAAAAAGCACGTCAAGAAAATAAATTGATTTTTCTTTCTATCGGCTATTCAACATGTCATTGGTGTCATGTCATGGAGCGGGAATCTTTTGAGAACGAATCGATTGCTGCTCTGATGAATAAATATTTTGTGAACATCAAAGTCGATAGGGAAGAACGTCCGGATGTTGATAAAGTGTATATGACTGCGGTTCAGACCATGACCGGACAGGGCGGATGGCCACTTTCTGTTTTTCTCACTCCTGATTTGAAACCTTTCTACGGCGGAACATATTTCCCTCCAAAGGATGGATATAATCGTCCCGGGTTTCCATCGTTGCTTGAAAAAATTCATGAGGTGTGGCAGAATGACCGCGAGAATATTCTCACCTCAAGTGAAGAATTAACAAAAGCATTACAGCATCATCACTTTGTGGACAGCAAAAATACTGAACTTGATGAAGCAATTCTAAAACGAACTTATCATCAAATTGCTGCAGGATATGATCTTAAATTTGCTGGCTTTGGCAGCGGAACAAAATTCCCTCGTCCTGTGATTTTTAATTTTTTGCTCCGGTATTATTATCGGACGAAAGATCAGGAAGCATTGAAAATGTCTCTCACTACCTTGATGGCAATGGCAAGCGGCGGGATGTATGATCATCTAGGAGGTGGATTTTATCGTTATTCTGTCGATGCACAATGGCGGATACCGCATTTTGAAAAAATGCTATATGATCAGGCGCAGTTGATCAATTCGTATCTCGATGCGTATCAGATCACTAAGGATGAATTTTTTGCGACCGTAGCTCGTGAAACATGTGATTATGTCATCAGGGACATGACTTCGAAGGAGGGTGGATTCTACTCTGCGGAAGATGCTGACAGCATTGATCTTGAAAAACAAAATCATAAGATCGAAGGAGCATTCTATGTCTGGAAAAAAACTGAGATCGAAAATATTTTGACCGTTGATGAGACTAAGGTTTTCTGTTATCATTATATGGTAGAAGAAAATGGAAATGCTTTTTCGGATCCGCATCAGGAGTTTATCGGAAAAAATATTCTTTTTAATCCATTTACTATCGAACAAACAGCCGAACATTTTGCTTTAAGAGCCGATGAAGTAAAATCATTGCTTTTTTCAGCAAAAAGAAAATTGTTCGAAATCAGGAACAAACGGCCTCGTCCGTTATGTGACGATAAGGTTCTTACATCATGGAACGGATTGATGATCGGAGCATTATCACGTGCCTCACGAACTCTTCAAAATCCATCATATTCAAACGCTGCAATTCGCGCCGCTGATTTTATCATCAACACACTCTATAACCCCGAGAGTAAAATTCTCTTCCGCAGATATCGCGATGAAGAAGTAAAATTTGAAGCTCATCTTGAAGATTATTCATTCTTGGTTTCCGGTTTGTTGGAACTATATCAAACCACATTCGATCTTCATTGGCTGAATTTGGCTGAGGAATTAAATGGAAAAACAATAACGCTCTTTTGGGATTCTGCTGAAGGAGGGTTTTATGATACCTCAGGAAAAGACAGTTCTATAGTAGTGCGGATGAAAGAAGCCTATGACGGTGCAGAACCAACAGGGAATTCCATTGCAACGATGAATCTGCTTCGATTATTTGAATTGACCAATGATCAATTGTTGAAAGAATATGCGCAGAAAACTTTGAAACACTTTTGCACGGAACTAGCACAATCTCCGCAAATTATGCCTCAGTTAATGGCAGCATTGGAGTATTTTCTTACTCCTTCAGAGCATCTCGTGATCGTTTCTGAACAGTCATTCAACACTGGATCAATTATTGATACTTTGAACAGTGAATTCATCCCAAACTTGAATGTTATCGTAATGAATGAATCACAAAGAGTTTTTATTACAAAAAAACTTAGTTTTACAAAAGAAATGAAAATCATCGGTGGAAAACCAACTGCATATTTTTGCAGAAATTATGCTTGTGAACTTCCGTCTAACAATATTGAAGAGGTCAAACGAAAAATTCTTGGACATGAGATGAAATAAATGGGACTAGCATCAGAAAACTGTCGAAGATTGTAAACGGTAAATACTTAGAAAATCATCAAAATTTCTTATTGCAACTTGACTTCTCTATCTTTATCTTCAATATATTAGTAAAAGTTGATGGCAGTCATAACACCTTCAATATCAACTCATCTTTAGGGGCAATTTCAATGAAACTTAAATCTTCGTCAATTAATGATGGCTCTGTGATCATCCTCGAACCAAAAGGTTCTCTTGTCGGTGGTGATGAAACTGATGAACTTAAAAAAGCAGTTGCTTCATTGCTTGACCAAGGGAATCGTAAACTGATCGTGGATCTCGGCGATGTTGAATATTTGAATTCATCGGCGATCGGTGCGTTAGTGTCAGCACACACATCGTATGCTAATCGTCAGGGGAAATTGATCCTCTGCAACATCAACAAAAGCATTACAAATATTTTTGTCGTAACAAAACTTTCAACCATCTTTACCACCGCGGAAAAACGCGAAGACGCGATTTACGCAATAGCAAAGTAAATAACTTTAAATCAATAAATATATTTCATTACAAGGAGTCGTTCTATGAAACAAGGTTCACTCAACTTAGTCATCCTCTTCGGTGCTTTTACTCTTGGATATTTGATATTTGAATTCACGCTGCCACAGTTCGTTAAGGATGGCGGTCCGCTTGTTGTTGCACTAGTAGCGCTTTCAATCATGGTGTTAACGTATGTTGTTGAACGACTGCTTTCCCTTAAAAAAGCCGGCGGACGCGGACCACTTCCAAAATTCTTAAAAACACTTGTTACCAACTTGAACTCGAATGATATCGCTGCAGCAATTGCCACATGCGATGCACAGCGCGGTTCAATGGCAAACATTATCCGCACAGGTTTAGAACGATATCAAGAAATAAATGCTAAGAAAGATTTGAATAAAAAAGAGAAGATGGAGGAAGTAAAGCGAGTTATTGAAGAAGCAACGATGTTAGAAATGCCAATCTTGGAACGAAACCTTATCTCATTATCGACAATCGCCTCAATTTCTACGATGGTGGGTCTGCTTGGAACAGTGCTTGGAATGATTCGATCGTTTGCCGCTCTTGCTAAAGCCGGTGCGACAGACTCAGCGGCTCTTTCACTCGGTATCTCTGAAGCGTTGATCAACACAGCAGGTGGAATTGCAATTGCTATCGTTGCAATTGTTGCTTACAACTTCTTTACAACAAAGATCGACGGAATGACTTATATGATCGATGAAGCAAGTAAAGACATTATGATGAATTTACAATCCAAACACGAATAATTTCATTCGCAGGAGTTAGTATGTCAAAGAAAAAACGTGTAGGATTTAAACTGGATATGACACCGATGGTGGATGTCGGCTTTTTGCTGCTGACATTCTTTATGTTATCAACAACATTCAAAGCACAGGATGTAGCTGAAGTAATGATTCCGGAATCACATTCCGCAATCAAATTGCCTGATAGTGATGTTATGACTGTAACTGTTGATAAAGATGGAGGTGTTTTTCTAGGTCTTGATAATCAGAACTTACGGGCGGCGGTGTTTGGTCAGCAATATGCACTTAAGGCAGGCAGAGAAGTAGATATGTCAGAATTACCGGAATTGCTAAGAACTTCACGAATACGAAATCCGAAACTTCGGACCGTGATCAAAGCAGACCAGCAAGCTGAATATAAAATAATTGAAGCGGTGATGGAAGTTCTTCAGAAGGAAGGCATCACACGCTTTAATCTTGTAACGAATATGGAAAAATAATTTTTTAGGAGTAACGACCTATGGCAGATGTAGATCTATCGCAATCGAAGGGAAAGCAAAAGCACGGCGGCAAGAAAAAGAAAAAACGAATTTCTGTTCGTCTTGATATGACGCCAATGGTTGACGTTGCATTTTTGCTGTTGACCTTTTTTATGCTTACGACATCAATGAGTAAACCTCAGACGATGGAAATCAATTTACCACCGGCAAAAACACAAGCAGATGTTGCTGAATCAAATCTGTTGACACTAAGAATTTCTGAAGATTTTAGAATTTTTTGGAATATCGGTGTGGAAAAACCAACAACAGTTGATGGTAAAGAAAAAAAAGAAAAACTGATTAATTTAGGTCGATTGTTGAAAGATAGGAATGCGGCAAATCCAAAATTGATCACGTTAATAAAAGTTGACGGAAAGGCTAAGTATATTGATATGGTTGATATTATGGACGAGTTAAATATCAATAGTATCACAAGATTTAGTTTGGCACCGATGTTAGATGAAGACAAAAAACTCATCGGAACGATGTAATTTAATCGAGTAAGGAATAATTTTTATGGCAACGACAACAGCTCCAGGTGTCGCATACGGCTACAAAGAAATGCGGACGCTTACCAAGAAGTATTCTGTTACTGCGTTGATCATTGCAGGCAGTTTTCACTTCGCAGGAATGGGTGCATATTACGGAATAGAAAAATTAATGGAAGAAGACGAACCGGTATATTCAGTTCGTATCATGAAATACAGTGATCTCGGACCACCACCCTCCATTACCAATTCGCAGACCGCTCCGGCGGTATCAGTTGAAGCACCAACGGCAAAACCAACAGTAGGAACACCGGTACCAGTGCCGGATGCTGAAATTAATCCTGAACAAACAATTGCAACTCAGGAAGAAATGGCAAGCACAGCACCGATTGGTGAGGGAGACGGAACTGGTGGACCGGTAGAAATTGAACAAGATGTCAAGATCGAAGAAGATGGTCCACCACCAGATTTCGTACCGGTAGAAAAACAACCTCAACCGCTTCCCGGAAACAATCCTCCCCCGGTCTATCCGGAAATAGCGCGGCGCGCAGGTGTTGAAGGAACAGTGTGGGTTAAGATCTGGGTTGACAAAGAAGGCATACCAAAGAAAGCTCAAGTATTGAAATCGGATGCCGAGTTGTTTAATCAACCTGCTATCGATGCAGCAATGCGGTGGAAATTTACACCTGCAATCATGAATAATGGACCTGTTTCTGTCTGGGTTTCCATTCCATTCAAATTTAAATTGAATGCCGGACGGTAGTTTTCAGAATGGATCCAAATAAAATATTCGTGTTGTTCGGGTATGCTATGGCAGGGATATTTGCGGCACTTGGCGTTTTTGTGCTCTTCTTTATTCCTGATGAATATAACATTCCCGAACGATCACGAATAATGTTCGGTGTCGTACTTCTTCTTTATGGACTATATCGATTTGTTTCACTGCGGATTAAACAGCGGCACGAAGATGAAGAACGTCAATCTCAATAATACAAAAGGATTCGTCCTTTCATTTCTCATTATCATATCTGCTGCTGTACTCCTTTCATGTTCGAATGAAAAACGAGAGACGCTCACGAGCGGAAGTTTAACAATGATCACCTCCGAAGATATCTTTCCGGTCATTGATATTCAGGTGAACGATTTCCAACGGGTTTATGAAGAAGTAAAGATCGTCAATCGATCATCATCGTCGCGAGATGCCATCGTCCAGATGTTGAATGACAGCATTAAATTGATCGTTTGTGCAAGAACGTTGAATGAAGAAGAGCGCAGGGTTATCGTGCAGAATGATCTCGAGGTTGATTCCTTAAAGATTGCATTTGATGGTGTCGCTGTTATTGTAAACAAAAAAAATTCACTTGCAAAACTTGATATTGATGAATTACGTAAGCTCATTTCGGGTAAAACCGAGCGTTGGTCTTCCGTTAAAGGTTCTTCTTTATCTAGTGCAGTAATCGTTGCAATGGGAGATCCGAATAGCGGGGTTCATGAATATTTAAAAAACCGTGTTCTCCGTGGTGATTCGTTGACCCAGTCATTTCTTCCCTGTACATCAACTACAGAAGTCCTTTCAATTGTAAAAGAACGTCCAAATGTCATTGGATTTATTGGAACTGCTTGGCTTGCGTCAATGCCGGAGGAAATTAAAACTCTCGATATTGGCGACCCTGATTTCAAAAGTGATTCGACGATAACAGAAACAGAATATTTTTCACCGCATCAGGCTCATATTTATAGGAAATATTATCCGCTGACTCGAACGATCTATATTTATTCCCATAATATCGGGAAAGGTGTCGGATTAGGATTTACAACATTTGCCGCAAGTGCGGATGGTCAAAAAATAATAGTAAGCAACGGGCTTGTTCCGGCAACAATGCCAGTGCGATTAGTTCAATTGAATACCCCATAACCATAGGATACAGAGATGAGAGTTTTTTTTCTTCTATTCATATTTGCTTCACTCGCGATTGCACAGGATGACCTGTCATTAGGTAAAACTGCTCTTGAGAAAAAGTCATACGACCTAGCCATTCAATCCTTCCAAAAATTTCTTAATGCAAACTCTAGAAATGTTGAAGCCAATTATCTTCTTGGTGAAGCGTACCGGCAAAAGGGTGATCTTAAAAATGCACAGTCCTCACTTGAACGCGCATTAGATTTTGATGATGAATATGAACCGGCCCTTGCATCAATTCTCCGGGTGTATGGAAAACTTGGAATGTGGGATAAAGCAGCTAAGCGTTATAAAGATGCACAAAAGTACCATAAAGGGAGTACCCTTTCTCCGATTGCATATGCCCAAACGTATCTTGAATTGGATTCACTTGATAAAGCATCGATCTATTTCTCTCAGGCTAAAGAACTTGATCCAAAGAATGTAGATGTGTATTTAGGTCTTTCGGAAGTGTACTCTCGTCAAAATGTTATCTCATTGGCTGTAGAGAATTTAAGAACCGCTGTTCAATTGGATTCAACCAGTCCCTCGCTGCATTACAGACTTGCGCTTGCAATTCTAAAAAATAGGAGTTTGAACGCAACCCAAATCACGGAAGTGATGCTTCATTTGCAGGAATCGATCAGATTGGATCCAACCAATGATAATGTGATCTATGATGCGGCATTTACAATGTATCGAACTAAAGTGTATTGGCGCGAAGCAGCAGAATTTTTCAAAAAATATCTTGAATTAAAAAAGGATAATCTCGAAGCGTGGGAGATGTATGCCGTATCACTCTATAATGCAAAGATTTATTTAGAAGCAATTCCGGCACTTGAACAGGCTATCAAATTAAAATCAAAGAATATTGAACTTAAGCCAATGCTGGCTCATTCCTATTATCTAGCAAAGGAATATCAAAAATCACTCGACTTATACAAAACTTTTGTGCCTGATTCACTTAGTGTAGAAGAGATTTATCGAATGGGTTTTTCATATTTTCAGTTGAAAGATACTGCGAACGCTGTTGTCTTCTTGGAAAGAACAACTTCAAAAGATAACAGTAATTCAGATGCCATTGGAACCCTTGCTGCTATTTACTTGCGACAATTCAAATATGACAAAGCTGCTATTCAATATGAACATTTATTAGCAAAAGACCCTAAAAACATTACTGCCCTGTATTGGGCTGGTATCTCTTATCAAAAATTAGAGAAGAATGATTCTGCACGAATATATTTCAAAAGAGTCATTGCACTGCGTCCGAATAACCCGCAATACTACCAACAGCTTATCCAGATCTATACAGCAATGGATTCTTTGGATCAAGTCAGATATAATTCAACAGTGATGATCGGATTAGCGGATAGTATTCTGAAATCCGATCCTTCAAAATCCGTGATTCAATCGCTGTTAGTTATAAGCGGATATAGGACTCTTGCAATGCTCGATTATAATGAAAAAAAGATTTCCACTGCGATAGAGAAACTGGAAAAAGCGGTAACGTATGAAAAGGATAAAAAGGATGAAGGACTGCATTTGTTCTTAGCTCAAATGCTCGCAGTGAAGAGCGGAGATCAAGAATTAAAAGCCGACGAAGCAAAAGCGATACGAGCTCGATCGTGTTCAGAATACCAGCTTGTTCTAAAAATCAATCCAAAAAATGTCAACGCAAAGAAAGAATCAACACAGATGAATTGCGGAAAATAAGTCTATCTCAATTAACCCCACTCAACCAAAAGGTGATCTATGAAAAAAATGTTTTCACACGGAGCATTTGCTGCAACACTGTTCGCGGTTGTTCTGTTCTCATTGACTCTCACATCTTGTAAGAAGAAAGCTGAATTGCCAATTGTCACAGAATGGGAAACATATCAGGATCCGATCAATGGATCTGAAATCCAATACCCAAAAGGCTGGCTGAGAAACAGCGATCCAAAGAGGACAAAGATTTATTCTTCCCAGATCGTTGCGGATAAGTTCTATGATTTCTACTCTCAGGGAAATGTCATTGTCAATTCAGAACAAGGCGGAGTGGAAGTTGAAGTAAGTTCCGAACGATTTGCTGAAGCAAATGCAGGAACATTGGAAGTATACAAGGCAAAATCGGTGGAAAGTTATGGACCATTGAATCTTGCTAATGAACAACCGGCAGTGTTTGGAAAAGAGAATGGAGTGAAATACTCTTTTGGTGTTAAGGTTGGAAAAGAAACAAATTTACGAGGAGAGAAATGGATCATTGCCCACGACAGCGCATTCTACACCGTCAGTATTTCCGGTTTTAATGAATATTTCGAAGTCTACAAGCCGTTGTTGGAAAAGATCATTGAATCCATAAAGTTGCCAAAACCAAAAGTATCATATAAAGATCCAAATGCAGCTTCCTTGCCATCACCGGACCTTTCAAAATTCAGTAATGATTTTGTTGAATTTGAACACCCGCAAAATTTTGATGCGACGATGCCGAAAGAAAAAAAGGGAGGAGCAATTCATTCACTGCATGTTGAAGGTCTGAGAAAAGATTGTACATTCGATCTTGAAATTTTCCCGACGAAAACTGACAAAGGGGAAGTGAAGTTCGAAAAATTTGTTGAAGACAATAAATCAAAATTCAAACCAAAATCATCCGGCACTTCCAAGATCGATGGACTCAACGCAGTCACCGTCATTGCGGCTAATCCGGCAAAAGATATCGAACGAAAAGTATATTTTGTAACCAAAGGAGAAAGAATATATCAGATCGTCATCACGTGGTATAAACCGATGGCTGAATTCCAGCCGGCTTTTGAAAAGATCGTAGCATCGTTGAAACTTAAATAAATCACTGCCATTTATGTATTCGGCCCTGAGGCATAAATGCCTCGGGGCTTTTTTTTAGAAAGTATAGTATGAATTTAAAGGATCTTCCAATAGGTGAACAATTCCCACGTATCATTAATTCTATTATCGAGATTCCTCAAGGAAGCAGGAATAAATACGAGTATGACGTTGACCTTGGAGTATTTAAATTAGATCGTGTTTTGTATTCCTCGATGGTCTATCCGGAAGCGTACGGTTTTGTTCCGAGTACGTTGTGGGATGATGGTGATCCGCTTGATATATTTGTGTTTATCGACCAGCCGCTCCCGACTGGAGTACTGGTTGAGGCAAAACCGATCGGAATCCTTCGTATGCGTGATGAAAAAGGACCCGATGATAAAGTACTCAGCGTTGCAGTTGGAGATCCTACCTATGGAACCATTCACGATATCGGTGATGTTCCGAAGCATTTACTCATTGAAATTGAACATTTTTTCGTAAATTACAAAAAGCTAGAAGGAAAGCATGTTGAAAGTTTTGGCTGGGACAATGTATTGGTTGCACTAGAAGCAGTAAAGCATGGCCATGAACAGTATAAGAAAATGAAGAAACCATAAAACAAAAGTCGCTTTTCGAATGATGAAAAAATGATTACATTCTATCAATATTTTTTTCAACTATTTTGGGAATATTTTATGAAATTTGCCGCGCTGGTTGCACTAATTTTTTTCTTTATTGAAATAGGATCTGCTCAAGAAACAGTAACTGTTACTGCCTCAAAAGATAATACATTATATCAAGATCCTAATGGATCGTTAAGCAATGGCTCTGGTGCGTTTCTTTTTGCCGGACGGACAAACCAATCTGCAAATAATCTCCGACGAGCAGTTGTAAAATTTGATCTTGTAGGGAAAATACCTGTGAATGCTACGATTACGTCAGCAAAGCTAAAAATGAGACTTTCGAAAAATGCTGAAGGAGAATCAAACGTTAATGTCCATAAACTAACTTCAGACTGGGGTGAAGGAACATCGAATGCGGATGCAAGTGAAGGAAGCGGAACTTCTGCAGCCGGTAACGATGCAACATGGAAACATAAATTTTTTGACACTCAAAATTGGACAACTTCAGGAGGTGATTTCGTAGCACAATCAAGTGCGACTACCATCGTTAATGCACTTGGTGTTTATGAATGGAGCAGTGCATCATTATTAAATGATGTCAATTCATGGGTTGCATCGAACGCATCTAATTTTGGATGGATACTGATTGGAAATGAATCTGTCAAATCTTCAAAACGATTTGATTCTCGTGAAAATTCCACCGAGGCAAATCGACCGCAATTGATTATTCAATACACCACAACAAGTTCGGTCAAACAGGTTTCATCGGTCCCAAAGTTATTTTCACTTGAACAGAATTACCCAAATCCGTTCAATCCTGCAACGACAATTAAGTTCTCTGTGCCGGTATCAGGTCAAGTGTTAATGACTTTATATGATGCCCTTGGAAAAGAAAACAGAACATTGATCAATCAAACGATGGCTGCAGGATCATATGTCTACCAGTTGAATGCCTCAACAATAGCAAGTGGTGTCTATTACTATCGTTTACAATCAGCGGGTTCAGTACTTGTTAAGAAACTTTTGGTAGTTAAATAATACTGTGAAAACTGTTACGATCGTAGGTGCAGGGGCTGTTGGTCGTTCAATAGCCCTTGCATTATTCAATACCAAAGTGAAGATCAGAGGAATCTATTCTGAAAACGGAAAATCTGCCGCCGCATTAGCAAAAAAAATTCATTGTAAAAGTTTTGGAATTTTGAATGATCAAAGTTCTTTGTCTGAAAACATTATTATAGCTGTTCCGGATAAGAATATAAAAAGTGTAACTGCGGTACTTGCAAAGAACATTAACAGGGTAAACAATAGGATTATATTCCACACATCGGGTGCATTAGATAGTGAGATACTTTCGAATTTGAAAAAACAAGGAGCAGTGTGCGCATCATTTCACCCGCTGCAGACTTTTTCGCGATCGAATAAACGGACATCACTAAAAGATATCTGGTGTGCGGTCGAAGGTGACCGAAAGGCTATCAGGGCAGCACAGGTATTAGGGAAGGCTTTGAAGGCACATATTTTTACGATCTCAAAAAAGGAAAAGCCGCTTTACCATGCTTCTGCTGTCTTTGCGTCAAATTATTTGACGACGGTGTTATCCATTGTTGAAGAACTCTCTGACCATGTTCGAATTCCAAAGAAAAATATCTGGAAAATTTATTCTCCATTAATTCTTCAAACTGTGCACAATACATTCAATTCTTCACCGGCAGCAGCGCTGACCGGACCGATTGTACGAGGAGATACCGAAACAATTAAAAAACATATCAAAGCGCTATCCACCCCCTCACTAAAACATCTTGTGATGTTATACTCTGTGCTGGGAATTGAAACAACACGATTGGTAAAGAAAAAAAATGCTCGCTGATTATCATACCCACAATTATCTTTGTAAACATGCCGATGGAACTCTTGAAGAATATGTACAGCACGCCATCAAGATCGGTCTGAATGAGATTGGTCTCTCTGATCATACTCCAATGCCCAATAACTGGGACCTTGCGGTACGGATGACGGAAGAACAATTTTGGAATGAATACAAACCGACCGTCCTTTCTTTGCAGGAAAAGTATAAAGATCAAATCATCATAAAGTTTGCTTTAGAAGGTGATTTCTCTCCCGGCAGCGAAGGGTGGGTGAAGGAATTTAACAACAAAAGTGATTTTGATTATATCATCGGATCAGTACACTATCTTGGTGAATGGGGATTTGATGATCCGCAATTTGTTGCAAATTATGATGTAAAAGATGTGAATGAAATTTATACCGATTATTATTCACACATCAAACGTTCTGCAGAATGCGGCTTGTTTGATATTATCGGCCATTGTGATCTTGTTAAAAAGTTCGGACACCGGCCGACCAAAGATATGGAAGAGATATTGAGAGAGACATTCAAGGCTGTAAAAGCTTCCGGAATGTCCGTTGAAATCAATACATCGGGATTGAGAAAACCGGTAAAAGAGATGTATACCAGTGAAAAAATTCTTAAGATATTGTCGGAATATGGTATTCCTTTAACAATTGGTTCAGATGCACATACACCAACCGATGTCGGCAGAGATTTCGATCTTGCAAAACAATTGGTGGAAAAATATGGGAATGGAAAAGTTTCTATTTATACAAGGCGACAGAGAAGTGAAATATCAGTCTAATGGATAAACGAATAATTATCATCACACTTCTAACAGTTTCAGCAATAATTCTTACTTTTGTTCGAGAATCTGCAGAACCTGGCGGAGAAACATTTTCATTGATTCCATCAACCAAACAAAAGATCTCTGGTGATCGTATCTATGAAATGGCGGATACAACGTTGAGAACACTTGGAATCAAAAAGGCAAACATTCGACCACTCAAAAACAGAAATGATGTTCGCGTATTGATGCCTCAATCGTTCGATCCATTATTATTTGTTCGTGCAATGAAGGACTCCTTGGAAGATTTTGATGCCAATATTGTTTCCATGGAAAATATCAAAGAAAAATCCTCCACAGTACAAATAAAGAATAATGAGATCATATTAAAAAGTTTTTTGTTCATTAAAGAACCAGTACAATTTGCACAGAAGGGAGTATCACCATCAGTAAAGAAGTCAACCAAATAGCATTAATGGAAAAGATCGTTTCGCTTGCAAAGCGTCGCGGCTTTGTTTTTCAATCGAGTGAAATCTACGGCGGACTTAATGGATGCTGGGATTACGGTCCATTAGGAGTCGAATTATTGAATAACCTGAAGCAGTCATGGTGGCGTTCTATGACATTCCGTGACGATGTAGAAGGAATTGATGCATCGATCCTGATGCATCCGAAAGTATGGGAAGCATCCGGTCACGTTGCTAATTTCACCGATCCGATGGTGGATTGTAAACAATGCAAAGCCCGTTACCGTGTTGATGTGTTGATGGATGAACTTTCTGCGAAGAAGAAAAAAGATGCGCTGCGAGAGGTTTTTCCTGGAGAGTTTGAAGGGCAGCAGTCTGATGAAAAAATCAATACTGAATTTGCAAATCGTTTTTCAAATGATGAATCGATTGCAAAAGCGATTAAAAGTGTAGCGTGTCCCAATTGCGGAAACAAGGCTACTTTCACTGAAGCCCGTCAATTCAATTTGATGTTCAAAACATTCGTTGGTCCGGTTGAAGATACTAATAATGTAGTCTACCTTCGTCCGGAAACTGCGCAAGGAATATTTGTCAATTTTCTGAATGTACAAAATGCATCGCGTCAAAAACTTCCGTTTGGAATTGCGCAGATCGGCAAGGCATTTCGGAACGAGATCAATACGAAGAATTTCCTTTTCCGTACGCGTGAGTTCGAGCAGATGGAGATGCAGTATTTTGTAAAACCCGGTGAAGAGGATAAGTTCTTTGAGTATTGGCGCGAAGAACGAATGAAATGGTTTCTTGAGCTCGGTATGAAGCCGGAAAATCTGCAATGGCATAAGCATGAAAAACTTGCACATTATGCAAAAGCGGCGTTTGACATTGAATTCAAATTCCCGTTTGGATGGGGAGAAGTTGAAGGGATCCACAGCCGGACGAATTTCGATCTTTCACAACATGAACAATTCTCCGGCAAAGCGATGAAATACTTTGATGAACAGGCAAAAGAAAAATTCGTGCCGTTTGTCATTGAAACATCTGTTGGTGCAAGTCGGTCGTTCATGGCATTTCTGTGCGCTTCGTATGATGAAGAGATGGTTGAAGGCGAATTGCGAACCGTGCTTCACCTGCATCCTAAACTTGCCCCGATGAAAGCGGCGATCCTTCCTCTTGTTAATCGGGACGGGATGGATGACATTGCGAAAAAGATGACAAAAGATCTTCAAAAATATTTCCGTGTTTTCTATGATGACAGCGGGGCAATCGGACGACGTTACCGACGGCAAGATGAAATTGGTACTCCGTATTGCTTTACAATCGATTCACAAACATTGCAAGATCAGACAGTCACTGTCCGTGAACGCGATACTATGAAACAGGAGCGTATTGCAATGGACAACGTAAGGGATTACCTTTTAGAAAGAATTTAACTATGAAATGGAAAGAAATATTTATCAATCCTGAGTTGAATTATCTTCGCTCCGGTTGGCGGATGAGTATATTTCTATTGATTGCTGCAGCATTCAGTATTGGTATTTCAAATCCGATTGTTAGACTTCTAAATCAAATTCCTGATTTCAGTATCCAAACGCCAGGAACATATATTGGATATTTTGTGATCACGTTGGCTGGATGGGTGATGCTAAAATTTATCGATAAACGTCCATTTGTTTCTATTGGTTTGAAGATTTCATCGAATGCTGGTAAAGAGTTGTTCCAAGGAGTATTGCTCGGTTCAGGAATGATGTCGCTGATTTTTGTCGTCGAATACTCAACTGGAATGGTTTACATCGAATTTAGAGATATAACAATTCAACAAGGATTAATGGTATTCCTCAATAGTATATTACTCTACATTGCAGTAGGCTATGGCGAGGAGTTTTTATTCCGTGGATATTTTTTTCAAGTGTTTGTTGAAGGAACAAACAAGGTTATTGCAACTCTTACATTGGCAGTGTTCTTTGCTTTTGCCCATTCCAAAAATCCGAATGTCTCTCTTTTTGGACTTATTAATGTAGGACTTGCCGGCATTTGGTTATCCATTGCGTACTTTAAAACAAAAGCACTGTGGTTACCGATAGGACTACATATTTCATGGAATTTTTTTCAGGGATTTGTATACTCCTTTCCGGTAAGCGGAACTACGTCGGACCGTGAGCAGATCGGTAAAGCAATCGTTTCGGGACCAGATTGGCTGACTGGTGGTGCTTTTGGACCAGAAGGGGGTGCATTAGCAACCATACTTCTGATTATTGGGACTATGATCATACTGCAGTGGAAGTGGATAGCACCTGCTGATGGAGTATGGGATTACCTACAATGGAAAGAAGAACGTAAACAAGTACTGCAGTTGCAAACACAAGTACCACCTCAAATTGTAGAATGAATGTGGTGAAACGATCTTTTCTATTATTAATTCTTTTTTCATCAGTTTTATCATCACAATGGATAACCTCGTCAGAGTTTGACGCTCAGGCTCAACGAGGTATCGCTGCAGTGTATAATCTTGAATTTGAAAAAGCAGAGATTGAATTTTCCTCTCTGTCTCGAAATTATCCCTCACATCCTGCCGGAAAGTTTTTCCTGGGAATGATCGACTGGTGGAAGATATTGATGACCATCGACGATGAATCCAGGGATGAGATCTTTATTAAAAAGATGGATGATGTCATTGAGCTCTGTGACAGTATTTTGGATGGAAATGAAAACGATATTGCAGCACTCTTCTTTAAAGGAGGAGCATTGGGGTTTCAAGGACGTTTGCGGGCAAATCGCAGCAGTTGGATCAAAGCTGCAAATAACGGTCGTCAGGCTCTTCCAATTGTTCAGAAAGCATATAAAATTGCCCCGGATAATTTCGACATTCTATTGGGAATTGGGATCTATAATTATTACGCTTCAACAATTCCGGAAAAATATCCAATTGTAAAACCGGTAATGGTTTTTTTCCCGACCGGGGATAAAAAAAAGGGAATTGAACAATTAACCGAAGCATCAGAAAAAGCAAAGTTCGCGTCTCTTGAGGCAAAATATTTTTTACTGCAACTGAGTTTCAATTACGAACGGCAATTTGATAAGGCGTACGAACTTTCATTTTCGCTTTTTAAGCAATTTCCGAACAACGTGGTTTTCCACAGATATGTTGGGAGAAGTTCGTTTGTTCTATCCAAATTTGCTGAATCGATGTCGGTGTTTATCGATATATTGGATCGGTGTGAAAAGAACCAACGCGGATATAACAATTTTGTAAAACGAGAGGCATTATATTATCTTGGTATGATTTCTATGAACCTCTTTAATTATGAACAGGCTTTAAAGTATTTTTATCACTGTGATGAATTATCACGAAATGTAGACAAGGATGATGGGTCACCGTTCATGACGATGACAAATTTACGTATTGGAATGATCTATGATATCCAAAAGAAACGAAATTATGCTGTTATGCAGTATCAAAAAGTTCAGAAGATGAAAAAATTTGAAAACTCATATGAACTTGCACAACAATATTTAAAAAATCCATATCTCCAATGAATGATGTTACTATATATATTATCCTTGCGGGATTATTAGCTTCATCTGCAGAAATTCTTGGCGGTGCCTTTGTCGCATGGAAACGCGATATCTCCCGAACGATTCAGGAATATCTCATTGCGCTCGGGGCTGGTTTTTTGTTGGCATTGGTAATGATCGATCTACTGCCTGAGAGCATTGAAAATATTGGCAGCTTGGCACCTCTCTGTATGTTAATAGGGTTTAGTCTCATCCATTTTGTGGAACATACGATTGTGGAACATCTGCATTTTGGAGAAGAAACACATTCTCATGTAATGATACCCACCATCGCTGGATATTCCGCCTTCTGGGGATTATTCATTCATGCATTCTTTGATGGTCTTGCAATCTCTGCGGGAATGTATTATGATCTGCCGTTAGGTATTCTCATCTTTGTCGCGATCCTGCTTCATAAATTTCCTGAAGGATTAACAATAGCGTCAATTATGCTGGCATCACAGCAGACTCGGAAAACAGCATTAAAAGCATCGATTGGAATTGCAGTCGCGACGATGCTCGGTATTCTTATGATCTTTTTTCTTCAAAACGTTGATCCAAAGATTACCGGATATGCATTTGCTTTTTCTGCAGGTGCAGCGTTATATGTCGGTGCAAGCGATTTGATTCCTGAGATTAATCGATCGGAAAACAGAATTTTATCGCTGGTTGTTTTTGTTGGAATGATGATGTACTACGGAAGCGCTCTGTTCCTAAAAGGCATTCTTCCACATTGAGGAAATACTATTTAGTATCTACAAATAAAAATCCCGCTAAGTTGTAGCGGGATTTTTATTTATAATATGATTATTTATTGATTGATTACACATCTAATCCAACAGTTATACGATTGATGTTCCCGATCTTTCCGAGGGAACTATAACTATAATCTAGTCGAATATTCTTTAATACTAATCCGCCGCCGAATGTAAATCCGGCCATTCCTGCTGATGTTCCGATCTTCAATTCTTTTCTCCGTTCATTGTTATACCCGAAACGAAAACGAAGGGCTTTGCTTAAAAGAAATTCTCCCCCAACGGTAAAGTATGTAAATTTGTTGAGAAACGAATCTTGAGTTTCATTTAATTTATGAAAGTTCACATTCAAATAAAGAGGAAGATGCTGTGGTTTAATTGTACCTCCGACTTTAATTTCGAAGGGGAGTGATTCTTTTGTATCAATATAAGGATCTAACTGACTGCCGATATTTGATAATGAAATGCCGATTGAAATAGGATCACTTCCCGGGATGAGGTATAATAAACCAAAATCTGCTGCCAATGCCGATGAATTTTCTTCAGCAATTGAGGAATAAATAAATTTTCCCGTGATCCCGTAATAAAGATTTTCTTCAAATGGATTGGCAAGTGATAGAGAAATTGCCATATCACCTGCACTAAATGTTCCTGTTTCAACTCCTTGATCATTGACTCCGGTAAAGGATCCAAAACTGAAGTAGTTCACCCCGATACCAATAATACCGAGATCGTCTACGTTTTGAGTATAAGCTGCAAATCCAGATTTGAAATCCAAAAGGTGACTCGTATATCCAAAAGAAGCGACAGGCTCAATAGAAGTCCCAATTGTTGCAGGATTATAGAAAATACCTGCCGGATCTCCGGTCATCGAAATAAAACTGCCTGCCATACCGGATGAGCGTGCGCTGACGTCATTTTGCAGAAACTGATACGTTGGTCTGTCACCGGAATGGAGTGAAGCAGGGATCAAGTACGAAGCAAGGATGATAATTACAAAGATATTCTGACGCGTCATTGGTTCTCCTGATCAATACAATGAATTGGTTCTATTGTTTGGACAATAGGGAAATGTAAAATAATCTCGTTCAACTGTATCAATCTATCATACCACAATGTAATTATCTCTTGAATAAAATTCAATATTTTTATCTAATGTGAATTATTCCTATACTTATATATGAAATCCATTTATCTATTTTCGCTTCCATTATTTCTGTTTGGTTGTGCCGGACAGCGGCTGCCTGAAGGGGGTCCTGTAGACTCAGCCCCGCCGTCAATTATATCAGTCTATCCTGAACCAAATACGATTAATTTTAACGGAAACAGTGTTATCATAGAATTCAATGAATATGTAGATCGTCGCTCTGCGGAAGGAGCAATATTTATTTCACCGGACATTGAAAATGCAGAATATGACTGGAGCGGAACAGAACTGACAATATTGTTCAATGAAGAGTTACGTAAGAATACAACTTATGTCGTTTCTGTGGGAACAGATGTCGTTGATGTACGGGCAGGGAACAGAATGGCAAAAACTTTTTCCATTTCATTTTCGACCGGTGATAAGATCGACAATGGAATGATTACCGGCAAAGTATTTAATGATAAACCCGATGGTGTACTGGTCTTTTCCTATCGATTGAATGAAATCAATGCAGATACTTTGAATCCTGCAATATCAAAACCTGATTATCTGACACAAACCGGTTCAACTGGAGATTTTGAATTAAAAAATTTGGCTCCGGGCAAATATCGTTTGTTTGCGATTCGGGATGAATATAGAAATCTATTGTACGATCCTGAGACTGATGATGCGGGAACTACGGATGATGTTTCGATCACAACTGGTGATACACTAAAGACGGGAATCAAATTCATCATTGCAAAAGAAGATACTACACCTCCAAGAATTACTTCTGTTCAAGCGACTGATAATCGTCATATTGGTGTTCAATTCAGTGAACCGTTGGACTCATCATCGGTCTCACTGAAATGTTTCAATATCCTTGATACATCTGGTCGACAATCCTTATCGGTAATGAATTTCTTCCCGCGAGGGGGTCTTTATAATTCATTCACGATTGTTACTGAAAAGCAATATGCTGATTCAATTTATGTTCTTTCAGTAAATAGCGTTAAAGATAAACAAGGATTTGTGATAAGTCCGCTCGCACAGATTAAACAATTCATCGGCTCTAAAGTGAACGATACAATCCCGTCATCAATCGTATTTTCAACCATCAAAGATTCGACCTCAACTCTTTTTCCATCGGATGAGATGCTCTTTGAATTTTCGGATGTGTTCCAACTGCCACTAAAAGATTCCACTGTTTCTCTCTTACGAAAGAAAGACAGTTCGCTCGTTCCATTTCAATTAAAAGTTTTGAACCAAGCAGCTTTTTTGGTGAAACCAAAGTTAAAACTACTGGCAAATGATTATTATGTTTTACGGTTGAGGTGGAATTATTTGAAAGATCCCTTTTCTAACTTTAGAAAGGACAGTATTTCAGTAATAACATTTATGGTGAACGATCCGGAAAATTTTGGGAGTTTAGAAGGCTCATTTGCGGGATTTGGGCACAAAACAACAATCATTGAAGCGCAGAATATCACGGATAAAAAGCAGCCATCACTGAAATCAAAAACCTCAGAGTCGGGAAAGTTTTTCTTTTCTCAACTTCCAGAAGGAAAGTATATTTTGAAAGCCTTCGATGATGTGAACAATAATCAGCAAAATGATGCTGGAAAAGTCTATCCATTTATCCGAGCAGAACAATTCTCACAATATCAGGATACGATCCGCGTACGTCCTCGCTGGCCTGTAGATGGGATAATCTTTAACGCAAAATAGTCAATTTCCAATTGTCGTACTATCAATTGCAGAAGGCAAGGGTGGTTTTGGTGGTTGATTCCTAATAATTCGGTCAGGAACTATCCAAGCGGTTTTGAATCCTTGTGATTGAAACTGGTCTAGTAAGGTTTTAGCTTCTGCCCGATTTGAAAAATCACCGATCCTGATCTTATAAGTCGGTGCTTCAAAAACGAGATAGACCCAAAGTTCCGGAAATGTTAGACTAAATGTATTGCGAGTTATGTTCGCCTCATCAAAATTGTTCGTTGCGAGAATTTGAATTCGAAATCCTTGCAGTGTTTCCGGTGGAGCGGATGTCAGTTGATCGATCGCTTTTCCAAATATCCTTCCAGAATCATTCTTACCATACAAATATACTTCCGTATCATAAAATGAGGGTTTGAATGAACGCTCGAAAGTGCTTAATCGCTCTTTTCTCGGTTCATACAAAGAATCTGAACCAATAGAAGATTGAGCGACCATTGCCGCTGAACAAGTAATTAGAAGAACGAATAATAGAATTGGAATGGATTTCATTTGGTCAACTGTGATACCCATGGATCCGGATAATCTTTTGGATATTTTTCTTTGATCGTTGTTAAGAATTGATTGGCAGATTTTTTTGATGCAAAATTCCCAACACATATGCGTGTAAGTTTAATGGTACTGTCTAAAAATATTTTTACGGGAAGTTTGAACCGTTTTGACAATTGTTCTTGATGACGCTTTATATTGCTTTGAAGACGAAAAGCACCAATTTCTACAGTGTAGAACTTTTTTGGAGGAGATGACTTGACGGAAACTGAAGAGGTAATTGTGTTTTTTTGTTTTTGCTTGGCTTTAACATCAAGTGTGTCAGCTTGTACGGAAAATTGCTGGTTCGATTTTTCTGATTTTCTATCTTGCTTTGGTTCATCTAATTGACTATCTGCAGTCTCGGTAACTGATGAGTCAATCTGATTTGTTTCTGTTAAAAACTCATCAGAGGTCGAATCTTCGGATGAAGAGCAACCTACCCAGAGACTTGAAATTATCAATACAAATAGTATGTAGAATTTGATGTTAATATTTTGCTCCTGCAGTTCCGATATTTTCAATTGGATGCCACGTTGTCTTGATCTCCTGAAGATCGAGTATCATATACGGATTGGCACTTTCTGATTTTAACCATTCTTTCATCCAAAAGAAAGTACGTTTGACATTTAGTGAAGAATTATGTGATATCGATTTTTTCTCTTCAGCATTCTCCCTGCAATAGACAACAGCATTGATATCCATATGATTTGAGAAATGTGTATAAAGTTCACTGCTCGTTCCTGTAAGGATATTGACAACTCCACCCGGAACATCTGATGTTGCGAGAACCTCGGCAAAAGTTACCGAACAAAGCGGCTTACTATTGGACGCAAGAACAACACATGTGTTCCCCCCGGCAATGCACGGTGCAACGATGGAAATCAAACCTAATAATGAACTCTCTTCCGGAGCAATCATCGATACAACACCAGTTGGTTCCGGAACTGAAAAATTAAAATGCGAAGAAGCAACAGGATTCACTGTCCCGAATACCTGCGTATATTTATCGCACCAGCCGCTGTAATAGACTAATCGATCAATTGCCATTGTTACTTCAAGTTCGGCGGACTTTTGTGTGCTTCCTTGAATGATCAATTCTTTCACAAATTGATCTTTTCGTCCTTCCATCATTTCGGCAACACGGTAGAGTATTTGTCCTCGGTTAAATGCTGCACGTGAAGACCAGCCGCCAAAGGCTGATCGTGCTGCAACAACAGCATTGCGGAAATCTTTTCGGGAAGAGAGGCTGACATTGGCGATCGGTTCATTCTTTTTGTTGGTCAGAGAATAATATCGTCCGCTTTCGGTGCGTGGAAACTGACCGCCAATATAGATTTTATATGTTTTGAGAACTTCGATTCGTGACATTGTTATAGTCCAAATTATTATAAACTTAGATAGGGAAGAAGTCCATGTAAACCGCCTTCGCGTCCAAAACCGCTTTCTTTATAACCGCCAAACGGCGACGTTGGGTCGAACTTATTATAAGTATTTGCCCACACCACTCCGGCTCGCATTTTTGTAGTGAGATTAAAAATTTTCGATCCTTTGTCTGTCCAAATTCCTGCCGAAAGTCCGTATGGAATATTATTTGCTTTTTCAATTGCTTCCTCGACAGTCCTGAATGTCTGAACCGCAAGGACCGGTCCAAAAATTTCTTCTTGAACTAACCGATGTGATTGCGACGTTTTAAGGAATATGGTTGGTTTGCAGAAAAATCCTTTGTTGGGAAGAGTGCATGAACTTTGGTGAAGTTCTGCACCTTCATTGATTCCAATTTTTATGTATTCCTGGATCTTCACTAATTGTTCTTTAGAATTGATCGCACCAATATCAGTGTTTTTGTCCATAGGATCTCCCACAATGAGAGTCTCCATCCGATCTTTTAATTTTCTGATCACAATATCAGCAACACCTTCCTGTACCAACAAACGTGAACCGGCGCAACAGACGTGGCCTTGATTGAAGAAAATTCCATTTACAATTCCTTCAACTGCTTGATCGATCGGTGCATCATCAAAAACTATGTTTGCGGCCTTACCGCCAAGTTCCAAAGTAACTCGCTTAGATGTTCCTGCGATTGCTTTTTGGATGATCTTCCCAACGTCAGTACTTCCCGTAAACGCTACTTTATTTACTTTTGGATGATTGACGAGAGCAGCACCGGTCTTTCCAAATCCTGTAACAATATTTACCACACCGTCCGGTAATCCGCTTTCAGCGATTATTTCAGCAAGTTTCAATGCAGTAAGCGAAGTCGTTTCCGCAGGTTTTAGTACAACCGTATTTCCGGTAGCGAGAGCGGGAGCAATCTTCCACGCAGCCATTAAAAGAGGAAAGTTCCATGGAATAATTTGTCCGGCAACGCCAATTGGCTGAGGATTACGATTTGGGAACGCATAATTCAGTTTATCTGCCCAGCCCGCATAATAGAAGAAATGGTTTGCAGCAAGAGGTACATCGATATCTCTAGACTCACGAATAGGTTTACCGCCATCCAATGTTTCTATTACTGCAAATTCTCGCGCACGTTCCTGGATCATTCGAGCGATACGATAAATGTATTTTGCCCGATCTTTCCCAGGCATTTTTTTCCAAACATTATTATATGCTTTAGCTGCTGCATTAACAGCAAGGTCAACATCTTTTTCATCAGCTTCTGCAATTTCCGCAAGCTTTTCTTCAGTTGCTGGATTAATTGTATCGAAATATCGTTTGCTTAACGGTTGAACAAATTCACCATTGATAAAAAGTCCATACTGTTTTTTTAACTGAATATGCTCTTTGCTCTCAGGAGCAGGAGCATATTTCCAGTCATTGAAAAAACTCAAATTAGTGCTAGTCTTTTCTGAGGTCTCTGTTTTGTTCATAATGTGCTCATTTTTAAAAACTTTTATTCAACAATCATTTTAAAAGTTCTTTTATCAATCGTTTGAAAAATAATCTTTTCCTTGATACGTTCCATATTTTTCTTTTGCAATCTGCATCAAAATATCGTTTGCCAAACTGCTTGCGCCGAATCTGAACCATTCATTGGTCAGCCATCGGTCACCGAGCGTTTCGTGAACCATCACCAAATAATGGATAGCCAATTTCGATGATGAGATTCCGCCGGCTGGCTTCATCCCGATCATTTTTCCTGTTTTATAATAATAATCTTTAATCGCTTGCAGCATCACAAGAGTTACAGGCATCGTTGCCGCAGGTTGGATCTTTCCGGTGGATGTTTTGATGAAATCAGCACCGGCATAGATGGCAATATCGCTTGCTCGACGGATATTATCGAGCGTAGAGAGTTCGCCGGTTTCCAAGATCACTTTTAATCGGGAAGAACCGCATGCGTCTTTGATCGCAGAGATTTCATCGAACACAAAACTGTAGTTTCCTTCTAAAAATTCTCCTCGAGAGATGACCATATCAATTTCGTCTGCCCCTTCATCAACGGCAAATCGAACATCAGAGAGTTTTACTTCACGGGTTGTATTTCCACTGGGGAAGGCAGTCGCAACGGAGGCTACTTTTATTCCAGTTCCTGAAAGAGCAGTTTTTGCAGTTCTAACATGATTGGGATACACACAAACGGCAGCAACGGTTGGAATATCCTGCAGCTGGTCGCACATATGCGCAGCTTTGTAGCACATTTGTTTTACTTTACCGGGAGTGTCCTTTCCTTCCAGCGTCGTAAGGTCGATCATATTCAAAGCAAGTTTCAGTGCTTGAAGTTTTGATGACTTTTTGATGCTTCGGGATGTGAATCGCGCAACGCGCTCCTCAACTCCAACTTGATCGACAACAGGACTCATCCGAAAGTTCGGAATATCGATGGCATTCATCATTTTATAACAACCATTTTTTTAATTGAACTAAAGTTCCCTGATGTTAATCTATAAAAATAAATCCCGCTAGACAACTGTTTCGCATCAAAATTTATTGAATAGCTGCCTGTTTCTATAAACTGATTAACCAATACAGCGACTTCTTTCCCTAACACATCATAAATACGGAGTGATGTGTCGTTTGGTTTTTCAATTGAAAAATTAATTGCAGTTGTTGGATTAAAGGGATTTGGAAAATTTTGCGACAATGAATAAAGATAGGGAATTGTATTATCGTTAACGCCGCCAGGTGTAAACTTGTATCCGAAAATATAAATATTATCAACGTATATTCCATCACGTTCTTCACCACCGTCGGCAGCCAGTCTAAAACGAATTTTTATTTGTTTCCCTACATACGATGAAAGATCTGCAGTTTGTTCTACCCATGTCAACCCTGGAACAAATGCATCATAACCAAATGATAGTGAAGGTTGTTTGCTGCCACTTCTTCCCGAACCTTTCCGTGTAAGTTGAGTTCTGAGTCCTGTCCAGGTTGTTCCATTATTCGTAGAAACTTCAATAGTTCCAAAATCCCATACCGATTCGATAGCCCATTTTGTTTCAAACTTCAGTTCAGCATACTGATATGTCGCAAGATTAATTGGTGAGACCAAAGTAAGGGAGTTATCGCTATTTGGAAGATAGTTACCCGTCGGGCTGTCCGTGAATACTTTTGAGTTTGTTGAAATATCTGTGACAATTCCCCAACCAGAACCTGTAGACCACTGTGTAATCGTATTTGCGCTATCTGCAAGCAGTACTATTTGCGGTCCATTGATGAACATTATGCTATCATTCAGTAATACATTCGTAGAGTCCTTTATATAGATCTTTACTTGATTAGACAGCGGCCCATCAATATTTCCAGAAAAATTAATTGTTATTTCTTTCTCTGCAAACGAGGCAATACTACCAAGCGCAACTTCAGGTGTAACCGTCCCTACATTGGACTTAAAATATATTTTAGGGAAATATCCTTCAGACAGACCTTTATTAATTAATCGGATCGTTACAGAATTATTGTTAAAGGTGGAATCATTTACTGTAATAGATTTTACCGATAAGAAACTCCCTGCGTAATATGCAAGTAATTTATTCTGCAACAGATTCTCGTGTGCTAAAGGGTAGATCTCACTCTTTGTCGGCCAAAACCCTGTTGTTCCAACTTCCGGCGTCATTGCATATGTTCTTGGTTTTGAACTATCGCCGTACATATAATCATCCGAGTTTCCTCGCGTTGAATATCCAACAGTTTGCAGGTCAGTCCCTATTGCATATCTGTTTTCAGCAGACATATCGAATGTCCACATACGGAAGAGAAGGGAGTCACTGCTTTCTGTAGAACTATACCCCCAAGGATAGATCAATAAATTACTGTAGGTGTGATAATTGAAACAGGTTTTTATATTTTGCGTTTGCATAAAATTACGGATGGCTTGAGTTTCAGGTTCCGAAAATGGTGCTGGTCCGCGATACGTGTCGCTCCCTTTGCTTGTGCTTGATCCTCCATTCGGTGCATTCCACATCAAAAACGGTCCATAGTTCCGATTAAGATCTACTCCAAAAGTTCCATCGCCATTATCGCGACGATTTTTTCTCCATCCACCTCCTCCGATAGGGCTTAGTGTTTGGTTATAAACATATCCATCAGGATTAACGACAGGCACAAACCACATTTGACGATTGTTTACCAGATACGTTGCCTCAGGATCTTTCCCATAATTTTCAAGTAGCCACCACATATAGTAGATTACAGTCATCATTCCTTGCGGTTCGCGTGCATGATGCAGGGCGGTGTACAAGACTTCCGGTTCATCCGATTCATCGGTATCCGGATTATCTGAAATTTTTACGATATAAATTTCTCTTCCTTCTATACTGGAGCCGAGGGTTTCTTTTGTTTTAATGAGATTTGGAAACAGAAGTTTCATTGAATCCAATTGTTGTATGATCTCACTATAAATGAGATTTCCCCCCATAACGCCATATCTAAAATATTTTGGAACATCAGATGCAGTTTTTAATATCCGCTCCGTACTTAAAGATTGTTGTTCGGTATAATATTGTTGCCAATCTTTGATTGTGATGGTGTACGAAATATTTGCTTTATCTAATTGTTTTATTTCGGAAGCGCTTAAAAATAGGGAAATGTTACCGCCTATTTTTCCGTCAAAGTGGTCAACAGCAATGCCAAGTTCGGCAATACGATGTAATTCGGCTGCAGTCGAAACGGGAATTTGAACCTGACTATATCGTTCTTGTGAAAATAGGACCGATGTGAAAACGAACAATAGAGAAAAATATTTCATCGAATGGTTACCATTTTGTTATTGAGAATAAGAAATTATGATTAAGGTAATGACCACATGCCAGATAGAAAGTAGTGAAAAAATCACTATAGGGAAAGTGTTACTTTCTGCCAGCCACGAACAGAATTACAGATATAAATAGCGTCAGACGAGATTAAATCACTAATCTTTAAAATTGTTTCGCTTGCCAGAGGGTTTGTCTTTAATACTTCTTGTCGATAGACTCCAGATAACAATCCACAGGATAGAGGAGGAGTGAACAGTTTCCCACTCTTTTCAATAAAAATATTGGTGATAGAACCTTCAGTGATTTCGTTGCGTTCATTAAGGAAAATATAATCTGCCAGATTTTCATTTTTTGCTTGTGTACTGAAATTATTATACTGTTCTCTGTTCGTTGTTTTATGGAATAAAAATCGATCCTCTGAGTTCGTCCGCACCGGGGCAAATTTTATTTGATTGCTTGAAGAAGAATCCAAAACCTCATGAACTTCGATAAATGGATCACTATTTTTTGAAAGTAAAAGACGCACACGATATTTTTTTCCACGATTTAAGGATCGCTCAGCCAAAGACAGTGAATCCAGAATTCTATATTCCTGATAATCATATGAAAAATATTCGGCAGAATTTTTCATTCGGTTTAGATGTTCTTTAAGGAATGTAAATTTACCTTCCCAAAGAATTGTTTCCAGCAATTGAAAATCGGGCTCGGTATTCAAAAGGAAAGCAGCTTTTAGTTTGCATTCTTCAAGTTCTTGTTGGGGGTTGGAGTCGAATACAATTCCGCTGCCGACACCCATCGATCCTTTTCCATCTTTTGCTTCAATAGTTCTTATTGCAACGTTAAAAACTGCTTCACTATCGGGAGAGAAATATCCAATCGCACCGCAATACACTCCGCGGCGATGGTTCTCTAATTGATTAATGATCTGCATCGTCCGTATTTTTGGAGCACCCGTCACCGAACCGCAAGGGAATAGTGATTTGAACATATCGTAATAGGATATTTCATCTTTCAGTGTTCCATTGACAGTTGAGGTCATCTGAATTACAGTTTCATAATGCTCAATGGCATACATATCCTCAACGGAAACCGTTCCGGTTTGGCAGATTCTTCCAATATCATTCCTCAACAGATCAACGATCATCAGATTTTCACTTTTATTCTTCTCATCATTTTGCAGCCACTCTTCGTTGTCGAGATCTTCTTGTACTGTTCTGCCACGTTTGATGGTGCCTTTCATTGGCTTTGTAGAAATTGAACTGCCATTCCTTTTGAAGAATAATTCCGGAGAGAATGAGAGAATATGAGAGCTGCCAAGATTGATGAACGCACCAAATGGAACGTGCTGTTTTTTTCGAAGTGCGAAATATAATTCTGTGGTAGTTCCAGTAATTCCAAATTCAAAACGATCTGTAAAATTCACCTGATAAGTATCACCATTGATGATTAACTCTTTTAATTGATTTATTGCCTTTTTATAAGAATGGTCATCAATGATCAGTCGAGGGTTTACTATCGCTGATCGGGTATCTGGAATGATATCATCCAAACTTTCTTTTTGGATTTGAACGGGCGAATCATAAACGCCAAAACATATCAATGGGAAAGAAGAATTAGTCCGGAAATCAGTAGAAATGTTTTTCTCAAAATGATAACCACATTCATAACTGACGTACCCTGCAATCCATTTCTTATTTCGAAGGTACATTTCTATTTCTTTGAAAATATTAGGAATTTCGTCGAGAGTATTTGTGGAGAGAATAACAATGGGGGAGGAGAACAATAAATTCTTGTTATTCTTCTCATCTTGTCGGGAAGATTCTAAAAGAATTGTATTCTCTTTCTGTAGCTCAGAAAATAAAAAAGCACGATCAAATACTCTTTGACCGTGCTTTGTATGTTGTGCTTTGTTATCCAACAAGCTGCTCCAGATTGACCCGTAACTTTTGAATTGTCTGTTCAAAATTCTGTTGTTTGTTTTTTTCTTTTTCAAGGACTTCCGGTGCAGCTTTGCTGACAAAATTATCATTGTTCAATTTGGCCATCACACCACGAAGCTGTCCCTCAAGTCTGTCGATCTCTTTCTGTAATCGATCCCGTTCAATACCGGTATCGATGATTCCTTTTAATGGAATAAAAATTTCCTGTCCATTCACGACTGAACTTGCCGCATATCCTGGTTTTGGAAGTGCTATTCCAATGCTGATATTCTCTAGTTTTAGAAGTTTTTGCAATGAGTTTCTGTTGTTTTCAAGAATGGTCACTTTGTCAAAGTCATTGCAGCTCGCAACAAAGTCGATATTCTTAGAATAGGAGATGTTCATTTCGCTGCGAATTTGGCGAACTGCAGTAATAACATTCTGGAGAAAATCCATCTGCTTTTCAATGTCCGCATCGATCTGGGATTCAACATCGGCAACTTGCTGAATCATCGTACGCATAATTGTTTCATCAGGCTTGCGATCTGAGAGATGCTGATAAATTTCTTCCGTAACGAACGGCATGAATGGATGAAGCATTTTCAGTGTTTCCTCATAGATCTTCAATGCACGATTGATCATTGAGCGTTTTAAGTGCTGATCGGAAGTTTCTTGAATCCTATTCTTCACGAATTCAACATACCAATCGCAGAAATCTTTCCAGAGAAATTCATACAATAATTTTACCGCATCGTTCACACGAAATTCATCCATCGCTTTCGTAACATCACGAACAGTAGAACCAAATCGCGACAAGATCCATTGATCTGTTAGATCGGTCGAATTCTGGGATCCAACAATTGTTAATTCTTCATTACTAATTGTCAATTGATCTCTGTGCATCATTAAAAATCGACCGGCATTCCAGATCTTATTTGCAAAGTTCCTGCCAATCTCGCACTTATCATTATCATACAGAACATCTTGACCGACAGGAGCAATAAAGAGAACAGTAAATCGCAAAGCATCGGCGCCGTATGTTTGTATCACATCAAGCGGATCAGGAGAATTGCCGAGCGATTTGCTCATCTTCCGGCCTTGTGCGTCGCGCATTAAGCTGGTGAAATAGACATGCCGGAAAGGAACCTCACCTTTGAATTCCAATCCTGCCATAATCATTCGAGCGACCCAGAAGAAAATTATATCCGGTGCTGTAACAAGAACATCGGTTGGGTAAAAATATTTCAGATCATCAGTCTCTTCAGGCCAATCGTGTACAGAAAATGGCCAAAGCCAGGATGAAAACCACGTATCAAGTACATCATCATCCTGACGAATATCTTCTTTCTTTAAATTTTTACTTTTTACTTTTAACTTTTCAAAAGCTTCTTCCAAAGAACGCGCTGCTGTATAGTTTCCATCGGGAGAATAATATGCAGGAATTCTGTGTCCCCACCATAATTGACGAGATATACACCAATCGCGGATGTTGGTCATCCAATGTTCGTACGTCTTGGTAAATCGTTCGGGATAAAATTTTATTTTACCATCGAGAACAACTTTGAGAGCGGGTTCCGCAAGCGGTTTCATTTTCACGAACCATTGATCAGAAAGATACGGCTCGATCACGGTATCGCAGCGATAGCAATGTCCAACGTTGTGCAGATGATCTTCTGTTTTTACAAGATTCCCACTCTTTTCAAGATCGCGCAATAATTCCCGCCTGCATTCGTAACGATCCAATCCTTGATACTTCGGAGGAACATTGGCGTTCATTTTTGCCGATGTATCCATGATAATGATCTGCGAAAGGTTCAATCGAATTCCGGTTTGATAATCGTTCGGATCATGAGCGGGAGTAACTTTTACAGCGCCGGTGCCGAACGTCGGATCGACAAAATCATCCGCAACAATTGGAATTGATCGATTAGCGATCGGAACGATCGCATTTCTTCCGACAAGATTTTTGAATCGTTCATCTTTGGGATTCACCGCTATTGCTGTATCGCCAAGCATTGTTTCCGGGCGAGTTGTTGCAACCGTAATATATTCGTCAGAATTTTCAATTTGATATTTGATATACCAGAGATGTCCTTTGCTGTCGACTCCGTTCACTTCATCATCGCTCAGAGCAGTTTGCTCACGAGGACACCAATTGACAATGTATTTTCCTTTATAGATCAACCCTTTATCGAAGAGTTGAACGAAGACTTCTTTTACTGCATTGGAAAGTCCCTCGTCCATGGTGAATCGTTCACGTTCCCAATCGCAAGAGACACCGAGTTTTCGTAATTGCTTATTGATCGTGCCGCCGTATTGTGTACGCCAATCCCAAACGCGTTCAAGGAATTTCTCTCTTCCAAGTTCACGGAGCGATGTTCCTTCTTTTCGCAACGCCTTCTCAACGACATTCTGAGTTGCAATTCCGGCGTGATCAGTTCCCGGGATCCAGCAAGCTTCAAATCCCTGCATGCGTTTCCAGCGCGTAAAGACATCCTGAAGTGTGTTGTTCAGAATGTGCCCCATATGTAAAATACCGGTGATATTCGGCGGAGGAATGACAATAGTATGTGCTTTCTTATCCGGATTGATCCGTGCGTGGAAAAATCCGTTTGATTCCCATTGTTGATAGATTTTATCTTCAGATTCTTGAGGATTATATTGTTTTGGTAATTCAGACATTATTGTGTCGTAAGTAATTAATAAAGTATTAGTAAGATATCTTAATTAGGTGTTTCGGTACGACGGCCATGCATCAATCATACGAGGCAATCTGTTTTTGTGTAGACTACCTAAAGGTAAAAATTTTTACACAAAAAATCCCGCTTTTATGCGGGATTTTGATAGTTTCTTTTAAACCAATCTTTTACCGTTCTAATGCTAAACTCAATGCTGTTGTAAGTTTTAAAACATCTTTTGATGTTTTATCCAACCGGTCGCTAACGATTTTTAGTATGTTTCTTAAAATAATATATCCAATTCCTTTATCACTTTCGGCCAATTGAAAGAAAGAATCCCTTTCCAAAACGGCAACTGAACATCGAGTCTTTGCTACAACACTTGCTGATCGTTCATATTTTTCATCGAATAATCCCATTTCTCCAAAGAAGGCATAATCATTTGCAGTCAGTTTGTTCAATAATTTATCACGCTGGTTCATTCCGCTCCCGGCAATTTTCAACAGGAGAGAGCGTGAGACTTCAACTTCTCCATCCAAAAGAACGAACATTTCATGCCCTTGTTCATTTTCTCTGATGATAAATGAACCTTCAGCGATCGTACGAATGGTCATAATAGAACGAACTTGTTCAAGTTCTTCTCTTTTAAGTCCAACGAAAAGTGGAATCTTTCTTAAAAAATCCAGATCAAGTGTTTTCATTCGAATGTCCCTAGGATGACAGCAATATCTTTTTTCTGTAGAATATAATCAAACGGAGGATTGACATTCACACGCGCGCCAGATTTTTCTGCTACATTGATCCCGGCCTCTCGGAATTTTCGTTCGATAAAAGCATCGATCGCTGAAGTGTCATGGGAAAGGATATCGCTCAGATTCACTGTTTCTTCTTCATTCACCAACCCAAGGATCGTCCAATTTTTTGATCGTTTGAAATCAATAAATAATTCGCCAAATGTCTTTCCAACAAAGATCTCAGGAACGGCAATTCTGTGAACATCATTCCCTCGTTCATAATCGAGCATTTCACTGGCAACCTGTGCTGCACCGGGATAAAGGATATTATTTGCCAGAAAAAATGCGGTGTGTTGATCGCTGACTACGACCTCATCGGCATTTGCCCGTTTGATATGCTGACGGTTCTCCTTATTCAGAATATGTGCGCACACCTTTAATTTGGGATTTAAACTCTTCATCGTTAATATCGAAAGAAGAGTTTTTTCATCCGCACCTAAACTTCCGGTATCGGGGACTACAATTGCATCAGCGGCAAACTTTACATTTGCCCGATTCAGTATCGTTTCGCGGGAAAAATCCCCTCGAACAAATTTAATCTCGATGTTCTGAAATGCATTGATCACTGCTTCGATCTTTTCCGGCGGCGCTTCATTCACCAGAACAACCTGCATTTGTTTGATCTGATAACGGTCAAAAATTCGAAGGACATCTTCCACCTGTGCATTCCAGCCGCAGATGAGTGTGTGTTGAGTGAAGTCGATATCTTGCAAACCTTGGCTCTCCTTAATTTTTCGTGCAACAAAGACCGATGAAATGGTTGCCGTAAAAAGTGAAATTAAAATAACACCGCTCATAATTGTCAACGATGCAAAGATTCTTCCAAATTCTGTCTTTGGAACAATGTCACCATATCCGACTGTCGCTACGGTTACAATTGACCACCATAGTGCATCGCCGTAGTTTTTATATTGTTCTGCATTACTTCGGTGTTCAAAAAAATAAACGATTGCTGCAGTGACATTGATAACAATAAGAATAGCAACCGTCATCTGAAAGATTTGATTTCCTTTCAGGATTCGAAGAACTTGTTTTATTGTAGTGAATTTTTTCATTGAACTGAATGTTGTAAAGAGCCAACTCCCGGTATTTCTGCATTAAGAACATCACCCGCAAAAACTTGAGCAACCCCTTCCGGTGTTCCAGTATAAATAATATCTCCTTCTTCCAAGGTGAACACAGAAGAGAGGAAAGAGATAAGAACATCGATCGTATAGATCATATTCTTCGTATTTGAGTGCTGGCGCAATGATCCATTCACCGTCAGTTTGATTTCCAAATTTTGCGGATCAGAAACTTTAGATGCTTCTATAAAGAGAGAGAGCGCGGCGGAAGTATCGAATCCTTTTGCAACAGCCCAAGGATTACCCGCTTTCTTTGCCTCAGATTGTTTATCGCGCATCGTCATATCCAAACCGACTCCATACCCTGCAACATAGTTCAGTGCTTCTGATTGGGGAATATTCTTTCCCTGTTTACCGATCAAGACCGTCAACTCAACTTCGTGATGAACATTATTCGACATTTTCGGAATGACAATATTTTGTCCATTCTCAATAATTGCTGAAGTAGGTTTTAAAAAAATGATCGGTTCTTTTTGAGGAATGCCGCCCATTTCTTTTGCGTGTTCAGTGTAGTTCTGACCGACACAGAAAATGTTGTTTGCCCGGATCTTTTTATTTGACGGAAGGAGAGTTATTGTTTTCATAGTGAAAGAATATAAAAAAAGCTCATGAGAATTGAAATAATTATGAAACTCTTTCAATTTTAATTAAATTTACAATAGTTACAGAAACTCAAGAGTTTTCACTACAGGGTCACCGAGGCTATTAAAATATTTTTTTTGTCTTCGTGCCTTTGTGGTAAAAAATGAAAAATTCCTAAAAGGATCATTGTGGCAAATACATATAAAAATGCTGGTGTTAACATCGATGCCGGTGAAGAAGTCGTTCATCGCATTAAAAAATCAGTTCGTTCAACCTTCACTAAAAATGTCCTGACCGATATCGGAATGTTTGGTGCATTTTACGAAGCAAAATTTCCCAAACTGAAAGAACCGGTATTGGTTTCAAGTGTTGACGGCGTCGGGACAAAATTGAAGATTGCGTTTGCAATGAAACGTTATGATACCGTTGGTCAAGATTTAGTGAATCATTGTGTGAATGATATTGCCGTTTGTGGCGCGGTTCCATTGTATTTTATGGATTACTTCGCTACCGGAAAACTTGCACCAACCGTCGCCGAAAATGTAATTGGCGGATTTGCCAAAGCGTGTAAAGAAAACAGCTGTTCAATCATCGGCGGTGAAACTGCGGAAATGCCTGGTTTCTATCCTGAAGGAGAATTTGATATCGCAGGAACGATCGTCGGTGTGGTTGATAAAAAGAAAATTGTGAATGGAAAGAGTATTAAAAAAGGGGATGTGCTGATCGGTTTACCCTCTGCAGGACTTCACACGAACGGATATTCGCTTGCTCGTCATGTATTAATTCCAAAAATCTCTCTGAAGAAAAAATTTGCTGAATTGAATGGAACACTTGGTGATGCACTTCTTTCTGTTCATCGGTCGTACTTAAAACCAATTCAAGCAGTGACACGTAAAAATCTTGCAAAAGGAATGTCGCACATTACCGGTGGAGGAATTATCGGTAACACCATGCGCATTCTTCCCAAAGGATTGAAATTAAAAATTGATTGGTTTGCCTGGCAGCGTCCGTTCATTTATGATCTGATCCAATCTGTTGGGCAGGTTCCGGAATATGATATGACCCGCACATTTAATCTTGGTGTTGGATTGATCTTTATTGTTGATAAAAAAAATGTTGATGCAACAATGCGGTTATTAAAGAGTAAAAAAGAGAAACCGTTTGTGATGGGGGAAGTTGTTTAATAAAATATATAGGTGATTGAGGTCCATCAGTACAACAATAAATTTAAAATGTAGGGACGGATGCCCATCCGTCCCTTGTAACACGAAAGAATAATATGTTGGTGCCGATGCCCATCGACGCTATTAAAAAATGAAATACAAACAACACAAGCAATATCGTTTGCCGTATTATAATTACGCAAGCACCAATCTATATTTTATCACCATCTGCTCCTACAAACGTGAAATGTTTTTTGGTAATATTGTCAACGGTGAAATGATATTGTCCAACGAAGGATTGTGTGTTGAAGATTCCTGGAAAATAATTCCAACAGTTGCAGAATATGCAGAGATTGATGCGTTTATCATTATGCCGAATCATATCCATGGAATTATTGCAATCAACAATCCGGAAGAACCACGAGAATTAATTAAAAAGGAATTTGCTGTAAAAAATAGATCGTTGTCAAACGTTGTTAGAAATTTTAAAACGGCAGTGACAACAAAAATTCGAAAATTGCATAAAGATCCAGAATTTATTGTTTGGCAATCCCGATTTTATGATAGAATTATTCGCAACGAAAAGGAATTAATCGCAATTCGAAATTATATCGCCAATAACCCGATGAAATGGGAAGAAGAAAAGAACAACCCTGATAATTTGATGATGTAGATGGATGCGGTTAAAGAAATATGTTGGAGCGGATGCCCATCCGCGCATTAATAAAAATTGCCGTAGGAACGCACGGGCGTGCGTTCCTACAAAAATATGTAGGCACCGATGCCAGTCGGTGCGTTAGAATGACGAATTATTTTTTGAAAACGCAAATACGGAACGGACGGGTGTCCGTTCCTACAAAAATATGTAGGCACCGATGCCCATCGGTGCATTAAAACGACAAATTGTTTTGGTAACACAAATTCGGAACGGACGGGCATCCGTTCCGACACATAAATAATTTGTAGGTACCGATGCCCATCGGTGCGTTACTGTTTTCGGGTAGTTAACTCGACACTTAGATTATCACGCATACCAAGTAAAAGTGTTTTATCTTCTTCATCAATTTTGAGGATTTCGGTGATATGATCTGCATACAAACATCCGATGATCTGATTATTAACGGTGATCGGTACCATCATAAAGGAACGAGCTCCAACCATCTTGCTGAATTTGGATCGACTGTAATTTGATGTAAGAATATCCTGAACAAAGATATCTTTTCCTCTTAGCATTGTTGGTCCAACTGGTCCTTCCAAAAATGAAATAACAAATTGAAATTTCTCTTTCAGCTCTTCCGCTCCTTCTCCTACGGCTAAACGTGCTCGAAGATGTGTCCGTTTTTGATCGGTCAGACAGAATAATACCCTGTCGAACCCTGCGCCACGATAGATTGCTTCCATGATAATTGCTACGATATCATTTACTTCCAGATGTTCACCTGAATGGAGTACCGAATCTATTTCCAGCGAAAATTGACGAAGCAAATCTTTATTTAATTCCGCAGTTTCATCAACCAGTTGACCAGTTGATTGTACACTTACAGTTATTATCTGTGAGTCTTTAATTAAATGATCGAATTGTTGTTTATTAAACGCAATGTGAACAGAAGAAAATGCTTTTTCTGTTTGAGCGAATGATTGTTCGAAAATTTCTCCCACGTTCTTGTCGGTGATATGAAAATATGAACCATATGTTGAAAGAAAAGATGCCAGCCATGCAGTATACCCTTTTCCCGATGGGTCTCGAAAGGCTTTGTCAGTTAACTCATGACTAAATGTTGCGATGAGTGATAACCATTGTTCTTCGGTTGCTGGATGGCTATAATTATTTTGCAACGGCTGCGTTCCTAACGCAAGTTTTTCAGGCATACCCCATTGTTTCAACATTGCTGCACCAAACTGACCAAACGTAAAACCTATCACCTCGCGTGACGCACTCTGTAATTCGCCAATTGAGGATTTTGATACTGCGAGAATTTTAGCATATTCGTCAGGCAGATATGTTGCAACCATTAATTCTCCGAACACACTGAACATTCCACACAAATATGCTTCCTCGGCTCGTGGATAGTTACATCGCTTGGAAATTTCCATTGCATTATACGCAGTGAGTACAGAAAGCTGCAATAACTCCCCAACCTTTTGAGATTTTTTTCCGAAATCGCTTAAAAAGATAATTGACGCTGCAACATCGCGAATGGTATTCCATCCAAGAATTCTGATCGCCTGTGATACGCTATGCACAGGGTTGCGTTGAAAAAAATAAACGGTATTTACCAGCCGGAGAAGTTTTGCGGTGAGGCTGACGTTCTTGAGTATCACATTTGCATATTGACTAAGGGATGCTTTTTCATTTGAGGATATTGCCATCAATTCCTGAATGTGGCTTGCAATTGCAGGTAAGCTTCCAAGAGATGCGATTTTCTGAACAAGCTGATCGATTGGTTGCTTTGTTATTTCTTCATCTCGTTTACTTTCTTCAGGAGACATGTTTTCAGCTATTATTGATAAATGATAAAGTGTATAATCGCTTTGTTAGGTAAAGGGTATGAATAATCTGTGAGAGTATCAACAAATATTAGTGTTTTTTAGGTCACTTCTGATTAGAAATGGCTAATGATTTTGGGAAAAGAAAAACCGTTTGTGATGGAGAAAAGTGGTTTAGATTTTTTTAGTAGTTTAGTGTGTGAGTAGATGAGCGGTTGAAAATAAGAATTCTAAATTTTGTTTGGGATTCTTCTGTTTAGAAGTTTTTAAGCGTAGTAGAACTTTTTTTATCGTATGTCCCCTGCGGGACGTTGGGTAAAACTGATACCGTTGAATTTCAACATAGTACCGAGTTAGGTTGCGAGAAATTATTTGTCTTTACACCCACAACTAAATTCATTCGGTGGCACGAAATCATACTTAATAACAACAGACTGTTTGATTACCAGTGAATCAATTGGTTGAGAATAGAACAATTTGCTCTTATTATTAAATACATAAATTGAATCTACTACATCATCTGAAGTAAAAAAGTATTTCTCATTATCATTTGTATTATTACAATACCATTTTGTGATAGATGGTAAATCGTTGCTTTGAAAAACCGATCGTCCATTATGAAGATCAACTACTTCAATACCTGTCATATCAGAATAATACTCGCTGAAAAGATAATCCTTCTTTTTGGTTACCAAATAAGAACCGGCCATATATTGACTCATTTTACCGGATTTATCAATAAGAATAAGACGCCCATCATAATCACCATGTTTTACAACGGCAAAATAGTTATTCGTCGGTAAAGCATTAGGGACAAATATTCCAAAATAGGAACCGACAGGTTCGATACTATTTAGATAGTATTGACGAATTATCCTCCCTTTCTGCTCAATATTTAACCATGCACGACAGATGAAGGGTGAATATGACGAGATATTCAGTACTTGAGTTAATCGAATTGTAATATCACCATGAGAATATTGTTTACTTGTAATAGTAAAGACAGAATCTGCATAATCAGATTTCTTAAATAATTTAATTGGTTCCTTTGTTTGCGATTGTATGGTGCTACCGAAGAAAATAATTATTACAAACAATATGTTTTGTAAGTATTTATTCATTGTTGATTCTCACACCCTAACAAGTAATTATACTTCAAAAGTCAGATAATATAAATTATTGAATATTATCCATCTCTTTTTAGCAAATAAAATCTATTTTGGAACCCCAATCCTTTTCAAACTATC
>CAYPEM010000045.1:0-19646 GCA_964409765.1 uncultured Chitinophagaceae bacterium
ACAGAAAGGAACCATTTCAAGCAGGAGTGGAACGGGTCTTTTGGTTCCAAAAACATCAAAGGACAGGCACCAGGAATGACACTAATATTGTGAAGACGGCATTGTTCCACCGCTTTTGAAGAGACGCTGGAACTTGCCGGACTTTTGGACGAGTGTTGAAGACCGAACGAATAATGCATCCACACCCGCGGAATGTTCAGTGCGATACATTCCTCAACGATACGTTCCGCATTCTCCGATGTTGTGGCGATGAAGACGCCGTCGATCTTCTGCGGAACTGAAGTTAAGTTCGAGTAACAATGATCACCGTCGAATACTGCTAGCGTTGGATGGATCGGAACAACGCTCCGCTCAGATGTTTTTAATTTTTTGTAAAGTGCATTGCCAAGCGCCTGCGGTTTTGAGGAGATTCCGACAACGGCGATCGTTCGTTGGGAAAGGAAATCATTCGCGAGTACAGTAAGATTGTTCATGAGTTTTCTACAAAAACATAAAACTTTATCATGTGTGTGACAAGTCATTCCCGCATGCTCTTGGGGGGAATCCATTTTAGGGATGCCCGATAGAACCATTCGGGCATGACATTGTATTTTATTTCACGGAAACATCCAAAACAATTTCCGGATGTTTCTTCGGCGCATTTATTGCATTGAGAACCGAGAATTTCAAACTGACCGCCGGAAGATTTTGCAGCACTTTCACTTCGATGGTTGTAACGTCGTTCGCTTTCACGGTGACAACATCCGCATTGTTATGGAATGTATAGTCACTCTTGTTCTCCAGAAGATAATCCATGTCGCTGGAGTTCTTGATCTTCACGATCAGGACGGATGTTTTTCCGGAGTATGAACTTCTTTCTACTGAGAGAGACTGCTGTATCAGTGGAACAAGAAATTCATTTCGTCCGATGAGCATACTATTGTAATAGACAACCGTTCGTCGCTCGAACAACGCTTCCTTCACACTGTTTGCATTCCGTTCTTTTGCAAACACGAGCGTGATCGGACGATGACCGCCGTTCGGTACATTATAATCCCAATCAATAAGTCCGTGAATATCCGATGATCCGATGAATGTCAAATTATGATCGAGCGCAATCTGCACCGCTTCATCGGAGTAGGAAAATTCATTCACAACTTCAATGCCGTCCAGTAATTTTTCTTTCAGTAAAAATTTATGCATCTCGGTCAGTGTTGCAGCGCCGGTAGTACTTTGTCCCAGCCAATTCGGATGGTTCCAGAATGTAAAGGCTCCCTGCCGTTTTGCTTCTCTGAACACTTCTACTGAATCGGGAATCAGCATTTTATTTGCATCGGTAATGAAGATCGCGTTGCTGTGCCCCGGCGGCATTCTGCGGGTGATCTCCGATCCGTTGATGACGATCAGGTTGGTATCTTTAGCCGCTTTCAGAGCAAGCTCGTACGCGCGATTCCGGTTGGGATGCGGAATGTCGTTCTTATGGGGCTGATATTCAAGATGTTCCGTCAGCGCGATCGCATCAAGCCCGTCCTTCAACGCTTCTTCAACGCGGATCGTCGGCCACACATCACCGTCCGAAAAGACCGTATGCTGGTGAAGATCGCATTTCAGCGTAAAGTATCCGGGGATATTTGGAAACGTGATCGTGCGTTCGTGTTTATGGTGGTCGTGAGCGAACGTGAACAACGAACAGAGTATGACGATGAATGGAATTTTTTTCATGCTGCTGGAACTCCTTGTATGGATATTTTTCTTCACTGCAATGTATTACAAATTTAGGAAGGAGGGAAGTGAAGTTTTTGTTAACGATTGGAGTAATGCAAAAAAAAGAAACAGCCAAATATCCAAGGATATTCGGCTGCTGTGATTACATCATCAACGGTTTATTCTGTTTTCTTTCCAAACGAAAACCAATCGACTTTCCGAGTAAGATACATCACCGCTCCGAGGCTTGCGAGCAATCCCGCGCTGCCGATCAACAAAGCATAATCTTCCAGTTGCAGGACGACATAGAGGAAAACATAAAGTGCAAAGATTACGCTTCCGATGATCACGGCGGTCCGTTTGTGCGTGACGATCGATCGGGTATATAAGACGATCATTGAGAGAATGGTCAGTGAAGAGACGAGATATGCAGTATCAAAACCAAATTGTTCGGACAGCGAAAGCACCAGCACATAAAACAGGATCAAACTCAATCCGACAAGCGAATAGTGGATCGGATGGAGCAATTCACGGCTCAGCACTTCACATAAGAAGAATGCGAGGAAAGTGAGCGCGACAATGAGGATCGAATATTTTGCCGTTCGATATGTCTGCTGATATTCATCGACTGTTTGCAGAAGATGAACTCCGAATGATGACTTGTCAACAGTATCGGTGCTGCCAATCCAGTATTGAGGAAAATTCCTGTTGAGTTCAAGGATCTTCCATTTCGCAGAGAATCCCTTCTCATCGATCGTTTTTTGTTCCGGTAAAAAATCACCGACAAAGCTCGGACTGTTCCAGGCGGATTGCAATTTTACTTCGGTATGTTTCCCCAAAGGAACAAACCGAAGTTCGGAACTTCCGTTCAGATCAAGTGAATAAGAGAAGGGATATTGCTGCTGCTGATCGGTGATCTCCGGAAGGAATGTGATCCCCGAAGCAACAACATCCTTTGAACGGACACCCGATTTTGCAGAGAACTTCGTTGAATTCATGGTCAGGACAACGTTCTCTTTGATTCCACGAAGATCGGTGATCCCAACAGTGAAGAATGCTTCGTTCCATTGCGGAACTGCATTGGATTGTTTCAATTGCGGGATATCGGCGGTATTGATCGTTCCAGAAAAAGAGAGTTTTGTATTATACAAGACCACCTGGAATATTCCGCGGTATCGGATCTCAGTTGAAATGCTTCCTGTAGAATAGAGCGTGTCGGGAAGAATATGCAGCAAATTGGTAAACGAAGAGATTTTTCCTTCAGCATCTTTCACCGTATACTTTAACGGGATAGAGAGTATTGGTCCCGCAATAGTTTGATGGTTTCCCCATTTACTGCTTACTTCGTTGACAACAGAATCCTTCCGTTCTTTACGTTCGGTGATGAGCGATTCGACGATCACTGCGGGGATCAGTAGAATTATTGTGAGTCCCCCAATTAGAACCATTCGCAATAACAGCGATGTGCGAAGCCTGCTTTCGTCCATAATACCTCCATTAATAGATTGTGAAATGATTGAATCGTAGATCAGGAGGTATCAAGAGTGGATTATGCCGGCGATCCTTTTGGAGTTTGATAATAATTGAGATTTCATCTATAGACGAATGCTGATAGACCAATGTTTCAGAAAGTTCTTATTTTTATTTGAGATTCTTTGAAAGTTCATCATCGATCGGTTCCCACAGTTCGATCTTATTCCCTTCAGGATCCATGATCCAGCCGAACTTACCGTACGAATATTCTTCCATTGTGCCGACGATCTGCACCCCTTCTTTTTTCAATTCTTCCAGCAGAGCGGCGAGATTTTCTACGCGGTAATTGAACATGAACTGCTTTTCGCTCGGCGCAAAATAGGTTGTATCTTTTTTGAATGGAGACCATGCCGTCAGCCCGATCTGTTCCGGAGAATCTTTTTCCCGCCACATGAACATTCCTCCCGACTCATCCGAAACGGGAGGAATACCGAGATGTTTTTGATACCATTCTTTCTGTGACTTTACATCATCGCACTTGAAGAAAATTCCGCCGATTCCGGTAACACGTTTCATAATCTCTCCTTTTTTGTGGCTTTGTGTGAGATGTTTCTATTGTTTTTTTTCAGAGTTATAGTTATTTCATTCTCCACTACTCAACGACTTTACTACTTCTCTACTCAACTACTTCACATACGAATCGATCACTTTTTCGATAGCAGCAGAGCAGACCGGATCGAATCCGGTGAGACTCAACGAGAACATTCTGCAATCCAGTGAAGGACGGAAGATCCCTTTGGAAACATACCCTGCACCTTCGAAGGTACCGACGACATTCTTATATTTCGGATCGTTGATGATGGTTTGTCCCGCATCGTACAACGGTTTTCGTTTTTCGTAATAATCGGGTGCAAGGCGGTCAAGTTTTCCGCGGAGCGCTTCCAGGGAATCATATTCAGATTTTTTCCATGGTGTTGGAATTGTCGTAGATGCGCTGACGAATGATTTCCATTTTAAATTTTCTTTATTCGTTGCCGCAGTCAGATTCGGCTCCCATGGTTCAACTCCCGCCTGATAAAAATCATTGTAGGAAACGGAGGATGTATAATATTCATCTCCGAGTCCCGCAAACGAATGTCCAAGTTCATGAACGAAGACATAATCCATCTGCCATTCCATTCCTTTCACATCGCTCACGGTAAAACAGGTCGTATAAAAATTATAAATTCCGCCGCCGCCGTACCGATTGTCGTTCACCAAGATTGCAACAGCATCGTATGGAACCTGTCCTGCGATATCGCGCAATGTTCGATTCTCTTCCGTCAGCACATACCGCGCGCTGCCGAAGGTATCGTACATCGATCCGAGCGCATTCTCTTTCCATTCGTTCTTGCTCGGTTTGTCGATGCCGCTTTCTTTGGACTCGACTTCGATGGTCCAGACATTGAAATCTTTTTTTCTCTCTTTGAAGGGCGATGTTCCGAACAATATATCGGAATAATGTTTCGCATCGTCACGGAACTTTTGCATATCGGCTTTTGCATATCCGTCGCCGAGGATCAACAGATCGACTTTCTTATCCGCTGTTCCGTTATCGACGATCTTTGAAGATTTGAAAAGCGGTGTACGCTTTTGAACATTCACAACTGATGAGTTGTTCGGATCGATCACGGTTGAGAAAAGTTCATGAAAGATCATCTGTTTGTCACGACGGGAGATCGTCAATTGGATCTTATTCTTTGGGAAGGGGATCCGTGCCGTCTCATGGAATGTTTTCAATATTCCGGCGAGCGATTCATCCGTTGAATGCCATTCGCCGAACATTGAGGAGAATCCGCGCGAATAGATCATTGTGCCGCTTTGCGTATCGAACACTCGGAGCATGTATTCACCGTAGTTCAGATTATCCAGTAATTGCGTCTTGCTGCCGGACCAGATCCCTTCATCGTACACTTTGTCGAGCGCAAAAAGTTCGGTTCCTTTTGTGCCGGTATGATAATAATCGACACGCATTGTTTTATCATGGAAGAATTGCGGAAATTGCTGAGCCGCGGCAGTTGAAAGCAGAACAATGAAGAACAGGATATATTTGGTACTCATGGAAACCTCCACTTGTTTTGATAGAATTATTTTTTATTTCTCTCTTTGATCTTCTCGATAGCTTTTTTCGCTGCCCTGCTTGCGCTGTCATCACTCTTCAGTGAAAGAAGTTCCAACGCGGGAAGATACGATTCGTCTCCGGCATCACCGAGTAGTTCTACGGCAGAATATTTTATCGAGGATGATTTATCCTGCAGCAAAGTTGCACACATCATTTTTACATCATCACGGTTCTTTCCATATTTTTTCAAGATATTCATCGCGGTGCTCCGTCCCAACGCTTCGGAACCGTAGCGCACTTTTTGCAGCGCAACATTCACTGCTTCAACACTATCCAAACGGGCAAGAGCATTCAACGCAGCATTGGCAACCTGATTACTGTATGACCAGATATCCAATCTTTTTTTGATCTCAGGAATTGCATGAATGGAGTCAACGGTTGCAAGGGAAGCGAGTGCTTTTGCTTCGGTTGAATAGCTTGAATCACTCAATGCAGAACGAAGTGCTGCTGCAACATCAGATGTTTTTATCTTCCCAAGCTGTGATGCCGCAGCCGCTCTCACCTGCGGTTTTGTATCGCGCAATGCCGCGATCAATGCCTTCTTTTTGATATCCGAATCAGATTTGATCGATCCCAATGCGACAACAGCTGATTGTCGTACTCCCCAGAATATATCACTATTCGATAGTTTTGCGATCAGAGGAATATACTCACCGGCAGTGTCCCGTTTTGCCAATTCAGCAATTGCAGTTTTGCGCGCAACAACATCATTGCCAAGTTCAGCTTGATATTTCCATTCACTAACATTTCTATTGGAATACGTTATTTCTTTCAATATCCAATTATCCTTATCGAACAAAACAAGATTGGGTTTCATCGTTGAAGCAATCGTGTAGGTCGATTCTTTTTGAACGATGTTGATGCGGTGGGTGTTGCTTCCCATTGGTGTAACTATTTCAATATCAATTGGAGTTCTAAAAACAACGGTCAAACTATCAATGGCCTGCGTTTGTTTAACAGTCATTAAAATTAATTTTGCAGAATCGTTATAGGAATAGGAAACATCGAATTTCGGATATCCCGCTTTATAGATCCATTGATCGAAGAACCAATAAAGATTTTGTCCTGTTGCTTCTTCGATAGCATTCTTAAAATCATCGGTCTCTACCGTTTGAAATTGATATTTGGTGATGTAATGGTTGATCGATTTCCAGAAGAGTTCATCGCCGAGAACGAAGCGGAGCATGTTCAGCACCGATGCGCCTCGGGGATAAATGTTATTGCCGTACGAACCGACACTGACGATCGGTTTTCGTCCCAACGATTTGTCCGTATTGATGCCTGCCTGCTGTGCTTGCTGCATCATGTGGAGGAATTCATCCTTGCCGTAGGCATGTTCAAAATAAAGGGGATCAAAATAACTGGCAAAACTTTCATTCAGCCATAAATGACGCCAATCGTTGCAGGTAACTACATCGCCCCACCATTGATGCGCCATTTCATGAGCGATCAAACTTTCTGCAGATTCATCCACTCGAGCTCGTGCATTATACACGGTTATTCTGTCCATTAATGTTGTTGCCGAAGTATTCTCCATTCCTCCGTAGATAAAATCGGCAACGATCACCTGTGCATATTTATCCCACGCGTATCGGAATCCGATCTTCTCATTGAAGAATTTCATGATCGCTCCGGTCTTTGCGTAACATGCTTTCGCATCATCGATGTGATTCTTATACACGTAATATTCAAGAGGAACTCCATCGACTTTTTCTTTGAGGATCGCATATTCACCCATGGCAAACATCACCAGATAGGACGAATGCGGTTTGTTCTGTACCCAATGGAATGTTTTCGTTCCAGTTTTTTTATTCTCTTTTGTACTGATCAGTTTTCCGTTGGAAAGAAATTCATACTTGCTATTTACCGTCGCGATGATCTCGCTAGTGGCTCTGTCATTCGGAAAATCCCAGCAAGGAAACCAATGATGATTGTCCATATCTTCGCCCTGAGACCAGACCTGCCACGGCTTGTTAGGATATCCGGAATCTGGCTGAATGAAATAGACGCCCCGCTTTGGAATGCAGGTATATTCCATCGTTACGGTCAGTGTATCCTTATAGGAATAATTTTTATCCAATGTAATGCGGATAGATTTTGCAAGTGAATCGAATGCCAGTGTTTTCTTTTTCATCGATACCGACGTAAAGTTCATGTTCTCTGCATCAAATTCTACGGAGTTCAATACGGCGAGATAAGGGACAAAAGTGGTGGTCGTTTTTCCGATCACCATTTTTTTCGATTCGTCAAAGGATAGTTCAATTTTATAATGAAGAACATCGTATGATTTATTCCTGGCTTCGCCGTTTTGTTCCGGCATAGTATTGAAAACCTGAGCGTACGAGATCGATAAGAAGAACGAGAGTATAAAAAGCAGTTTATTCATGAAATCCTTGATTTGGGAGGTTGATGGTATCTGTTAATATAGAGAAGGAAAGAAAAAAATGGAAGAAAAGAATTGAGGATGTTCTCATTGTTATTTCAATGTCACCCAGTTTTCCAGCGTTCCGGAAGAACCAAATGTTTCACCGCTGCATTTCAACGAATCACCGTCTCTTGATTCTTTTGAAATAATGCAGTCATTTCGCGATACGATCCCTCTATTAATGTACTGTTGAAACAAGGAATCACTCATCACGTCAAAATATGAGAACAATCTCCACGTATTCTGGACCGAAAACCCGACTGCAATATCCGACATTGTCTGCGAACCGATGTGTGTTCCAAGGATCTGTCCTGTTGATACTGAATCACCAACAACCAAAGGTTTTTGAAGTGCGATATGAAATATAATAATTGTGCAGGAGGGAATGCTCTTTGACTGGATCTGAACCTGCGTTCCCGCCCACTCCTCAAATATTCGCACCACGGTTCCTTCCACCGGAGAGAATATCTTTAACTGAGACCAATCAACGCTGCTCTTCGGTTGAAAATAATGTTTCATACTCCTGCATGACTCCACACCATCACTGTAATCATGTCCGACACTCGAACGGAATTTTGAGATCCGATCGATCTTATCAAGTTCTATATAATCCGTCGTAATGAATTTTGGAGGAAATGGCGTAGGGACATCATCCTTCTGATAGATCAGAGTTTGTGTCACCGGTGTATCAGATTCCTTATCGCATCCGGAAAATGTCAGCCAAGTGAACAACAGCACCGTTATATGTATTATGGATCTATTCAAATTTTATCTCATGTCGTTTGTTCTGTGACGTTCCAAACGTTGCGGTCAACCCTTCCACAAATTTCTTTTTATCAGCGGCGTTCAAATTTGCGTTGGAATGCATCAACAAATATAATCCGCTCGGCATCGAGCCGCGCTGAACTTCTTCGGCTGCTTTGTCACCGTTATTGATCCGCCGATCCCATTCGGAAATATTAAAATGTTTTCGTCCTTCACGGATATCGCTTTCCACCAGCCATGAGACCGGAGCGATAGTGCTGTACCATGGAAAAACAGTTTCATTACTATGGCAGTCCGCGCATGCTTTGAAGAATGTTGCACGCGTTTCGGGAGAGTTCCATTTCGGTTCACCGGTGACCGGCGGATTGGAATGAGAAAGGGAAGGGGGAAAGAATTGCAGAGCGATAACAATAACCGCTAGCGATGTTATTCCGATCGAAATATTTTTCTTAGAAAACCGTTTCATAATATAGCGAAGAATTGTTCCTGCAATTAAGTCTGTAAAAGAGTACCAACAAATACGCGCAATTTCAATGAAAATTTTGTATCTAAATCAGTTCTTTGCCGTAAGCAACTGAAAGTTCTATCATCGGGAGCCGTTCATGAGCATACAATCGAGCAATACGTGGAAAGCAATGGATCGAAGATCGATCCGTCAGCTTTCCATTGCAGTCTTTTTCTTATTCGCAACGATCGGTCCGCTGACGCTGATGATGGAAGCGTCGATCATCCAAAGTTCATGGGCGCGGCTGGCAGTGATGACGATCTTGAGCGGTTTGTTTTCTTCATCGATCATTCTCTACATGACGAAACCGCTCAAACTTATTGCTTCAGTAATTGTGTACGTTATGATCATATTTTTCATCTCAATTGCAGACCCTGAATTTTTAAAACCGGATGTTGATTCTGTTATGGTTAAGCCGAACAAATCATTTTCATTATCACCCGAACAACTTTCCGATATTGAAACAAAACGTGCGGCATTCGGATTGGTGGCAATATTTTGTCTTGCAACGGGATACGGACTCTTCGTTCGTTCAATCGGAAAAGAATATAAACGGCGGACAGAAATAGAAACGGAAATGAAGATCGCACAGTCGATCCACGAATCGCTGTTGCCGAAATCTGCTTTGAAAACTGAATGGTGCGAGATCGCCGGAGTCAGTCTTCCCGCTACAGAGATCGGCGGGGATTTCTATGATATCATAAAACTTTCAGAAACAAAAATTCTCATCGTCATTGCTGATGCATCCGGTCATGGGACAGGGGCCGGAGTCCTTTCTGCAATGACCAAAAGCAGTATCATCCAGGAACTGCAGCACACTCATTCGCTTCCAGAACTGTTGCACAATGTGAATAAAACTATTTTTTCAGTTACAGAAAAAAACAAGTTCATCACCTGTGCTCTTGCATTGCTTGACAGGGAAACTTCCACCGCAGCGATTATTACCGCAGGGCATCCGCAGATCCTATTGCATTCCAATTCATCATTACATGAGTATAGAACGCACCATCTTGCACTCGGAATCCAGGGAAGCACATTATATTCCACTCAGACAATCCCTCTTAAGAAGAATGATACGCTCTATCTTATCACGGACGGGATTTTAGAAGCATCGAACCCTCAGCAGGAACAATTTGGCATGGAGCGTCTTCAATCGTGGATTATCGGATCCGTTACATCATCCGCAGAACATCACAGTACGGCACTGATGGATGAAATACGGCGTTTTACAGTGACCAAAGAACTGAAAGATGATGCAACCATTGTTATAGCTTCAATGCTTTGATCGTGGATTTGGGAGTACAATTTAGTAGAGGAATTACGGTCAAAAAACCGTAAATTCGATTAACCGAAATTCTCAATCAATCAAACGCAGAGTGTCATGCCGTATACCAAAGGAACATTAGCCGGTGATTTTATCGAAGGGGTGTTATCGGAAATTCCCGATGTTATTGCCGTTTCCGTGACAAATCTTGCTGCGGGAATGTCCATCGACAGTTATTGCAGTGATCCTGATTTTGATCCCGATGTCGCGACCGTGTATCATATTGAAGTGCTGAAGGCGGAACAAAAAGCAGTTGGTGCGCTTCATTTGAAAGATTCTGTCAAAGATATCTTTATTACACTCGATACGCAGATACACATGTTATCGCTGTCGAAATCCGGCAAAGCATTATACTATATCGTTACCGATGCGCAAAAAACGAATCTCGGTATGATGCGCTCAACCATGCGGAAATTTGCCAAAGGAATTTGACCATATCTGATCGAATGTTGCGGGGAATTCTTTACCGCACATATTGCCACTATGAATGACGAACTAATCTCCTTATTAAAAAAAGCATATGATGATGGTATCATCACCAGTATCATTCAAAAAAAGATCCTTAAAGCAAAAGAGGACCTGCATCTTTCGGATGCCGAATTCACCCAATTAGACGATCAGATACGACTTGAAACATATAAGCGGAAAGTTGAGGAGCGAAAAGAACAGGGAGTTTTCTATGTAGGGGATCTTACGAAACAGTACAAGATCACCGAAGAAGAAAAGATCGCACTGCAAGCAAAAAAAGATACCGAGCCGATTCCTGTTCAGCGTCCGGTTTCGCATCAGGCTCCACAAGCCATTCCACAACCGGTTCCACAGCAAACGCAATCTCTTCCAAGTATTGAACATTCGACTCCATCCCATACGGGAGCTGTTGCAGTGATTGTTGATGACAACCCGAATCATAGTGCGCATATCAAAAAAATACTTGAAGGGGACGGCTTCATTTGTCATACGGCAGATTCTCCGGAAGCGGCGTACAAACTGGCACTTCAAGTGAAACCGGTGATCATTTTCAGCGATTTCAATTTCGGTATTGGAAAACGGACCGGGCTGGATTTCTTCCATGAATTGAAATCCAAAAAAATGATAATTCCGTTCATCATCATTACGGCATATTTTCAGAGAGAATTCGTTGACTATGCGCTCGGAGTCGGCGTCACCGATTACCTTACCAAGCCCGTTGCACCGGAAGTTCTTCTCTCAACCGTAAAAGAGCATTTAGACACTCCCAAAAAGAACTGAGATCAACAATATACGATCGTTCGTCGTAATTCGTTCTATCGTTACCTGTCTGACAACGAACAGAATAATTGCTCATTAGACGTCGGAAATATGAATAAAAAATCCTATCAAGTAATTTTATTACTCATAGTGTCTTCCTGTGCTTATACACAAACATCCAATATCGGCGGACTGGGCGATACTTTCTTAAGTGACATACTAAAAGAGAACCATAACGAGGATGTAGAGGTCGAACAAGTATATCAAAATATACTGTATGAATACAACGCCAATGCGGCTGTTAATAAATATCTTATCATAAGTCAAATTTTGTGGAGACAATACAGAAACGCACAATTAGAAATGAAATATCCAAGAACGTTTTACAACAGTTCAAATGATCGTGTATTTATCCAATGCAAGACAAACTATCTTCTTGAATTGAACAACGAGAGAATCATTGAACTGAAACAGTGGTATAATAAAAAAATGAGCGTTGATTCTTGCAAAAGCACTATTGGTGAAACACAAAAATCATTGTCGGATTCAACAGTAAACCGTCTCCCAAATACACCGGTTCGGATTTACTAATGATCGCCACCTATCTAGTCACACAATTGAATGATATCACGAAGCACATCTCTACTCCGTTATACCAGATATTGTAATGTATAATCCATAGAATGAAGAATGAAAAGATTGTAATTGATGAACTGAACGTTCTAAGAAAGAAACTAAAGTTTCGTTTTGACGAACCTGAGTTTTCTTATCTTAATTCCTCTGATGCTGCGACCATTGTTGAATTGGAACGTACATTTAATGAATGCATAGATGATTTATTGAATGTCTTAAAAACCCAAGCAACAGTCTTTCAAATTAAATCTGTCATCCGAAATGGAATCAATAGATTTGACAAAAAGCGATATGATACCGAGGAACGAGAATATATCGCTTTCTATTTTGACAAATTGTCAAACCTCCTCGGTATAAAGATCAATTATATTTTGAATTCATGGTTATACGGATATTTCTTGGCAACGATTTTTAAATTGTCAGGCAAAAATAGGAACAACCAATGTAATGCAGACTAACCGGTTAGTTGCTTTCCAATATCAATTCACGACTGATAAACTCATGTTACAGCACTGTTCGCATGCCAGCCATCTTTTTAGCGTAGTTCCAGTCCGAGAGGACTTTTTTTCCAGAGAAAACAAATATGAAAATATATAAATATTGGATCATAGAAAAAGCGATAGTTAAATTTGATCGTGAAGAAAAAGAGATTAAGTGTTATGGAGGATCTAATATTTCAATTGAAGATGCCTCTGTTAAAGCGCGGGAGAAAATTGAAAGAATACAAAATAAAATTGAGGGCAATCACCATGAATTTGATACCTATGAGGTCGAGATACGAGAAGAAATAGTTCAAGAGTTAGATGAAAAAGCCATAGTTACAAGGAATCGATACGGAGCTAAAGTTTTAAATGTACAAGATTTGATGATTTTGGATATTGATAAACCAAAGTATTCGTTCTGGGATTTTTTCAAAAAAACGGTGAAACCTAAAACAAAAATCGTCGAAATGATACGATCATTGTCGCAGAAATCAAAGTATAAGGAATATGGATTCAGAATATACGAAACATATAAAGGTATCCGGGTTATCGTCTTAGGAAAAACATTCGATCCGAAAGCACCCGCTACCTGGTGGATGATGAAAGAGTTTAATTGTGATATGCTTTACATGATCTTGTGTCAAAAGCAAAATTGTTTTCGTGCAAGGCTAACACCAAAACCTGGTAGAATGAAATTACAAAAGTATAAAGTCGTTATTCCCCGCAGCGATGAAGAGGAACACGAGTTCCGGACGTGGTTAGCTGAATATGAATTAAGAAGTCGTAATTATAGTGTTTGTAAGTTTATTGAACAAATTGGATCTGGAAATTTATCTGAAGCGGTTCGTTTGCATGATGAAATCACGGGTGTGAACTGGAGTCAGAAATTGGCTTAATACTTTTTGATATGGTAGAAATATTTTAAGTGTCCCAAAACGGTCTTCCTGAGTCACTCTCGGAAAAAAATCCAGAGAAAATAAGCTGACTTTACAACGCAGCTTACTTGTCTGCCATCTTTTTGGTGGAACTCTGGTCCGTTGAGATAAACAAAAAAGAATTAAAGAATCTAAAGAGAATGAAAATAAATCATATCATCGTTACCGTTATTTTATTGCTTGCGCTTGCTAGTTGTAGTGAGGATTCAACAACCAGCAACGGTGGCAAACCTGCTGTACATAAAGTTAGTATGACAATACAAGGAGGTTCTTTTTCACATCAACATCGTACGCTTGAAACTCCATTGCTTCTTTCCAGCGGCGCAACATTGGATTCAACAGTGATGACAACGCATTGCAAAGTATATGGAGCTCCAACTGATACACCATATTCCATTGATATTGGATTCCCACATTATCGAGAAGGGATATATTCTTGGGAGGGAATATCAAAAGGAAGTTTTATCAATATTCATTGGACATCGATTTTGGCTGCACCAAATCAATTCCTTTCAACGACCCAAGGAGTAACGACCATTAACTCCTACGGAAAAGTTGGCGAACCGATTATAGGTGAATTTAGCGGAAAGTTTATTCATCGCGTAATGTATGATACCGTAACAATCACCGGTAATTTTTCTATACAAAGAGTTCGGTAAAAGTGAATTTGCTTGTCAGACTGCCAAACAGTACGTACCAAACCTTCCTATTGAAAAATGAATTCATTGCAATAAAAAGCTGATTGTTAAAGGTGAAACTGTAGTTCTTAGTTTCACCTTTTTTTGTTTATATTCAATTAATAAAAATTCGGAGCACCACAATGTCATCATCTCGAACCGTTCGCGCACCGCGCGGAACGACCTACTCAGCCAAAGGATGGATTCAGGAAGCGGCGATCAGAATGTTAATGAACAATCTCGATCCCGACGTTGCCGAACGTCCGCAGGAACTGATAGTGTACGGCGGAACCGGAAAAGCTGCACGGAACTGGCAATGTTATGATTCCATCATCGACACATTAAAAAAATTAGAGAACAACGAAACACTTCTCGTGCAATCCGGCAAACCGGTCGGTATTTTTAAAACACATGTTAATGCACCGCGCGTATTGATCTCCAATTCAATGCTTGTCCCCAAATGGGCAACGTGGGATGAGTTCCGAAGACTTGAAGCATTGGGTTTGACAATGTACGGACAGATGACAGCTGGAAGCTGGATATACATCGGTTCGCAGGGAATTCTACAGGGAACCTACGAAACTTTCGCAGAAGCGGCACGCCAACATTTCGGCGGAACACTAGCCGGAAGGTTTTTATTGACCGCGGGACTTGGCGGAATGGGTGGAGCGCAAACACTTGCTGCAACCATGAACGGCGCTGCATGTCTTGCTATTGAAGTAGATCGGTCGAGAATTGAAAAACGTCTTGCTACAAAATATCTGGATACGATGACTGATAATTTTGATGAAGCGATGGCAATGATCCGTTCAGCAAAAGAACATAAAACACCTCTATCAGTCGGATTGCTTGGCAATGCGGCAGAGATCGTTCCCCAGATTGCCCGCGGAAAATTTCTTCCGGATATCGTTACAGATCAAACATCAGCACACGATCCGCTCAACGGTTACGTGCCGGCGGGAATGACATACGAAAAAGCACTCGATCTGAGGAAAAAGAATCCGAAAAAATATGTCGAACGTTCCCGTGCATCGATAGTTGACCATGTGCGAGGGCTTCTCCTGTTGAAGAAAAAAGGGAAGATCGTATTTGATTATGGAAACAATATCCGGGGGGAAGCGCAGGTCGGCGGAGTGAAGAATGCATTCGATATTCCTGGATTCGTTCCAGAATATATCCGACCGTTGTTCTGCGACGGGAAAGGCCCGTTTCGCTGGGTTGCACTTTCCGGAGATCCCGAAGATATTTATCGAACAGATCGCGCAATTCTGGAAACATTTCCTGAAAATAAGTTATTGAAAAATTGGATCGAAAAAGCACAGAAGCAGGTTGCATTCCAAGGTCTGCCGGCGCGGATCTGCTGGCTGGGATATGGCGAACGTGCAAAGATGGGAAAAATCTTCAATCAACTTGTCCGCAGCGGTCAAGTGAAAGCACCGATCGTCATCGGGCGCGATCATTTGGACTGCGGAAGTGTTGCGTCACCGAATCGTGAAACGGAAAAGATGATGGATGGAAGTGATGCGATCGCCGATTGGCCGATCCTCGGTGCAATGCTGAATTCTATCGGCGGTGCAAGCTGGGTGAGCGTACATCATGGCGGCGGAGTCGGGATTGGAAATTCCATTCACAATGGAATGGTGATTGTTTGCGACGGTAGCGTTGATGCCGATGAACGGTTGGAGCGCGTACTGACGTATGATCCTGGTATGGGAATCATGCGCCACGCCGATGCAGGGTATGAACGGGCGGTGAAGAATGCAAAAACGTTCAGTATAAAAATTCCAATGATGAAATAACTTCCTCAAAAATAGAGTTCATGAAAAAGCTGATCTTAGAACTGACATCCTATACGGTTGTTAAAAGTGTTGTCAAACAACGATTGATCATCGTCTTTGTTGCGGCATTGTTGATCCTGACGATTGTCGGACTGTTAGGATTTAGGACTGCACTGGAGCTTTCGAAGAATTACAATGAAGTTGTACGGATATATTCCGTCATCAGTAAATTGGAAAATGTTTTTTCTGCTACATCTTTGGCACAGACAGAACTCCGCACATTCTATGTGACCGGCGATTCCTCCTACTTCCTCCGGTATCAAACATTGGAAGATTCGATACAAAGTATGGTTTCCATTGTTGATGGATTGACCGTTGAAAACTCCCGTCAAAAGAGTTCACTGATCATGCTGAAAAAATTGATCGTGGAACGGGAACAATTCAATGCTGAAAAGATCAAATCCGTAAAGGCGAACGGATTATCGATTGCTGAGAAATCATTCACTCCGAAAGAGAGTCAGAAATTCATCCATCGAATCGATAGCGTCATTAATGTGATGGAACTGGTGGAGAAAAAAGACCTTACACAAAAAGCGACGAATAATGATAATAGTACCAATCGTACATTATTGTTTATATCGATCGGCGGATTTGCAGGAGTGTTGATCTTGCTCGGTGTATTCATTGTCTTAACGTTGGAAAATCAACAGCGGAAAATTGCCGAAGCAGAGATTCGAAACAGCGAGCAGCGATTCATCAATTTCCTGGAAGCTGTTCCTGCTGGAATCCACATTCTCTCTGCCGATGGTAAGCCGTATTTTGCCAATGAAGAAGCGAAAAAAATATTCGGACAAGAAATCCTCTCCGGAAGCGGTGTCGATAATTTCACCGAAGTTTATAATGCGTATCTCCAGGGAACTGATACAAAATATCCGGCTGAACAATTACCGATCTACCAGGCTCTGAATGGTGAACGAACGACTGTGTCAAATGTTGAAATATGGCGCCCTGATAAAATTGTTCCATTGTTGATCACCGGTGCGCCAATATACGACCACGACGGGAATTTGAAGTATGCAATGGCGGCATTCGTTGATATTTCCATACAGAAACAAGCCCAGCAGGAACTGGAAGAAAGCGAAGAACGGTTCCGCCAGATCATCGAAAATGCTACGGATATTATTTTCCGAACGGATAGCGTGGGAAAACTATCATATGTCAATCCGATCGGTTTAAAATTGTTCGGCTATACATTGGAAGAAGCGATCGGACGTGATTATCTGGATGTGATTTGTGCGGAAGATGTCGAAGCAGTGAGACAATTCTACCGCAATCAGGCATTAACAAAAACAGTACAGACATATTTTGAATTTATAGCGATCACCCGATCGGGAAAAAAGATCGTCTTGGGTCAAAATATCCGGCTTCTCCTTCACGGTCAACAGATCACCGGGTTTCTGGCAATTGCTCGTGATATTTCCGAAAAGAACCGTCATGAACAAGAATTGAAGGAGGCAAAAGAAACAGCAGAATCGGCAACCGTTGCAAAATCTCAATTCCTCGCAACAATGAGCCATGAGATCCGAACGCCGATGAACGGCGTGATCGGTATGACCGATCTTCTTCTTCAGACATCATTGAACGATGAGCAGCGTGAATATACCGAGATCATCCGGTCCAGCGGAGAAACACTCTTAACATTGATCAATGATATTCTCGATTTCTCAAAGATCGAATCGGGAAAATTGGATATGGAGAAACGTCCGATCGAAGTGCAGAGTTTGATCGAAGAGACGTTCGATTTGATCGCCCGCCGTGCAGTCGAGAAACAATTGGATATAGTCTATCTGATCGATCCTTCTGTTCCGCCGTACATCATCGGAGACCCTGTCCGTCTCCGGCAGATTTTATTGAATCTTACGAACAATGCGATCAAATTCACGGAGAGGGGTGAAATTCTGGTCTCCGTAAAAGAAATGCGCAAGGAAGAAGGAATGACCATCCTTCAATTTTCCGTAAAGGATACCGGCATTGGAATCCCGAAGGATCAAGTGAACAAATTGTTCCAGGCTTTCTCGCAGGTGGATGCGTCAACAACTCGAAAATTTGGCGGCACAGGACTTGGCTTAGTTATTACGAAACGTCTTGTGGAATTGATGGAAGGGGAAGTGTGGGTGGAAAGTGAAGAAGGAAAGGGTTCAACATTTTATTTCACCATCAAAGTGCCGACAACCACAAGCATTGAGGGATTACCGAAAAAATATATCCGCGGAAAAATTCCTGAGCTTCAGGGAAAAAGAATTCTGCTTGTTGATGACAATGCTACAAATTTGAACATTCTCAGCATCCAATGTACTAACTGGGGCATGCATCCGCGGACGACATCATCGCAGCGCGAAGCGCTTCAATGGATCAGCGAACAAAATCCGTTCGATATAGCGATCATTGATTTTAATATGCCTGAAATGAACGGTGTTGATCTTGCACGGTCGATCCAAACGATGAAAATTGATCGACCATTCCCGATCGTTCTTTTTTCATCGTCGGGACGGACAGAGTTCAGCGAAACAGAAAATGAACTGTTTGATGCTGTCATCATGAAACCGTTGAAACAAGCACAACTGTATTCCACACTGATCGACGTGCTGGCTAAGAATCGGAGCGGTCAGTTTGTGAAGGCAAGTGCGGGTCAACAAAAAATCGAACCGCTGGCGCAGTATATTCCATTGTCGATTCTAATTGCAGAAGATAATTTCATCAACCAAAAACTTGCAATTCGGCTGCTGCAGCAGCTTGGATATTCGGCAGACGTTGCGGTCAACGGCAAAGAGGCGTTAGAGAAAGCAAACCAAAAACGGTACGATATTATTTTGATGGATCTGCATATGCCGGAAATGGATGGTTTGACGGCAACAAGAGAAATTGTGAGGACCATCGATCCCTCCATTCGTCCGAAGATTATAGCGATGACTGCTGATGCGATGAGCGGCGACAGAGAAAAATGTATCGATGCCGGTATGGATGATTATCTCAGTAAACCCGTTCGATTGGAAGGTTTACGGGCGATGCTCCAACTATACGGTGAGATGATCGTTGAACGGAAGAAATATGGTTCGCCAAAGAACGATCAGCATGAAGCGATGTTCATTCGGCTTCAGGAGATTTTGAATGAAACGGATAAGAATTTTTTCACTGAATTTGTGCTGCCATACCCGTCACAATCCGCCGAAATGATGGAACAGCTTCGATCAGCCTGGAACGAAAAAAATACAGAACAAGTGATCTTTGTTGCACACAAACTGCGAGGATTGGCGTTGAGCTACGGTGCCAACAAACTTGCTGAATATTGTCTGGCGGTTGAAAATACTATCGGAAAAAATCCTGAAAGTATTACGGATGAATCCATCGAAAATATCAACCGTTCTTTGAAACAATCGTATGAAACATTGACGTCGACGATCAAAAAATTAGGAATGGCGTGAAGGTGGAAATGATTGGTCTGTGCAAAGATTGTTTTCATCATTCCGTTATCACAAGTGCGCGGAAAAAAGAATTTCATTTATGTGCAAAATCAAAAA
>CAYPEM010000045.1:19746-42023 GCA_964409765.1 uncultured Chitinophagaceae bacterium
ATAGTGGAACTTAAAGCCTTGGAAAGATTATCGGGAAAAGAGGAGTCTCAAATCATCAATTATCTAAAAGCGACAGGCTTAAAATTAGGTTTGTTGATTAATTTTTGGTCGAACAAAAAACTTGAATGGAAACGCTTTATTAATTGATTCTTCTATTGCAATGGATACCGATTAGTGTTTTTTAGTGTAATTCGTGGATAAAGAAATGAATTTATTTATTACAAATATCGGTCAATTAGTGACAGTTGCGTCACAAGGAAAAAGAGTGAAGACCGGAACAGACATGCGTGATCTGCATATTTCTTCGAATGCATCACTGCTTATTCAGGACGGGATCATCACTGCGATCGGAAAAAACGGAGAACTGACTGCTCCGGCGGATATTGATGTGTTCGATGCGGAAGGAACGGTGATTCTTCCCGGCTTTGTAGATTCGCATACGCACACTGTATTTGCCGGAAGCAGGGCAGGCGAATTTGCTATGCGTGCAGAAGGAAAAACATATCAGGAGATCGCGGAATCGGGGGGCGGAATACTCTCTACGATGAGAGCAACTCGAGAAGCGTCAAAACGCGATCTCTATAGATTTGCTGAACGCCGATTGAATACCATGATGCGAAACGGAACAACGACTGTTGAAATCAAAAGCGGGTATGGACTTTCGCCGGATGCAGAGATGAAGATGCTTGAAGTGATCGCAGATTTAAAGCGGGATCATTATGCAACGATCGTTGCAACATTTCTTGGTGCCCATACATTTCCTCCCGAATCCAAGGATGATAAGCAAGCATATATCGACCGTATTTGTGATTATATGCTTCCATATATTGCCGAGAAGAAACTTGCAACTTTCGTCGATGTCTTCTGCGAACTTGGATATTTCGATCTGAAAGCAACGGAGCAGATCATTCTGGAATCCAAACGGCATGGATTGATCCCAAAACTTCATGCAGATCAATTGAACGCGATGGGTGCAGTAGAACTTGGGGCAAAACACAGCGCAATTTCTGTCGATCATTTAGAAAAGACCGGTGAACCGGGAATTGCATCGTTAAAAAATTCCGAGACCATCGCAACTGTTCTGCCGGGATGTTCGTTGTTTCTCAATCATCCGTACGCACCGGCACGAAAAATTATCGATGCGGGTATTCCTCTTGCCATTGCGACCGATTTTAATCCCGGGTCGCAGATGTGTTCGTCAATGCAGATGATGATGACCCTTGCTTGCACACAAATGCGGATGACGCCAGAAGAAGCGATCACCGCCGCAACACTGAACGGTGCCGCAGCACTCGGACTTTCCATTGAAGTAGGGAGCATTGAGATCGGAAAACAGGCGGATGTAGTGCTGTACAATGTTGATGATTATCGCTACATTCCCTATCACTACGGCGTCAATCATGTCTGGAAAGTGGTGAAGAACGGCGTGCTGTTGGATTTTTAAAAATGAGATATCAGTCGATTTAAATTTTTCTTTCATAATTCATCCTTCATCATTATATTGTTGCAGTAATCTGTTCTTTCAAAAATCAAGCAACCTAATTCGTTAGGGGTGTTATTCCGCAGATCGACCGCGGGAAACTGAGAACATACCCTTGATGGCGCTTTCGGCGTCAGAACCACCTGATCTGGATAATACCAGCGTAGGGAAACGACAATAAATTTTAGTTGTATCGCTTTTATTGCCGTTACCATGCTTTGTATCCAGCGTAGTAACGGCATTTTTATTTTAAATATTTATGGAGCGATGGAATCAATGAACAATCTGTTATTTGTAATACAAAGACTGTTGACACTAACTGTTGTCATCGTTTTTCAGGCATTTACGCAACAAGAATCCGATACCGTAAAATATCATTTTGATCCTGTGTTGGTAACGGGAACAATTGCCAAAGAACGAGAAACACCTGTCACGTTCACCAATCTGAGCAAAGGATTGATCGAACAGCGGTATTCCATGCAGGATGTTCCGGTTATGTTGTCGGAACTTCCTGCAATGATCTCATATTCCGACGGCGGCAACGGTGTTGGATATAATTATATTTTCCTGCGCGGATTCGATCAGCGCCGGTTATCGATCATGGTGAATGGTGTTCCGCAGAACGATCCGGAAGATCACAATGTGTATTGGATCGATTTTCCTGATCTGTTAGCAAGTTCATCCAATGTACAGGTACAGAGGGGAGCAGGAAGTGCGTTCTATGGTCCCCCGGCAATCGGCGGTTCGGTGAATATCATCACAAATCCGTTCACACAAAAACCGTACGCAAAGTTCGAAGTAATGGTCGGTTTTCAGGAATATGGTGACAGTTCGCAGTCACTTCCGATGACGATGAAAAAACTTTCCGCATCGTTCAACTCAGGATTGATCGATAACACGTATATGTTCTACGGACGGCTCGGAAAAATCCAGTCCAACGGTTACCGCATCCATTCTGCATTTGAAGCAGGTTCGTATTTCCTCGGCGCGTTGAGATTTGATGAGAATATGACGACACGGATTCATTTGTTCGGCGGTCCGTTGACGGATCAGCTTGTCTACACCGGATTGCCAAAATTTGTGAATGGGGATAAAAAATTACGACGAATGAATTTTTCCTATTTTAGTACTGACAATACAGCATATACGTACACAGTTCCTCGTCGCCAGCAGGAACGTGAAGGATTCAATCAACCACATTATGAAATGTTGAATGAATGGAAAATTTCTGAATCACAAAAACTTCATAACACATTATTCTTTTATGACAGTCATGGATATTTTGATTTTGACGGTACGTGGGTTGGTAAAAATTATGACACTGCAGGGAATCTAATTTCAGATACAGATACATTATCATTCAGGTTTAACAATTATTTTGTTGGAAGAAATATAGAGAATGAGATTATCCGTGCAGGAGTCGATCTGGTACAATGGGGTTGGCTGCCGCGATACGAATGGGAACACGAACGGGGAGAGTTGATCATTGGAGGAGAATATCGGTATCACCATGGTTCTCACTGGGGAAAACTTCAATACGCCGAAGGTCTTCCGTCAAATTTCGATCCCGATTTTCGTTTCTATCAATATGATGCTTATAAACAGATGGCATCGGTCTACGTAACGGAAAATTACAAAGTGCAGGACGATATGACATTGATGGCGAACGTACAGTTTGCATACAATAGCTATGAAATCAAGAATGAAAAATTTTTCAATAACTCATTCATTATCCCGTATTATTTCCTTAATCCTCGGCTGGGATTGAATTACAATATTGATGAAGAATTTAATGCCTATATTTCTTTTGGTTATACATCTCGCGAGCCGCGGTTGAGAAATTTGTATTCAGCGGAAGATTCGTACTTTGGAGCAATTCCCGGATTTGTTGCTGATACGACCGGAGGAACGACGAAGTACAATTTTGATAAGCCGATCGCAAAGCCGGAACAATTATTGAATCTTGAACTCGGCATTGGTTACAAGGGAAATACTATCCAATGGTCTGGGAATGTGTACTGGATGGAATTTACCGACGAGTTGGTGAAGTCCGGTGAGGTTGATATTTTCGGAAATCCTGTGTATGGTAATGCACCACGTACGCGTCATCTCGGCGCAGAAGTGGATGGAACGGTTCGTTTGCTGGAACAATTTGTGATCAGCGGAAACGCAGCGTTATCATTGAACAAGATCATCAATTTTACCACGATCATCCTCGACAGTACCGTTGGCGGTGTGAACTATTCGCATAAGGAAAAACTGGATAACAATCCGATCGCCGGTTTTCCGAGTGTTGTCGGGAATATTCGTATTACATATGAGGATAATGGAATTTCTGCATCATTGCTGGGAAAATATGTCGGTGCGTTCCACACCGATAATTTTAACACAACAGATAATGAAAACGAAGCGTATGCTGTGATTAATTTTGAATCAGTTTGTGTTCTCCCAAAAATAGGCGATGCAGAAATCTCGCTCCGTGGTGAAATAAGAAATGTGTTGAATACATTATATATGCAAAACGGCGAAGGGAACGCGTTTTTCCCCGCAGCAGAACGGAATTACTTGATCGGTCTTGCTGTAACATTGTAAAATGGAAATTCCTCAAGTTTAAACTAGAGGAGTTTAAGAACTATGAGAAATCCAAAACATGCTTTGATCATTTGCAACGGGGAAATGCCGTCGCAAAAACTTCTTGCTCCATTGCTGAAGAAAAAACCATTTATCATTTGTGCAGACGGAGGAGCAAACAAAGCGCGCGCATTCAACATTCTGCCCGATTTTATCATTGGGGACCTTGATTCGATCACGCAAAAAACAAGGTATTATTTCTCTTCGGTCCCGATCGTTCATAGCTCCGATCAAAACAGTACCGATCTTGAAAAAGCATTGGATCATCTGCTGGTGAATTCTTTTTCATCGGCCACCATCATTGGTGCAACCGGAGATCGTCCGGACCACACAATGTCGAATTTCAGCATCCTGATGAAATATCACCGTAAATTATCGCTCCAATTTTTTGATGAACGATGTACGGCTGAGATTGCCCATAAGAAAATTCGTTTCAAGGCGGAGATCGGTCAACAAATATCGGTACTGCCGATGGGACGTTGTACAGGGATAATAACCCAAGGCTTGAAATTTCCGCTGAAAAATGAAACGCTTGAACTTGGCGTCCGGGAAGGCACCAGCAATGAAGCAGTAAAAAATATCATCACCATAACGATGAAAACCGGTTCATTGCTGTTGTTCATCATCCATTCTCATATCACAAAATAATAATGTCCTTTCCCGAAATCATCGCGGTCATTCTCGGATTGATCTCAGTCTTTTTAACGACCCGTCAGAATGTATGGTGTTATCCTCTTGGGATCGTGTCGGTATTCGTTTATATTTTTATTTTTTATGATGTGAAACTGTACGCGGATATGGGTCTGCAGGTATTCTTTATTGTTCTTCAGGTGTATGGTTGGTATGAGTGGCTGTACGGCGGTGAACAAAAAACAGAATTGAAAGTGTCATGGGGAACAAAAACAATCTATGGTATGACACTTCTCTTTGTCTTTCTTGCTACAACACTGCTTGGTTCTGTTCTGTACAGACTTACTGATGCATCGTTACCGTATATTGATTCATTCTTAGCCGTTTTGAGCATGGCGGCACAGTGGATGATGGCAAAAAAATATGTTGAGAATTGGATCTTGTGGACGATCGTCAATATCGGTTCGATCGCGATGTATGGGATGAAAGGATTGTATCTTACAATGTTCCTGTATTCGGTGTATCTTGTGCTAGGGATTATTGGATTCTTTGAATGGAAAAAATCGTTCCGAATTGAAACAGTATAAAATGAAAGAAGCAGAGGAACATCTTTCCACTCTGCTTCTTTACACATCATTGCTTGGTATTTTTATTTTGCGTCGAAGATCAAGGGCAGACCGGTTTTGCCTCCGCCGATCACAACGATCTTTGCATTGGTTGATGTGGCAAGTTTTTCTGTCGCTTCAATTCCTTTCCAGGTCAGTAATTGTTGATTCAATCCCTGGTTGACGATCTTTTGGAAATCGGAAATACCCTGCGCTTCTATCCGTTTTCGATCTGCCTCCTGTTTTTCTTTCGTCAACACGAACTGCATTCGCTGACTTTCCTGTTCGGACTGCAGTTTTTGTTCAATCGACGCAGACAATCCGGACGGAAGTGTAACTCGGCGTAATGGTGCCGATTCAACGGTGATGCCACGCTCAGCAGTTGCAGCGGTAATTTCTGTCAAGATCATTTTCGAAAGATGTTCGCGTTCCGAGGTGTAGAGTGCTTTTGCTTCGAAGCTGGCCGTTACTCCTCGTGTGACAGAACGAAATTGCGGTTCGATGATGATCCCTTCGTATTCTTCTCCAACTGTTTTGTAGACATCAGCGGCTTTTTCCGGATTCAAATGATACAGTACGCTTACTTCCAACTGAACAGTCAAACCTTCTTTTGACGGTACATCCATCACTTCTTTTAATTCCTGGGTCTTTACGGACATTTTAACAATGCGTGCCAGTGGATTGACGAAATTGATTCCGGATTTCAATGTATTGTCAGAGACAGTTCCAAAAAAATCGACAACGCCGATATTGCCGGCAGGGATAACCGTAAAACAATTTGAAAGCGCTACAAGAAGGGCGCCAAAACCGACAAGCAAAGAAATATTTGCCGTTCCGGCGGTGTTAGGATTGACCCGCATCGTGCGCCAAGAAACAAACGCAACAATTGCAATGACTGTAAAAATTAAAAAAAACATACTGCCTCCAATGGTAATAGATAGTGTTAGTTCATTATGAGAACATCATAAACGTTCGAATCGTTCTGATCCGTTTTTCCCCCGCCAAGCCATTCACTCACATTCTTTTGAATTGTCCGGAATTCGCCGATCCCCGCGCCGCCGTGATCATCCTGTGCACCGACAAGGACCGTTATTTTCCAGCTTGAATTCGGTGTTCCAAGATACTCAAGAGGAATGCTAAACTCAATGGATTTACTCTTTACATTTCCAATCGTATTACGGATATCTTCAGGTTTTGGTATATATTCACAGAGTATTTTCCCTGCTTGATCCAGTACTTTCGCGCCGCCTCCAATAACGATCATTCTATCATAATGATGGAGAGAATCAAGAATATATTGCGAATTGACTCCGACATTGTTCTCCGTTCCACTCCCGGTGTTGATGGCAATAGCCGCCATTGTCAATTGAAACCCATATTCAGGATGCCAACCGGGATTATGTAGATTCTTAAACGACATCGTACAGTAAATATTTTTATCATCATATCGAAAAACTGCTCCGGTGATGTCGAGAATTCCTTTTTTGAATTGCTCACCGGTTGGATATAAATATGTACCGCTGATACCGGCATCATCACCAACAGGATCGGATTTTTCGAACAAGACTGTTGCAGAACTGTTCTTTGCTCGAACCTGTTCGTTTGTTAAAAGCGGATGAGAAGGGCCACGAAGGACCGGAAATTCTTTTTGAACATCAGGTTGTGCAAGTGTAATATCTTTAAAATATTTTTTATCGGAAAAGTTCTTAAGAAATGTTCCCGGCGCATTCTTTCGTTCTATTACGATTGTTGTCCCTTGTTTTATCACAAGTGTTGTATCGGTGTGTTCAATTGTCAATATACTTTCGGGAATAAGTGTGCAGAAAGTATTCACCGCATCTCCGTCCTCAAACACCCAAAAATAACGAACATCAAATTGCTTGGGAATATTGCGCGGATCGAGTGTGATTATTACTTTCTCTTTTTTCTTCTGATATGATACGGAAAGCATTCCGTCGCCGATCCTCTGTCCGAATTTCACGCTTGATAGCTCTTGAGGTAATTTCGGCTGCATCCTGATGGATGATGACGGAAGATCGACACTGATGCCGAAATAATCCTGATAGATCGACCGAATGAATTCTGCAGAACTCCACGCTTGTGAATAAGTACCGGAAAGTTTTGGTTCATCATAGTCGTCCTGAGCAAGTTCCGCGTTTTGTGCGGAAGCGGTCGAAGGATGATTTTTCTTTCGCGGATGAGCATCGAGCAATTCAGACAATGCTCCAACAGTTCCCCGATCCAACATTTGGTGGATTGAATTTTTCGTGATCGGGAAAATGACATTCTGAAGATCATATCGTGTTGCAGCATAGGTTGTTGCACCGTTCAGCCAGGTCCAGATGATACCGTTATGATAAGCGGCATCTTTTACATAGAACGGTGAATGTTCATGGAATGGATGAAAATTAGAATCAGATTGCGCAAGTGTTGCCGTGCCATGTTCGTAGACCAATTCTTTTAACACTGTGCGAACCATGTTTTGACGTACCGATTCCGGCATCTCCATATCGAATGTAAAGAGCTGATTTGGACGGAGTTCTGTTGACGGCGATCTGTCAGCATTCAAATGATCGTAGATCAATTGCTGATTCGAATCAACAAAGTATTGTCGGAAATTCATTTCCAGTTTGTTTACAAGATTTTTCCATCGTGCAGCGGTGTGGTATTCACTGAAATATTCCGAAAAGAACACACCGATCATTAACTGCTGATGCCACAGTGCTTGAATATCACATGCTCGGTTTCCGCGTGGCGACCATGGGCCGTTCGGACCAACGGCATCCATCCAGCTTTCTGCGTCTGCATGCGTAAGACATCCAAGAGAGTCAGTATGGAATTTGATCGTACCTTCGATCGATCGAAAGATCACCGGATACATTTCACGAACGAAGGAGGTATCACCGGAATATTTCACATATTCATACAGTGATCTGACAAACCATGGAGTTCCATCCGCTGTATTATAGATGACCGATTGTGGTGTTGCAAGATTTGGAATCCGTCCATAATTGGAATTTGCAGGATCACGTTCCTGAAATTTCGCATAGGACCGAAGGACATCACGGGCATCGGTAAAATTTCCGATGATGTATGTTGCGCCCGGAAGCGAGATGAAAGAATCGCGTCCCCAATAATTATTGAACCATGGCAATCCTGCAAAGATCCCCTTTGTACGTTCTCCGCCGGTGGATTGGTTCATGATCAATGCATCAACCTGAATTTTTGCCCACCCGATCGCTTTGGTCAATTCTTTATAATTTGTTTGAACAGGAGAAAGGGAAAGTATTCGCTGCATCCGTTCTTTTCGTTGAGCAATCAATTTATCGGATACTATTGCGGATTGATATGCTCTTTCTTTCAATGACGGAAAATCTCTTCCCGCAGCAATGGCAAATGTGACCATATTTCGTTTCAGGTGACGTGCAACGACGATTTCAGTAGGAACATATGAAGCGGCAGTATTCGAGCGTTTCCATCGTTGATTGATCGATGAGATCGTTGAATCCATTAAAAAATTATCGGTCGGTTGAATGATAATTTGAGCGAATGGGTGAGATACTTCGATCAACAGAACATCGATACTATCCAACAGTGTGACTGTTTCTTTGATCCCATTGGAATACGTCCGAACGATCTGATGCGGAAAAACGACCGATGTTGCAGTTGTTCTGTCCAATGGTTTTCCCTTGATCGAAACGGAATAATCATGAAGGATCTTTTCTGCATTGATGAACCATCCCTGCCATCCGCCGGAATTTTGCTGATTCACTTCACCGTGAAATGTCCCTGCTTCTTTGTTGGTAAAAACAAATTGTCTTCCTTGTCCGGAGACTTTGATCCCGAGATCATCAATGGATTGAGAACAAAGGAATACAAAGTGAAAGGTTAAAAGGAAAAAATATAAAAATATTTTTTTCATACATATCTCTGTGGCTGGTATGACTAAAATGAATGGTGATACACCGCATCGGCTAACAGCCAGCTTGCATCGCGGATCGCTTCCTGTGTGGAAAGTCCTTCGGGAGAGATCTGTGTTAAAGAGGCGAGACCGAGCTGTCTTTTCAAATCTAGATTGATTCCGTTAACTCGTCCCACAAACGCATGAACAGGTTTGTTCAATTGTTTAGCGCGTGCGACGATTCCCGCAATTCCTTTTCCATACAACGTCTGTTCATCCAGCATTCCTTCTGTTGTGATGACGCAATCGCACGCAGCGAGCTGTTCGTCAAAGTGAATGGCGTCGAGAATAAAATCAATTCCGGAAACGACCTCCGCTTGACAGAATGCCATCAATCCAAAACCCAAACCTCCTGCAGCTCCGCTTCCGGGATTATTGCGGAACTTTTTTCCTGCTGTTTGTTCTACCACTTCGCAATAATTATTCATAGCTGCTTCCAGATAGGGAAGCTGATCATCATTCGCTCCTTTTTGTTTAGCGAAGGTGTACGTAGCACCCTGTTCTCCGAGTAAAACATTTTTTACATCGTACAAAGCTTTAATGGAGAAATTATTAATTACTAATTCATAATTATTAATTTTTCTAAGATGAAGCAAAGGAATAGTACCATCTCGAATTATTTCACCATGCTCATCACTAAGTTCAACACCTAAAGTGCTGATCGCTCCTGCTCCGCCGTCATTCGTTGCCGTTCCACCAAGTCCTATCCAGATTTCTTTGCATCCCTTTTTTTGGACTTCTTGGATCAATTCTCCAATTCCCCGCGTTGTTGACATTGCAATCGTTTCTGCTGAGGGAGTGATATGCTGCAGACCGATCGCTTCGGCGGATTCAATGATGGCAATAGATTCTCGGGTAATTCCGTATCGTGCTTTCACTGTTAACGAAGGAATAGGACCGGTTACGTGTTGTTCATAGATCGTTCCCCCCAATACATTCATTAAACAATCAAGCGTACCGTTGCCGCCGTCCGCGATTGGAGAAGAAATGATCGCTGCATCGCGGTATTTCCTTCGGAGAGTTTTGGAGATAATTGCAGTGATCTTCGAGGCGGAAAGTGCCCCTTTCATTGCATTTGGTGCGAGTAGAAAATTCATACAGAAATGTAGAAAAATATTACAGCGGGAACAATGCGGTTGAGGTTATTTATTTTCTTTCAATCGCGAAACGATCTCTTTGATCGTTGATAGATTTTGTTTGTTCACCAAAATCAGCAGCGTATCGTTCGCCTCGATATGCGTTCCGCCGCTCGGAACGATATATTCGTCATTCCGGCTGATGACCACGATAAGACTGTCACCGGGAAGACCAAGTTCAACGATCGGTTTGCCGATCATTTCGGCATTGAAGGGAACGATAAAATCGACAAGCTGAGTATCAGAATTTTCACCGGCAGAAAATTCCATCGGAGAACGGGACCGTTTCAATTCCGGTGCGGCAAGCTTGAACCATCGTGCAACGGCCGGGATCGACCAGCCTTGAATTAACGCTGATGTTAAGACAATAAAGAACACGATATTGAAAATCAGTTCTGCACCCGGAATTCCTGCAAGCAGAGGAAATGTTGCGAGGATGATTGGGACAGCACCGCGTAATCCGACCCAGGAGAGAAAGAATTTTTCTTTGGTTGAAAATTTGGAAAAAGGGAGTGAAATGAACACTCCCAACGGACGCGCAATAATGATCAAACAAAACGAGATGATCAATCCGCTGCCGATAACCGGTACGATCTTATGAGGGAACACCAGAAGACCGAGTGTAAGGAACATTGCAATTTGACTAAGCCAGCTTAAACCATCGAAAAATCGGATCAGACTTTTCTTCTGAACAAAGTCGCTGTTCCCAATGACAATTCCTGCAATATATACCGCAAGGAACCCGCTTCCGTCAAGCAGCGTTGTCGCTGAATAGACAAATCCGGCGAACGCCAATGCAAAGACGGGATAAATTCCTTCGTACGATAGTTTTAAACGATTCAACATTCCGGTCATTATTTTTCCAAATCCGACACCGAACGACGCGCCGATGACCATTTGATAGACGAACAATAAAACAACAGAGGCAATGGTCTTTTCGGAATCGGTGATCAATTGCAGTGTTCCAATTGTGAGAAAGACCGCCATCGGATCGTTGCTCCCCGATTCAAGTTCAAGCATCGGTTTCAAACTTCCTTTTAATTCGACATTGTTGGAGCGAAGAACGGAAAAGACCGCCGCCGCGTCGGTTGAAGAGACAATTGCTCCGAGAAGCATTCCGTACAGAAAGGAAATATTCAAGAGGTACATTGAAACGACAGCAATAACTACCGCAGTGATGATGACCCCGAGCGTTGCAAGAATGGAGGCTTCACGAATGATCGGACGGACAGAATTCCATTTTGTTTCCAATCCGCCGGCGAATAAGATAAATGTCAGTGCAATGATGCCGATCGATTGAGCGAGTTTTGCATCATCGAAAAAAAGACCTCCCGGTCCGTCGGACCCGGCAAGCATACCAATGCCGAGAAAGATCAGCAATGTCGGAACGCCGAGATTATCGGAAAATTTTGCGATCGCAACGCTGAGCAGGATCAACGAGCAGGCGATCAGCAGTATATATTCGATGGAGATCATTACACTAAGGTAGGAAAAAAATGTACATCTGCAAGGAGGGGGAGAAAATAACAATGAGAGACACATGATCCTGTGTCTCTCATGAAAACAATTTTATTGAGCCGGAGTTTCTTTCTTTTGCATCTTCACCAATACAATTCCGCCAAGGATCAATCCGATCAGCCAATATCCCGAATCGATCAGCGTTAAACCGAACGATTTTCCCTGATACGAATTTGTGACATACATGACCATCGCAACAAATCCGAGCCAATTCCAAAATGCCGCTTGAACCGCATCTTTCGGATTCTTTACCTGAAAGGCATGATGAACATGAGATTGAACATAAAAAGTGATGAAATAGGCGACCACTGAACCGCCGTACATCACCGCCATATCCATTCCCGTCATACCCTTTGCCATTTCTTCAGTGACACCGGTGTACATCATCCATGGTCCGGACAAAACTCCGTACCACACCGCACCCAATATCCACATAACAATCGCGGCAGCAGCAACCGCAGCATAGTTGATCTTAACATCCATACCGACCTCCAGTAAATGTGAAAGGAATTGTTGGTGAAGCTGACGCGAAACTACACATTTGCGATGACAATGACAATATCATATTGTCATAAAAATATCAAATAGCAGATGATTCTATGATCTGTGTTCCTGAATGTTCGGTGAACAATTCTTTCACGAGTGTACGTGCTACGGATGAAGCATGCACCGGTTTATATTTTTTAGGAATGAAAGGAGAAAAGAACTGACCAATCTTTTCACCGATCCGAAACTCTTTCCTCTCACCTAGTAACAGCGATGGTCGGATTATCGTCGTTCGTTTGAAAGTAAAGTCTTTGATAGCATTTTCAGTTTCACCTTTCACACGATTATAGAATATGGATGATTGAGCATTTGCACCAAGCGCAGTGACCAGCAGATAGTGCTGAACATCGTGCTGTTTTGCAATGCTTGCTGCAGTCACCGGATATTCATAATCGACCAAACGGAATGCCTGTTGTGAACCCGCTTTTTTGATCGTTGTTCCAAGAGCACAGAGCAGAGCGTCTACCTCAAAGAATGAAGAATGTTTGTTCATCTCGTCAAGAGGAGCACAGACAACGTTAATTTTATTATCGCTGAGTACGAGAGGTGAACGGGAAAATACTCTGATCTCGGAAACTCTTTTCTCTGCAATCAGTAATTGCAGACATTCGTTCCCGACAAGTCCGGTAGCACCGAGTAGCAAAACTTTCATTGCTTCGTCTGCTCCAATTTCTTCAAATCCATTGAATCCAAAAGTGTGCGAAGAACAGCCACATCGGAAAAACCATTTCCCGTGGCATTTACAAGAAAGCGATTTCCGACAACCAATTGAATTGAACAGGAGTTTGAATTTTCGTTCGACGAAACTTTTTCTATTCCCTTATACTCTTTGAACTTCATCGATTTTTCATAACCATCTTCTGTTTCATTTTCAAACTCCATGCCGCCGATCATTTGTAATGATGCAGCCATTCCTTCACCCAGACCGGCATAATCGGTGATTTCAATGGAAGCACTCCACGTAATGTCAACTTCTACTGAATCCTGTTTTCCGTCGTCCATCGTCTGCAGTTCTTTTGTTTTTTTTGGTGCAGTGAATTCTACCGACGCGGTGGATGAGGAAATACCCGAGGCTGATACTGTTTGCCCTTTCGGTTTCTGTCGTGAAAATCCTTCCGGTGCCTTAACCGGGAGCAGTTCCTGCAGCTTTTTGAAACTGATTACTTTGACTGTGGTTTGTTGTTGCGCTGTGAGCAGTAAAGAGAAGACAACTGTGATGATCAAGAAAATAATTTTTTTCATATAATCTCCGTTATGAATGATGTGCAACCTACAGTTTCTCTCCAAAACAGTCAAGAGATTATTCTCTTTCCTTTCTATCAAATTTTGACGAAATTCAATCAGTTTTAATCAAAACAACAATCGAACCATAACGTAAGAGAAAATGATCGGAGAAAGAATATGTCAACAATTATAGATGTTTGGGCACGGGAAATTTTGGATTCACGCGGTAATCCTACGGTTGAAGCTGAAATAGAACTTGAAGATGGTACTGTCGGCCGCGCTGCTGTTCCAAGCGGAGCGTCAACCGGTGAACACGAAGCGGTTGAATTACGCGACGAAGATAAGAATCGCTACCTCGGCAAAGGGGTGCTGAAAGCGGTCGAAAATGTGAACAACATTATCGCCGAAGAACTGACCGGATTTGATGCGACCGATCAGGTTGGTATCGATCAGATGATGCTTGAACTGGATGGAACTTCGACAAAATCAAAACTTGGCGCAAACGCGATCCTTGCAGTTTCGTTGGCGACCGCGAAAGCCGCAGCAAATTATTTCAATGTTCCTCTCTATCGATATATCGGCGGCACCAATGCAAAAATACTTCCAACACCGATGATGAACATCATCAACGGCGGACGTCATGCAGACAACAATGTTGATTTTCAGGAATTCATGGTCGTTCCCGCAAACGCACCGACCTTTGCCGAAGCACTGAGAATGGGAACTGAAGTGTTCCATTCCTTAAAAGGTGTCTTGAAGAAAAAAGGATATAACACTGCGGTCGGTGATGAAGGGGGATTTGCTCCGAGTCTTAAATCCAACGAAGAAGCGCTCGATGTTATCATGGAAGCGATCAAGAATGCAGGATATAAAGCGGGAGAAGATGTATTCATCGCTCTCGACCCTGCCGCAAGTGAAATGTATCAAAAGGACGGATCGTATCTGTTCTATAAATCAACACAGGAAAAATTCTCCGCTGAACAGATGGTTGCCTACTGGAAAAAGTGGGTGGATAATTACCCGATCATCTCTTTGGAAGATGGAATGGCAGAGAATGATTGGAAAGGGTGGAAACTCCTTACCGATACGATCGGTGCAAAGACTCAATTGGTCGGTGACGATCTGTTCGTCACAAACACCGAATTTTTGAAAAAAGGAATCGTTGAAGGAGTGGCAAATTCTATTCTTGTTAAAGTGAATCAGATCGGAACATTAACGGAAACACTTGATGCGATTGAAATGGCAAAACGTGCTCATTACACAGCCGTTATCAGTCATCGTTCGGGCGAAACTGAAGATGCAACCATTGCCGATATCGCGGTGGCAACGAATGCAGGTCAGATCAAAACAGGAAGCGCAAGCCGAACAGACAGAATTGCTAAATACAATCAACTGTTGAGAATCGAAGAGGAATTGGGAACGAATGCGATCTATGCGGGCTTAAGCGCATTTAATGTAAAGCTGTAATTTTTTAAATTCACACAAAACCGCAAAGAAAAGATTACGTTCTTTGCGGTTTTTTTGCTGAAAATCTTGTATTAAAACAATAAATGAAAACCTTCAAAAATATTTTTATTGTATTAGCACTCGGTTTAGTTTTTGGTTCATGTAAAGATAATTCTACGGGAAATTCAGGTAACAATATATCAATTGATTATATTGCTACCAATAATTCCGTTTATTTTCATACTTCGTATATAATAGATTCACTCGGACAAAAAATAAATTCCTATAAAGATACAATTCGAATTAATATTTATCCTGAACACACCAAGATTGGAGAATACTCAAATTCATTAAGACTGGAATCCAGTAGTCATCCGGTGGATAGTAACGGAACTGTGTTTGGTCCATATCATGCTAAAAATTGGTATGCACAATCTTTTGATACAGTGTATGCAATTGCGAATGCAGGAGACCGAACATCATTTTTTTTAAAATCTGCAGGAATAAATATTAAGAAAGCCGTGTTTGATTTTAATAATCCAATAAATGGTTTTCCGTTTCACCATATACAAAACGCCAAAATGGATTCAATCCGTTTTTCGGAAACTAAGTCTGTCGTGTATGCATTACCGTTTGCAATAAATAAAGAGTGGCAATGTTTCCCCGATGGATGGATATTCCATCGAAAGAAAAAAGTAGAAAATATAGAAACTATTTCTACACCAGCGGGAACATTTAGCTGCTTTAAAATTCATACAAGTTTAACTTCGCCTGATTTTTTACCAGGAGATTTATGGTATGATTTTGTTTCTCGTGAAGGATTAGTTTTGCGAACAATGGAAATCGAGATTCAAATCTCGACCGTGCAAAACCCTGATGGCGCGGGGAGAGCTACATTTTACAGTCGTTTCGAACTTGTCTCAATAAAATAATTTTTTTGAATCTAAGTTTGCGCGAAAAAATATTTGTTATCTTATATTTAATTACCATGTTCCCAAGTTCTGCTTGGAAACAGATGGAATCCGAAATTTCGTTTCATTTTTGTGGACTGTGGTTTTTTATTCTGTTCCGTACCCAAATCCAAATGGAAAATCGGTAAATGTTATTCCCACAATAAATCCATCCCATTCACCCGCAGCAAGATAAAATCCGGGGGTGAAATCTCCAAAATGAATAACGCCGGGATAGATGTTCAATTGCAGATTGTATAATCCCGGTCCGGTCAGCAACAACGAACTCATCAGTGAATTATTGTTATCCCAAAAGATCCCTATCGTTCCGTCGAGTGTCGGATCGAGCTTACGGAATCCTCGAAGTCTTCCTTCGTTCAATTTATTGACAACGCGTCCGACCGTAAATGTGAAGGAGTGTTTGTCGATATAGTTATAACTGACTCCGACCGTATTGAAGACTCCCCAATAAAAAATCGGTGACCATTTTCCCAACGCTGAAAAATTCTTCCGGACGAAATATTGCTGTCCGGCATTTTGAATTCGACCGGAATACGGCTCAAAGATCGGCTGCGGCATCCAGTCATAGAGCGGTACTGTCTCTGAAAAAAATTCTTTAACCCAATCAGTACTGAATAATGCATACCCGATCGTATTGAACAGATAAATATCGGCGATCATATCAACGTTGACACTTTTACCGCCGCTTCCGCTTTCGATCACTTCATTGGTCACCTGATATGCAACCGATGTGACAATGGACCAGAATGCAGGATACCGAACATTACGATATTCCAGATACTCAGCAAGTTTTGCATACTGCATTCCATTCCCGATCGCGTGATCAGCGATATTCGGTAGGAACTCCGCTTTATTTCTTCCGATGGTAAAATTAAAGATTTCCTGATCGACAAAATGGCTCCATGTGAATTCGTTGATGCGGGCGATCGGGTTTTGAAGATTGTACCAGACATTCTCAAAGTTCTGATGCAGTCTCCATCGGGTCAGATTTTTATCATGACCGCCGTTGCGGAGGATGTCGAAACCGCCGTTGAGATAAAGATTGAGCGGTGAAAATTGTGCATCCGATCCGAACGTATTTTCAGGTCGGTAGAAGTAGAATTTTTTTGCAGTCGAATCCTGCGCACACAGCGAAACGGACAGTACAAAAAACAATATCAGACAATATTGGCAAGGGATTTTCGTTCTTTTTTCCACCCGATAATTTTAGTATATTTTGGTTAAGAACAAAGTAATTTTGATACAATTGAACATTTCAAAACTTAACATAGCGCCCGTTTTCATTGCATTAGTTTTGTTCATCTCGTGCAACAATGAGGATACTGTAAATAAAGAACAGGCGCTTCAATCGATACCATTTGTTGTCGGCAGTTCAAACTCCTATCGATGGTCCAGCATACAGGATTCTTCCGGTAAGATCATTGCAACATTCAGTGATAGCTTTAAGGTTACCATAAAATCCAATTCTGAATCGATCAAAGGATTTAATAATCTTTCGATGCTTGAAGCAACACCGCTGACCGGCAGCAATGTAATTGAAAAAGTGTGGTATCGATCCAACGCAGATTCCCTGACTGAAATAGCATATCAATTCTTTGGTTCAGCGTTTATTCCCGGTATTTCTGTCTTTCCAAAGCAACAATCAACTCTGCCGCTCGGGTCAATTCTTTCTTTACCGTTATCGTTACATGTATTATTATCACAAAAACACCTTCTTGATTCCGTGACGATGAGAGATGATCCTCGGGTTGTTTATAAATTTCCTCTGGCACCGACAAAAAAATGGACGTCGTTCAGCTCACCGTTTCTTCAAACCAAAGAAGTTGTTGGCAATGAGATGGTCACCGTCAGAGCCGGGACGTTTTATTGTGCAAAGATACAATCAAGATTTTGGTTCGATTCGACTGAACCTTTAGAATTTTATGATTATGTCTGTTCAGAAGGTTTGATATTACGAACAATGTCCGGACGATTTATCATGACCACCGCAGAAGGTCCTGATGGTAACGGAGTCTTTATCAATATCACCGATCGACTTGAACTGATAGCAAAAAATTAACAAACACAGATAGAACATTTTCCAACTCACACAACCAAAAAACCTATGGCACATATTAAATTTGGAACAGACGGCTGGCGCGGAGTGATCGCCGAAGATTTTACGTTTGCCGGTGTTCAAAAAGTTGCGCTTGCAACCGGTCGTTATTTTGCAAAACATAAATTGGCAAAGAATGGAATCGTTATTGGATATGATGCACGCTTTTTATCGAAAGAATTTGCCCAGTGTGCAGCGCAGGTGATCGCCTCCATTGGCGTGAAAGTCCTTTTATCCGAAAAGATCTCTCCGACCCAAATGGTATCGCTCGGTGTGGTGAAGAAAAAAGCAGCCGGGGGAATTGTTATCACTGCAAGCCACAATCCCGCGAAGTACAACGGATTCAAGATCAAAGGGGATTTCGGCGGACCTGCTCATCCAGAAATGGTAACGGAAGTCGAGAAAGAACTTGCTCCGCTGCAGGATGTCGTTGAACTTCCGATCGAATTGAAACCGTTTGATGAATTGGTAAAAAGTAAAATGGTCCAGTACATCGATCTGACGAAGATCTATGTTGCCGATCTGGAAACAAAGATCGAATTCGATCTCATCAAGAGTGTTAAGATCAAGATCATGCACGATGCAATGCATGGAGCCGGAATGGGAATTCCTGAATTGCTGCTTCCCAAAATGGGATCCATTCGCAGTGATTATAACCCATCGTTCGGAACTACCAATCCGGAACCGCTGCCGCAGAATGTTGAAGAACTGAGCATGGAGGTCCGCGCGGGGAAATATCATTTCGGTTTTGCTACCGACGGCGATGCAGACCGAATCGGCGCAGTGGATGAAAAAGGGAACTTTGTCGATTCACACCGCATCTTTGCGATCCTGTTGAAATATCTTATTGAACGGAAACATTACCGCGGCGCTGTGGCAAAGTCACTTTCCGTCAGCGAGATCATTGTGAAGATGTGCGATCATTATAATGTTCGTCTCTATGAAACTCCGGTCGGATTCAAATATCTCTGCCGTATGATGACCGAAAAAGATATCATCATTGCAGGGGAAGAGAGCGGCGGAATTGCAGTAAAAGGACATCTGCCCGAACGGGATGGGATCTTTATCGGATTCCTGCTGGCAGAAGTGATGGCCGTTCGTCGAATGAAATTAAGTCAATTGGTAAAAGAACTGTTCGATGAATTCGGCGAACATCATTTCGGAAGGATCGATGCTCATCTTACCGCACAGCAAAAAGAAAAAGTGATGAAGTTCTACCAGTCGAAACCGAAAAAATTCGGTTCGTTCGTGACAACGAAGTTTGATATGACCGATGGAATAAAGATCTTTACCAACGACGGTTGGATTCTCATCAGAGCTTCCGGAACCGAGCCGCTGATCCGCTTCTACGCTGAATCAAGTTCTCCTAAAAAGGTACAGCAAATGTTGAAAGCAGCAACTTCCATAAAATGATCATCATCGGCAGGTAAACAACCTGCCGATGTTATTTTAAACCATCTGTGTGAATTTTTTTTTGTCATTCCCGTCCCAAAGTGATCCTCGAAGAATCCTTTGGACCTTTGGGACACGTTCTTAGCGGGAATCCATACACTGAATCAAGACTCTTATGAAAATAGACAGAATAGAATTACGCCACGTAAAATTAGAATTGATAGCTCCATTCGAAACATCAATGGGGATTGAAACACACGAAGAACATATCATCGTCCGCGTTGACGCCGAAGGGATCACCGGATGGGGAGAATCGGTTGCCGAAGGAACTCCGTTTTATTCGTACGAAACAGTCGATACTGCGTGGCATATCCTGAAGGATTTTCTCATTCCGGACATCCTCGGAAAACAACTTTCATCCGTCGATCAGGCGATCGATCTGTGGGACAGAGTTCGCGGACACCGCATGGCGAAAGCGGGATTGGAAGCGGCGTTGTGGGACATGTTTGCAAAATCGAAGAACATCTCCCTCTCAACAGCACTCGGCGGAACACGTAAACGGATCGATGTCGGTGTTAGTATCGGACTTCAGTCTTCTCCTGCAGTTCTGATAGAAAAAGTAGCCGGATATCTCAGTCAGGGATATCAACGGATCAAAATTAAGATTGCGCCCGGAAGAGATGTTGAACTGGTAAAAGCGATCCGTACATCGTATCCGAACATCTTACTTCAAGTGGATGCAAACTCCGCTTACGAAATTTCCGATATTGAGATTTTCAAACAGATGGAAGATGCCAAATTACTGTTGATCGAACAGCCGCTCGGGTATGACGATATCTACGAACATTCAAAGATGCAGCAAGTTTTGAAAACACCGATCTGTCTTGATGAAAGCATCCACTCGCTTGCCGATACAAAAGCGGCGATCGAACTTGACAGCTGCCGCATCATCAACATCAAACCGGGACGGGTCGGCGGATTCACCGAATCGAAAAAGATCCATGATTACTGTGCATCGAAGAATATTCCGGTGTGGCATGGCGGAATGTTGGAATCGGGAATCGGCCGCGCGGGAAATGTTGCGCTTGCATCGCTCAGTAACTTTACGCTGCCCGGTGATATTTCCGCCAGCAACCGATATTACAAAAAAGATATTGTCGATCCCGAATTTGAAGTTGCAGCAGACGGAACAATGTTCGTTCCGACAAAACCTGGAATCGGCGTAGAAGTGGTGATGAAAGAATTGGATGCCGTTACCGTTCGTCGCGAAACATTCGGTTCATGATAGAGCTCTGTCATTCCCGAATGTGCCGTTGTTTGGCATCCCGTACAGCGGGACTTTTATCGGGAATCCATAAAATATGAAAAAAGGGGAGATGCATTATGTTCCCGAAAAATTACAGTTCGTATTACAACATTATGCCGGACGGAACGGTGAAGCAGATCAATCCGTTCACCGGAACGGAAGTGTGGGCGGTACCGGGGCGCGGAAACAAACCGATCACCAACGGAATTCCTTCAACGGCAAAACCGATCCAGCATTCAGAGCGGGAGAATTACTGCAGCTTCTGTTCCACCCGATATTACGAGACGCCACCGGAAAAATCCCGCTTGGTAAAGATCAACGACCGCTACGAAACAATCCACCATCTTGCTCCCGATAAATATTTTGACACGACCGCAGAATTCCGCCGGACCGGAAATCTGTTCGAGATCGTCACGATCGATTATTGGAAGAAGAATTATTCATATCGTTTGAATGCGGCGCTGATGGGGTGGCGCGATGAGTATGTTGCCAATCCAAAAGGGATGGAACATATCAATAACATCCTGCAGTACAAACTTGAACAATCCGGGAAAAACGCAGAACAGATCAAAAAGAAATTCGCATTCGAACGGGTGAACATGATGGATGCGTTCTTCGGCGGATGCCACGAAATGATCATCGCCAAAACGCATTATGCAGCCGGCGCTGAATTTGATACGCAATTGCGTTCGTCCGGCGAACTTTCAACGGAAGAACATTTCCAGTATTTCGCCTTTACGGTCTCCGCCATGAAGGATATGCTGGAGCACAACCGCTACATCCGCTACATCAGCATCTTTCAGAATTGGCTCCGTTCCTCCGGCGCGTCGTTCGACCATCTGCATAAACAGATCTGCGGACTGGATGAATGGGGATCGTCGATCACCGAACAGATCGATATGATCCGTCACGATGCGAATGTGTTCAACGAGCTCGGCGCCAATCTTGCTTCGCAGTATAATCTGGTCTTTGCGGAGAATGATCACGCGATCGCCTTTGTCGGCATCGGTCATCGTTTTCCGACGATCGAGATCTATTCCAAATCGTATCATTCCAGACCGTATGAACATTCCATGGAAGAACTTCGCGGAGTCAGCGATGTTGTTCATGCCTGTCACGCGGCAATGGGTTCGCAGTCGTCCTGCAACGAAGAGTGGTATTACACTCCGGTCGATGCGGTCTATAAAATGCCCTGGCACGTCTGCTTAAAATGGCGGGTGAATGTGCCGGCGGGATTTGAAGGGGGAACCTCCATCTATATCAATCCTGTAACACCGATCGAGATGAGGGATAAACTTGTTCCGAGATTGTACGAACTCCGCGACCAGCGAAAGAT
>CAYPEM010000046.1:0-41157 GCA_964409765.1 uncultured Chitinophagaceae bacterium
CCCTTTATAATTCACGGCAGAAAGAAAGTGTTTTGCTCACTTGGACAGGCGGATCCCCGGAAACATACAAAGAGAATCTATACCACGAATATTTGATGAACCGCTGGGAAAAAGAGGTGTATCCCGCGATGAAGGTAAGCGTTGATTTCAGAACATTCTGGTTCTCAGCGCTTCACGACGGAGTTGTGGTGTATAATGAACCTGCTCAATCGATCCCATCGGTAAAAGCAGATGCATTGAATTCTGTAAACGCTGTTTCCGCTTCAAATGACTTTGTTCTATATCTCCACGACAATTATTTTGTCGGCGACGGACGTAATGCAAACAACGGCTGGCTTCAGGAGATGCCGCATCCCGCATCGAAGATCGCCTGGGATAATTACGCTGCTCTTTCGGTTTCAACATCCAAAGAACTTGGCGTTGAAGAAGGTTCGATGATCGATGTTGCGGTGAGTGGACGAAATTTGAAACTGCCGGTTCACATTCAGCCTGGTCTTGCCGATAAATTCGTTGCAGTGATGCTCGGATATGGCAGAACAGCTGCAGGAACGATCGGAACCGGAGTCGGTTTTAATGCGAACACATTACTGTCGAAATCGTCAACACTTTCACCCTGGTTGTATTCCGGTGTCAGCGTTACGAAAACCGGTGAGACATATATACTCGCATCAACGCAGGAACATCATTCGCTCGACGATACATTTCTGAAAGATCTTCACAAAACCCGTGAGATCATTCAGGAAGGGACGTTAGTACAATACATTGCAGATCCGAAATTCATTGAAAAAGAACATCACGATATCTCTATTGTTCCGAAGATTAAGTACGATGGAATAAAATGGGCAATGTCGATTGATTTGAATAAATGCACCGGATGCGGAGTCTGCACGGTTGCATGTAATGTTGAGAATAATATTCCTGTTGTCGGCAAAGATCAGTTGAACAAAGGCCGTGAAATGACATGGATCCGAATTGATCGGTATTTTTCAGGAACTTCGGATGCACCAAGTGTCAGCAACCAACCGATGCTCTGCCAGCAATGCGACAATGCTCCTTGCGAAAACGTCTGTCCTGTCAGCGCAACAACACACAGTCCGGATGGTTTGAACCAAATGGCGTACAACCGCTGCGTTGGAACGAAGTATTGTTCCAATAACTGTCCATACAAAGTTCGACGGTTTAACTTCTTTGATTTCCGTGATAACTTCAATGATGGATATCAGTATCAACAGCCATTGAACATGCTTCACAATCCGGAAGTAACGGTACGATCACGCGGTGTGATGGAAAAATGCACCTTCTGCGTTCAAAGGATCATGGAAGCACGTCAGCATGCAATTGAAGATAATCGTCAATTGAAGGGAAGTGATGTTGTAACGGCATGTCAGGAAGCATGTCCTGCCGAAGCGATCATCTTTGGCGATGTGAACGATAAGACATCGAATATCTATAAATATCGTCACCATGAAATTGGTTACCGCGTACTTGAAGAAATAAATGTTGCACCGAACGTAACATATATTGCAAAACTTCGAAATGTAGAATCTCAAACGGAGAAAGCATAGTGTCATCCACAGTCTTAGATTATACAAAAGAATTATCCGTCATTGAAGGCGTGCCAAATGCCGCCGCGTTAGACGAAACGATCGTTAAACCGATCAACGATTTTCCCAAACGGACATGGTTTATCGCACTTGCCATCACCAGCACCATGCTTGGCATTGGCGGAATCAGTCTTACGTGGCTTCTGTATAAAGGAGTCGGAATTTGGGGAATCAATCAACCAGTGGCATGGGGATTTGACGTTGTCAACTTCGTGTTCTGGGTCGGTATCGGTCATGCTGGAACTTTGATCTCAGCAATTTTATTTTTACTTCGTCAAAAATGGCGGACCGGCATTGCGCGGTTTGCGGAAGCGATGACATTATTTGCGGTACTTTGCGCGGTGCAGTTTGTTATTTTCCATACAGGCCGCCCGTGGTTAGCAATGGCATGGCTTTTTCCGTATCCGAATCAACATGGCGTATGGGTTAATTTTACATCGCCACTTGAGTGGGACGTATTTGCAGTGAACACCTATTTTACCGTATCTGCTGTATTCTGGTATATCGGGTTAATCCCGGATTTTGCAACACTTCGCGATCGCGCTTCAACGACAATCAAGAAAACCATCTATACTATATTAAGTCTCGGCTGGAGATTCTCTAACCGTCACTGGCAGCATTATGAACGCGCGTATCTTATTATGGCAGGCTTTGCAACACCGCTTGTTCTCTCAGTTCATACGATCGTTAGCTTTGACTTTGCTGTGTCAGTAATTCCCGGTTGGCATACGACAATTTTCCCGCCATATTTCGTTGCAGGTGCTATCTTCTCCGGTTTTGCAATGGTGCAAAATGTATTGATCGTTACCCGTAAAGCATTCAAGTTCGAACATCTCATTACGATGGATACCATTGAAAAGATGAACAAGATCATGCTTGTCACCGGAACAATGGTTGGTTATGCATACATGACTGAGTTTTTTATTGCATGGTACAGCGGAAACCTGATCGAAAAATTCGTCTTCATCAACCGCGCATTCGGACCATATTGGTGGGCATACTGGATTATGTTCACATGTAACGTAGTAACGCCTCAGTTATTCTGGTCTAAAAAAATCAGAACATCACTGCTCGCTTCGTTCATCCTTGCGATTTTTGTGAATATCGGAATGTGGTTTGAACGGTTTGTTATTATCGTTACATCACTCTCTAGAGATTTTCTCCCATCAAGTTGGGGGATGTTCTTTCCGACGATGTGGGATTTCGGTCTGTTGATCGGAAGTTTTGGATTATTCTTCACACTTGTTCTGTTATTTGTTAAGTTCTTGCCGGCAATTGCGATGGCTGAAATTAAAGCAGTTGTTCCTGGCGCTCAACCGTCTCATCCATCTCATAATGGAAACGGAGCGTCACATTAATGGAAAAAAAATTATATTCGATCTCTGCTCTTTATAATACACCAAATGATATTGTTGCAGCCGCTAAAGTTGTTAAAGATGCAGGTTATAAAAAGTTCGATGTTCATACTCCATATCCGATCCATGGATTGGACGGTGCAATGGGTTTACCTGAAACAAAGCTTGGATTTGTCACACTGTTCGCCGGTATTCTTGGTGCAGCCGCAATGATCTCGTTTGCTTCATGGGTTGCTGTGGTTGATTATCCGCAGGTAATCGGTGGAAAGCCATATTGGTCGTGGCCTGCATTTGTTCCGGTCACCTACGAAATTGCCGTGTTGCTTGCAGTTCTCTTGACTGTAGGTGCGATGATCGTATTCTTCTTTAAATTTCCTAACACCAGTCATCCGCTGCACGATACGCCGTATATGAAAAAAGTTTCAGCAGATAAATTCGGTGTAACGATACAGGCAACAGATGAATTATTCGATGAGAAGAAAGTCCGCGAATTGTTGAAATCGACCGGCGGGGAAGTTGATGCGATTTATTACAGTGAAGAGTTCCTCACGTTCAAGCCACAAATGTTCGACCCAAAGTTTATTTTATTACTGATCGGAATTGGTCTTGCAACATCTGCCGGTGGTTATCTCTATTTTAATAAAGTATTATATCTTCCGCCGTTCGATTGGATGATGGAGCAGCCGAGATTTGATGCGCAATCGAAGACCGATTATTTTGAAGACGGTCACAGTATGCGTTTGCCGGTGAGCGGTACAGTTGCGAGAGGTTTTATTCCGTATCCGTATGCTTTAGGTGCAAAGGCTGATTCAATCGGAAAGTTTTTGATCAATCCGTTATTGAACAGTAAAGCAACACTTGAACTTGGAAAGAAAAAATATCTGACATTCTGTAGTCCGTGCCACGGGAACTTCGGGAACGGTGATAGTCGTCTGGCAGGTCAATTTCCAAATCCGCCGACACTCCATTCCGACAAAGTTCGAAACTGGCCGGACGGTGCGATCTTCCATACGATCACAGTCGGACAAAATGTTATGCCTGCATATCAATATCAAATTTCACGGGACGAACGCTGGGCTGTCGTGAAATACATTCGTACGCTGCAACGTGCGTACAATGCAAAGGAGTCTGATCTACGATGAGCGCTTCACATGAACCATTGAATCAATTGATCTATCCGAAAAAAGAAGTTCCTGCGAATTTTATTAAATTAGGCTGGGCTCTTACACTTGTTGGACTCGCACTTGCTATAACCTCATATTTGACCGATTCGCACCGTGCAGTGTTCAATAATCTTATCGGATTTACATTCCTTGTCAGTGTTGCGGCAGGGGCGATCTTTTTCATTGCACTTGAATACATCGCCGGTGCAGTCTGGAGTACACCGTTCCGAAGAGTGAATGAATTTTTAGGAATGTTATTGATCCCGGTGATTGTACTGGCGATCCCATTGTTCCTGCAACTGCACGATCTATTCCATTGGACGCATGAAGATGTCGTTGCGAAGGATCCGATCCTTCAGAGCAAAGCCCCTTATCTGAATGAACAATTCTTCACCATTCGGTTTGTTGTTTTCATTTTAATCTGCGGAGTGTTCTATTACATATTTAGAGCGAATTCTTTGAAACAGGATTCAGACAGAGATCAAAAGAGAACACGTAAGAATATCGGGTTGGCAGCAGCATTTATTCCGCTTTTTGCGATTTCAGTCTCCCTTTTTTCGTTTGATTGGCTGATGAGTCTTGAACCTCATTGGTTCTCAACAATGTTTGGAGTCTACTATTTTACCGGGACGATCCTTACTGCACTTGCGGTTATTACGTATCTGGTAGTGTATTTAAGCGGAAAAGGATATTTCTTTAAAGGAATAAACGAGAACCATTTGTACAGCTTTGGTGCATTACTGTTCGGGTTGTTGTCGTTCTGGGCATATATAGCGTTCAGTCAGTTTATGTTGATCTGGTATGCAAACCTACCGGAAGAAAATTTTTGGTTCATCGCGCGATGGGAAAATGGCTGGGAATATGTTTCAGTGGCAATCGTCTTCATCCATTTTTGGATTCCATACTTTTTGTTAGTTTCTCGACCATCAAAAATGAATCCTGTAAAATTAAAGATCGGTGCGGCACTTTTGATCTTTGGACATTTTCTTGATCTGTATTGGCTTGTCATGCCGACGTATAATGCTTCACCGGTATTCAGTTATTTTGAAATTGCTTTTCCAATTCTATGCATCGGTCTGATCATGGTAACATTTGCACAGCAGGCAAAGAAACATAATCTGGTCCCGGTCGGCGATCCAAAATTACAACGTGGTATTGATTTCCATCTCTAATATTAAGGTGTGAAAAGAATGCAAGTTAACGATGAAATTGATTTTCTAGAATTACTGAAAAATCCGATCCGGTTGTTCGGACTGACGTATTTCTATTTTCTTACCGTTGCCGGATTTTTAGGTGCGTATTATCTTTGGAACATGAATGACGTTTCGAAGAATGGGATTGTTCCGGTTGTCTTGAAAGACTCAATACAATTCATCCAGGATATTCCGATGCAGCGCGGCGCACTGATTCCTCCGGTGAATGTTGCTGAAGTGGGAAAAACTTCGAAAGCTTTGGTTGATAAGGGTGCTAACTTGTTTAAAGCAAATTGTGCATCATGCCATGGCGATAATGGAATGGGAGATGGACCAAGCAGTGCATCAATGGCAGTAAAGCCGAGGAATTTCCATTCTGCTGAAGGATGGAAGAACGGACGCAAGATTTCAAACATCTATAAAACACTCCAAGAAGGTATTGTTATCAACGGAATGCAATCGTTCAATTATTTGCCGGCCGAAGACCGCTTTGCAATCATTCATTACCTACGGACATTTGCCGTCGATTTTCCATTGGACAGTATATCCGAATTAATGGATCTAGAAAAAATATACAACCTTTCTAAAGGATCGCAATTGCCGCCGCAAATTCCGGTGAGACTTGCAATGATGAAGATCGAACAGGAGTCAAAAGGTGATTCAGCGTATGTTTCCGGTGTCAGCAAATCTATTTTGAATGCGAAACAAAACGAAACAGGAAGTGTTCTTGCTCAACGGTTGTGTGTAAACAACACGAAAGTTGCTGCAACGATGTCAACTGTGAACGGTGGTTCAGTCGATGAATTTATCCATATCGTTTCGATCGATCCAACGATGCTTGGATTCAAATCCGAAGTAACACGGTTATCACGGGAAGAGTGGAATGCATTGTATTCTTATCTGTCTCAGATTAGTAAAAAAAGTTAAGGTGAATAGCGGCATGTTTGGGATTTAGGGCCGGAGTGATTATGAAAAACATATTGATATTGCTTGTGTTGACTGTAGGTATGATCAGTGCCAATGATACAACACAAAAGATTGAAATAGGAATTGAAGAAAAGATCGGTGCGATGCTTCCGCTCAATACGATGTTCTTTGATGAACAGGGAAATTTTGTCTCCCTAAAAGAGATCATCACAAAGCCGACGATATTCAATTTTGTTTATTATCGTTGTCCTGGGATCTGTAGTCCAATACTGACTGAATTGACATCCATCGTTAATTTTCATGAGATGGAGATCGGTAAGGATTATCAGATCGTTACGATCAGTTTTGACGAACGGGAGAAATTTGAATTAGCTGCAGCGAAGCGCGATAATTATATGGCGTTGGTGAAGAAGGATATTCCTGCAGGATCTTGGAAATTTTTAACAGGCGATAGTGCTTCGATCCATCAGATAACACATGCAGCAGGATTCAATTTCAAGCGTGAAGGAAATGATTTTATTCACGCTGGAGCATTGATTATTGTTTCTCCGGAAGGGAAGATTGCACGGTATTTGAACGGAACAAAATTCCTACCGTTTGATGTGAAGATGGCGGTAACGGAAGCATCTGAAGGAAGAACTGGACCAACGATCACAAAATTATTGGCGTATTGTTATAGTTATAATCCCGAAGGTCGCACGTATGTATTCAATGTAACGCGAGTTACAGGCGGTTTGATTCTTTTGTTCGCAGCAGTATTTATCGTGTATTTAACAGCAAAGCCTAAAAAAGTACAATCGTAAGGTGAGAGTAAATTATGGCCAATGTTTCTGTGCCGGTTGAAAAACTAGAACCGAGTTATTTGGATGTATCGACGAACAAGTATAAGACCGGGATCCTTTCCTGGATATTGAGCGTCGATCACAAACGGATCGGCATATTGTATCTATTTTCAATGATGGCGTTCTTTGTAGTTGCAGTGATCTTCGGTTTCCTGATCCGTCTTGAATTGTTGACACCCGGGCAAACGATCGTTGATGCACAAACATACAATCAGTTGTTCACGCTGCACGGACTGATCATGATCTTTCTGTTTATCATTCCGGGTCTTCCGGCCGTGTTTGGAAACTTCTTTCTGCCGATCATGATCGGGGCAAAAGATGTTATTTTCCCGCGCTTGAATCTGATGTCGTGGTATATGTTTGCAATCGGCGGATTACTGGCAGTGACTTCGATATTCCTTCCCGGCGGCTCTGCTGATACTGGGTGGATGTTCTATGTTCCTTATTCAATCCGAACAACGACCAATGTTTCTCCAGCATTACTGGCTGCATTCATTCTAGGATTCTCATCGATCCTTACTGGATTGAATTTTATCACCACGATCCATCGTATGCGTGCGCCGGGAATGTCGTGGTTTAAGATGCCTTTGTTCGTATGGTCTCTCTATGCAACCGGATGGGTTCAAATTTTGGCAACACCAATTATCGGTATCACACTCGCTCTTGTTGTGATCGAACGGTTCCTTGGAGTTGGTATTTTTGATCCTGCACTTGGCGGAGATCCCGTACTGTATCAACATCTATTCTGGATATATTCTCATCCCGCGGTTTATATTATGATTCTTCCGGCGATGGGAATTGTTTCTGAGATCATTCCAACATTTTCACGCCGGTCGATTTTCGGTTATAAATTCATCGCATTCTCAAGTTTGGCGATCGCATTGTTCGGTTCGCTCGTGTGGGCACACCATATGTTCACTGCAGGAATGAGCGATACGGCTCAATTTGTCTTCTCATTCATCACCTATGTCGTATCCATTCCAAGTGCGATTAAAGTATTCAACTGGCTTTCAACGATGTATAAAGGTTCCATCAAAGCCGACGCACCGTTGCTGTATGTGCTGTCATTCATTTTCCAGTTTTCGATCGGCGGATTCACCGGTTTGATGCTTGGTGCATTGTCTGTGAATATTCATTTGCAGGATACATCGTTTGTTGTGGCACATTTTCATTATGTAATGTTTGGCGGAACCGGATTTGGAATTTTTGCAGCAATGCATTATTGGTTCCCAAAGATGTTTGGAAGAATGTACAATATGAAAGTTGCAACCTGGGCATGGGCAATTGTTACACTTGGGTACAATGCATTGTATATGCCGCTTTTCTTTATGGGATATTTGGGAATGCCGAGACGGTATTATGATTATCTTCCGGAATTCCAACCGTATCATGTTGCATCGACGATCGGATCTTGGGTGTTGATTATCGGTCTGATCATAATGTTCACGAATTTATGGGTAGGTATGAAGCGCGGTAAAAAAGCTCCGATGAATCCCTGGGGCGGAGAAACTTTGGAATGGAAAGTACAAACCCCTCCTATTTTGGAGAATTTCCACGAGATACCCGATGTTCATGCCGGTCCGTATGATTATTCAAAATATGAAGTTGCTGCAAAGGAGGCAAAGTAAGTGAGTTCATTAGAGCATGCTGCTGTTCATCACGTTCATCGTGATGACTACGGTTCACGAATGGGAATGTGGTTGTTCCTCTTCACAGAGTTGATCTTGTTCGGAGGACTGTTCATCGTCTATGCCGTTTATCGTTTCACCCATCAGCAGGAATTTCACCTTGCTGCTCAGGAATTGAACACTACAATCGGTTTGATCAATACGATCGCTTTGTTGACGAGCAGTATGACTGCTGCAATGTCTATCACCGCAATGCAAAAAGGAAATATCCGTTTTGCAAAAGGATTGATCTGGATGACGATCGGTTTTGCCTTCGTATTCATGATCAACAAATATTTTGAGTGGGGCGCAAAGATTCATCATGGTATTTATCCTGGTTCAAAAGACCTTTTGGCAAAACCTGACGGAGAGATTTTATATTTCGGATTGTATTATGTGATGACCGGTTTGCACACATTCCACGTTATTGTCGGTATTATTTTCTTTATGTTCATCTTGCGGCAGATAAAACAGCAAAAGATCCATCCGACTGCATTTGTCCGACTTGAAAATTCAGCACTATACTGGCATTTGGTTGATCTGATCTGGATATTCCTCTTCCCATTATTCTATTTGATTCATTGATTAATTTCGGAAACGAACTATGAGCGAAAATCATCACGAAGAAACACACGTTGTTGAATATGGTCAATACATATATATTTGGCTTGGATTGTTAGCATTTACCGGGATCACCGTCACGGTGTCTGGGATCAATCTAGGAAATTGGACGATCGTCATCGCATTATTAATTGCATCGGTAAAATCGTACTATGTATTGAATTATTTTATGCACCTGCAGTTTGAAGACAGGATCTTCAAAGCATTTGTTTTTACAGCTCTTCTGACTTTTTTCATTTTCCTGAGCTTTACGTTCTGGGATTATTCTTTTACGAGGTAGTGTAATGTTCACATCAGCATCAAATTTTTCAAATAATGTTGACGCGGTGTTCCTGTATATAACGATTCTATCGTTGATCGTGCTGGTCGGTATCACCGTGGCGATGGTCTATTTCGTGATACGGTACAGCCGCAAACGAAATCCTGTTCCTACCCATGTGGAAGAGAATCTTACATTAGAGATTTTATGGACAGGAATTCCTCTCGTGTTGTTCATCAGTATGTTCTATTTCGGTTGGGTCGGCTATACCGATATGCGCACTATCCCTGCTGATGCAATGCAGATAAAAGTGAATGCAAGAATGTGGCAATGGGGATTTGAATACCCAAACGGATTGAAGACCGACACATTGTATGTTCCAGTCTCAAAAGCAGTGAGGATCGAACTGCGGTCTTCGGATGTATCTCATGCTTTTTTTATTCCATCGTTCCGTATTAAGAAGGATGTTTATCCGAACAAAATGAACGATCTCTGGTTCCAATCGGAAAAAGTAGGACGGTACGACATTGCGTGTGCCGAGTATTGCGGATTGAAGCATTCTGGTATGTATTCTGCAGTTCATATTATGAAACAAAATGATTTTGACGAATGGTATACCGCTGCCTCAGCGAAGGCAGGATTAAAACCAATTCTCGTTGCGCAGACAAAAAATTAACATTTAATTTGGTGTGAACTACAATGGATTTTCTTAAACAAATCGCTCTCCCGCAGTCAGATGCCCAGATCGGCGTTCTTCATTTCGTTTTGAACGTCATCTATCTCATTCTGCTTCCATTTATCAGTTATCTGTTTGGTGCGCTTGTCTTATCACTCTACACCAACAGAAGAGGACGAATGAGCGGACAACAGTACGATCTGCGACTCTCTGAAGAAATGATCTCCCATATACTTCCAACAAAGAATATTGTCGTATTATTCGGTATCGTTCCATTTTTAGCGCTTGTCTTTGCCTATGCACAACTTCTCCAGAGTTCTACAGCAATAAGTGTCAGTATTCTAACGTGGGGATCATTGTTGTTTGCTGCTGCGGCGGCGTTTGCATCATCATATCAAGCATCAACGAAATTGAGCGGAATGCTTCAGGGAGTTGCATCGTCCAACGAAGAGATTGAAATATATCGTACTCAAATGCTTGATGCACGACGAACTTCCGGAAAATATGCATTGTTGTTCCTTTCATTTGCGGTGTATATGCTGATCGCAGGTACATCTCTTGCCGTTCACCCGGATCAATGGTTAACGACATCATCGATTGTACAATTAATTTTATCAATTGAAGTATGGGTTAAAGTAATCCAGTTCGTTCTACTTTCATTGACGATTGCCTCCCTTGGTACAGTGTTTTTTACATTTAGTTGGCAGGGTGGCGTAAAAAATATTGACAATGGATATGGTGACCATATCAAAAAGACCGTTCTACCAGTCGGATTACTATCATTGTTGGCACTTCCGCTTTTTGTTGTTCTCAGCGTTGTTTTGCTTCCGGTCGCAGCATTAAGCGGTTTGGTGTTTGTATCAGCTTTTTTGGTGATCTTTTTCATTTTCATTACAAGTCATTTTGTCTATGGAATGTTAAAAGATTTTAAGATCGGATTTGCTGCAAATGGTTTCTTTGCATTGATCCTCGCTATCGTGTTTATTGTGGTTCAAACAACTTCATCACTCTCTTCATCGACACAGAAGCATTCCGCATTGGTTGCGCATCAGTATGATCTCTATCATGCTGACCTACTCGCAAAAATGGGTATCGGGATGGCAACCATGACCGGAGAAGAGATCTTCGGTGCAAAATGTTCTGCTTGTCATGAATTTGGCGCGAAAAAAGTCGGTCCGGCGTATAAAGAAGTTCTGCCGAAATATGAGAATGACCGTGCAAAACTTTTGTCATTTGTTTTGAATCCTCAGAAGATCAATCCGGCGTTTCCACCCATGCCGAATCAGGGATTAAAACCAGCTGAAGCAGATTCTATTACTGCATATATTATGTTGATGTATAAGCAGGCACAAAAATAACAATATCATTTTTTTGTAATGTTCATTGTGCCTCTGAAAAATTCAGAGGCATTGTTATTTAAAGCAAATAAAGAGGTGATCTATGAAAATATTCTCGATGATCCTGATAGCGGTTGCGTTATTTTTTACATCAGCCGATGCAAAAAAAGATAAACGAAAATATGGTAAGGAAATTACTGTTAAAGAAACTACAAAGATTTCCGACATTATTGCACAACCTGAAAAATTCAATGGCAAGCGGTTGTTGGTTGAAGGACCGATCGTTGATGTGTGTAAAACACGAGGATGCTGGATCAAGATCGGCGGAGATAAAGAATTTGAATCGTTGAGATTCAAAGTGGAAGATGGTGTGATCGTATTTCCCCTTGAGATCAAAGGAAAATCAGTTGTCGCCGAAGGTGTGTTATCGGTAAAAGTGTATACGAAAGAGGACCTGATAAAATCCGGCAAAGAACACGCAAAGAAAGAAGGAACGGACTTTGACCCCTCGACGATCACAGAAGGAAAGACAGTCATTCAATTGAATGGTGAAGGGGCTCTGGTTGAAGGTCAATGAGCGGTATACAGTGGAGGAAGTGGAATAGAATACTGCATCGCGACATTGGTTATGTGAGTGTCGCGATGTTGATCATTTACGGCGTGTCCGGTATTGCAGTCAACCATATTGGTGATTGGAATCCGAATTACAAACTTTCAAAAGAAATTGTTGAGATTGAACCGATCGAGTCACAGGATCGGGATGAAATCATTCATCATGCAATGTCTGCATTATCACTCACTGAACCACCCGGCAACTATTTCCGCCCGGATGAAAGCACTGCGCAACTTTTTTATCCCGGAAAGACCTATTCGGTGGATCTTCCAACCGGAAAGGTATTGATCGAATCAACTCCGCGCCGCCCGGTACTTTTTGAAATGAATCAGCTGCACCTAAATGCTGTGAAGGGAGTCTGGACATACATTGCGGATCTATTCGCCGCGGCTATGATCTTTATGGGGATTTCGGGAATGTTTGTACTTCGCGGGTCAACCGGTTTAAAAGGACGCGGAAAGTGGTTTGTTCTTATTGGCACGATCATTCCGCTGTTTTACTGGATCTGGTATCAATATCTACAATAAATTTGTTGTTTCAGATGAATCTCTCCGATTTTTCCTATCGTTGAACTTTAGAATAATATATTCCATACTTTGGAACTTAATGGAAAATAATAAGTGTTATCACTTGTGATATCCTGTTATATAATTATACACTAATCAATGGAGAAAAATATTATGAATACGATGAAAACATTCCTGTTAATGAGTGTTCTCACCGTTTTATTTGTTGTCATTGGCGGTGCACTTGGAGGACAAAGCGGAATGACGATGGCATTATTCTTTGCCGGCATCATGAATTTCGTTTCCTATTGGTGGAGCGACACGATTGTGTTGAAGATGTACGGTGCAAAAGAATTGACTAGAATCGATGCTCCTGAACTCTTCAGCATAACTCAAGAACTGACGCAACGCGGGAATCTTCCGATGCCGAAACTGTATATGATCAGCGGGGATCAACCCAATGCTTTTGCAACCGGGAGAGATCCGAACCATGCTGCGGTAGCCGTTACCGAAGGAATTACCCGGTTGTTGTCCCGCGACGAATTGCGTGGAGTGATTGCACACGAACTGGCCCATATCAAGAACAGAGATATTCTTATCGGAACTATAGCCGCAACATTTGCAGGTGCGATCAGTTATCTGGCTCATATGGCGCAGTGGACAATGATCTTCGGCGGACGAAGTTCTGATGACGATGAAGGGTCGAATCCGGTAGCAGGGATCGTGATGATGATCGTTGCTCCGATAGCGGCAATGCTGGTGCAGATGGCGATCTCTCGGTCCAGAGAATTTATTGCGGATGAAACCGGCGCACAATTGTCGGGAAATCCGTTATCGCTCGCAAAAGCTCTGCGTAAACTACACTCAACTGCTGAACAGATTCCGATGCAAGCAACTCCGGCAACGGCCCATATGTTCATCGTCAATCCATTATCCGGCGGTTCATTCATGAGATTGTTCAGCACACATCCTCCGATGGAAGAACGAATTGCCCGTCTCGAAGCAATGGTATACAGCAATATAATTCGTTAGGATATATTTTAATTGTGAAACCAAAAAAAGGAAATAATTATGCCAGTGAAACCGAGTTCCAAGGAAGAAGAATATTTTTCAAGAATTGATCTTGAAAAAAGGAAGAAAATTGAAGAGGAGAAACATAAAAGAATTGCTGAAGAAGAAAAGAAGCAACTGAAGAAGCTCCACTTCATGCGTTGCCCGAAATGCGGGATGGAACTGAGTGAGATTGATTACAAAGGTATCAGTGTTGACAAGTGCTTTAGTTGCGATGGGATATGGCTTGACGCGGGAGAACTCGATTCTGTTGCGAAACTAGAAAAAGGATCGATAGACACGTTGTTCAAATTCTTCAAAAAATAATATCATTACAATAAATTTATGAAAAAAAATTTCCTTCAAACGGTTCAATATTTTGTTAAGAATATTGTCATTGTTATTGGTATCGTACTAATTTGGAGAGGTATTTGGTATATACTCGATTACTTTGATGGGCTCTTGTTCGAAGGTAACCATATACCGTTGGCTATCGGAGGCATTATTGTCGGTTTATTAATGCTATATTTACCGGATAGAGATCTCAAGGAAATTGGAAAGCTGTAGTTTATTGGTTCCGGAGAATTAGAATATCAATGGGAAGATTGACTCATATTTCAATAAAAGAAGCCAGCGATTATTTTAGAGGTTTGTTACTTCTCATCAGTAAAGACGGCCTGATCTCTGAGCCGGAAATGATCCTGATGATGCGTATCGGTAAATCGTTGGGGTTTGAACGAGATTTTTGTAATAACGCGATCAAAGAGATTCTCGAAAACGAACATATCTCAATAGAACCACCAAAATTTTCTGCAATTGAAATGGCGGAGAAATTCATCAAGGACGGTCTGTTATTAGCAGAAGCTGATAATGAATTTCATGGATTTGAAGAAGCGTGGCTGAAAACGACGGCCGAAAAAAATTCTATTGATGTCGAATGGTTCCTCCGGGAGAAAGAGAATGTTGCAGGAAGGAAAAATAAATTCGATGATCGTTTGGAGGTTGACTGTCTCACCGTAGAATACTAATGACGAGATCAAAGATCATTATACGTGTGCGTGCAAACCAAGGGTCGAAATATCGAGGCAATCTTCTTCCGTCCGGAGGAAAATCGAGATTGCTTCTTACGCAACAACGATAATGGTTCTTGAAATATAGCATCTTGTATTCAGCAACGAAAAAAATATTAATAAAATCTCCACCGCTTTTTTAATTTAATAAGGAATCTATGGAACAATCAGCACTCATGTGGTTACTATTCAACGTTTTTGTACTAGCAATGCTTGCACTCGATCTGGGTGTCTTTCATAAAAAGGCTCACGAAGTGAAAATGCAGGAAGCATTGACATGGAGTGCGGTGTGGATCTCGCTCGCATTGGTCTTTAACGTACTGATCTATTATTTCTGGGATTGGATGGCGCCCGGAAGCGAGTATACGAATAAACAAGCGGCGCTTGCTTTCATCACCGGATATGTGATTGAAAAATCATTGAGTGTGGATAATGTATTTGTTTTTTTAATGGTCTTTACCTATTTCAGAGTTCCCTCATTGTATCAGCACAAAGTTTTATTTTGGGGAATTCTTGGTGCATTGGTCATGCGTGCAATGTTCATTTTTGCTGGTGTTGCGTTGATAACAAAATTCCATTGGATGATTTATCTTTTTGGAGCAATTTTAATCTTTACGGGAGTAAAGATGGTCACTCAAAAAGATAAAAAACTTGATCCTGAAAAGAATCCGGTGATAAAACTGTTCAGAAAATTTTTTCCTGTTACCAACGAATACAATGGAGATCATTTTTTCGCAAAACTGAACAAAAGAAAGGTCGCAACTCCGTTATTTGTAGTCTTATTATTTATTGAAACAACCGATGTAATCTTTGCCGTTGATTCTATTCCCGCCATTCTTGCAATAACGAGCAATCCTTTCATAGTATATACATCCAATGTCTTTGCAATTCTTGGACTTCGCGCGTTGTACTTTGCATTAGCAGGTATTATGGGTTTATTCCATTATCTCCACTATGGCCTTTCTGTCATCCTGGTATTTGTCGGTGGGAAGATGATGCTTGTTGATTTTTTCAAGATTCCGATCGAGGTATCGCTGAGTGTAATTATATTTGTGTTGCTGATATCGATTGTTCTTTCAAAAATGTATCCCCCAAAGAAACGTACAGCACATTAATTCCATCGGAATTTCTTATCGTAGGAGAATAGCTTTTCGGGTAATTTGTTGATTGCCGAATCGTAATGAATAGAAATATATACCTGATGGTAGTTCTTGAGAATGAAAGGGAATCGTGTAAAATCCGGAAGCAAGATTTTGATTCATCAATGTTGTGATTGTTTTCCCTAATACATCATAGATCGAAAGTGTTGTGAATCCTCCCGAAGTCAAAGAAAAAGTAATTGTTGTGCCAGGGTTAAATGGATTGGGATAATTTTGATATAGAGCGAATGATGTTGGACTGATAGTAAATGTCTTGTCAACATTTGTGGTATTGGTCAGATCAAATAGAGTCGAATCCTTAAGTACAGTTATTGTAGAATTGATGATTGCAGCATTTTGACGTGTTCCGATCCCGCCTGAAGCAATGTATGTTGGGAAGTCTATTTGTTGATTCTTTTGAAGATCGAAAATAACAGTCGGACTACTTCCAAAAAGTTCAACAATATTATTTTTAATTACAAGATGAGAATAATTGTCCAATAGAATTCCGTACGACGGCATCACTTTTCCGATACCCCACATAAATCCACTCATTCTATTCTCAACATAATCACTCGATTCAAAGATTCTTGGTACGATTACCATTCCTCTAAGTATACCAAGCCCTGATTCTATCGTTAACCTTCCTCGATATGCGGCAGTAGTTGTCAGCTCAAATTTATTGACGAACTGTTCGCCGGCAAAAGCTGCTGCGTCACCTAAAAATGCCATCGGCAAGTTACGCTTTTGTCTAAATATTTTTCCGGCTAAACTTGACGTATCAGTAAAGTATACCAGACTTTCAGGGTTGATGTTTGCAAAGATCATCGAACCAAAATTATTAAAATCTGATGCATTACTGTGGTGGTATCGATTGAAAGGAAATGCAGAAATGATTCTATGTGGCTTTGAATGTTGCTGCAAAAGAGTTGAAATTGCTTCAATCTCAAACGAAGATGGGGATGTCGTAAAAATTGCGATAGAATCATTCCCAATATTTTGGATAAATTTAGAAATACTGCCAATACTAGATGTCCATTCTATTGTAGAATTTCCGCCATCTAATACGATATATGGTGACTGTGTAGAATACGGTTTCGGAGAAAACGAAGAAACTGAAGAAGGTGTATGAAGAATTTCTCCAGATTGGATTTGTATCTTGTAGCCCTTAGTCAGTTGTAAAAGAGAAATATTTGAGAGCCCGAGTTGATCGGATAACTGAAGAGAATATGCTGTATTATTTATTGCGCGGAGGATCGAAACGACACCTGACCCGAATATTTCACCGGTTCCCTCAGAAGAAATTCCAATAGCTGTTGCATCGTCGACTCCCAATCCAATGATCCATTGATTATTCTGTTTATGATACATTGCCATCATTGAAAGTAAACGTGCGATCCTGCCCCGTTCATAAAAATGGGTATCACAAATGACATTAGGGACAAATCCCAAAAAATCTTTAGTAAATGAGATTCCTGATAACAAAGGATTCTTTATTGAAATACGTGGATCAACCGTTCCATTCTTTGCGTCCGCAATGATACTGCTCAGGACCATTGCGCCGGCACTTGTTCCTCCGATAGCACCGCCTCGCATGAAAATCTTACGTATCGCTTCTTCAGCCAGTGTTCCTTTCCACAATAAAATATATTGCCATTGATCTCCTCCGCGCAGAAAAACTGCATCGTATTGTAGAATTGTTTTATACGTTGCGGAATCGTTTGCAATAGCTGTTGACGATATCACAAGGTTTTGTGATTCAAGAGCACCTAATGATTTGAAATAATCGGGTAGAAAAGAAGATGCCGTAGAATAATGAAGAACGAGGATTTTTTTATTTGGAGCATTGGATACTAACCATTGATACGGTGTATCTGACCAATCATTATAATTCTCAGATCCACCGCCGACGAGAAGCACACTTCCTTGCGGGCATAAATAAGAAATAGCTAAAAAGAATAATGCAATACCTTTGGCAAACATGCCTTAAAAGTCTATTTCAAGTGAATAGCGGTGCAGATCAGGAAGCAGTTCAAAATTGGCATACGCATAATCAAAACGAACGATATTATTTCCTAATTGGAAGTTAAATCCTCCACCAACCGTAATGTTCTCATCATCATAGTTAAATCGGTAACCTCCGCGAAAAAATATCCTTTCCACAAATCCTATTTCAGTTCCGACATTGATCCGTTCATCGTAATCATTTGGATGCGTAGCATCAATCTCGGCTCGCATTTTAACAAAATCTTCATTAATAATATCTGCTGCAATACCAACTTGGAAATGCAACGGAAGGGGGTACTGACTTGTTTCTAATCGTCCCGGAGCCAATCTGCTGATCGGGTAATTATTGTCACGAAGGTACGTAATGTTCAGATCTTCACCATCAAATTGAAGATCACCCCCAAAATTGGTCATACTCATAGCAATCACAAGATTATTAAAATCGATCTTGTATTGTGTTCCAATATCGAATGCAATTCCATCAGCGACCTCATTCCAAATTCTTTGATTGATGTATTTTGCAGTGAGACCTATGCTGAACTCCGCTGATAATGCACGAGCATACGTTAGGCCAAGCGCTATATCTTGTGCATCATAGAATCGACCGGTACCTTCGGGTTTTAGTTCTGTGGTGATTTCTGTTTTTTTCATTGCAAGCGATACATAACTTGCTGCAAGTGCTCCTGCATCTCCGAAATTATGGACTATGGAAGCTCCGCTTACATCAAATTGAGAATACAAATTTAATGTTGAAAAATGGACGGAACTTCCAGTCACCCCGGTGATACCTGATGGATTCCAAAACACTGATGAAGCGTCATTCGTTGAACCAATAACTGCTCCACCCATTGATGCAGCACGGGCACCCATTGGTATATTCAAGAACTTTGCACCCGATGCTCCAAGGTTTGGGTTTTGTGAATGGAGCACTGTGATGATACATAATATGGAGAGGATTATTTTCATAATGTTTTCTTTATTTGATGATTGCAAATCTGTTCATGTAATCATTATCTCCAGTTTTCACTAGATACATGTACGTCCCTGACGAAACTTCCCTTCCGCCTTCTGCTTTCAGATCCCATGTTGCTGTACCGCTTTTGGAATTATGATAAATAGTTTTTATCAAATTTGCATCGACAGTAAAAATGTGGATGGTGCAATTTGCAGGCAGGTTTGTGAATTGAATTTGACGAAGCGGCTCGCGTCGTAATTCACCGGATTCAGGTTCATAAAGAGACGATACTATATAGGGATTTGGAACAACTTTGATCGTGGAAAGATTTTGCTTCACAAAAACTGGATCCGTGGTTTGTCCATTTAAAGTAAAACGGTATTTATCTGCCAAAGTCGGTTCAACTGGTATCACTGATGTGATCGAGAACGTATTTCCCGCAAGCGGCACTGCATCTTTGCTGAACCAGATCAACGTGCGGATGCCGGCAAAATCGATGTTCAAATTGGCATAGAGGGTGTCATACTTTGCAATTCGGACCGTATCGCTCATGCGGAATACTTGAAGACCAATGAATGGTTCACCCGTCGCATTCGTATCCTTTCCAGTTGTGGTGATCCTATATGTATTATTCTTGATACTGTCTGCTCTTCCGAGATAGAAATGCACGAGCATACTATCCATCCTTCCGCTACGCTGAAAGTTTTGGAGATATTCCGGAGGACGGACAGAAAATAATACGCCATCATACGTTGCTTGAATTTTATCAGGTTGCGATATAAACTGACGCGGTACTACCACCGTATCGGTACCGTTCTTCACTACTGTAACGCTAAAGTTTGTAGTTATATAATCACCGGCTTTGGGATAATTTGCAGTCCCGGTATCCGATGGTTGAAGACGTACTCGAAAAACAATTGGTGCACCCCCTTGCAGAGTATAAAGCGTACCGTTTGTTGGACTGTACGTTTTTGGATTTCCACCTAGATCTAATCCTGTGCTAAGATCGTAAACATTTACCTGATTGCTTGCAATGAATTGAAAACCATAGTTCTTCGGAATAACTTTTGTAGAATCTCCAACAGTGAAAATTGCTTTAACTTTTGGTGTTCCTTTTTCGAATCGCGTGGTATAACCGAACGTAACATCATATGTACCGCCGCCAAGAGTTGAAATATTTGACGGTTTTACATCCATAAGATAATTGGATTTTCCATTTCCAATGTGTTGAGCACTGTTCGCTGATACCTGGGTCTGTCCTAACGGTTCAGTCCTCGGTACAACAACTGCGAGATTTTGAACACCAGCTACTTTCCCTAAAGGACTCTCTAAACTTGCCAGACCGGAATCACCACGGTCAAATGAGGTGATGGAGTACCAATATTCAATGCCATTCGTCACGGTAGAATCTGTGTAACTATATTGAATGCCTTTATCTAATCCAATTTCATTGACGAAATCATAATCGGCAAGCTGCGTCCAGGTGATCCCTTTATTGACACTGCGATATAATCGATATCCTTCAAAATCATATTGTCCAGAATATGAATCGCGTGAGGTTTCTGCTTTGTCATCCCAAAATAGTGTTACGCGCTTGTTTCCCGGAACAGAAGTTATTTTTGGAGTGGCGGGGGGCTTTGCCGCTTCAAAATTATTAAGAAATATTTTTTTTGCTTCACCGTATGTTCGATAAAGATCGGTCGAGTCTGTTCCAGCCAGAATTGCTGTAATAAATGTCAATGTATCACCGGGATTTAAAGTATAAGGACCCGATGCAACGTTCGCTAAAATATCCATTCCAATGGCAGGAATGGTTGAGGGATCGTCAAAATGAAGATTTGTGCTGTTACCAATATGGAAGTATCTATTTCTATCTGCAGAATTATACAATGAAGCAGCACTGGACATAACTCCATATAATACTGTATCCTGATCTCGATCATCGTCATAAAGGCTATAATGAATATCAGTGACACCTAATTCTACATTATTCACTTTTGGAGTCTGTAGCATTGTAAAACCGATTTGCCCGGTCTTTCCGCTTGGCCATTCGGTTGAAATTCCGTCATCGAAGAAATAGACAAGATTTTTAGATCGATCGATATTGAGTTTATCATCACCCCATTCAGGATCACCACCGCTTACATCACCGACATCGATATCAGTATACATATTGAAATACATTTTTTGCAACGGTACAATTCCTGTAGTGACTATTTGAAATTTATAGAAGATAATGTTCTGTGCAGATTTCAAACCATACGTGTATCCGGTCTGTATGACACGAACTCCGAGTGCTCCTCGTTGATTGTTTGCATCATCATAGACACAATAACTGTCTTGATCTGATTTTATAACTAATTTTCCGGCTGAATCTTTCACAGGCCATCCTGATGACGGCCACGTTGCGGGGTTATCACTAAAAGCAATTTTTGCTGAACCGGTTGCCTGATATCCGCCGACTGCTTCCCATTCCTCATTGGTAGTAAAACGTCCTTGAATAACATTATTTGGGAACCCAACCATTGGGTTCATCCTATAGATGTAATGTTGACCGCTATTGATCGGAAATTCTCCCGATGGTCCTTGTGCAAGTCGTCGTGGGTATAATTTTCCACGGTTCTCAAAAAATAATCCGATGTTGCTTCCATTATGAATACCCGCGGCACGATCGACAATTCCGGATGGTTTTTCAAGTCCAAGCGTGCGCTCGATCGATTCGATTTCTTTTGGTTTTACCTGTGCAATGACAAGTATGGAACAAATGAGGGAGAGTAGGATAATTTTTTTCATAGTTTTCTTAGAATTTAATTGCGGCACCAACTCTGATAATTCTTGGTGATCCATAATTAGAAGGATTTAACTGATAGGCTCTTGAAAGATTTCCGGAAAATGTAATGTCAGGATCTCCGGTATCACTGTACACATCAATGATATTCTTATGATTTGTAAGATTTAATATTTCAGTGAAAATGCGAATCGTCATAAAATCATCCACTTCTATATCTTTTCCAATTTCCGCATCAATTGCGTATGTAGAGGGAAGACGGAGAGAATTATTCACAACATATCCGACATCGCGGCCTCCGGGTGTGTATGGATATCCAGAACTTGCTTTCACCAGGAATGTAAAATCCATGTTTGCGAGGATCATGGATGGATCATCTTTCGGAATAGAATACGTCATTGAAGCATTGAATACATGAGTTTTGTCAAAATCCAGATAAGTCAATTGTGTTGATTTTACTGGAACACCGTAATTTTCTTCTTCAGTGGAAGCATTTCCTTTGGCAACAGAATATGTATAGGTGATTCCACCTGATAGATTTTGATCGGGTCTCAGATCAAGATTAATTTCAAAACCTTTTACGTTTGCATAATCTTCGTTAATATACAAAGTGTAGGCACTGTATCGACCCGGTACTTCGTATGCTGGATAGTAATGCGTTCCGATCAATCCGGATATATCTTTGTAATAGGCAGTTGTGCTCATTACTATCTGATCTGAAAATTGATGCGTGATGCCAACCTCATAAGCAACTGTCCGTTGTGCATCCAAAGAAGGCTGACCAAAAATTGGTTCTCGAACACTAAGCTTAAAATCCTTGTTCTCAAACATAAAACGGTAATCAGGATTCTGAAAGAAATGCCCATACGCAAAATGGAGTTTCGTTTTTTCGGAGATGGGATGTGCAATTCCTATCCTTGGACTAAATTGCTGCCTCGATTTTACCTGAATGACAGAATTCGAGTCTAACGGCTCCTGCCTGAAATTGACATTTGCATTCAAATAATCATATCGTAAACCGAGGTTGATGACCAAATATGGAAACTCGATCTTATCCTGTATATAACCCGATGCTTCAAAAGGACTCTTTGTGAAATAATTATCAATGTATTGTAACGCAATGGGTCTCTTGATGCCGGCAATACTTAACAACCGAAGTCGATGAGATTTATACTGGGCTCCAAATTTTATTTCATTGCTTTTTCCTAGCTGCCAAACTGCGTCTCCTTTTACATCAATACTTGAAGTTCTGCTGTCTGATAGTGTTGTCGGAGTGGCATAGGAATAAAAATCATAATGAGTCACTCCATTTTCAACTGTTGGAACATAGTCTTCTTCATTTTCCGAAATATACTTTGATGTATCGGTATCAAAACCAGAGAAAGATCCTTGATTGAAATACGATACTTTAAGATCATAAAACAGACTTTGATCGAGAGTATGGGTCAAACTGAATAAACTTTGATAACTATCGGAACGGGAACGAGTGTATAAATGGGGGATATAGCGAAATGCATGAGAATAATTTTGCCGTGCACCCCGGCTGCCTCTGTTGGAGAATATCACTTTTACTGAAGATATTCCTGTAAAATTAAACTTTGTGAACAGCGTTTTGGAATTATTATATCCAAAAGGAAGATAACTTCCGCGTCGATCATTTTCTGCCGTAAAGAAGAAACTCAAATAATTTACAACCGGTCCGCTGACCGTGGCAGAGTACCGCATTTCATGGAACTTGTTGTATTCACCATTGCCGAATTCTGTGGTGCGGGCTTCTACTTTTCCCGAAAATTTCTCGCCGCCGTCTTTTGTCACGATGTTGACAACGCCGCTCATTGCATTGCCATACTCTGCATTGAATGTCCCGCTGAGCAGGCTCATCTCTTGGATCGCGTCATTATTGATCTGTGTTGCAAGCCCTCCAAGCAATGGATCTTCCACATAGGCACCATCAACCAAATATGCTACTTCGTTTGACCGTCCTCCTCGAACATGCAGATTCGATCCGGTGCCCACAACTCCGGCTTGAAGGCTGATCAATTCTGTAAATGATGCCACAGGCAAAACTTCAATATCGTTTGAATTAATGACAGAAATTGAACTGGTAAGATCTTTTTGAATTGCCGGAGTCTGCGCCGACACGATAACTTCGCTTAGCTCAACGTTAGTTGGTTTCAACGAAACGGAAAGAGTTGTTGTTTGGTCCGCAACAATTTTTACCTGTTCGATCAGCTTTGCTTCATATCCAAGGGAACTTATTCGGACAGAATATGTTCCCGGAGAAACATTAAGAATGATAAAAGAACCGTCGACTCCTGAGGCAGCTCCGAGCGATGTTCCAACGATCTGAATTGTCGCCCCGAGTAAGGGTTCTTTCGTCGAACCGTCAAGGGCAGTACCAGATATCTTTCCGGTGGTTCCCCCAAATAATAATGATGAAACAATAAAGAGAAATTTGATAATGTTTTTCATGGTGTTTTCTAATGTTGTATAGTAGTTTGTTTCATGATAACATCCAATTCAGCAAGCATTTTTTCCGCCCGAGATTTATCTTTTAATGCACATTGTGTTGAGAGTGCGTTGATCAAAACTGAAATAGCTGCGAAAGAATTTGTATATAACATATTTTCACTTTTCACAAGCAGACTTGAATCTGCATAGAATGTTGCGGGAGCATTTTCTTTGTTTGTAATTGCAATAACCTTGATCCCTTTTTCAAATGCAATTCGTGCTGCGTCGATAGTTTCCTGTGAATAGGGTTGAAAAGAAAGCACGATCAACGCATCGTGCGGTTGAAAGTAGAGAACCTGTTCAGCAAAATTTGTTGATCCTTGACGGAGGGGTGATGATGAAACACCTACCTGATTCAACTGATAACTTAGGACTTCTGACAGCAAAAATGAAATGCCCAATCCGGCAGTGTATACATGTTTTGCAGTAAGTATGGTATCTATTGATTTATCAAATATATCTCGTTTGATCAATGAAAGAGTATCGTTGATATTCTTAACATCTTGACGGGCTATCAATGTAAGGACATCATTACGAAGGGCTTCTGTTGATGAAATAGTGAACACATCAGGTTGTTTTAAACGATTTTGCAGTGTCTTTCCAATTTCATCCTGCAGTTCTTTGAATCCTTCAAACCCTGTCCGCTGTGCAAACCGCACAATTGAAGCGACACTCGATGACGTTGATTTTGCCATTTCCTGTACATTGAGAAATGGAACCCGATCAAAATTCTCGACAAAAAAATCAGCGATCTTTTTGTGATTTTTTGGGAGAGTGCTGTAACTCTTCCTGATCTTCTCTTTTATATCGTCGTATTGGGTCATGGTAATAGAAACCCGGACCTCTTCACAGAAGTCCGAGCTTGAACAGCATTTATTTCATTAAAACCATTTTTTTGGTTTCTTTAAAGTTTCCTGCCTGCAATGTATAATAATACATACCGGAAGAAAGATTTTCTGCTGAGAGTGATGCTGAATATGAACCGCTCTCAAGTTGTTGATTTACTACAGTGCGCACTTCACGTCCGAGTGCATCAAAAATCTTTACAGTTACAAAAGATGAAGAACCAACTGAAAACTTGATCTGCGTTGATGGATTGAATGGATTTGGGAAATTCTGTTCCAAAGCAAATCCATTTGGCGGTACAATTTCATTTGTTCGAACTGACGTTGCAATTTTTGGATATTTTGCGGTAGCGGAATCCAACGCAGTGAATAATTCCGCTTCAGTTGTACCATATCCTACAGCAAAATAAAGAACTGTCGAGTCACCTAAATTAGTGAATGAATTTTTACCGGTATTTACGCTATAGATACTGCCGTTAGATCCTGCGACAATTGGTGCATCGAATGAACTATATTTTGTCATTTGTTCGCGAAGTGAATCGGGAGCAATATCATTATCAGGATCGGTTGAGTATTCATCCCAATCAAGGGCTCTCATACCAAAGATTTGAGGATTCAATGCTTTTACACCCCAATAATTTGCTTCACCATCTCTGTAAAAATACGCAGCCTTCTTTGTAGAATTATATTTTACTGTTTCACCGCCATATACAGCACCTACGCGAGGAACCACAACCACACCATGATAGAGAGAGCCGAGATTAATGGTATCGGCAATGATTGTGTATCGGGCTATAACATAATTTTGATTTTTCCAACTTAGAGCACGAATTCGGACGCTAATTTTTGGCGGCAGATTCGAATATGAATTGTCCGTCAAAACCTCGGCAGCTGAATCTGCTCCTGCCACGGTTATAAGAGTTGCAGGACTTGTTGTGGAGTTTTGATCTTCATTATAATCAAAGACAGCGTTTTGCGATTGTGAAACAACAATAGTCATGCGTCCAACTTCTCTATTTGCATGGACATACGGACTGCCTTTGGAAAGCGTTAAACTTCCTGCATTAGTTATTCGAAAACTGATGAGTCCTGTTCCGGCGCTGACCTGGGCAGATGATATTTCTGCGCAGAAAAGGAAAAGTAAAGTTATTGTAACCAACTGTTTCATTGAGTACCTCCTGAATTAATGAATGATGAATTAGTGAAAAAAATTATTGCCAATTAAATATCACAGGCGGAATGAGCAACAGCAAGGCGAGTATGAAAAAGAAAATCTGTATTGGTATCATCCATCTGAACCATTTGTTCCATGGAATTTGTGCTAAACCTAAAACACCCATCGTTAATCCTGACGTCGGCAGGATCGGATTGATCCAGCCTTCTCCAAATTGAAATGCTAGAACTGCTGTTTGTCTGGAAATCCCTATCACATCTGCGAGCGGAGACATGATGGGCATCGTCAGCGCTGCTTGACCCGAGCCGGAATGAACAAAGAAATTGATGATTCCTTGAACAATGAACATCATCTGTGCGGCAAAGACCGGATGAACAGATGAAATAATTCCTGAACATCCATATAATAGAACATCAAGTACTTTACCGTCTGTAGCAACAACGAGAATTGCACGGGCGCAAGCAATGATCAATGCAACACCGACCATATCTTTGGCACCGTCGCGGAAACTATCGGTCATTTCTGCGGCAGAAAGTTTACCAATGATTCCGGAAAATATCCCAAGAGCAAGAAATAGTGCTGCTAGTTCGCTTAACCACCATTGATATTCCAATACACCATACACGAGGAGACCTAATCCTCCAATGAAACTGAAGAGAATAATCTTTCGTGCGATGGTAAACTGTTCGATGGTATTGTTGGCGAGATGCATCGACTTTTTTCGTTCCAGATCCTGTTCATACATAGCACTGATCGTTGGATCGATTTTCACTTTTTTTGCGTACCGAGTGACGAAAAAGATCATCGCAGTCGTGCTTAAGAACCAAACAAACATCCGATATTCCATTCCGGAATAGAGCGGAATCTGTGCTATACTTTGTGCGATACCAACAGTAAAAGGATTAAAGACAGAACCGGCAAATCCTGCGGCGGCACCAAGAAAAGGAATAGACACACCGACAAAAGAATCATATCCAATAGATAATGCTAACGGAATAAATAGAGGAATGAAAAGCAGAACCTCTTCGGACATTCCGAATGTGGAACCCGCGATTGAAAAGATTGTCATTGTTACCGGAATAAAGAACTTCTGCAGATGCGGTTTTTCGGCAAACGTCTTTGCTAAATGCTGAATTGAAGCAGTTATTGCACCGGTCTTAAGAATAATGGTAAACGAACCCCCGAGCATCAATAAAAATCCAATGATTTCAGCAGCCTGAACGAATCCTCTGAACGGAGAGGCAAGCACAGCCCCGATTCCTTGAGGAGTGTTCTCAATGAATTGAAATGAGTTTGGAATAACCAGTGTTCGTCCGTTGACAACTTCACGCCGGTATTCTCCGCTTGGAACAATCCATGTGCTGATTGCCACAAGAACGACTACGGCTAGAACCATTACCAGCGTATTAAAATTGAATTTCTTCATCAGTATTTAACCGTTGGTTTTTTAGTCTTAAAATTATATGAGTCTCCGGATTGCAGGATATTTAATGACATATTCTCTGCAGAAAGATAGTTGTTCTTATTGGTGCGGACATGTTTTGATTTCGTGGCATCATATACTAGCACGACGCTTTCACCAAGGACAGTAAATGTATTATCCGGATTGACGATGATACAAGTCGCTTCGTCAATCGCTACTCCAAGTAATTTCGGATTTTGTAATACAACAGTGATCAAACGATTATGTCTTCTGCGAACGACAAAATGCTGATCGATAATTGCATCGGTGATAAACCCAAAACCTTCTTTTACTTCAATATTATCTTTTAAGAGGGTATGAAATGCTGTACTCGAATCTTTGTTTAATAATTCATTTCCGGTGATCATGATCTTACTCATCACTGCTGCTCCTGCACTCGTTCCGCCAACAACTCCACCATTCTTATAGATTTCGTGAATACGCTTTTGAACTTTCGTATTCAACAATGCTGCAGTTAATAAAACCTGGTCTCCTCCGGAATAGAATACACCGGTAACATTAGCCAATTTAGCGACAGTTGAATCCTGATTTGCAACTTCAGCATTGATGTTCAGATAAAAAGCATCTTTAACACCTAAACCCATCATTTCTTTCACATATCCAATTCCAACTTCGTCAGGAGTGCTGCTTGCCATTGGGAATATAGCAATTATTGCATTGTTTCCACCGGCAAGTTCAATGAATTTTTTCATGATTTCATCAGTTCGTTCACCACCGCCAACAATAACGAGGTGGCCTTTGTTTTGTGAGTATATGAACTGACTGAATCCGGCTACAGCAAAAAAGATTGTTGCGATAATGGTTTTAATTGTCTTGTATGAGTGCAATGGCGATCTCCGTAGATTTAATTAAGTCTTCAATAAGGATAAATTCTTCAAATGAATGTGGCTTCTGTGCTCCTGTGCCGATATTGATTGCGGGGATTCCTTTCCCATTATATGAATTTGCATCACTTCCACCGGTATAGCGAATTCCTTTTGGAGTTAATCCAACTGCGCGCAAAGCCTTTTCCATCGTTTGAACAATTGAGGAATTCTCAGGATGAACATAGGGATGAAAATCAATCTCACTTTTAAAATTGACCGAACCACCTCCGTTTATGGATTGCTCAAATCCATTTTTAACCAATTGAAACTGTGCATTGATCTTTTCGTGTGTAAACGAACGAACTTCGCCGTCGATAATAACTTCGTCAGGAACAACATTCGTTGCGCCGCCGCCGGATATTTTTCCTACATTGGATGTTGTTTCCGGATCTATTCGTCCAAATTGTACATTCGATATAGCATTCGCAGCAAGTGCAATTGCATTTATTCCTTCTTCAGGAGCAACGCCGGCATGAGCCGATTTCCCTTTAAAGGTAGTAGTAAAGATCAAACAACCGGCACCATCCTTAATATAGATACCGGGACGTTTGGAACAATCAAAGATAAATGCTTCAGTAACATTATATGGTAATAGATCTACGTGATTTGCCCCGTACATTCCCAATTCCTCACCAACTGTAAACACGCAGATGAAATTTTTAATCGGAGCAGCTGCGGCTTTTATTTTTTTGGAAATATACGTTATGACTGCAAGTCCTAACCGATCATCACCGCCAAGGATGGTGGTTCCATTGGAAGAAATTTTTTCATCGGTCACAACCGGAACTAATTTTTCTGTTGGCTGAACAGTATCTAAATGTGCACACAGAGCAATGCTTGGTTTTGACGGATTAAAAAAAGGAGGTAGGCAAATAAGATTTCCGGTATTGCCGTTGATTTTTTTTGCAGTATCATCTTCAATAACGGTAAAACCAAAAAGAGAAAATTGTCTTTTTACCTCATCTGCAATTGAACGCTCATTAAGTGACGGAGAATTTATTTTTGCAAGATGGATAAATAATTCGATCAGTTCATTTCGTTCTATCGAAATCATAAGTAGTAGATTTTATTACAATAATAAAATAGGAGAAAAAATAGTTACAGAACGATAGTACGTATATTGGAATGCTTTGTCAAGAAATTATTTAAAAAACCGGGAAGAAATAATTGTTTGACTTTGAACCCATGATTCCGTATAATGCTATAAATATCAATGAGTTACAAAGATTACTTTCTTCAAAAATATGAGTAAAACCGCTAAATGGCTTCTGGGAATATTTTCGTTTCTGGCAGTCATTGTTTTGTTTTTCGTTTTTTCGATTGTGTTGTTATTCAACGAAAGCGATACGGAAGATATTTCATCCGGTACTGCCGGTACGATTGCAATCGTGGAAGTGAATGAAGCAATTGTTTCTTCCGAGAGAATTGTGAACCAAATAAAGCGATATCGGGAAAACACAAATATACGTGCTATTGTGTTGCGTGTAGAATCACCTGGTGGTGGAGTTTCAGCTAGCCAGGAAATTTATCAGGAAATAAAAAAGACTCGTGAATACGGAAAACCGATCGTTGTTTCGATGGGAGCAGTTGCTGCAAGCGGTGGATATTATATTGCAGTTGGTGCAAGTAAGATCGTGGCGAATCCAGGATCCATCACTGGAAGCATCGGAGTCATCTCACAATTCATGCACGTCAATGAATTGTTCGATAAGATCGGCATAACATCAACGACCATAAAAAGCGGAAAATTAAAAGATGCTGGTTCACCGTTCCGAAAACCAAATGATGATGATAAAAAATATTTTCAGGAAATGATTGATGATGTCTACGATCAGTTTGTTTCTACAGTTGCTGAAGAACGGAAATTGGACAAATCACTAGTGAAAAAATACGCGGATGGCCGCGTGTTCACCGGCAGAAAAGCGTATGAATTAAAATTGATCGATACGCTCGGTACCTACCAGGATGCGATCAGGATCGCGGCAGGTCTCGCAGAGATTTATGGAACACCGCGTGTGATCAAAGAACGGAAAAAAGAAAAATTATCGGATATGATCTTCGGTGAAGTTCGAAACGAATTGACACAACTAAAGAACGAATTGCTCAACCAGCCGATCGTACAATATCGGTATCATCTTCCACAATAAGAGGAGAGCCAACGTGACAAAAGCTGACATCGTAGATGTGATTGCGTCCGGAACAGGTTTGACAAAAGTTGAGACGGAAGCAGTTGTTGATGGATTCATCCAAACGGTAATCGCTTCTTTGCGGGATGGGAAAAATATTGAGATCAGAGGATTTGGAAGTTTTAAAGTAAAAAAACGAAAAGGAAGAATGGCGCGCAATCCGCGGACCGGTGCGCAGGTTCCTGTCTCCGACCATTACGTACCGATATTTAAAGTGTCAAAAGAATTAAAAGCAGTTGTGAATGAAAATTTAATGAAGACATTAGGATAATTCTTTGAGCCAAAATTCTGATATGATCGTTTGTTCCGGCTGTGGGGTTGTTAATGCACCGACAAATGTCTCCTGCGCAAGCTGCGGAAGTGTGTTGATAGTAGCAAAAAATAATCCTGCTGTTTCACCTGCTTCATTGAAATCACCAAAAACAGAATCTTCTGAAACTCCTCAATGGCTCAAGATCCTTCTTGGAGTGTTTGTTATTTATGGTATTGCAATGTTCATCTATGAAGGAATGAATTTACCTTCAGGAAGTCCGCAGCGTAGTGAACAATCGACACCGCAATCACAGGCTCAAGCACAACCCCAAACCCAAACTGATCCGGCTATCGTTAATACGATAACAGAGTTGGAAAAACAACTTGCAGCGAATCCCAATGATGCCGGAACAGTACTGCAATTTGCAAATACATTGCACGATGCAAAATTTTTTCCTCGTGCAATCGAGATGTATAAAAAGTATATCATCCTTGAACCTTCAAACAATGACGCTCGCGTTGATCTTGGCATTTGTTATTTTGAAACCGGGAATCTTGATCAGGCGGTACAAGAGATCGAATCGGTGGTAAAAAAAGATCCAAAACATCAGATGGCGATGTTCAATTTAGGGATCATTCAATTGAGCAGTCAGAACATGACAGAAGCAAAGAAATGGTTCAAACAATGTATAGCAATAGATCCTCAATCCACGGCTGGGCTGCGCGCCCAACAAATCCTTGAACAACATTAATCTCGAAAGGAGGTTGGTATGCCAAGCGGTAAAAAGCGTAAACGTCATAAAATGGCAACCCACAAACGCAAAAAACGTCTTCGTAAAATGCGTCATAAGAAGAGAGTTCGTTAACAAACACACGCAGGGATAAATTTAAACTTATCTCTGCGTGTTGCTTTTTCTTGAATTTTTATTCACTTTCTAAGAAGAAATTCTTACCAAAAACAAAGAACACACTGAGGCAGATATGGCAAACAATAATGATGATGGTGCAAAAACTGGTTTCCTCGTCGGATTTCTTGCTGGTGCAGTTGTCGGCGGAATTGTTGCGTTGTTATATGCACCAAAACCGGGCAAGGAACTTCGTGCAGATATAAAGAATAAGACAGGCGAAGTGATCGATAATGCAGAAGAGTATGTCAGCGCCGCGAAGAATAAAGCGGTGGATATTATTAATGAAGGGAAGAAAAAATCAGAAGGACTGATTACTGAAGCGAAGAAACGTGCGGAATCACTGCTAGGTGATGCTGAAAAGATCCTTACTGATGCCCGTGGTAAGGGACAAACAGAGAAAAACAAAAATTAATCAGGGGAGCGATCCGTGGAAAATTTTTTAACTATTACGCAAATTATTGTGCTCTTACTGCTCTCTGGTGTTTCGATCTATGCGATCATGGTTCTGGTAAAACTGCGTGATCTGCTCGGAACGATTGATTCAAACCTTAAAGAAGTCGCAACCCGTACGATTCCTACTCTTGAAAATCTGGAAGTGATCACAAAAAAAATCAGAGTGATCGTCGAGAATTTTGATGAACAGATCGCAGTATTGAAAAGTTCGGTGGATACATTGAAAGGTGTTGCTGATAATGTTGCTGCGTTTGAACGCCGTGTGCAGGATGCGATTGAATCACCAATCATGGAAGTGATGAACACACTCGGAGGAGTGATACGAGGGTTCACCTCTTTCTTTAATCGGGCAATTGGCGGAAAACCATCCCGATACGAAGAATAAGCTGTACATAATCATCCCAAAAAAACCACATACTCATCATCGTCTGCAGCGATGACTCCTCATTAGCAGCAAACGAGTAAAAGGAGCTTGCTGTGAGTCAACATAACAATCATCGAGAGTATTCCTCTCAACAAATTAGGACAATCGCCCTTATTGGGCACGGCGGCTGCGGGAAAACTTCATTTTCCGAAGCCGCGTTATTCTCCACCGGAATTATCAATCGTCAAGGAAGAATCGAAGATGGCAACACGATCTCCGATTATCACCCCGACGAAATCGAACGAAAGATATCCATCAACGCTTCACTTCTCACCACCGATGTAAACAATATCAAGATCAATATACTGGACACTCCCGGATATACAGATTTTACCGGTGAAGTGAAAGCAGCTCTGCGTGTTTCTGATACTGCAGTGACATTTGTTCGTGCTTTTGAGGGAGTTGAAGTTGGAACAGAATTCGTGTGGGAATATGTGAAAGGTTACAAATTGCCATCGCTGTTCGTGATCAACAAGATCGACGGTGATACCGCTGATTTTGATAAAGTATTCGCCTCCATTCGCGAACGATTAAGCAGTGATGCAACGATCGTTACATTCCCGGTGAAGACCGGTTCGGGTGCGAAAGAGATCATTGATGTTGTAAAGATGAAAATACTTCGGTTTTCACCTAATGGAAACGGCTCTTACATCGAGGAAGACATTCCCGCCGAATTTAAAGAAAAGACAACAAAACTTCATGAAGAATTGATCGAAAAGATCGCTGAATCAGACGAAGTGATGCTCGATAAATTTCTGACCAACGGAACTCTTGCTGATGAGGAAATCCGGAAAGGCTTACACCAAGCATTGCTCGACAGAAAGATCTACCCGACATTCGCATCTTCAGCATCGACAAATGTTGGTGTCTTCAATGTATTGGAATTTATTTCGAATTATTGCCCGCCGCCGATGGAAATTCAAACAGTCACAGCAACCGATGTGACTACGAAGAAAGAGATCGAAGTGAAGATTGATGATGCAAGTCCGGCGACATTGTTTGTCTATAAGACCGTATCGGAACATCATGTCGGCGAACTTTCCTTCTTCAAAGTATATTCCGGTGCCATCACTGCGGGTATGGATCTTGTGAATGAATCGAACGATAAACCTGAACGGCTCGGTCAAATATTTGTGATGAATGGAAGGGATCGGAAAGAAGTACAAAAACTTCATGCCGGTGATCTTGGTGCAGTGGTAAAATTAAAAGATACTCATACGAACAATACGCTTTGTACAAAATCATTTCCTGTTATCTATCATCCAATTGAATTCCCGGAACCGGTGATCACCGAAGCGATTATTCCAAAAGTAAAAGGTGAAGAAGATAAAATCGGCAGCGGACTTCATACTCTTCATGAAGAAGATCCCACGTTCGTCTATAAGGTCGATCCTGAGATACGGCAAACCGTTGTTTCCGGACAAGGGGAACTGCACCTTGCGATCATTATCAGGAGGTTAAAAGACAAATTTGGTGTTGAGGTGAATCTGATCGAACCGCGTATTCCTTTCAGAGAAACAATCAAAGGAATTGCTCCCGATGTAGAATTCAAACATAAAAAACAGTCGGGCGGACGGGGACAGTACGGACATGTACATTTGAAAATCGAACCGAAACCTCGCGGTGCTGGATTTGAATTTGAAGATGCAGTTGTTGGCGGTGTTGTACCGGGAAAGTTCATCCCTGCCGTTGAACGTGGTGTTGCAGACACATTAGAGCATGGCATCATTGCAGGATACAGAGTGATCGACGTAAAAGTAACATTGTTTGACGGTTCCTATCACGATGTTGACTCCGACGATATGTCGTTCAGAATAGCCGGATCACAAGCGTTCAAAAAGGGATTTAAAGAAGCAAGGCCGGTGTTGCTTGAACCGATCTATGAAGTTGAGGTGATCGTCCCGGATGATCATATGGGTGATGTGATGGGAGATCTCTCGAGTAGGAGAGGAAAGATCATTGGGATGGATACGGATGGTTCGCATCAGATCATTAAATCGGCAGTACCATTGAAAGAATTGTACCATTATTCAACAACGTTACGATCAATGACACAGGGTAGAGGAATGCATCATCAGAAATTCTCTCATTACGATGAAGTGCCGAGAGACGTAGCCGATAAGATCATTGCGGAATATGAAAAAAGCAGGCATGGAGAAGAATAATATTTTCATTCTTGGAGCTGGTGTTACTGGATTAGCCTGTGGATACAACACAGGCTTTACAGTTTTTGAGAAGAACGAATATTCCGGCGGAATTTGTTCTTCGTATTATATTTCCAAACATAAACCCAAAAGACAAAACAGAAGAAGTGAAGTTCAAGAAGATTACCGATTTGAATATGGTGGAGGTCATTGGATATTTGGACAAAACGACGAAATTATAAACTTCATTTCAGCAATAGATCCTGTAAAAAAATATAATCGACAAGCATCGGTTTATTTACCCACTGTTGATACTTTTATTCCCTACCCCATTCAAAATAATTTGCGATTTTTACCCGATGAACTTTCTCAAAAAATAATTACTGAAATAGCAAACAACGAAGAAGATCCTTCTGTAAGAACCATGTTTGACTGGTGTGATTCGTTTTTTGGTAAAACTTTATCCGGTCTTTTCTTTCACCCGTTTCATGATTTATATACCGCAGGTTTATGGAAAACAATACAGCCCCAGGATGGATATAAAAGTCCGATCAACATAGCTCAAATTATATCGGGGGCAGAAAAAGATGTTGCTTCAGTCGGCTATAATACATCATTTATCTATCCACAGCATGGATTAAGTACCATTACATCTGCTATTGAAAAAAAATGTGATATTCAGTTTGGGAAAGAAGTATCGTCGATCAACTTGAACAATAAAACCATAAATTTTATTGATGGTTCAGAAGTAGTTTATAAGAAACTAATAACCACATTGCCATTAAACGTGATGCAAGACTTAACTGGCATACAAACAAAATACCAACAGGATCCGTATACCTCTGTCATGGTTCTAAACATTGGAGCTCAAATAGGCGATAGAAAAATCAACGATCATTGGATATACTTTCCAACATCGCTCTCTGGATTTCATCGTGTTGGTTTTTATAGTAATGTGGATAAGGATTTTTTGCCATTATCAAAAAGAAATGGTGACTATGTCAGTCTCTATGTTGAGAAAGCATTTCCGGGAGGGAATAAACCAAATAATGAGGAGATACAAAAACTCATACAATCAATGATCGACGAATTGCAACAATTTGGCTTTATTGGTGATGTTGATGTGGTAGATCCAACATGGATTGATGTAGCATATACTTGGAGTTATCCAGATTCGAATTGGAAAGAAGAAATGCTCAGTAAATTATTGGAGCATAATATTCATCCGCTCGGAAGATATGCTACATGGAAATTTCAGGGAATATTGGATTCATTAAATGACGGGTTAAAATTTGATTCATCGAAAGAATTTTGATGACATCTGTGAATTTAGCAATCCTTAAAAAAATACCTTTCAACCAATATCCCTGGTACTTTACTGTCCAAATTTTAAGTATTCTTGTTCCACTTATCAGTTATCCATATTTATTACGGATAATTGGTCCTGAAAAATATGGACTTATTGCAGTTGCAGCATCCACCTCTGCAATAATTGCTACAATAAGCGATTATGGTGCTTCATTTACCGGTGTTCGGGATATTGCCCGCTTTTCAGATGATGTACAACACACTGCTAAATATTTTTTCAATTCAATTGTATTGCGACTGATCGTTTTTTTGTTCTGTCTTCTGCTTCTCATTCCAATTTATTATTTGGTACCATTGCTGCAAAATGAAATTATTCTCTTTGGATTGACTTTTGCGAGTCTCATCCCAGCGTTGATATTTCCACAATGGTTATTTGTCGGTTTGCAAAAGATGCGGCAGTATAATGCACTATTGTTTTTAAATAAGTTGATCAGTGTCGGTCTTGTGTTTATCATTATCACACAAAGCGATGACTATAAAATCTTTCCCTTAACTCAACTTATTCCTTCAATTGTTAGCGCAATAATTTGCTTGTTTTATTTGAATATTCTTGGAATACGATTCAAAATAACTTTGATAGGCAATATCAGGCAGCAATTTCTTGATGGTTTCTTACCGTTTTTATCGCAAGGTCTTACATCGTTGTACGTTCAATTGAATCCTTTGTTTTTGATGCTCTTGATCAATAATGCCACCCTGGTTGGATATTATGCTGTTGCTGAAAAAATCGTCGTAATGACGAAAAGTTTATTTTCACCTCTAAATCAGTTATTCCTTCCAAATATCAGCAAACAATTTTTCGTATCCGTCGACAATGCAATTGCAGAAATAAAACAATACTCGAAATTCATAGCTATTGTTAATTTTATCGGTATGGTGCTATTAATAATATTTGCAGAACATATTGTTATTCTTATAGCGGGAGAGCAATATACCTTATCTGCAAATACTGTCCGATTTTTATCTCCGATTCTATTATTTGTTGGTCTTAATAATCTTGCAGGTGTTCATGTATTGTTAAATCTAGAAATGAAAAAAGAATTCTTTTTTGGTATTGTTATTGGAGTTATTTTGAATATCATGCTTCTTTTCCTCTTAACACCAATGCTGTCATTCAATGCTCCTGCCATAAGTTGGTCTATCTCTGAAGGTTCCGTTTTGGTTGTTTTTGTATATTTTATCTACAAGCGAAAGGTAAAATTATAACAATGATTGATATCCTATATACATCGTTGACAGGGTACCCAACGCACCATTCAGGAGGAGGGAACAGGATCATTTATGATTTGATTAAAAACATTTCAACGGATCGATTTTCGAGAGAATATTTTTCTTTCACCTATCATAAAAACTATGGTATTAGTCAATTTAATCCTAATCAATTAAAAAATTTGCCAGTTAAAAAGAAAATTGGTATTTCTTTATCAAATATTTTCCCCATCTATAAGCGTTTGGTTACATCGCCATTTTATTACAAAAGTTTTTACAATAGAGTAGATCAATATTTCAATTTGTTTGCAAATAAAATTAATAGTGATATTATCCATGCGCATCAGACCCTTGCTTTACCGTACTTTGCAAAAAATAAACAAAAAAAAATATTAACGATTCACTCAAAGGGTGGTTTTACATATGAAAGTAAAAACAATGGATTAAGCAGTCATTTTTATGAAGCACATTTTAAACAGTTGGAAGAACAAGAACGAATTGCGGTAAATGTAGCAGACTGCATCACTTTCCCTAGCATTGCAGCAAAAGATCTATTTTTTAGAGTCAATGATATTCAATGTCCAAATGACAAAATTAATATTTTATATAACGGTGTTGATGTTAATTATATTAATACAATTATCGATGACTCTAAAATATTTGATCGTTATAAAATTCGAAACAATGCTTCCTTATATATTTGCAATATTGCCGAGCATACCCCTCAAAAAAATATATCTTTATTAATAAAAGCAGTATATGTAATGGTAAATGAATTAAAGAAAGATGTCGTATTATTAAATATCGGGTCTGGTGAGGAAACAGTGCACCTTAAAGCCTTAGTAAGAGAATTAGGACTAAAAAATAATGTTCAATTCCTTGGATCTATAGTCAATGATGATGTTATCAAACTGTTGAAAAAAAGTGATTGTTTTGTACTTACGTCAACAAATGTGATATTTGATTTAGTTGTTCTAGAAGCTTTAGCCTGTGGTACTGCTGTTTTTGTCACAAATGATGGAGGAAACAAAGAAGTCATAAACCATGCTCAAAATGGATATTTTATAAATCAAAACAATCAATATTATTTGGCCAAATTAATATTAGAGAGTGATTTTAAAAGCGTGAAATTAGGGTCAAAAAAAATGATACACAAATATTCAATGCAACAAATGATTGCCAATTATGAAAAGCTATATATCCAAATTATGAATCGAAAATGAATTAGTGCTCGACTTCTAAAACAAGTTCTAAATGATAAATATATTAATTTCACATAAGAATCGAAAAATAGAGGTATTGCAACGCGCGATATCTTTTTCTATTCTAAGGCAGTATTTAGAATCGATTCAAAAATCTCCGATTGAATTATTGTCCGTAAACATAAACTCTGGAAATATAATTAATAAATTATTTTTAGTGATATGGTATTTTGCATGGACAGTAAAATGGTTTTTATTATTTGGTAAACAAAATAATTCTAAAATCATTACTGCTTCTTTATTCACCGATATTAAATCTTCTTTACATGCACTTGATGTTTTAGTAGAAATTGCTTTTGAGAATGATGCTGTAATAGTACATTTTGGAGTATTATCTAAACGGAGATTGTTATTTAGCCATAATGTATTTTGTCATCCATTTCATGTATTCAGAATACTGTTTAATAAAAATGGATCTAAATATGGTACTGATGTATTATCATTAAACAAAGAATTACTTAAGGAATTTAATAAAGATAGAATGGCGATTATCGAAAACGACTTAAAAAGATTGATAAGATACCAATCCGAAGTGAATCGTTTTTTAAATAAATTGTTGTTAAAGCATGAAATTGTATTTTACATATCAGATTTAGACAACATTGATACGAGATCAATTTTGTGTGAATTGCATCGTGATTATAATGTTAAAACAATTCTTATTGACCACGCGATAAATACGTTTTCCCAAATCAATAGATACATTTATTCAGATCATTATTTATGTTGGGGAGATTATCATATTGAATGTTACAAGAAATATGTGAAGGGTAGTATAATTTGTAAGACAATAACAAAAATAGGACATCCCTTAAACCAGTATTGTATTAATAACTCTAAAAAAGGAAAAAAATGGGTCTATTTTCTTCCTTCGTTCCAACACCAAACTGCATTAAGTGCAAATAGAAATATATTTTATACCCTTGATCAATTAAACAATATAAAAAACATCATCATTACAAAATTTGCTGACAGAGACTTATCTATTAAACAACACCCAATAGATGAGATTGATTTTAGCGGAATATTCAATTTTAAGAAGACAGATACCGTTGAAGGAAATAAATACGAAGGGATTGAAATTGCATTTATTGAGGATTCTACAATTGCGATTGAATTATTGCAATATGATATTCCATTAGTGTATGTATCCAACAACAAAGGGGAAGATTTATTAAAATTATCTTATATGGGATGTGCCCAAATTTTGAAAATGGGTGATGATATTGAAGAATTAATCAAAAAGGCACTCCAAAATCAATGTGATATGGCTTCACGAAAAAAAGCGTTTGAGTTTTATTTTGATAAGTGTGATGAATCTACGAATAGATTCAAAGAAGAAATAAAAAATACTCTTTCTATTAAACCATTGTCAGTTGATAATATTTAAGTAAGCTTGTTTAAAAAGCAATATATATTTTAGTAAACATCATTTGATACAAAATCATCTACTGCGAGAAATATTGTGTTTTGATATAAAAAGGAATGTAGCTTGGTAAAAATATCTGTTATAATGACTGTTTACAATGGTGAGAAGTTTCTACTTAAAAGTGTTGAAAGTATTTTACATCAAACATTTAAGGATTTTGAATTAGTCGTAGTAAATGACGGTTCAACTGATTCAACATTACAAATACTGCAAAATGTATCAGACAAAAGAATAAAGATAATTGATAGCATTCATATAGGAAGAGGTGCCGCACTAAATTTATGTATTTCTCAATCAAATGCTCCGATAATTGCAATTCAAGATTCAGATGATATCTCTTTGCCAGAGAGACTTGAAAAACAATATGATACTTTGTTAAAATCACCTCAATATACAGTGATTTCTTGTAGTTATGCAGTTTTTGAAAAAACCAGGATAAGATACATAGTTAATCCACCGCTCAACTCCGAAACAATAAAGAAAAAGCTTTCATTAACCTGCCATTTTCCCAATGCAGCAATAATGATGTATAAAGAATTCTTTTATCACTCTGGGCAGTATAAAAATATTAATTATGGTTTAGAAGATTATGATCTATTCCTCCGAATGAAAAATAAAGTGTACTTTAAAATTATGCCAGAAGTTTTATTGTTCTACAATTATTCAATTAGTTCATTGTCAAATAATAACTATGTGAATAGAAAGGAGTTGCAATATAGTCTTCAATCCAGCTATTATGAAAATGCCTTTATAGAATTTGGATTTAAGGATGTGCATGAGGAAAATGAATTCCGTGGATGGAGGGAGTATTTTTATGGAGATCGAAAGAAAGCAAGAAGATTTTGGGAAAAAATGCAGTTGCAAGTATTAA
>CAYPEM010000047.1:0-33641 GCA_964409765.1 uncultured Chitinophagaceae bacterium
TGAACATACCTATCCCTATTAAGGATAAATCTATCTTGAATTATTGAGAGTTGTGGTTCCGGCTGTGCCGGTGGATGGAAGAGGGGAAGATCTATGTTCGGAATCAACGATCCCGGGATCCAATTCGTGGCAATAGCCGACGAATTACTTTTTGTCTATTGTTAACGTACGGGTAAATACGGTTAGAGTCAATAGGACGTATTTCAGAATGATGAACTATATCTTACCAACCCTCGAAGTATCATTGCCATATTTGTAAGACTGCTAAACACCACTCCAAATATTCCTTTGTGCCTCTGTGTCTGTGTGTTTAGGTTTTTGATCTTTTCTATATTCCCGCCAATAATCGATCCGCCAATTTTTGAGGCAACCCATGCGCTTCGATCTTTTTACGCACTGATTCAACATCATATTCAACACGAACATATTCCATAATGTATTGCTCCGTATCCAGCATAACGAAACATGCTTTCCGGTTTCCATCCCTCGGCTGACCGACGCTTCCCACATTGACGATGAATTTTTTATCCCGCGAGATCTCGGTCGTTTTAAAATCCTCGCAAAAAATAACCGGGCGATGTGTATGTCCGATGAAACATAATGGAGTTGAAAAATACTCAAAGCTTTCGTGTGCATCTGCCGCCGATAAGAGATAACGGAATTCTTCTGGATAATCCGGTGAACTATGAACGAAGTCAATATCATGCTCCTGGATCGTTAACGGAAGGCTGGCAAGAAAATTTTTATTCTCTTCCGTGATGACCGATTGCGTCCACAATACTCCTGCCTTTGCCATTTGACTGAACGAATCGATAGAAAGTTCTCCGGTTACCGCTTTGTCATGATTACCGGCAACTGCCGGGATGTTTCGTGTCCGGATCAGTTCTACGCATTCATTCGGATTTGGGCCATATCCAACGATATCTCCGAGACAATAGATCGATGGTATAGAAAGCTCATCGATGTTGGAAAGCACTGCCTTCAATGCCTCCAGGTTTCCATGAATATCGGATACGATTGCAATTTTCATAAGGCTAAGGTAAGAATTTTTAGTTCAAGAAATGAGACAAAATATGTGCAAAGCCAGCACAGATATGTGTGATATATGCACATTGATTTAATGTTTCCTTGTGATATATTGAATTCACGATCGAATTGAAACAAATCGTGCAATGATCGCACTGATACAATTGCTGGCAGACTTCTTGCAGGATATCAATACAAATTCTATCCATTGACAGGAATACAGTGTTATGAACAGAAGAGATTTTTTAGCAATTCCCCCATTGAGTCCTGAAGAAGAAAAACTCCTTCCTGAAAAATTTCCCACGGATGATTATGCAAATAAAACTCTCCCAAAAGGATTGGAACGTTCTACTGCGGGATTAGAAGCATACACCGGAACATGGGGAATGGATCAAATGCTTCATCTTTTACGCCGAACAACCTTCGGTGTCAGCCGTGATGATCTTACAACGGTCAAAACCAAAACACTTTCGGAAACGGTGGATCTGTTGTTGTCGGTGCAGCCAATACCGTCGCCGCCGGTGAACAATTATTCAACATCGGCCGATCCATCCGGCGTGCTTCCGGGTGAAACGTGGGTGAATGCAGCGTATGACAGCACCGTCAATAGTGCGCGCACATCTTCATGGAAAGCATGGTGGATCAGTGAAATGATCGCACAGCAGCTTTCGATCAGAGAGAAAATGACATTGTTCTGGCATAATCATTTTTCCACGGAAACCGCCGATGTCGGCGATGCTCGGTATGTATACAAACATCATGCGCTCCTACGTCAATTCGCTCTCGGTAATTTCAAAGAATTGACAAAACAAATTACGACCGATCCGGCAATGCTGCGGTATCTGAACGGGTATGTGAACACCAAAACTGCTCCTGATGAGAACTATGGACGCGAGCTTCAGGAATTATTTACGATCGGCAAAGGACCGGATTCACACTATACCGAAGACGATGTGAAGAATGCCGCCCGGGTGTTAACCGGCTGGAGAGTTGATGGTGTCAATAATGTGTCATACTTCGATTCAACACGACACGATACATCAAATAAGACTTTTTCTTCATTTTATAATTCTACAATCATTACCGGTAGAACCGGTGCAACTGCCGGTGCGCTTGAACTTGACGATCTGATGACGATGATCTTTTCCCAGAATGAAGTTGCGAAATTCATTGCACGAAAATTATATCGGTTCTTTGTCTATTACATTATTGACTCCGGGATTGAAACAAATGTCATCACACCATTAGCAGATATCATTCGAACAAATAATTACGAGATCAAACCTGCACTCTCTGCATTGCTGAACAGTGCACACTTCTTTGATCCGGTAAATATGGGATGTGTGATCAAAACGCCGATCGATCTTACGGTAGGATTGTGCAGAGAATTTTCTATCAATGGAAAATCTTCAACAACGCCTCCGGTTCTATTAACACCGGCACAACAATATGGGATTTGGGAATACCTTCGAAGTCAATCATCAACAATGCAAATGAATGTCGGTGATCCTCCGAATGTTGCCGGCTGGTCTCCGTATTATCAGGAACCGCAGTATTATGAGATATGGATCAATGCGGATACACTGCCAAAGCGGAATCAATTCACCGACACAATGATCTCAACAAATGGTTATACAAGATCCAGTACGAGATTAGTCATCGATCCGATCGCATACGCTGACCGTTGTTCAGACCCTTCCAACCCGACAACACTGGTGGATGAAATAGTGCAGCATCTCTATGCCATCACCATTTCCGATACACTGAAAAGTTCGTTGAAAACGAGTTCGCTCCTTTCCGGGCAAGCTTCAGATCATTATTGGACAGACGCATGGATCACGTATAAAGCGGACACCAATGATACGAATGCAAAATCTACGGTAACAACCAGATTACGATCGCTTCTTAAAGCATTAATGAACGCTGCAGAATATCAACTTTCGTAAAAGGAAGATCATGAAACGGCGAGATTTTATTTCAAAAACAGTTCCGGTGTCACTGCTTCCAATGTTCATCGGTGGATTTTCTGTTCAGGCGTACGGACGATCTCCCTTCCTGGAAACACTTGTCAGTGCGGCGACAGAAACAGACCGTGTATTTGTTTTGATACAATTGAACGGGGGCAACGACGGTTTGAATACGGTAATTCCGGTAAGTGAATACACCAATCTTGCTAAAGCACGCGCAAATATTCTGATACCGGAAGCGAAAGTATTGAAGTTGAATGATTCAACAGGTCTCCATCCTTCGTTAAGCGGTATGGCTGATCTCTATTACAAAGGAAAACTTTCCGTCATTCAAAGTGTCGGTTATCCGAATCCAAATTTTTCGCATTTCCGTGCAACCGATATTTGGCTCACCGCTTCAGATTCAAATCAGTATGTAACCAATGGATGGCTTGGACGATATTTGAACGAAGAATATCCTTCGTATCCTGAAAGTTATCCGAACACCGTAATGCCCGATCCTCTTGCAATTCAGATCGGCTCGACTATTTCTCCCGGTTTGCAGGGACCATCGGTGTCCATGGGAATGACGATCACCGATCCAACGAAATTCTATCAACTCGTTACAGGAACGGTCGATCCCGCTCCAAATACTCCTGCCGGCCATGAACTGACATTCATCCGGCAAGTTGCTCAGCAAACACAGCAATATGCAACAGTCATCAAAGGTGCTGCAGCAAAAGCAAATACTCTTTCAACAATGTATCCTGTTTCGCCGAATAATTCTCTCGGTGATCAATTGAAAGTTGTCGCTCGGCTGATCGCCGGCGGATTAAAGACAAGAATTTATGTTGTCAGCTTAGGAGGATTTGATACACACTCTAATCAAGTAGTTCTCGGGGCAACTGAAACCGGAACGCATGCAACTTTAATGACTCGTCTTTCAATGGCAATCAGTGCTTTTCAAGATGACTTGAAATTGCTCGGTGTTGAAGATCGTGTTGTTGGAATGACATTCTCAGAATTTGGCAGACGGATCATCTCCAACGCAAGCGGCGGAACCGATCACGGCGCGGCGGCTCCATTGATGGTCTTCGGAAAAAAAATAAAACCGGGAATCATTGGATCAAATCCGATCATTCCTGCAACAGCAACATCAAAAGATAATCTTCCAATGCAATATGATTTTCGTTCAGTCTATGCATCGATCCTCAAAGATTGGTTTGGTGTTCCGCAAGCGGAATTAGAAACAGTATTATTGAAAGATTTTCAACCGTTACCGATCATTGACACTACGGCAACTTCTGTTCAGGAAAAAGAACTTACACCGACAGAAATTACATTACATCAAAATTACCCTAATCCGTTCAATCCTTCAACACGGATACGATTCACTTCGAATGGTGGGTATATCCTTTTGAAAATTTACGATTCTCTTGGCCGTGAAATTCAAACGCTGGCAGAAGGAACATTTCCTCCCGGAGATCACGAAATAGTCTTCAATGGTGCTTCATTATCAAGCGGAACGTATTATTGCAGACTGCAGCAAGGTTCACTGGTTCAAATAAAGTCGATGACCTTGTTGAAATAAATTTTTCGAAAAATGTAATCTGCCTCCACTGACCATTTCTTGGAATCACATCAATTTTTCCGTAGTTTATCATAACATATTGAAAGATAAACTATGGCAAAATCAGCGTCACTCACTGCAAAATTAAAAAAGATCAAGATTCTTGTCTCCGATGTTGACGGCGTTCTCACCGATTCCGGCGCATATTATTCCGGAGACGGCATTGAACTAAAGAAATTCAATATCCGCGACGGAATGGGAATGGTCCTCCTCCGCAAAGCCGGATACAAGATCGCAATTGTAACGACTGAAAATACAAAGATCGTAGAAAAACGAGCAGAACGATTACAGGTTGATGATCTTATCCAGGGAAGTTATAATAAGATGGAAGCGATTGAATCATTGATCCTCAAATATTCCCTGAAGTGGGAAGAGATCGCTTTCATCGGCGACGACATCAATGATATTGAGGTAATGAAGAAAGTCGGTTTCTCTGCAGCCCCCGCAAATGCAACCGCAATCAATAAAAAAATTGCACACTATGTTACCAAATTGGATGGCGGGCACGGAGCCGTTCGCGAAGTGTGTGATCTGCTACTGCATTTGAGATGGAAAGATGATGCTATCACAGAATTATGGTTGAAGAAATAGAAGTATTCCCTTAACCGTCATGCCCGAATGTTTCTATCGGGCATCCATTGAATAGATTCCCGCCAAAATCATGCGGGAATGACGTTGTTGTTTAATAAAGTATATCGTCGACTTCGCAAGGCTCCGATACGCATGAAAAATGTTCTCTTCATATCATATTTCTGGCCTCCCTCCGGCAAAGCATCGCTTCACTGGCCGCTATTTGTCATTAAGCATCTCGTGAACCATGGATGGAAACCAAGTGTTCTGACGGTCGACGAAGATTCATTTTCGCACACTGATGAAAGTTTATTGAATGAAGTTCAGAACGTAACAGTTATAAAGACCGCTGCAAACGAACCGTTCAACCTCTACCGAAAATTCCTTGGAAAAAAATCCGACACTCCCCTGATCGCATCGGAAACGATCTCACTGACCAATGCTGATTGGAAACACAAACTTGCCATCTGGATCCGGATGAATTTGTTCATCCCCGATGCCCGCATTGGTTGGACATTCTCGGCAGTGAAAGGTGGGAAACAATTGATCGAATCCGAACGCCCGAACGCTATCATCTCCATCGGACCGCCGCACAGTTCTCACTTGATCGGTAAGCGTTTGAGTAAAAAATTCAACATCCCTCATATTCCTGTCTTGATCGATCCGTGGGTAGACATTATCTATTACAAAGAGTTCAAACGAAGTGCGCCGACACTTGCACTCGACCGGTACTTTGAACGATCAACGTTACGTCAAGCTGCGCAGGTCGTTTTTGTAACCAAAAGTTCGCGGGATGAATATGTCAAAAAATATCCGTGGATCGAGAAAAAATCGAATGTATTGTATTGGGGATACAATGAAGAAAGTTTCGATGGGACAATAAAAGAAATCCCCAAAAAAGAAGAGATTGTCCTGCACGCGGGGAATATTTTCGACTATCAGAATCCCCTCGGATTGTGGAAGAATATCAAAACAGAAATTGATAATGGCAGAAATATCCGGATTCGTTTTATCGGCACCGTCAGTCCCGAAATAAAAAAAGCAATCACAGAATCAGGATTGGATTTACATACTGATTACAAGGGGTTTCTGCCTTACAACGAAGTTGTAAAGGAAATGCTGAACGCTTCCTATTTACTAGTCTGCGCAACGGAAAAAAGACATGTTCCCGGAAAATTATTCGAATATCTCCGGACCGGAAACCGTATCATTGCATTTGGTGATGACAATGCTGAAGTGGGTGGAATATTACAGGAAGCGCACGCGGGGATTCTGTTTCCGTACAATTACAATACAATGGATATTTTTAATAAGCTCAAAACACTCGCACCAAATCCAACCATGGCAAAGCAATATAGCAGAGAAGTCATTGCAGGTAAATTAGCTGCAATTTTAGATAAGCTATAATCTTAGTCACTCATGTTACGCACAGAAATTTGTTACCTAATAAAGTAAAGTTGTCATGCCCGAATGTCTTAGTCGGGCATCCATTATAAAAATTCCCGCTAGAATCGTGCGGGAATGACGATTGATTTTTGGACATTGCGTAACATCAGTGAGATATTAATATGAACAAGATTAATTTTTTTTGGTAATTGTTCATTGTTCACTGTTAATTGATTTAGAACTTGTTCATCACTTCGATCACCCGCCGCACATCACTTTCCGAATGACAATACGAGATTGGAAGACTTAATGTTGTTGCGTGAATTTCTTCCGAGAGAGGATAATGCTGTTTTGTCAACACTCCCGCCATAGCTTTTTGTTTATGCGGAGGAACGGGATAATGCACCTCGGTTTTGATCTCATTCTTTAAAAGATATTCCTTTAGTTCATCCCGTTTTGGATGACGAACATTATAGATATGAAAGACGTCAACATAATCGCTATCAACCATCGGTTTGATAAAATCGTTCTTCAATCCATTGTGATACAGTGCCGCCAGTTTCTGCTTGTGTTGTGTGATCTCGTTCAGATGTTTCAACTTCACCGATAAAAATCCCGCCTGAATTTCATCCAAGCGTGAATTGTAACCGACAACCTCGTTGTAATATTTTTTCTCAGAGCCGTAATTCCGCAGCATCCGGATTTTCTTTGCAAACGATTCGTCATCAGTTGTTACTGCGCCCCCGTCACCAAGACAACCCAAATTTTTCGTCGGATAGAAACTAAATGCACTAACTCCGAATGTTCCGGTCATCTTTCCTTTATGTTTTGCACCGTGCGATTGAGCGCAATCTTCGATCAACGCAAGATTTCTCTTTTTGGCGATTGCAGAAATCGTATCCATCTCGCAGGATTTTCCATAAAGATGAACGACCATAATGACGCGGGTTTTTGAGGTTATGGCTTCTTCAATCCTCTTCGGATCGATATTATATGTACGGATATCGGGTTCTACAAGAACTGGAACGAGGTCGCATTGAAGAATGGAAAGAATTGTTGCAATGTAAGTATTTGAAGGAACAATGACTTCACTCCCCTTTTTAAGATCCAATGCACGCAGGCTAAGGATTAGCGCATCCAATCCATTCGCAACTCCAACGCAATACTTATTCGTATTAAAAGCTGCAAATTCTTGTTCAAAATTCTTTACCGCATTTCCAAGAATGAACCACCCGCTGTTCAACAACGCATCGAATGATGTTCGATATTCTTCAAAGAATGGTTCGTTCGCTTTTCGCAGATTTTCGTAATCGATCATGGATATTGCTCGTAGATATAATCTTTAGGATTGAATAATTCCGATGCAAAGACAAGAAAGACAGCATCCGGAGTAAAATGATGCATCGTGTGCCAATCGCGCGGTTCAAGGATCAAGCATTTATTCGGATGATCGAGAACAAAATCCTGTTTCAATGTTCCATCGTTGTTCGAGACCATACAACTCCCGTGAACACAGATACACGCCTGATAGGTAGTGTGGTGCCGATGTCCGCCCCGCACCGAATCATCCACTCCATAGATATAGAACGTCCGCTTTACTTCGAACGGAATCTCTTTTTCAATGACGGTAAGATTTCCTCGTTTATCGGAGTGTGTCTTTAATTGAATGATATACGCCATAATATATGATGATCAGTGAAGAAATTTTTTCAATGGATAAATATGATAGATATTGAATGCTTTTCGATAAATAAATAATATCAACGACTTCATTGAATACTCATAGGTTCCTGTTCCATGAGGATCGAATGAAGAATCGATCATTGTAATTTCTCTCTTTGCTTTTTCCAGTTCAACTAAGTAAGGGACATACAGCAATCGTAACACACTATCGGATAACAATCGTCTTCCCAATTCAATTCGGGCGTTATCAAGGAACCGAAGATAATGGAAATGGTAAAAGATGACAGGGAATTCATGGCCGATTATTTTTTCTTTCCCGAATAATTTACCATTTTTTTCAAACACATCATACTGCTGAACATTCCACGCCGCCATCCCGCCGCCGAGATGTTGCAACTCGTGTACGCCGGTAAAGCGTTTTGTCCAGTCATCAAGATATTTTTGATCGCCGAATTTCCCTTCTTCAAACCGTGCGTAACACCATTCAATACAGCGCGCTCGCCACCATCGAAGGACCTCTAATCCACGTTCATTATTCCTGAACGAAACGAATTGAACACAATATTTTCCGCTCAACGCTTCTTTATTATACCGTGGAGAATATCGGTGTTCCGTGATCAACACAGAATCATCACCCATTTCATCGAACAATGCTTTGGGAGATTCAAAGAACATCATATCTGCATCAAGGTACGTGCACATATCAATCTTAAATTTCTCCAAGACAAATAAAATGGTTGATGATGTCGATGTCCAGCAATATTCTGCTCTGGACCGTGTCGGTTTAACGCGTAGCAGTTCTGCATCTTCAAATTCCTTCAACGATATGATCGTGGCATGTCGAAGATTAAGCTTTTGAAGAACAGCATATGAGCGGTCATCAAATGCAAAAATATAGAGATGAAAATCTTTACAAACGTTTTCGAGTGAACGGTAGAGAGTCAAACCGCGCGAAGAATAATTCGAATCGAACAATGTGCAGAAATTATACATTCTTTACTTTCCGCACGAGAATGATATTGTCAAGGTAAAGATCCTCATTAGAGGGTAAGATCGCTGAAATCAAAATCCCAAGTAAGGTAAACGGAGAGATCAATATTGTATTCAATAGTTGACGAAACATCGTATTATTAACATATGTTTTTTTGTAGATGAATTCATTGATCAATTGAAAGATCACACGGGCATTCGACACACTCTTGATATGTTTCTCAACTTCAAATCCATGCTGTTGTAGAATATGTTTTAATCCAAACGAGGTGTAGCGTGCGTAATCATGCGGTTGTTCATGTTCATCCCACACGAATGGAACTGTCAGCAGGAATGTGCCGTTGATTTTTAAAATGCGGTTCACTTCCGTTAAGAATTCTGTCGGATTGAAGACATGTTCAAACACTTCATTCGCTAAAACAGAATCGAATTCACCATCTCCAAAAGGAATACGTTTCCCATCATAGAAATAATCTGCTTTGGATGTTGTGCGGCTCCGTTCTGTATCGATCTCAACGCCAATATACTCGCGGACGGAGAGATATGGTTCATATGGTTTTGTTCCGCAGCCGATATCGAGAAGTTTACCGGATAGATCTTTCCCAAGTTCGGTCATTGCAAGGTATAATCCGCGCCGTGAAAAATAGAACGGATTCGTGAATATACCGACGATTCCCGGATTGAATTGTTCCTTTTTGATAAGAGTAGTGATCAAACCCATTAGTGTTTTTCTAAAAGATAGATTCCAAGAAGATGAAAAAGTTCGGGAAACATTGAGGCGATCATTTTCCGTATCGGATCGTTCGGTTCGGTGAACCTTCGTTCAACGATCTTCAATCCTCCGAGATCATTGATAAGTTGTGAAAAATCCGAAAACGAAAGCTGATGAATGTGTCCGGTACTGTACCAGGAATAATTGAACAGCATTGTGCGAGGCATCCTGCCGTTGAACATCAGATCGAATCGGTTCTTCCAAAAAGCGAAGTTCGGGAATGACACGATCTGATATTTTGAAACTCGTTTCATTTCTTTCATCAAAATTTCAGGGTACATCACCATTTGAATTGTCACGTTGCAGATGGCATAATCAAACGCATTATCTTCAAAAGGCAATCGTTCATCGATCCGGCCAAAACTGACATTCAATCCCCGTTCTTTGCAGACAGCAACTCCGCTTTCCGATATTTCTAAACCGTAATCAACAATATTCTTTTCCTTCTTTAACAGTGCGAGCAATGTACCGTTTCCGCAGCCGAGATCGATCACGCGGGAATTCGGTTTAACCATATCCACAATAATGGGATATTCCGATCTCTCACTGTCGTGATGTTGGGAATAATCATACTTCCGATTATCGTTGATTCTAGGATCGTCTATGTGCCGGATAATTGTCATATTACTTTAGAAGAACGAACTGAGTTTTTTCCAAATCTTTTGCAGCGTGGATTGTTGAACACTCTTATAGAATTGAACGATCGCGTCGCGGGCAGCACCATCTTCTACCGGTGGTAGTTGTTGAACGGTGATACGATGTTGAGCAACGGAAGTTTGAAATTCCACCAATGATTTTGTGTGGGTTCCGGCAGAATCCCCGCCGATATTGTTCACCAGAGAAATACCCGGGAAGAGTGTTAATGTATTCTTTACGAAGGCTGATGCATGCCATCGGATCGCCCATGAATCAACTTTCCCTTCAATCTGTCTCTGCAGCATTTTTATATTACCGTAATTTCCATCCCAATCAAATGCAAACTGAAGTTTCCGATCGTGCAATTCCGATAATAATTTCTGTGAATCCTTTTCAAATATCTCCCACCCCCGTTTCCATGTAGCCCAGCCCCAGCAATCTGTTCCGCGGATAAAGAATGTTTCGGGTAATGTTGCCTTCGTCGGGTACATATAACCATGTATGGAGACAACTTCAGGAACTTCGGCATAGACATTCAATGCCGTGTTCATATATTCCAAAAAATATTTTGATGTAACAAGATCATCCTCTAGGACGATGATTTTTCCTAATCTATTGACCACCGAAGTTACTCCGTCAATGACGGAGTGTGCCAACCCATAATTCTTTTCACGCTCGATGATCGTCACCGATTTGAATCCTTTAATTGATCGAACATATTCTCTCACTGCAAGAACGGCATCAACACCATCGGCATTCTTTGCACCATCGGAATAGATGAACAGATCGCTGTCTGCAGCAAGAATGTTGTGCTGCAATGCATTGACGGTCAACCTGGTATGCTCGATACGGTTGTAAACGAACAATACTATGGGAGCTAAAGAATTCAATGCGACATCTGTTTTTTAAAATATTCAAACTCTACGATCTGTGTTGCGATCAAGTGTGCAAGGATGCTTGCCGGAGTCGAGATGGGGAAAAATCGGTACCGAAATGATCCAATACGCGGATCATTCTCCTGAAAGATCACATCCTGTGCAAAATTACCCCATCGTTCTTTTGGCATCAGATCGACCGTCATACCGGCGTGCGCTGACGGCAACAGCATATTCGATCCGTGAACACCAAGCACCACACGGCTTTCCGCATACACCTGACACAGTTCCCGCTCAATTGTGTCCGAAAATTCGATTACCCGTCGATCATCAACCCAATCCGGAAATTGTGTTTGCCTGCCAAACCCGGCAACAGTAAAACGGGCATTGGGTAATTGTTTTTTTAACATAGAAAATAATCGATGGATTTTTTTATTCTGCAATCCAAGCAGCACATTCATAAATCCCATTTTTTTTGCAGCGAGAATAATATAGGGATTGTTCGTCCACGGTCTATCGCCTCTCCAAATAAACGTGATCCGATAGTTTTTGCTGCTGTCGTCGTGGATCGGTATTCGTGAAAAACGGACAATATCTTTTACGTTTGGATGAGAGTATGCATTACTGACAAAAACGTTAGAAAACCGACCACATTCTTTAACAATCTGTTCGTTCAATAATGGAAAATAATTCTGCGCCTTTGACAACGGTATTTTTACTGTCCATATCTCAGCTACACCTTCGGGAACAAGCCACCGCAAAAAATCTTGAACGATGACGATCACACCGTTTCCGTCGTTTGCATTGAGGTGTCGTTCGGTATTGAACAATTTTAACAATGCATGGCCATAGAGATGATCGATACAGTTGACGATCACAACACTGTTCGATTCTTTGATTTTTTCCACGGTTAGTGGAATCATATCAGGCATCGGATTTCGCAATGACTGCAGAAGAGGTTTACCAAGCCAATTCAGCGATTCCGGCGGACAAAAGATCTCTCCGGATTCAACATTCACTTTACACAAATTCATCACAGCGTGCCCGATCGGAAGATCGGCAATGATCGTTTTTTTAGTCCTGCTGCATTCCGTCTCAACGCACGTATGCACTCCCTGCCAGAGTATCTTTTTAGGAATTAGCGTACCATTACCGTACGGGGACAATTCAGAATATTCAATGTCGGGAAATATTTTTATCATTGAACCGATGGAAAGAATTTTTTAGAGAATGCCACATAATTGGCATATTGATAATTCTCCATCCGCAGTGTATAAGGACGGATCTCAACACCATTCTTCATAATTTTTGCAAGAGTAAATCCTGCAGTTTCAAGTGTATGATACAATTCACGCAGTGTGGTGCCTGAATCAAGATTTGCACCGCCGTATTCAAATTGGATCGCTTTGATTCTGTCACCGGAAAGATATTTTCCCATCCCGCGAAATGCTGCAAGTTCATGTCCTTCGATATCGATCTTGAGGAAATCTATTGTTCCAATATTGTTCTTTGTGAGATAATCTTCTAACAGGATCAATGAAATAGTCTCATGATTGTTCATCTGTACATTCACCGACGAGAGATCACGCTGATACAGCGATGCAAATCCGCTTTTCTCCGCGTCATAATAAATCTCTGACGTTGTTGATGAATCCGAAACGCCGACGTTATTCAAGTGGATATGTTCGTTGTTCAAAAATTTTTCTTTCAATATTGAAAAACAAGATCGTGTCGGTTCAAAGACGTGAATCGAATACTCAAGATTTCGCTTCACACATTGCCTCACCAGTATTTCAGAATATCCGCCGATATTTCCGCCAACATCAAACAGAGTCACTGCTCCTGATAATGAAGAAAAATAATCTTCTAAAAATTTCTCTTCGCCATTCGTTGAAAACTCCGCATTGTTATTGTTCTCAACACGATTGAAGAGAGTAAAGAAAATTGAACGAACTCTACTTAAAATATGACTCTGGTTTGAAAAATTCATTTATTCTGCGTTTCCATCTTTATCCGTTTTTAGAAGCCAAAAATCACGTCCGCCTAAACCATATGAAGTTGTCCAACCTCCAATAATAAACCCATAATCTCTGGTGATTTCGATTGACGAACCCGATTCTGAACCCGGTCCGCCATATTTTTTTGTAAATATTATTTCTCCAATCTCATTTGTCTTTACAACCCAAAGGTCTTGGTTACCAAAAGCATCAGTAGTGTATCCTGTTTGTATAAATCCATTATCGTACATTGATTTGATCGATTGACCAAAATCATTTCCCGATGATCCATACGATTTTGACCAAAGGGAATCGCCGTTTTTATTTGTTCTTACAAGCCAAAAATCCAAATTTCCAGAAATATCGGTATATCCTGTCACTGCAAACCCACCATCATTTGTTGTTGTAAATCGAATTGCCCTTTCATCCGAACCAGTTCCATAAGTTTTATCCCAAATAACCAAACCATTATTATCAACTTTAAACAACCAAAAATCATAAAATCGCCCACTTATTGAGCCATTAACGCCGGATACGACAATACCATCTTCAACTTTTTCGATGTGCTGTCCGAAATCATTTCCATTACCGCCATAATATTTTTTCCAAAGTTCATTACCATTCGCGTCAATTTTCAATATCCAAGCTTGAAAGCCATCCCCAAATGAAGATGTATAACCCGAACAAAAAATCATTCCATCAGAAGATTGATCAATTGAGAGTATAGCATCATTTCCACCCCCTCCAAATGTTTTTTCCCAAAGAATGGCACCTGAAGTATCGGTTTTAATTAGATAACCATCCTCACCACCATTACCTTTCGAAGTTGTATAACCACCTAATAAATATTTTTTATCTGTTGTTTCGATTATTTGATTGAATCTCTCTTCTCCGCTACCACCGTACGTTTTGCTCCATATTTTTTTGCCAAGGTGATCTGTTTTAGTCAGCCACGCCTCGCCTGCAATGCCAAATGAATGAGTTATTCCGGCAATAATATATTTTTCATCCGAAAGTTGAACAGCATACATCCCGTTTTCATCTGCAGATCCTCCAAACGTATTATTAAACCGTAAAGAAAATGAACGCACAAAAGGAACACTCCACACACTTTCTTGTTCATCAAAGTTCAAAAATCTGATCCTAACATAAACGGCACTTGGTGATGGTAATGTCACTACCAATTTGGTTAACTCTGTTTCATATAATTGAGCATCGCTGAAATCTGATTTTCCTGCAATTTGAATTTGATATGATATAGCATCCGGATTCTCTTTCCAACTAAATCTAACACGGATTGTATTTTCATTAGGAGACGATATATTTTCTTCAATCTCAACTTTTATCTCAAATTGTTCTGTAAGATTGTTCTGTTTTCCTTTATAATCCGAAATGCTATTGTTTTTTTTGCACCCAACTATTGCAAATCCAGCATACATAATGAATAATAATAGAGCAAAACACTTAACTGCACTTTGCATAAATATCTCCCCATAATTTTGGATCACTTTTATTGATGATCGCTTCAAGTAGTTGTTGTTTAATTGACCATGATGGGAGAGCAAAGTCCATTTTCTCGCCAATATTAAAATTAAATTGTGTTGATCCTAATGAAGATATTTTGTCCATACAATTTGTTGCATCATTCAGGAATTCGAAAAGGAATTCAAACGATATCATTGGTATCGGTGTTGAAAGGCCGGACAAGACCTGGACTTCAAAACCTTCGACATCTATTTTACAGAATTTTGGAATCCCATATTGTTTGATAAGTGCATCCAATGTTGTTATTGATATTATTTCTTTTCTCTCCCATTGATAATCTTTTGAAAACCGACTTTCAGTTGCCCATTTACTGGACATAGTTGAAAGAACTGGAAGTTTTTCATTCACATTAATTTCACCCGTTCCCTCTTTCTCTCCTAACGCTTTAGGGACAACAACGACATTTGAATCACCCTTAAAAAGTTCCATTAAATAATTCGAACAATAGCTCGTCGGTTCAATAGCAATTACTTTCGCTCCGAGTGCTCGGAATACTTTTGACCGCTCACCAAGGTTTGCGCCAACATCAAAAACAAGGTCGCCCGATTTGATAAATTGACGATAATGCTCGATCATTCGGGCTCGATGAGCTCTTTTTGAAGGGAAAAGATGCTCAGCTTCATAAGCTAATTTTGGCGACAGATATTTTCTAAGTAAAGCCATGGTTATTTCTTCCTAAACATGTATAAACCGATACCAGCATTGCTTGTCGGATTATGCGTTTCTATTAATTTATTTCCGTAAATGTATCTTTCTTCCTGTAATTCGCAGTTTGAGAATACTGCAAATAAAAACTCTCTTGTAAAACTTCTGTAACCGTTAAAATATACTCGGTTTGAACTTTCAACTGGTACTGTAAAATATATATATCCGCCTGGTTTTGTCACTCTCACCAACTCAGTAATTGCTTTTTCACTTCCAAATTGATCAAGTGGATCGCCATATCGTCCTAAACCGATATGTTCAACAACGCACAGTGACGAGATCGATTCAATGGAATTATCTTCAAATGGTAACTCGACAATTGACCCTTTTGTAAAATAGAGATTATCCAACTGCAATTCCACCGGTCGAATATCGACCATCGTCGTTGGTACGAACTGCGAAATGATCCCGATGGTTTTTGCTGAACTTCCCACATCATAATGATGAGTCGGTTTATTCTCAAAGATCTTGCGTGCCGCCCATGCGTCCTGATAGAAATACACCGGATCTAATGGAGTGGTTTCTGTTCTGTCGGTCAAACAGGGATACCAATCATAGAATGAAACTGTGTATTTCGAATTATGATTCATTGATTTGTATTTAAAATACTCAATGACAAATCCGGTCATGCGATAGACGATCGCCACAATATTGAATCCATATTGCGGTTTCAACAATATATAAAAGCGATAGAATAGTTTAAGTAGTTTCATTGGTGTTTGACGGTGCTGCTAATGTAAATTTATAGAACGTAAAGATTCCCTGCATCATTGCCCGAAAATTTTTCCTCGTTCGTGGTGAGATCCCATCCACAACAAAGATCGTCACAATAAAACCCATGTGAGTGGCTATGATAGAACCGAAGACCCCGTATCGCTGGATAAAAAAATAATTAGCAATGATACTAATGGTAACACCGGATACTGAACAGATCAACGCGTGACGGAACAAGTTCTCAGTTGAAATAAAAATACTTCTCGCAACGCCGTAGAATGCATAGAAACGAGTCCAAACCAATAACGTCAACAATGTTGCAGAAAAAGCATACTCACTTCCATACAGAACAAAAACGATCGGTTTGCTGAGCAAAGCGATCGGCACACAGATGACCATAGAGATAATAAACATCAGACGATAAAGATTGGTTAATCTACGATAATATTCCTCTTCGCTCCACTCTTTTGTCCGGACTATGACGGGATAGACTGAACTCATAATGATCATCGGAATAAAACTGAGCGGCTCCGAAATCTTTTGTGCCGCCGCGTAAAAACCAACATCCGCATTTGTCAGATATTGTCCGATCATTACCTGGTCGATCCGTGCCTGCATGAACACTGCAAGATCGGAAATAATGATCGGCCAACTGGTCATAAGAAGCAATGAAGCCCGCTCGAACGTGAAGTTCCATTTCCATACAATATTTCCGCGGCGATGATACATCAACACGAGTCCAATGGATGCAACGATAAATTCTGCCGAAGTGATGATCACAAATACAACGATCGGCGCACCCGCAAGGATGCAAACAATCTTTACAAAGCTCAGCAGAAAAAAAGCAGCGTTCTTTGCATACACGGTATACTTCGATTGCACTTGGGATTGGAACCAATAATCGATGACATCAAACGATTGAAAGATCATTCCAAGTGAAGAGATAATGACCAACAATCGGGTCAGTGTATCATCGGGCCGTACAAGATAGATGGCAATCGATGCGAAGATCAGTGCAGAGACCGCACCCATAAGACGAAGACCGAAAGCAGAACCGAGAATTTCATCTTTCTTGGAGGGATCGCGGACAATATCACGAATGACGATCGCATCCATACCAAGCACCGCAAGAGGTGTAAACATTCCGACAAACGCCAATGCATAACTCAAGACACCATTTTGTTCCGGTCCAAGATACCGTGTAAGCCATGCATTGACAAACACTGCCCCGAATAATCGGATGACTCTGTCAAAAGAAAGCCAGGTAAGATTGGAAAGAGTTTTTGAAAGTGTCGGAGAGAAATTAAACAAGAGTGATCTGTCTTTGCATTGTAAGTATTGTGCAAACGGCGGTACGGAGTGTACCGCCGCTTGAGTGAATGTTAATGTGGTTTATTCTTTTTGGTGATGAATATAAAACCAAAATATCCTAGTCCGGCAAAAGCAAAAATATTGATCACTAAACTCAATGTTTTTCCAAGATAAAACCCGGACGGTTCAAATTTCATCGTCAGCGAATGTTGACCCGCCGGAACAACAACACCGCGGAACATATAGTTAATACGATGGATCGGTGTTTCTTGTCCATCGATGTACGCTTTCCATCCTTCCGGATACCACGATTCACTTAAAAATAAAAGATTATTTCCGGTCGCGGTAACATTCAATCCGATGTCTTGAATACCAAAATGGGTGTACGAAGCAGCAACACCTTCAAGCGGAGCATCGATCGACAGTTTCGGATCATCCATAAAGAATGCAACATCACGGGGATCAAAACTCATATCCTTTATTTTGTTAAGAATGTCTATCCCCTTTGCCACTTCATATCGCCGGACAAAAAATGCACGCGGCAATGCTCCTCGATTATAAAGAACATATTTTCCGTTGGAAGCGTAGATCGGCTGCAACACCTGATTTGAATCCGGACGATCGGATAGAATGTATTTCACATTCATTAAACCCCAGACTATCGGATTTCCTAATCCGGCAACATCGAACATATCCTGGATCTGACGCATCTTTGCCCCTTGATATCCATACGCACTTTGAATTCTCCAATAGGCAAGCGTATTGTTATACGGAGGTTGACCTTGTTCAAATTCTAGAACACGGAACTGCGATGTATCCTGTTTGATGAAATTGACATAATCCGGAGTATTGAATAATGCCTGCGAATCCTTATGCGGCTGCGGATCCATTGGTTTTGAATTTACTCTCCATAGGTCGGCAAGAACGATCACAACTATGACAGCCGTTAACATCGAAGTCTTCAATTTTTGGATCTGATACAAATAAAATCCCCCGAGCGCCGCCACTAACAACAGTAATCCAACCATGATTTCATTGGAGATCATTCCTGTAACAATTTTATAGACGATTGATGCATTGTCTCCGAACTTTGCTGCAAGTAACCCCTGGGCATTCGGGACAAATATTTCATAGACAAACAACAATACATCTTTTGCTATCATTGACAGCACCAGGAGTACACCTAATCCCGCTAAGGTGTAAAGAAATATCTTTTGTCCTTGTGGGTTTTTCTTTTCACGCTCATCCATTAAACCTGCAACTCCGTATCCGGCAATTACGGGAATGATCAATTGAACGAGGATCAGCATCATTGAAGGAATTCGAAACTTATTGAACATCGGAAAATAATTGAACATCGGATCATAGAGCAATGAGAATTCTTTTCCAAATGAAATAAGAAGGGATACAAACACTAAAATTCCTGAATATTGCACAAATGGATCTTTGCGGTATTTCCAAAATCCGATTCCTGCAAGAATAAGGATAACCACACCCATATATTGCGGAGCATCCGTCCACGGTTGAGAACCAAAATATAAAGGGAGTTTTGCAATTTGATTATTTGTTTCAGGTCCTTGGTATGGAACGCCGACTCCGAAACCATAAGCGGAAGGGATTAAAAAGGTCAGCATTTCACCCGGTGGAAATGACCATTGCGTTGCATAATCATAATCTAACCCGCCGTTTGTTGCTCCTTTTGTCTGAGCCTGCGCAGATGGAACGATCGGGTCAGCGCCGCGCATAGAGTACTTTGAATATTCCAGAGTTGATAGATATTGATCTCCTGTCATTGCAAAAGCAAGTCCCGTCGCCGCAGTAAGAACAAGTCCTGATCGAATGACTCCCTGCCACGATTCTTTTTTAATCAGTGTGCGGATAAAGAAGAAAGTATAATAGAGAAGGAATGCAAAATAACAATAGAAGATCATTTGAATATGACCGGGAAGCAGCATAAAGTGGATCAGTACGATCAACACCAGCGATAATACAAGATTGAATTTTTCACGAAGCCGTTCCAGAATTAAAAAGATAAAGGGAAAGAAAGCGATCACCGGTACTTTTGTCATATGTCCAACAATGACAAGAATAATAATAAATGTAGAATGCATCACTCCAAGTGCAGCCACAAGAGCACCGATCTTATTCTTCAGTTTATCAAATACGAACCAATAGACCCCTATCCCCAGGAGTAAATAATAGAATAATACCCATCCTACATCCGGACTATTAATCAGAAATGCAAATAATTTTGAGGCACGGTTTATCAGAAATGCAGATACATCAAAATATCGTTCTCCATGAACAGTTAAACTGGCATAACCGGGCATTCCACAAAAGATATAAGGATTCCACAAGGGAAAGATCCCTTGTTGTTCTGCATCGGCTACCAGCGTTTGAAAACTTTTTGAAGCGATATTATCGGCCGCAACAAACACTTTTCCTTCAAAGACAAGCTCACTAAAGAAAATGATCAACGACAGAAATATCACGATAACAGAGGCAACATGTTGATATTTCGATGGAATCAATGATGTATCATTGGAAGTTTTTGGAGATTTTTCTTTTTTTGTGGATGCCATAAGTCAATTTTTTCGTTGAAGAAATGAACAATAATAGATTGAAAATAGGATAAAATCGCGAGAGTTACAAAAATAAAAAAGCCCTCGAAATATTCGGGGGCTTTTAAATACTTACGATCATTTTTTATTTTTTATAAGCCATACCAATTTTTCCAGTATTGGAAGTAAAGCCACTGTAATATAATCTCAGTTCGGTTTCAGTTTTATAGAGATTAGGATAAGCAAATTCACTTGATGACCAGGGTTTGTGATATTTTAACCATGTAAAGAACGGACTTGTTCCATCCTTTTGCCAGTGTATTCCATCACTTGAGGTTGCCATACCAAATGCTGTGGAAGATGGAGCAGCATAATTCATATAAGCCATAACATATTTGTTCCCATCAAAAATGACCGATGGATAATAAATACTATTTGCTTCCCAAGATTCTGTAGCTCTTAAAATTGGAGAATCGGAATACGGATTAAAGGATATTCCATCGGTTGATACAGCCATACCAATACTATATAAACCTGAATTTATTGATCGACCGCCATAGTACAAAAGATAGATACTGTCTTTTTTTATGATCGCTGAAGATACCGTTGAATGATTCCAGATTGTATCACCCTGGAATATCCACCCTGCTTTTTTCTCCCAGTGTATTCCGTCAGAAGAAGTTGCATACCCAATTCTATATCGCTGCGAACTGCCGATTGCGGTAAAGTACATTTTGAAGACACCGGATTCTTTGAGAACAGGTCCTGCACCAACAGCAAAACCATCCCATTCACCCAAGCCTCCTAATGGAATAATAGATTGAGTTGTTTGATGCTCCCACGATATCCCATCTAAAGAGGTTGCAACTCCAACACCACCCTGCGGTGTGCCCATACTATACCACATATAATATTTTCCATTGTCTCGCAAAATTTTAGGGGTATGGATCCCGTAAATAATAGAAGAGTTGTTCGGTTTAGATAAAACAGGGTTGGTTTCTAAATCGATCCAGCTCTCCAAATTCGTTTCCCAAGTAACATTGATCTGCACCGATCCAACTCCTGATGAGACTGGAGACAATACCAAATTTACTTGTGAGACTGTATTCTCAAGGACAATAATTTCTGATTGTCCGGTATAAATAATTAAACCGTTTTCATTTTTCGCATCTACTTTTACTTTCCAAGTTCCAACAGCAATTTGCTCAAAGAGAATCGTTGCCGATGTATCATTCGCAATATTCAATGTCTTTTCTATTGTTGAATATCCAGAGCGTGACAATAGCGTTGTTAATGTTTTTACTGCAGAGGGTGTATGTGCTTTGTCAAAAGTAAATGCAACTTTTCCAGAAGTAATCAAAGGTTTTTCAGATGCTGCTGGATTTGACTCCTTACATCCGAATCCAACACTCGCGAGTAAAAGAAAAAAAATAATATTTTTCATAAATTCTCTAGGCTATGAAATAATGATTCTGCGAATTATTCTAATTCTCCATTCGCATTCACTTTGCCTAACCAAAAATCATCTGATTTGCTGTTGGTAGAATTACTCGTGCCCCCAAAGACAAATCCTCCATCTTCAGTTGAATTATGATCGCTGATAGATTCTGTTCCTATTCCTCCGAAAACTTTTGACCACTTGAAATTACCAAATTGATCAATTTTTACAGCCCAGCCTTGTTGACCATTTCCAAACGATGAAGTCAATCCCGCTGCGACATAGTTATTATCGCTGGTTTTTTCAATGCTCAATAAATAATCGTACCCAAATTCTCCAAATGTTTTTGACCAGTTCACTTTTCCAGTGTCGTTAACGTTGATAATCCAAGCATCCTGAGTACCATTACCAAAAGAGGTTGTATAACCGCTGAGCATATAATTTCCCTCTGGCGTCAAACAAATTCCTGCAACTCTATCATCATTAGTACCGCCATAATTTTTTTCCCAAAGAACCAAACCTTCATTTGAAACTTTAAAAGCCCAAAAATCATATGATTGACCAGGTATTGAACCATTATTTCCGATTACTATTGCTTCGCCGCTTTGCAGTGGCAATATATTCATTGCAAAATCTCCCCCCGATCCACCATAGGTTTTAGACCAAAGCAATGCTCCGGTTGGGTTGATTTTTGCAACCCTACCTTCATAAAATTTATCATTATAGTAATAACCGCAAAGCCAGAATGCTCCATCAAATCCTTTTTTAATTTTTAAAAAAGCATCATCACCTGAACCACCAAATTTCTTTTCCCAAATTTTGTTCCCAAGCGAATCAACTTTAACTACCCATGAATCTTCATCACCGTATGTTGAATAACCTACGAGAATATATCCCCCATCGTCTGATTGAAGTATATCGTTGATACGATCTTCTGCTGTACTCCCGTAATTTTTTGACCAGAGTAATTCACCTTTTGAAGATGTTTTAATCAACCATGCATCCCCACCAGTTCCTAGTGTGTTTGTTATCCCCCCCATAATATAACCGCCATCGTTTGTTGGAACAACGCAAGTTGCAGCTTCCCGGGAATTTCCACCGTAGGTTTTGGGGAAAAATGTTTTACTTATTGGTCCCCATGTAACATTGATCTGAACACTGCCTACACCCGATGTAACTGGGGTTAATACTAAATTCACCTGCGAGACACTATTCTCAAGAACAATGACTTCCGATTGACCGGTGTACAAAACTTGTCCGTTTTCATCTTTTGCATCTACTTTCACTTTCCACGTACCGATTGCAACTTGTTCAAAAAGAATCGATGCTGATGTGTCGGCAGCAATGTTGATCGTTTTTTGCAGCGTTGAATATCCGGAGCGGGTCAATATTGTTGTTAATGTCTTGACCGCTGATGGAGCATTTACTTTATCAAATGAGAATGCCACCGTACCGGAATTGCTGGTTTGATCAGTTGCCGTCGGAGGATTAGATTGATCACATCCAAAAAAAACAAATGCATAAGTTAAAATAATGATAATCTTTTTCATAGAGTTCCCTTTATTTATTGAATTGTTCCATTCCCATCAACTTTTATCAACCAAAAATCATCGGCATTGCCTCCGGCAGAGTTTGTCGAACCGGCAAGGATGAAATTATTCTCCTTTGCGGGATGTATTTCGCACAGATATTCAGACCCGGTCCCGCCAAAACTTTTGTTCCACAGTACAGTTCCTGAATTATTTATTTTCATCAAGGCTCCTTGTTGCCCAAAACCGGAGACCGTATTATAACCGGTAACAAGAATGGTGTTATCAGGTGCGCGTTCCATTTTCAACAGATCTTCACTGTTGCTTCCATAGAGTTTTGACCACAACAACGTTCCTGCCGTGTCTATTTTCAGGATCATTCCATAGGATGATCCATTCACGACTTTATGTCCGCTGATCATGAAATTCCCATCACCGGTCTGCACAAGACCCGCAGAACGCTCTTCCAGGCTATCTCCATAGAGTTTTTCCCACAACACATTCCCGTTTGAATTTAATTTCCATACCCAGACATCATAATGTTTACTGAAGTCCGATCCGTTGTATCCGGACACCATGATGTTTCCGTCAGAAAGAGGAATCAGATTCATTGCAAAATCACCGCCTGCACCACCCATTTTCTTTGTCCAAAGAATTGTTCCGCTTGGGGTGATATTCGTAATTATTCCGTCATAATCGTAATACACAACATTCCGTGAAAACCCGCTGATAATATAACTTCCGTTGAATGCTTTTTTTATGATAAGATATTCGTCGTCACCGGCAGATTCGTTTTTCTTTTCCCATACTTTTGTCCCGATGGAATCGAGTTTCATCAACCATGAATCTTCATCCGATCCCGTAGTATAACCGATCGCTAAATATCCGCCATCATCGGTTTGGATGATATTGTTGAATCGATCTTCACCTGATCCGCCATAATTTTTTGCCCAGAGCATATCTCCTTTTGCATTTGTTTTCACTACCCAAGCATCACCTCCGGAACCAACGCTATGGGTGATTCCACTCATGATATAACCTCCGTCACTGGTTTGGATTCCACACATTGCAAATTCTTTCCCCGTAGATCCATAGGTCTTTGGGAAGATTGTTGCAAAGCTGGTCCCCCATGTAACATTGATCTGTACACTTCCAACACCCGTTGAAACCGGGGTTAATACAAGATTCACCTGCGATACACTATTCTCAAGAACAATCACTTCCGACTGACCGGTAAAAAGAACCTGTCCATTTTCATCTTTTGCATCTATTTTTACTTTCCACGCACCGATTGCAACTTGTTCAAAAAGAATCGATGCTGATGTATCGGCAGCAATGTTGATCGTTTTTTGCATCGTAGAATATCCGGAGCGGGTCAATGTTGTTGTTAATGTTTTGACTGCCGCAGGTGCATTTGTTTTATCAAAAGAAAAATATAATGCGCCGGCAGACGAGTTTCCATCGGCAGCAGTAGGAGTGGTTGTTTTTTCACATCCGGTAAAGAAGAAAATGATCGCTAACAAAGAAAGGAAATATTTCATGGTGGCCTTAGGTTTAGGTGTTGCATAAATTACTCACCAATATTTCCTTAAGCAATAGTAAAAAATGAATTATTATTTTCGATAATTACAATTGATTCTCCTCTCCGCACTCGTTATATTTTCTAAATCGTATTCTTGAAAAAAAGGCAATGAAAGAACGCAAACTTCCAATCATACTTTTTTCTCTGATTTTCGGATTCATTGTCTGGGTCTCCGTCAATCTTGGGAATCAATTCCAAATATCCATCGATGTTCCCATTAGAATTGAGAATCTCAGATCGGATCAGGCAATTGCAATTCCATTGCCGAAGAATGTACAATGCACAATTCAAGGTACGGGATGGCAGTTATTGAACACCATTATTTCTCCCTCGCTTCGATACACCATCGATTTTAAACAATTATCAAAGAACGATACATTGTTCACTTTTAAGGAATTGAATGACCATGCAAATATATCCAACGCCATTACCATCATAGATGCAGCTCCTGAAACTATCCTTGTTCGATTCGATCTTAAAACAAAAAAGACCATTCCTATCCATCCGATCGTACACGCATCATTCCGCGAAGGTTTTGACATTGTAGGAAAAGTAAAAACGACCCCGGACAGTATCGTCCTTACCGGTGCTCGTTCATTGTTGAATACAATATCATCCTGGAAAACGAACAGCATTACGGTGAACGATATTAATGCACCCGTGACGATCACCTCGGCACTTTCAGACTCGCTCTCATTTGAAATATCACGGTCTCAATCCACTGTCTCGGTCTCATTCGATGTTCAACCAATTGCAGAAAAAACGATCTCCAATATTTTAGTTGAAATAGTTCAGGTAGCTGAGAATAAAAGGATCGTGTTGATACCCCCGAAAATTTCTCTGATCGTTCGTTCAGGGGTGAATGTTATAGCACCGTTATCTGCAAAAGATTTCAGTGCGTACATCGATTATAAATCGATCCTTCTCGATACCAGCGGGATGATCAGTCCAACCATTGTTGGGCCGGAAAATGTGAAGATCGTTAAGATAGATCCTGAGCGGATTCAATATGTGATGAGAAAATAAAAAACCTCCAAGGAACTTGGAGGTTTTTTATAGATAGTTAAAAGAATGTTTTAAAACGCTCTATTCAATCGGAAGAATATTGAAACAGGTGCGGTTTTGTCCGTTCTCCATGCAAAACCCAACCGTGCATCGCCGTCATGCCAGGCAAGAGCAAATCCAAGGTCGGATTTTATTTGATTTGTTTTGATGGAACTGAATCCTTCATATAATGCCCAGTTTTTATTCACTGTTGAAACAGCTCCGGCATCACCAAATGCGATCAGATTCAAACTGTTTGGCCAGAAGAATGCTCCATCGATCACTTCGCCGCTCAATTGATATTCGAGATTTGCCAGTACCATTCTGTTCCCGACAAATTCTTTGAATCCAAACGCGGGAATTGTATTTGCTCCGCCAAGTTCGAAAGATTTTTGAATGATCGGTGCACCTTCTAACGCACCTGCGCGGACCCGTAGGCTGATCTGGTCAACATCTGAAACCGGCTGGAACCTTCTCACATCCACGATCGCCTGTGTAAAATCGAAATCTCCGCCAACTTCACGTCCGCCATATTCTGTCCGCAGATAGGCATTCCATCCTTCAGATCGGTAGCGATATTTTTCAACTGTACTGAGTCCGGCGCTGAGCGAAACACTTTTCATTGTTCCGACATTCACTGCAGGGTTACTTCGAAAAACAGTCCCTCCAAAGACAGCCCATTGCGCATTGTTGCTTAACGAAGCATATCGGTCATTTAAGAATCGAACATCGATCATTGAGGACATATCACCCTCTTTTGTGTACCAAGCTGTATGAGCGGAGAATCCTTCCCGCTGATAATAATCTCGAAAATCTTCACGGAAGAATAATGCTGCAAGATTATTTTCTGAAAGATTCATGATCCATGCATCTTTTGTATCGGTCAAACTGTGTACTTCGGCTCCAATTTCAAATAACGATGAACCTGAACCGGCAAATTGACGGTCAAGCCCTAACTGCATACGCCATTTATGCATCGCAAATCCGTATCCGAACGATCCGAAACCGGAGACCGCTTTGCTTCCATCCCAATAAAAGTTCTTTTCTGCACCAAAGCCAAAGAAGAATCCTTCAACACGATTGTACCGAAAAAGGAAATTGTCATCAAATGTATTCTCTCTGTTCCAGAAATATGGTTTGAAGGAATAAGAATATTTGGTCCGATATGTTTTCTTCTTACGATAGTTACGCGATGATGATGTTGACGATTGCTCAGTGTATCCTTCAACGTATGCCCCTTCACTTTTTGTGATCGAGCCGTTCATTGCTCGAACATTTCCGTTCACATGCGAGGTGCTTTTCAATTCAATATCGCCGTTGACTACCAACACATCCCCTTCAACAATTCCACGAATGGTCAACGTACCGTTTTTCACGACAAGATCCCCTTGAATGGTATCATGTTCTGCGATCTCCGTATTCCCGTTGAATGTTACTGCGTCCGATGGAATTATTGATTTGTCTTTTTCTTTTTCTTGATCTTGTTCTTCATCATTTCCGTATTCATTTCGCTCTGAACGTTCTTCCGCCATACGTTCAACCTGGGATTCTATTTTTTCAACCAGGCTTTCAACAAAATTACCAAAATCATCGGCGGTTCGTTCAATGCGGTTTGAGGTGTCTTCTAATGACGAATCATCGTCATTTTGAGCAGCAGAGATTGAGATGAATAGAAGTGTGGAAATAAAAAGAGCAGCCAATTGTTTCATAATTCCTCCGGGAAAAATACCTTAATTGTTACGACCTGCTTTCAAAAAAGTTACGATACTTTGATCTCAATTCCTTTGAATAATCAATGAAATTTTGTAATTTTTTGAAGAAACAATGAGACTGTGCATTAATATCGACCACATTGCAACACTTCGGAACGCTCGAGGTGGAACAGAACCTGACCCCGTTGCAGCTGCTGTTATCTGCGAACGCGCGGGTGCGGACGGGATTGTTGTGCATCTTCGAGAAGATCGGAGACATATTAAAGATCACGATGTGATAACATTACGGAAAACGATCACGACAAAATTAGATCTTGAAATGGGAGCATCAGATGAAATTGTAGCAATTGCTTTAAAAATCGTCCCGGATCTGATCACCCTTGTTCCTGAAAAACGGCAGGAATTGACCACTGAAGGCGGTCTCGATGTTGTGTCACAAAAAGAAAAATTGAAGAAGGTGATAGCACAATTCCATGCAAAGAAAATTCCCGTCAGCCTTTTTGTCGATCCAGTTATTGCTCAGATTGAATCATCGAAGGAGATTGGCGCTGATATGGTAGAACTTCACACCGGTGAATATGCTGAAGCGACAGAGCAAAAGGAAATGCAGAGATTGTTAAAAGAGATCGTCTCTGCTGCTCACTATGGAAAACAAATCGGACTTGATGTGAATGCAGGGCACGGGTTAAACTATGCGAACGTTTCCAATGTTGCGGCAATTCCACATATTGATGAAATGAGCATAGGACATTCGATCATCTCACGCGCTGCATTTGTCGGGCTTGAACGTGCCGTAAAAGAAATGATCGCGCTCGTAAAATAAAAAAACCGCATTCGCGGTTTTTTTATTTACTGTTCACTGATTCCCATCTTTCTGATATCATCCCGCAGCTTTGCTGCTTTTTCGTAATCTTCTTTTTCGATCGCTTCCTTCAATGACGTTTGCAGCTGTTCAAGTTTTGAAATCGATTTTTTTACGGGTGTGGATTCTTCTCTCGTCAACGTTTCTTCAGTCTCATCATCATCGTCCGAAACAACTCCTGCTTCATTCAATACTTCCTCTCCGACAAAGATCGGGGCACCGTACCGAACAGCAAGTGCGATTGCATCGCTCGGACGCGAATCAACTTCCTGGGTTTCGCTTAATCCTTCAATCGTTAATTTTGCATAGAATGTTCCGTCTCGTAGTTCGTTGATACACACTTCATTCAACGAAACGGCGAACATATCGATGATATTCCGCATCAAATCGTGCGTCAAAGGACGCGGGGGTTTCATTCCTTCCAATTCGAGAGCAATAGATTGCGCTTCGAATGCACCGATGATGATCGGCAGTTTTCGCTTGCCATTCGTCTCTTTTAAGATCAGAGCATATGCACCGGCACTCGAAGGACTTGTCGATAACCCGAGTATGTCAACTTGTACTTTCTCCACAATTATTCTCCTTGTTCTTCTCTTCCGAGTATATCACTTTTCCCATCAACCCGCAATACAAGAAATCACTTACCTTGTAATTTCTTCACTTCTGCTGTTATTGCCGGAATAATCTCGAATGCATCACCGACAATTCCGTAGTCTGCAACGGTGAAGATCGGCGCATCTTTATCTTTATTGATCGCAACAATATATTTTGATGATGACATTCCTGCCAAATGTTGAACGGCGCCTGAGATGGCAACTGCCACGTAGAGTGACGGTGAAACTGTTTTTCCTGTCTGCCCAACTTGTTCATCATGCGGTCTCCATCCTGCATCAACGACTGCACGGGATGCACCAACCGCTCCTCCGAGCGTACCGGCAAGATCTTCGATCATCGTAAAATGTTCGGGTCCCTTCAATCCGCGTCCGCCTGAAACGATGATGTCGGATTCAGCAACATCTTTTTTGCCGCTGGCAGCTTTGACTTCTTTCACAACAGCAGCAAAATCATTGTCATTCAATTCAACCGTTCGGGTTTCAATAGCTGCAGTCGATCCGTTTGAATCACCTGCTGTAAATACATTCGGACGTAATGTGAATATCTTTGTTCCCGTTGAAATAGTTACATCAAGCAGACCTTTTCCTGCATAAACAGGTCGGGTCGCTTTGATCGTTCCATTATCAACAGTAAGAGCCGTACAACCCGCTGCTAAACCAGCCTGCAATTTTACTGCCACGCGAGGAGCAAGATCTTTTCCAAGTTCGCTTGCAGGGAAAAGGACGATCTCTGCCGAATCTTGCTTTGCAATTTCTGCAACTACTTTTGCATATGCAGTTGTTGAATATAACTCCAACCGAGCATCGTCAACCACAATGACTTTTGAAGCACCGTACCCGCCAAGCTGACCGGCGATTGATGTAATGGTATTCCCCACCACAACGGCAACAACTTCACCGCCAAGTTTATCCGCCGTTGTTTTTGCCGCTTTGACAATTTCAAATGCTGTTTTTTTGAATTGACCGTTTCGTTGTTCCGCAAATGCTAATATTTTCATAATCTCCGATTCTTTCGTTAAATGACTTTTGCTTCTTCGTGAAGAAGACGTACGAGTTCCGCTGCTGCAGATGCATCTGTCCCGACAATTTTTCCGGCTGCTTTCGCTGCCGGTTGACGCAATAATGCTGTTTCAACACGGGATGCAACAGTCGCAATCGTTTTTTCCTCGATCGGTTTACGCTTTGCATCCATGATTCCTTTCAACGAAGGATATCGCGGTTCATTCAATCCCTTTTGTGTTGTAATGACCGCAGGAAGTTTTGAATGAACAATTTCATGGCCGCCTTCTATCTCACGTTCAGCAACAACATTTCCATCGTTGATCTGAAGTTTGACAACAACGGAGATCGACGGTACGCCGAGCAGTTCAGCAACAAGTCCGCCAACCTGAGCATCATCATAATCAATGGATTGTTTACCGAAGAAGATGATCTCTGCCCCGTATTCTTTTGCATAATCTGCAAGACCGGAAGCAACTGCAAACGAATCACGAATTGTCGCATCTTTTAACAGCACCGCTTTGTCGCAGCCCATAGCCAATGCTTTGCGAAGTGTTTCTTTATTTGATTCACCGCCGAGTGATGCTACAACAACTTCTCCGGTAAATTGCTGCTTTGTTTTTAATGCTTCTTCCACTGCAATTTCATCGTATGGATTGAGCATAAAGTTCACACCGGTTGGATCGATCACCTTTCCATCCGCTCCGACTTTTACTTTCGTTTCCGTATCCGGAACGTGATTGACAAACACTAATATTTTCATTGAACTCCTTTAAGTAATTCAGATCTTCCAGGTTTTTTAAAATCAGGAAGGTCTTTTTGCTATAAATATTTTTTCAGCGCAGTGAGAAAAGCGTTATTCTCGAATTCCGTTCCTGCATTCACGCGAAGATATCCTTTCAACTTCGGATAGGAACTGACATCACGGATAAGAACGTGTTCATGTAACAGCCGTTCCAATAACACTGACGATTCATTCTTTGATTTAAAGATAAGGAAATTTGAATCTGAACGAAAGACAGTAATTTCATTTTGTTCAGATAATTTTTTGTATAAATATGCGCGCTGTTGTATAATATAACTGATCCGTTCTTTTACCAATTCTTTTTTTTGCATCAATTTTATAGCGACGGAAGCCGAGAAATTATTCACGGTAAATGGAATTTTTGGCTTTAGAATTTCAGAAACCAGCGCAGGCTGTGCCAATAAATATCCGATACGAAGACCGGCAAGTGAAAATGCTTTTGAAAAAGTCCGAAGGATGATCAAACGGTCATAATGAGAAAGCAATGTAGCTGCGGATGGTTTATCGGAAAATTCGATATACGCTTCATCCACAACAACGATCGAATCTGTTTCATTCAAAATTCTTTGAATATCAGAAACCAGAATCGATTGACCGGTTGGGCTATTGGGTGAATTGAGAATGATCAGCGCAGGTAGTTCATGCTTAGCAGTCTGGATAATTCCCTCAACATCGAACGATAGATCCGATTTCATCGGCACGTCAATAACTTCACCGTCAAGCACTCGAACGATCTTTTCATAGAGGAAGAAAGTCGGGGTCGGGATCAATACTTTTGTTCCTTTGCCGATGATCGCCATACCAATTGTGTACATCAATTCATTGGAGCCATTTGCCGCAATGATGCTTTCCATCGGAATAGTGTGGTATTTCGACAATGCTTCAAGAAGTTGTGTTGGGAATACTTCTGGATATCGATTCCAAGGCTGAAGATAAAAATCTTCCACCATCTCACGCTTCACATCATCCGGCAGATCAAAAGGATTCTCGTTTTGATTGAGTTTGATCAGTTCCGGTGAAAGCGGAATCCCTTTAACTGTATAGGTTTCAAGTTTTTGGACTGAAGATTTTATATGTTTTAAAAAAGACATGGTTCTTATTTTTTCTTTCGAATGCGAAGTGATAATGCATGTGCAGTTAAACCTTCGTGTTCTGCAAATAGTGCAACATTTTCAGCAATTGATTCCATTCTTCTGCTTGAGTATCGAATAACACTCGATTTCTTCATGAAATCATCCACAGACAGCGGAGAAGAGAATCTTGCGGTTCGTTCAGTCGGCAGCACGTGATTCGGTCCGGCAAAATAATCGCCGATCGCAACCGGCGAATAATTACCAAGAAAGATCGAACCGGCGTGATTGATCTGCCGTAATACTGCTTCATCTTTTGTTGTGATGATCTCCAGATGTTCCGGCGCAAGTTCATTCGTTACGGTGATTCCCTGCTGCAACGATGTAACGATATAAATTCTTCCCTGATTCATCAATGACGTAGCGATGATATTTTTCCTCGGCAATTCCTGCAGCATGCGTTTTACTTCACTGTTCACTTTCGCTGCTAATGACCGGCTTGGCGTCACTACGATCGGTACCGCCCGCTCATCATGTTCCGCCTGTGCAAGAAGGTCGGATGCAACATATGAGGGATCGGCGGAATTATCGGCAAGAATCACCACTTCACTCGGTCCTGCAAAATTGTCGATCCCAACTGTTCCATACAGCATTCTCTTTGCTGTCGCTACAAAAATATTTCCCGGACCAACGATCTTATCAACTGCCGGAATTGTTTCTGTTCCATATGCCAGCGCAGCTACCGCCTGCGCTCCGCCGACACGATAAATGTTTTCAACTCCTAGCAGAGAAGCCGCAAGCAGCACATCGGGATGAATATTTCCACTCTTATCCGGAGGTGAAACAAGATGGATCTCTTTTACACCGGCAACCTGAGCGGGGATGACATTCATTAACACGGTAGAAGGATATGCCGCCTTCCCTCCCGGAACATACACTCCAATCTTTTCCACCGGACGATAGAGCTGGCGCAATTCTGAATTCTCTTTAATTTTTAAAGAGAAAGGTTTTCGAACCTGCGCTCTATGGAATTTTCTGATATTTGAGATCGACTCTTTTAAAATTGAAACAAAATTCGGGTCAGCATTCCCTTGCGATGCCGCAATTTCTTTTGGATCGACTTTGATGGTGGTAAGACTAGCACCATCGAATTTTTTCGAGTAATATTTAAGTGCACCGTCTCCCCTTTTTTGCACCCGGCGTAATATTTCCGTAACTGATTTTTCGATCAGAGCATTGTTCGATCGTTCAGTTGGAGAACGGAGCGAAAACTGTTTCTTTTTCCTAAGATCGATTATTCTCAACATTACAAATCTTTCAACAGTCAAGGGTTTTCAACCATCCTTCGATGCGCGCTCCGCCTTTTTGAAGTGATCCTTTGGATTGGCGGATCGCTTGCTCAGGATGACTTTGTTATTAAATATAACAAAAAAGGAAACCGTTTTCCCGGTTTCCTTTGAGTTTTTGATTTTCCTTTGTTGACTTTGCGTCTTTGCGTGGTATGCTATTTCTGACTTAGCAATTCATCGATCTGAGCAATTACTTCCTTCTCATTCGGCTTCACTTTTGATGAAAATTTCGCAACAATATTTCCGTTTTTGTCAACGAGAAATTTTGTGAAGTTCCAGCCGATCTCTTC
>CAYPEM010000047.1:33741-40077 GCA_964409765.1 uncultured Chitinophagaceae bacterium
TAGCCGCAAAATGAAGCGGTGTTCACAACCATTACAACTTTTCCTTTATAGTCAGCAAGGGACTTGTCTTTCCCTTCGATTGTTTTCATCGTAAAGCCATAGATCGGTGCGTCCATTTTCTTTTTTGTCTCCTGTGCAGAAAGTGTTCCAATCGCAAATAGTGCGATAAGTGTTGCAGAAATGAGCCTGTTCATTGTCGTTCCCTTTGGATTTGTGGTGCTACTATAACACTAAGATGGAGATAATTGTTTCATTTGGCAACAATGAATCGTGTATTTAAATAAAATATTATTTGACGATGTTCATTAAAGCTAGAATCACATTTGTTTTATTTAAAATAAAAATCCCCGAAGATCTTATTCTTCAGGGATTTTATATTCTAAACCAGGAAAGTCTTTAAGACTTTCCTGGTTTTTTATGCTTTAATACCGATAGTAATCCGGCTTGTATGGTCCTTCAACCGCAACGCCGATGTATTGCGCCTGATCTTCGGAAAGAACATCAAGCTCAACGCCGATCTTCTTCAAATGCAGACGGGCAACTTTTTCATCCAAATATTTTGGAAGAGTATAGACTTTCTTCTCATATTTATCGGAATTATTCCACAACTCAAATTGTGCGAGCACTTGATTGGAGAATGAATTCGACATCACAAATGACGGATGACCCATTGCGCAGCCAAGGTTGACCAATCGTCCTTCAGCAAGAACAATGATATCTTTTCCGTCGATCGTGTATTTATCAACCTGCGGTTTAATCGTATCTTTTGTCTTTCCATAGTTCGCATTCAGCCATGCCATATCAATTTCAATATCGAAGTGACCGATATTGCAGACGATCGCGTTGTGTTTCATCGCTTTGAAATGTTTTGCAGTGATGATATTCTTGTTACCGGTCGTCGTGACGATGATATCGGCTTCTTTCACGGCATCATCCATTCTCTTTACTTCATATCCTTCCATCGCAGCCTGTAATGCACAGATCGGATCGATCTCTGTAACGATCACGCGAACTTTAGCATCGCGCAATGAATCTGCTGAACCCTTGCCGACATCGCCAAATCCGGCAACAACAGCAACTTTTCCGGCAAGCATCAGATCGGTGGCACGTCGGATTGCATCAACCAACGATTCGCGGCAGCCGTACTTGTTGTCAAATTTCGATTTTGTTACCGAATCGTTCACATTGATCGCAGGCATCAGCAATGTTCCGTTTTTCATTCGATCATATAACCGATGAACGCCGGTTGTTGTCTCTTCAGAGAGTCCTTTGATCCCTGCTGCTAGTTCGGGATATTTATCGAATACCATGTTGGTCAGATCACCGCCATCATCAAGGATCAAATTGAGCTGTTTGCCATCTTTGAATGCAAATAAGGTCTGCTCAATGCACCAGTCAAATTCTTCTGCGGACATTTCTTTCCATGCATAGACCGGAATTCCTGCCGCTGCAATTGCCGCTGCTGCGTGATCCTGTGTTGAGAAAATATTGCATGATGACCACGAAACTTCTGCGCCAAGATCGACCAATGTCTCGATCAGCACTGCGGTTTGAATTGTCATATGAAGACAACCTGCGATACGTGCACCTTTCAGAGGAAACTTTCCTTTGTATTCTTCGCGGATCGCCATCAAGCCCGGCATTTCAACTTCTGCCAACTTGATTTCTTTTCGTCCCCACGTTGCCAGGGACATATCTTTTACTTTGTACGGAAGGGACGGCTTTGAGATTTTCTTTGCCGCTACATCATCCATTACTGCACTCATTGTTGCTCCTTTAGTTTGTGAATTTAACCTTACGGGGTTAGTTGTTATACTTAATAATTGTGAAATCATTAAGTAAAATTTGTATTTACTTTGCTGCTTTCTTCAACGTTGAAACAAGGTCCAATTGTTCCCACGAAAATTCATTTCTTCCAAAATGTCCATACGCTGCAGTCTTCTTATAGACCGGGCGAAGCAAATTAAGACGTTTAATGATACCTCGAGGGGTCATATCAACATTCTTTACCAAAATTTTTGAGATCTCTGCATCGGGCATAACGCCGGTGCCGAATGTTTGAACATAGATTGAGACAGGTTCTGCAACGCCGATTGCGTATGCAACCTGGATCTGACATTCTTCAGCGAGTCCGGCTGCAACGACATTCTTTGCAAGATGACGAGTTGCATACGCGGCACTGCGGTCAACTTTGGACGGATCTTTACCTGAAAATGCTCCGCCGCCGTGCGGTGCACGTCCGCCGTACGTATCAACAATGATCTTCCGTCCTGTCAAGCCGCTGTCTCCATGCGGTCCGCCGATAACGAAGTTACCGGTCGGATTCACATAATATTTTGTTTTCTTATCAAGAAGGCGGGCCGGAATAACTTTTTTTATAACATTGTTGATAATATCATCTTTGATCCGTTTTTGGGAAACGTTCGGATCGTGCTGTGTTGAGATAACCACCGCATCAACACGAACAGCTTTTCGCCCTTCATACTCGATCGTCACCTGAGATTTTGCGTCCGGACGGAGATATGGCATTAATTTCAAATTCTTTTTTCGGATGTCAGCAAGTTTTTTAACAAGCTGATGCGAATACATGATTGCTGCCGGCATCAATTCCGGTGTCTCATTATTCGCATAACCGAACATCATTCCCTGATCACCAGCGCCGCCCGTATTCACTCCCATCGCGATATCTGCCGATTGAGAATGGATGGCGTTGAGAATTCCGCATGATTCAGCATCGAATTTATACTCAGCTTTTGTGTATCCGATTTCACGAATGGTGTTGCGGATAATTTCGTGCATATCAACATATGCATTGGTGGTCACTTCTCCGGCAACAATAACTTGTCCTGTTGTGACCATTGTCTCTACGGCAACACGTGAATATTTATCTTGAGTAAGAAGTGCATCAAGAATTGAATCTGAGATTTGATCGGCAACTTTATCGGGATGCCCTTCCGAAACCGACTCTGAGGTAAAAAGATAACGCATTAAATGATAACTCCTGTGATAATGAAATAATGATTAATAATATTCAAGTTCTGATGAATCTCCGATATTGATCCGTTTGAATCCCCCTTTGATCAGTGCGTTGCTTCCAATAATGGAATCTTCAAGCAATGCATTCTCCACCGTTGCATTTTCACTGATGATCGAATTCCGCACGATCGATTCTTCAACTCTCGCACCATCGGCAATTGTTGCGAATGGACCAACAACGGAATTTTTCACGATCGCTTTCGGAGAGATAAATACCGGTGGGCGGACTACAACACCTTCGGGAATAATACTGGTCTGTGTTTCGTGAAGCAGGTGACGATTTGTTTCAAGGAGTGTTTCCGGTTTACCGCAGTCGAACCATCCTTCAATACCAAACGTGGTCAGTTTTTCACCGCGCTCTATCATCGCCTGCAAGCCATCGGTCAATTGATATTCATTCTTTGTCCGAACATCTCGTTTGATATTTTCTTTCAGACAATCGATCAACACATCGGGATGTTTAATAAAATAGAGTCCAACAATGGCGAGGTTGCTCGTCGGATGTTCCGGCTTTTCGATCAATTTTGTAATGAAACCATTATTCGTTTCTGCAACACCAAATCTGCGCGGATCCTTCACTTCCTTAACGCCAATGGTAGAAAATTCGCTCCTCACCATAGTACCCAGATCAACATCAAAGATCGTATCGCCAAGAATGATCAGGATAGGATCCTTGGAAATAGTATGCCGCGATAGAAATATTGCATGTCCAAGTCCCAAGCGTTCTTCCTGTTCGACAAAATCTACTTTGATCTTATAGTTTTCAATGATGTATTCTTTTATAAGATCGCCGAGATATCCAACGATGATCGTGGCGGAATCAAACCCCTCCGCAATGATCTTGTCCATAATGTGACCGATGATCGGTTTCCCGGCTACATTTAACAGAACTTTCGGAACGGTAAAAGTATGTGGTCGAAGCCGACTACCGACACCGGCAACAGGAATAATAGCTCGCATAATCTCTCATTAAAATGGACAAAAAGGTACCAAAATTCCCTTTGAGATGCAATGAATAGCCAAAATCATCAAATTAGAATAGTCTAACGCTACAATGATACCACCTACGCTTCCATAATTCTCTTTCTATACTCCCGTTGGTAAAAATTATCTTATTTCAACTTTATCATTTTCCTTTGAACAAGAAAAATAATCCATAAATCATTATGGCTTATTTTCGCGAAAAAGCGTGAATTTAAAAAAAATCAATTTTTTAAAAAATATTTTCATTTTTAACGTCCGATTTTCATTTTTCTGTGATATAAGTGTACACAGGGAAAAACAATTACAAAAGATTATCTCAGGGGGATATATCATTGAGCATTTTGAACGATTTGAATCAAAAGATAATTGTATCCGATCATGAACACTATTCCAACCCAGCACGAGAATCGAATACAACAGTGTACGGAATACCCTTTGACTCAAAAACAATTAAAATTGTTTTTGCAAAAGGTGAAAAGGAGTTCGGGTATTTTTATTTCCGCCGGGATATTTTTGGCAGAAGTATGGCATTACATGATTTTGGGAGGCAAAACCAACACGGTTGGGAGATTGACCACATTATACCGGTTTCAAAAGGCGGCACGGATGATATCTCGAATTTACAACCGCTCCATTGGGAAAGTCATCTTGAGAAAGGAGATGATTAAGATTTGATCAGAGTACGACAGCAATGAAGTACGGTGATGTTGCAGTGAAGTGTGCCTGTTTGTATATTTATGTTACTACTATCATTCCAGTCAAGCATGAACCTTCACTATTGAGCAAGATCATCAATGTCTCAATCTCTTGAAACGTTAGACATCACACTTCTAAGAAACAATAAAAATGAATTCGTGATTCGTTGTCAAGATATCATTGCGATTTCCGTCAAACAATATACAATTAAAGGAATGTTTTCTGCGGCGGACTTTGACGATATCAAACAGAGTGTTACGCTGGAACTGATCAATCGACTCCCTTTAATCGAAAAGAATTACAATGGTAAAACACTATTAAGAACATACGTAGGAGTTGTGATCAAAAATATCTGCCTTCAGATTTACAAAAATGAATCGCGAACCATCAGTTCTATACCGCTTGGTGAGATAACGATGTTGACTGTTGAAAATAATGAGGGTGGAGTAGTGATTGCTCAAGAGCAACAACGATTTGCCACAGCACTAAAACTCTATCATTCAAAAAGGTTCAAATTACTTGTCTGTTTAAAAGCCTATTTTTTGATTCCAGTTCGATCAATAGAATTACAACGAACCTTCCACGGAATTACCACTGAAGACATTCGCCGCATTTTGGATATCTTTGAAAATCAAACTCCGACGAAAACAGAATTTGAACACTTTACTATACTTGCTTCAATGATGAACAAATATGAACTGGCTTCGGTAACTGAATCATCATTACGTCATTGGACGAACATTGAACTTCAAAAACTCATTCACGTGTTGAACGGCGATCCTCCAACTCGAATTCATACAAAAGAGACAGTGCGATTACTGTTAGAACATTATTCCAAGCTTTACACAGAAAACGAATAAACCAATACAATATTTTAGGACATCCTATGGACTCCAACGATTTTTTTTCCGCCAATAATCATCTTTCCGAAAATGGGATCGCAGTATATGTTGATGCAATGAAATTGGATCGAATCAAAGAACTTCCGACAACGATTGTTCATCATGTTGAAACGTGTGAAGAATGTAAAATGCAGATCATGGAAGTGGCCGAACTCTTCGCAGGCGAACAATATGACAAAACTATGAAACATCCGTTCTTTGATGCCAAAGAAACTGTCTCTTCTCCCTACAGCATTATCTATCGTATTGCGGCGCTGTTTATCATTGCTGTTTTTGCCGGGACGATCTATTATTTCCTTTCGAACAGATCGCCGGATACGATACAAAACAAACCTTCTCTTACAAGAGAAGAACAGATACACACTCCTGCTCCGATTGATTCTCTCCCTGCCGAACAAAAACAATCTTCTAAAAAACCACCGGAGAACATGATCGCTGCAAATTTTGAGCCCTCAGAAAATTTTGAAGATCTTGTGCAGATGCAGTTCCGCTCAACAACAATTGAAGTTATTTCACCCGAGATTGGAGAAATTGTTGAGAACCCGATTACCTTTCGATGGAAGCATTATGACAAGCCAATAACCATAAAGATCCTCTCCAACAAAGAATTGACTCTCGTCTCCACAACTGTTACGGCAGATTCGTTTACCACAACAAAGAAATTTGCACCGGGGTTGTATTACTGGAAACTGGAAACTGAAAATGAATTATTGTTTGT
>CAYPEM010000048.1:0-34867 GCA_964409765.1 uncultured Chitinophagaceae bacterium
GAAGTTGCCACAGCAGTAGAAGAGATGACAAAGACATTAGGAGAAACAAACAGCAATATCCGCAAAGTAGCCGACGGAGCAAAAGAAGCAAAAGACAGTGCCAATGCCGGTGGTACTGTAGTTGAAGATACAGTAAAAGGGATGAAGAAAATATCTGAAGTAGTGAATCAATCAGCACAACAGGTAAAGGTATTGGGATCATCAAGTGAGAAGATCGGGGAGATCGTAGGAGTCATTAATGATATCGCAGATCAAACCAATTTACTTGCATTGAATGCAGCGATAGAAGCAGCTCGAGCCGGTGAGCAAGGAAGAGGATTTGCAGTTGTTGCTGATGAAGTGAGAAAACTTGCAGAGAGAACATCGAAAGCAACAAAAGAGATCGCCTCGATGATCAAACAGATCCAAGCAGATACTAATCAGGCAGTGTTATCAATGGATAAAGGGACCGAAGAAGTCAGTAAAGGCATTTCTCTAGCAGAACAAGCAGGTCAAATGCTGCTTGGAATCGTTGGCAATGCAGAATCAGTGGCAGATATGGTTGGACAGATTGCAGCGGCAAGCGAACAACAAGCAAGTGCCAGTGAACAGATCAGCAAGAATGTTGAAGCGATCAGTACGGTCAGCCAGGAAAGCGCAAGTGGAGTACAGCAGATTGCAAAGACGGCGGAAGATTTGAACCGATTGACAGAAAACTTACAACAACTGTTGGAGAAGTTTAATCTTGGCGGATCGGAACAACAACAATATCAGACGAAGACAATTGCAAAGAGATCATATTCGCAGAAATCGAAGAAAGCAGTTTCTGAGAACGGACATCTGGTAGAGCATTATTAAAAGTAGTGATGATGGAGTTCAACTTGAAATTGAACTCCATCTTGGTAAGAAGTTTTATAACTGTGAATATTGCTGGTTCACTGTTTTTGCAAGAACAGAGTTTCTAAAAATTATTTCGTTAAAATCGACTTACGGAATAATCCCAACAACAAAGTCGAAAGGAGAGTATTATGAAAAGGAATTCATATGTGTTGATAGCGGCATTGTTAACAGCTATGGGTATTATACAGACGATTGGATTCGCGCAAGGTGCATCGTTCGGTCAGCAGATCGCAATATTGAAAATGGTAAAACCGGATTTGGAAGTGATCGGGATTATGACGACCACTATTTCTGAAAAAGATATTTCAAGTTATACAAGGAGCGCACTTCAACAAGGCGTTAAGATCTTTATCGCCCAGCCGAAGGATGCGAGAGATATTCCCGTCCTGTATAAAAAATTAATCACAGAAAAGAAAGCGCAGCTGATCTTCATTCCCAGTTCGGAAGATAAAACGATGCTGGAAGTTGGATATGAGTTCTTGAAGGAGAATGCACTATTGGATAAAGTCGGTATTTGCGTCCCTTTATCTTCATTAATGTCTAACGGGGCGTTCTTTGCATTGGATAAAACGGACGGAAAGCTTACAGCGTATGTGAATGAACGCGTTGCTTCGATTGTTGGTGCAATGATCCCAAAACAAGAAAATCCATCAATAACTTTTGTAGCTCGATAAAAGGGAAAATCATGAAAATTCAATTCAAACTATTAGTGCCGGTTGCCGTTCTCTGCCTTGTTCTGACAATATCCCTCAGTGCAATTTTTCTCTGGAGATTTGGAGGTCTTGTGGACCGCGAATTTGACAGCAACGGATTTGCATTGACAACCATTCTTGCAACGAATGGAAGAATTGGAGTGCTGATGAACGATCCATCACAATTAACAAAAGTGATGGATGTTTTTGAAGGAGACGAACATTTTCGTTTTGCAACATTCTTTGATAACACCGGAAAAGAAATTACAACCCGCGGGTCATTTGTTGCGAGTGTTGTAACACAAAGCATCAAAGATATTAAAACACCGGAAGCACATTCGATAGAGTCAGTAAAAAATGAGGCGATACAATTGTACGTGCAGCCGGTCTATTCCCGAGGGACAGATGGTGCACCGATTGGATTTGTTGCTATTGGGCTTTCAAAAGATGAACTGAAAGCCGATCAGCAATTAAGCATCATCTGGTCAGTGGGTTTCGCCCTTGTGCTCGTTAGTATTGCTATTGTATTGTTCCGCCTGATTATGAACCGAACAATTATCCAGCCGATCAACTCAATTGTGCACACAATTTCTAATGCCGACCTCAATGTTCGTTTTAACTCAACTGAAAACGATGAGGTTGGAGAACTGCAGCGAGCATTCGATACTTTTATCGAGTCAATTCGCCAGACGCTCACGCGTGTTCAAGAAACAACAAAAAATGTCACCGCATCGACCACAGAAATAAGCTCTTCAACAGAAGAAATGGCCGCAGGATCAAACGAACAAAGTTCACAAACTAGTGAAGTTGCCGTTGCAATTGAAGAGATGACTCGGACATTGGAAGACAGTGCGAAGAATATACAAACAGCTGCCGAAACTGCGCAAAAAGCAGGTGAAGAAGCACAACAAGGTGGTGCCGTTGTGGGTGAAACAATTGAAGGAATGCGCAGGATTTCAACGGTTGTAAGTCAATCAGCAGAACAAGTAAAAATCCTTGGATCCTCAAGTGATAAGATCGGTGAGATCATTGAAGTTATTGACGATATCGCAGATCAAACAAACTTGCTAGCATTAAACGCGGCCATTGAAGCTGCGCGCGCCGGAGAACAGGGAAGGGGTTTTGCCGTTGTTGCCGATGAAGTACGGAAACTTGCTGAGCGGACATCCAAAGCTACAAAGGAGATCGCAATGATGATCCGACAGATCCAAACAGATACTAACCAGGCTGTTGTTTCTATGGAAAAAGGAACTGATGAAGTAGGAAAAGGAATCTCACTTGCAGAGCAAGCTGGAACAATGCTCAAGAACATTGTCGGTAATGCGGATACAGTATCACAAATGATGCAGCAGATCGCAACGACTAGCCGTGAACAAACAGTAACGGCAAATCAGATCTCAAAGAATGTCGAATCGATCAGTACGGTTACTCAGCAAAGCGCAAGCGGCGTTCAACAAATTGCAAAGACTGCCGATGATCTTAATAAACTAGCAGAAAATTTAGAGCAATTACTTGGACAATTCAAACTAGATGGATCACAATTCCATGACGGTGATGACCATAAAAAGATCGCACGGAAACCTAAGACTCAAAAATCGAAAAAGGTAGTAAATGAAAACGGACATATCATTGAGCAGTATTGAATGAAAATTGTACAAATGCTTTTTCAAATGTGAAATGAATGTAAGCGTAAGAATGTAAAAAGGGGGGTATATGAAACAGTTTAGGATCGTAACTCTTTGTGTGGCAGTGATAATACAAATTTCACACTCACAAGATTATGCTAAAGTTAGCAAGATCGTTAACGAAGTGAAGGAATCATTGTATTCATTGAATAAGAATGTTAATGAAAACGGAACGGCAATTGCTGTCGTGAAAAAAGAGAATTCTGAAACAAATTTATCGTTACCACAACAATCGGACTCAGGGCTGATTGTGAGCAACGAACCAAGTCCAACGAAAGAAGAAGAACTTGCATCGTTAATTGTTGAAATGAAAAAAATGATCGCAGAGTATAAGCCTGTTCAAAATGCACTGAATCCATCGACAATCAAAGTTGGAGTGTTGGCACAATTCCATGGTCAAGCACTTCAGGAGCAAACATCCGCTGCATACGATGCTAACCCAAAAAACGTTCAGCATTGGCAGCGGCAAATTATGATCCGTCGGCTGCGTGTCCTTGTCGGTGGAAATGTAACTCCGGCAACTTCATTCTTCTTTGAATCTGATGCAACAAATATCGGAAAGCTGAGTTCGAATGGCACAAAAACCCCGGCAGTTTCTATGTATGTCCAGGATGCACAAATTCAACATACATTCATGCCAGAATTGAGCATCATAGCAGGATTGCAATTAGTCGGAATTAATCGTGCAGGATTGCAAAGTGCTGCGTCTTTGATGGGACTGAATTATGGTGCTTATCAATTCGTAACGAGTGGACCGTTAGATAATTCAGTTGGTCGTGATATCGGTGTAAATCTTCGTGGATTCCTTGCCGATGAACAATTGGAATACCGTTTTGGAATTTTCAGCGGGAAGAATGTGAATATGTATTCTCCTCTTCGGATCACCGGTCGATTCAATTATGATTTTTATGATAAGGAAAAAGGATTTTACTACGCTGGTACAACACTCGGAACCGGAAATATTCTTGCTTTTGGCGGCGGTTTCGACCTACAGGGTTCCTATTCGGGTATTTCGATTGATGCTTTCTATGATGCGCCGGTAGGTTCAGCGGGTTCACTGACATTGCTGACTGGTATCTCCCGCCTTGATGGCGGAGGGAGCAATGCCGATTCAACAGTCTTCACCGGTTTGATCCCTAAACAGTTCATTACAATGTTTGAAATCGGATATTTTTTAAAAGAATATTCTCTGCAGCCATACTTTAGATACGAAGACCAAAATGTCAATGCATCAGTTCTTAAACAAGTTGGTGCAACATCCACAACATTGGAATTACAAAATCGGTTGCGATCAGGAAGCCGATATGGTGTAGGGTTGAATTATTATGTGAAAGCACACACGGCAAACATTAAAATACTGTATGAAATGGTTAAAAGAAATCGCTTGTCGGTTAGTCCAGGTCAATCAGAATCAGTTACTACGGGTGAATTGACCATTCAGCTTCAATATTTCTTTTATTGATTAAGAGAAATAGTACAAATCAAAAATTTATGTGTGGAGTGAGTTATGGGAAGATTTAAAAGTTTTCGTCATTGGGGAGTTAGTACAAAAATTGCATCGATCGCTATTGGTGCTACATTGCCACTGGTTACTTTGATCGTTTTTTATATTCTTCCTCACGTAGAACGAAGTCTCTTCGAAGGAAGAGTCAATGCAACAAAGCAGGTGGTTGACATTGCTTACAACCTGATGAAGGAATATGATGAGAGGATACAGCGGGGAGAATTTACGGAGCAGGAAGGAAAAAAACGGTTTATCGATCGTGTTAATAAAATGCGATATAATGAGAACGATTACTTTTGGGTGAATGATCTTACTCCAACAATGATCATGCATCCGATTAAAAAAGAATTGAATGGAAAAAATCTGGGAAATGATAGAGATCCGAATGGAAAATATCTGTTCAATGAAATGGTAGAAGTGTGTAAAACAAAGGGTGGCGGATATATAGAATATATGTGGCCAAAACCAGGGTTTGAAGATCCTGTTGCAAAAGTTTCGTTGGTAAAACTATATAAACCGTGGGGGTGGATAGTTGGAAGCGGTGTATATTTGGATGACGTTCAAGCAAAAATTAATGATTTACGATATGCTGTTCTTGCCGGACTTCTCGTTGCTTTTATTATCGCTGCCTCGCTCGGTGTAATTGCCGGGAAAGTGTATCATCGATTGATCCAGCAAGTTGTAGATCGAATGGACAATGCTGATCTCAACACTACTTTTAAGAGTGACCAACAGGATGAAATAGGTGCATTGCAGCGTGCTTTCGACCGGTTCGTTAATCAAATAAATGGAACTTTGAAACAAGTAGCAAAAGCCACTCAAGCAGTATCAAGTGCAAGTACTCAAATTGGTACAGCAACAGAACAAATGGCAGCAGGTGCTCATCAACAAAGTACACAAGCGGGAGAAGTAGCACTGGAAGTAGAACAGATGACGAAAACATTAAGCGAGATGAGTTCGAATATCCGAAAAGTGGTGAATGGAGCAAAAGAAGCGAGATCAAATGCCGAAGAAGGGGGCAAAGTGATGGAAGAAACGGTTAAAGGAATGCATCGCATTGCCGATGTCGTGAATCTCTCTTCTGAACAAATGAAAATTCTTGGATCTTCGAGTGATAAAATTGGAGAAATCATCGAAGTCATTGATGATATCGCAGATCAAACAAATTTGTTGGCATTAAATGCTGCTATAGAAGCAGCGCGTGCCGGAGATCAGGGGAGAGGATTTGCGGTTGTTGCAGATGAAGTTCGAAAATTGGCTGAGCGGACAACAAAAGCAACCAAAGAAATTGCCGCTATGATCAAGAAAATTCAGGTTGATACAGAGCATGCTGTAAGTTCAATGCAAAAAGGAACATCGGAAGTTGGTAATGGTATTCTCCTTGCAGAAGAAGCGGGAGAAAAATTACGGAATATAGTTATTCACGTTCAATCTGTAGCGGAAATGGTCGATCAAGTGGCTATTGCCAGTGATGAACAGGCAAATTCTAGTCGTGCAATAAGTAAAAATGCAGAAACAATTTCAAATGTTACTCAAGAAACAACAAATGGTGCCCGACAATTGGCGTCTACATCTGATGATCTGAATAAATTGACTGAAAATTTAAATCAATTACTTGGAGATTTTCACATTGCTAACGAGCCAGTGGGAATGAAAAGTACAGTCAACGGTATACAACATCGCGATAGATCTGTAGTTGATCAGTATGCACCAGTAGAAGATCTTTTTGTTTCATAGGCATGGTGACAAAGAAGTCATTAAGCAAATAGTAATGAGTCTTGTATAGAAATGAAATAGTTGAGAATTGAAAAATATATTCAGAGGCAGAAATGAAATTAGAGTGGATAGAAACAATGACGACAGGTGTGAAAGAGGTGGATGATGCCCATAAAGTTCTCATTCTGTGGATCAATAAATTAAACAGTGAAATGAAATCCGGTAATGGCCGGAAAGAAATTTATCATGTTCTGGATTTCCTTGAGAAGTATGCCGCAGTGCATTTTGCTCATGAAGAGAATTGTATGCTTCACCTTCATTGTGCTAGTGCAGAGGCCAACAAAAAAGCTCATGAAGAATTTCAAAGTTATTTTGTGAAAATGAGGGAAAAGATGGATAGCGACGGCGTTACCATCAAATCGGTTATTGAAATAAGTGCGACTATGGGAGATTGGTTGAAAAATCACATTATGAAAATTGATACAAAGCTTCTCCCATGCATACACGATGCTGAAAAAAATACAGAAGAACTTGAACTAGAACAATCGATAGAAAAGAAAAACTAAGGGTACCGTTATGAAAAAACTGAATATCGAACAAAAACTCTTTCTCATTCCTGCCATTGTCGTAGCGATCGTGATACTTTCCTTCGGCTGGTTTTCGTCAGCACGTCAAACCGCCCAGGCAGAAAAAGCATTTCGTGAGCAATTGTTTATGCTTGCTCACAATTCGACTTCTATGATTCATTCTTCAGCCGATGTGGAAGCTGGTGATCTTGGTTGGAAATTCCATCGTATTGTTGTAGATAATGACAATTCGAAATTACCCGCAGAAGAAAAAGATGCACTCTCATTATTAACTCATGATTCCAAATTAAAATTTGTTGAAAAGAGAATCATCGAAGGAGATTCATCAAGCCTTGCTATTTTTGTGCCAGCTCGAATTCAAGAAGAGTGTTTTTCTTGCCACAATGAATCAGGTGTAGATATTTTTCAAAATAAAAATGTTGACGAACTCGTTGCGGTGTTCGGTGTTTCCGGTTCATTACAGAATTTGATTGACCAAGAAGCAACGATTCGCTGGATAACGCTTGGCATTGGAATACTAGCAATAGTCATCATCGTCACCGTGATCCGTTTCTTGGTGAAGCGAATTGTTGTTGTTCCGGTGTCTGAAATTATAACACAATCTGTACGAGTATCCGAAGGAGACCTTCGTACATACGAATCAGCTGAGTTAAGTAAAAAAATTAATGCACAGGATGAGATCGGACAATTGACAAGAACCTATAAGGCGATGCTGGATTCTCTTCGAAATCTGATTCAAAAAGTTGGGGATTCAGCAAACGCTGTTTCATCAGCATCAACAGAGATCAGTTCAACAACCGAACAAATGGCAGCAGGCGCACATCAGCAAAGTTCGCAAACGTCGGAAGTTGCCGCTGCAGTTGAACAAATGACCAAAACATTGATGGAAACGACGGAAAATATCCGAAAAGTTGCCGATGGTGCAAATCAAGCACGAGAGGATGCGGTTCGTGGTGGAAAAGTTGTTGAAGAGACGATCGATGGTATGCGCCGTATCTCTGACGTCGTTAGTCAATCTGCCGAACAAGTAAAAGTGCTTGGTGCTTCCAGTGATAAGATCGGTGAAATAATTGAAGTGATTGATGAAATTGCGGATCAGACAAATCTTTTAGCACTGAACGCCGCAATTGAAGCAGCACGAGCCGGCGAACAGGGAAGAGGATTTGCAGTTGTTGCAGACGAAGTACGAAAATTAGCTGAACGAACATCGAAAGCAACAAAAGAAATCTCTTTGATGATACATCAGATCCAGACAGATACTCATCACGCTGTCGATTCAATGGCAAAAGGTACAGAAGAGGTTACCGCGGGAATTACACTTGCCGAGCGAGCTGGTTCAATGTTAAAAAATATTGTCGATAATGCTCAATCTGTTTCGGATATGGTCGCGCAAATTGCCTCTGCAAGTGAAGAACAATCCAACACGTCACAGCAGATATCGCAAAATGTAGTGTCGATCAGCACGGTTACTCAGGAAAGTGCCAGCGGAACACAGCAGATCGCACAAACTTCAGAAGATTTGAACCGTTTGACTGAGAATCTTCAGAATTTGATTGCAACTTTTAAAGTTGACGATCAAAACAAAGAAAAAGATAATTTAGTTGGAAAAAAATATAACAGAGAAAGCGCGAAAGCATTTAAGGCAGTATCTGAAAATGGTCGCCTTATTATGCAGTAAACAATTATAGAACATAAAAATATATTTAGGATTGTGCATGAGAAATAAAATAGTCTTCAAACTCATGATGTATGTCGGCATTATAATTATCGCTACTGCTGGTGGGGTAGGGTACTACTTCTCAAATTTAGTGACGAAAGAAGCAGAAGAGAGAGCAAACGTTCAAATGGACGCGGTTGAGAACGGTGTTGTTGAAGTTTTAAAAGCGGTGAACGATCTTAGCAATGCGAGAGTTCGTGTGGCGATGAATTTATTGATTGAACGAACACAAGCGCAAGGCCAGCCTTCTGTTGGAAAGAATGTTCTGTTGAATGGTCAATTAGTTCCGTCCCTCCGTTTTGGAGGAATTTCATTAGTAACCAACTTTGTATTAGTCGACGAAATTACCAAGAAAGCAGGATCGTCGGCAACAATTTTTGTTAAAAACGGTGAAAACTTTGTTAGAATATGTACAAGCGTAAAAAAAGATGATGGCAGCCGCGCTGTCGGAACTGTTCTCGATCCGAAAGGGAAAGCAATATCGGCAATTCAAAAAGGAGAATCTTTTTACGGCGTAGTAGATATTCTTGGTAAACCATACATGACGGGATACGAACCGATAAAAGATCGATCACAAAATGTGATAGGTATTTGGTTTGTTGGTTATCCCCTTTCCGAGTTGAAAGCGATCGGGGAAACCATTGCCAAGACGAAAATATTGCAAAATGGGTTCGTTGCGTTATTAGACGGAAAGAAGAAAATATTATTTTATTCTTCTCACGTCTCCAAGGATCTGATTAAGAAAGTGGACGATTTATCTTCTACAAAAAGTATTGATGAATGGGATGTGCGAAGAGTTCTCTTTCCAACATGGGGATATACTATTCTTACTGCACATCCTCAATCTGATCTTGAGGCAAATTTAAGTGAAGTTCGAATGGTCATTATAATTGGCATGATTTTCTGTGTTATTTTATTATTAGGCGTCATTTATAGCTTTGTTGTTCAATTGATCATTAAACCGGTAATAAATATTACTGCACAAATGAACAATGCAGATATCAATACGAGAATGATTTCTACGCGCACTGATGAAATTGGGGCAATGACCAATGCATTTAATAAATTTGTCGCTTCTATAAAAGAAACATTTTTAGAGGTAACTGAGGCTTCTTCGGCGGTCGCCAGTGCAAGCAGCGAGATCAGCAGCAGTACGGAACAGATGGCTGCGGGAGCGCAAGAGCAATCAAGCCAGGCATCTGAAGTTGCAACAGCAGTTGAGGAAATGTCCAGAACGATTCTTGAAAACTCAAAGAATGCAACCGAAACAGCAGGGACGGCTAAAAAAGCACGCATTGTTGCCGAGCAAGGAGGGAAAGCAGTAGAAGATACAGTTATTGGAATGAAACGAATTGCTGAAGTTGTAAATAAGTCTGCCGAGACCGTAAGAGCGCTTGGCAAGTCAAGTGATCAGATTGGGGAGATCATAAGTGTTATCGATGATATAGCCGACCAAACAAATCTTCTTGCATTAAATGCAGCAATTGAAGCCGCGCGCGCCGGTGACCAAGGTCGTGGTTTTGCAGTTGTGGCTGATGAGGTGCGCAAGTTAGCTGAACGGACAACAAAGGCAACGAAAGAAATTGCGGGAATGATCAAGGCCATCCAGATGGATACTAATGGGGCTGTTTGTTCGATGGAAGAAGGCACAAAGCAAGTCGATGAAGGGATTAAATTAGCAGACAAAGCTGGAACATCTTTGATAGAGATTGTAGATCTAATAATGAAATTGACCGATATGGTCTCACAGATCGCAGCAGCAAGCGAACAACAATCAACGACCAGTGAACAGATCAGCAAGAATGTCGAGGCGATCAGTACGGTAACACAGGAAAGCGCAAGCGGAGTTCAACAGATCGCTAAGACGGCAGAAGACTTGAATCGGTTGACGGAGAACTTGCAACAACTAGTTGAGAGATTTAGTGTTAGTGGTCCGGAACAACAATCGAAGTACGGAGCATCAATACATAAATCACCGATGCAAAAATCCAAAAAAGCTATTTCTGAAAACGGAACATTGATAGAACAGTATTGAAAGTTATCATAATGCATAAATTACATTGGACACCGGCATTTAGCGTACATGTAGAGTCATTAGATGCACAACATCAAGCACTGTTTGGAATCATTAATGAACTTGCCGATGCGTTGAATAATAACGTGGGAGATGTTGTCATTGGTTCAATTCTTTCAAAATTAATTGCCTATACAGAATTTCATTTTGACCATGAAGAGAATTGCTTATCGATGACTTGTTATGATAAACTTGAAAAACATAAATGTGAGCACGAAGGGTTGACAAAAAAAGTGAAATTGCTTGAAAAAGATTATATCGAGGGGAAGCCGGGTGTAGCAGAAGAGATCTTGAAAACACTGCAGTTATGGCTGCAGCATCATATTATGAAATCGGACAAGCAATATGCAGTCATTCTTGAACAGGGCGGGCTGCGGTAATTGTATTCAATGATTCTATGAAAAAATAAATTACACTTAGGAGTAACCACTATGAAAGAAAAAATTAACAACCTCACATTGAAATCGAAGATAATCATTCCATTATCTGCAATTACAATTATTTTCTCGCTTACACTTGCGTGGTATTTTTCTATAACCTACAAGGAAGCAAGAATTGAAGAACATGTTGCAGAAGCCCGTGCATTATTAATGTCGGCTGAATCTGCCAGAGAATACGCTGCTGCTCAGTTTAACAAGGATGTTTTTCGTAAAGATTTAAAAAGTATTGATGAAATATTATATACCGTTCCGGTATTTGCTGCAATTCAGGTTGCTTCATTAAAGGCAGATGAGGTAGGAGTAGAGTTTCGAGTTCCAAAAGTCTCTCCTCGAAATCCAAAAAATGAACCGAATGCATATGAATTATCAGTCTTAAAAAAACTGGACAATGGAATGATCAAAGAATTTTGGGAAGTTGATGAAGAGGCAAAAATGCTTCGGTATTTCAGACCAATTAAACTCACACAAGAGTGTATGGCATGTCATGGTGAACCATCCCAATCTAAAGCATTGTGGGGAAATGATCAGGGCTTAGATCCAACAGGTGCGAAAATGGAAGGATGGAAAGTTGGAGAAGTTCATGGAGCATTTGAGATCACAACTAAATTGGACCATGTGTACGGTGAAATTAATAAAAAAGCAGGAATGATCGCGTTGATCTGTTTTATCTCTGGTTTGGCGATCATTGGCGTTGGATACTACATTGCCAATTGGATTTCAGGCCCGGTGAGAGAATTTGCTTTACAGGCAGATGCCGTTTCAAAAGGAGATCTCCGATTTAAGAACACACCTCTCCTTGAAGCAAAAATGGATTCGGGTGATGAACTCGGACAACTTGCCAGAGCATTTGGAGGAATGATCAATTCGTTGCGTGATATAATTCGAAGAATAGATGAAAGTTCGGATACAATTGCCAGTGCAAGTACGGAAATCAGCAGCAGTACTGAACAAATGGCTGCCGGGGCGCGTGAACAAACAAACCAGGCCGGTGAGGTTGCCAGTGCAGTAGAACAGATGACAAGTACGATTGTTGAGAATTCAAAGAATGCTGCTGCAACTGCAGATACTGCTGCAAAAGCAAAAACTGCTGCAGAAGAAGGAGGGCGAGTCGTTTCGGAAACAGTTGTCGGTATGCAACGGATATCAGAAGTTGTCAATAAATCTGCAAAAACAGTGATGGAGCTTGGAAAATCATCTGATCAAATAGGCGAAATCATTAGTGTTATTGATGATATTGCCGACCAGACTAATTTGTTGGCATTGAATGCTGCAATTGAAGCTGCTCGTGCAGGTGAACAAGGGCGTGGTTTTGCTGTAGTTGCAGATGAAGTAAGAAAATTAGCGGAACGGACAACAAAAGCAACAAAAGAGATCGCTGATATGATCAAAAAGATCCAGTCAGAGACAAAAGGTGCAGTAACCGCTATGAACGAAGGGACCAAAGAAGTTGAACATGGTATCACTCTCGCTGAAGATGCAGGAAGATCATTGAAAGAGATCGTTGCTATTTCTCAGAGGGTAACGGAAATGGTAGCTCAAATTGCAACAGGCAGTGATCAGCAGGCACAGGCTGCAGAACATATCTCTGCAAGTATTGAATCAATTACAACGGTCACTCAAGAAACTGCAACCGGTGCAAATCAAGTTGCACAAGCAACGGAAGATTTGAGCAGGATGACGGATAATTTGCATCAGATGATAAAAGAATTTCAATTGAGCGAACGGTCGACTAGAACAAGTGGTAGTCATAACAGCACTCAGCGATCAAATGTCGTTGTTGGCGAGAATGGAACACTTACAAGACATTCAACCTTTGATATTGGAGCAGCCAAAACTGCACATAAATTGTGGAGAGCAAAAGTTGGTAAATTGTTGAGAGGTCACGAACGATTATCAGAACATGAAGTTCCTTCTCACCATGATTGTAAGTTAGGGAAATGGTGCGATTCTGATGGGATGGCAGTATTTGGAAATGATGCATCATTTCTTGAACTTGGCAAATATCATGAAGAAATGCATAACCAAGTAAGAAAAGTTGTAAAACTCTATAATGACGGGAAGGTCGACCAAGCTAAAGAAGAAGCGCAAAAAGTATATGAACTAAGTGATACAGTAGTACGTCTTCTTGATTCTTTGGAATCGGTTATGGCATAACACTATCTTCATTCCCGATATGCATAATCATATCGGGAATGAAAAATTATAGCATTAAGAGTAACACACAAATATAAAATATTCAGATGGATCTGAGTAGTGATTTCTGATTTTGTACAATTTAACCACGGAGGGTTATATGTATTCACATCCCGCTTCAGTTTATTACTTTTCCTTTCGGAAAAAATTTCCTCGATTTTTTGCTTTGCTGCTTATTAGCATAATTGCTTCTGCAATCACTATAGCTCAAAATGAACAGGCAATTGCGGATAACACTTCTAACGGTAAAGAAGAGAGTTTTGGAACCTTGATCGAGCTTCAACAGGAGTCACTTTTTGACCAACAATCGTTGTTTGGATCATTCTTTGGAATTCGCAACATTTCCACTCCGGTGGGAATAGAATTTGGAGGAATAATTAAGAATGATCTTTGGAAGAATTTTTCAGGTGGAAACAGTCGTCAGACCACTGACATAGTGAATATTGATCTTACAATGTCTGTTGATTTACAAGAAGCGATTGGGTTGAATGGATCGTCGCTGTACATCCATTTTCTTGGAAACAACGGAAACAGTGTTAGCAATAGTGTCGGTGATTATCAAAAGATCAGCAACATCGAAGCGTATCCTTTGGAAAAATTGTATCAGATATTGATCCAACAGAATTTTTATGATGATAGACTTTCTTTTCTTTTGGGTGTGTACGATTTGAACAGTGAGTTTTATGTTACACAAACATCCGGATTATTCCTCAATAGCTCACACGGAATTGGTATCGATGTAGGTCAAACCGGGAATAACGGTCCTTCGATATTTCCAAATGCTGCTTTAGCTTTTCGAGTATCATTTTCACCGTTAGAAAATATTTACTCCCAATGCGCATTGTTTGATGGAATGCCGGGAGCATCAAACGATCCGGCTAAATTCGGAATATCATTATCTTCTGCAGATGGATATTTTGCAATTGCGGAGCTTGGAATTGAAGATGATCATCTGAACAAAATTGGTGTTGGTGTTTGGAAATATTCAGGTTCGTTCAATGATCTTTGTACAGAGTTAGATCCTTCACTCACACTCCAGCGTAATGATAATTACGGGGGATATATTTTGCTCGATCAAGTACTGCTTGGCACCGAGACCTCATCAACTAATATCTTACGCGGATTTGCACGTTTCGGAATTGCAAATGGTCATGTTAATAACATCGACTATCAGTTTGGAACAGGGATGGTTTATTCTGGATTATTTTCATCTCGTGAAAAAGATGAAATTGGCTTTGCTGTCGCATTGGCACACGCGGGCAGGGACTATCAATTATTCCTGCAAAAAGCTTATTTAAATAGTGAGGCAACAGAAACATCGCTCGAATTGACCTATAAAATGAATGCAGTTGATTGGCTCTCTGTTCAGTTTGATGTCCAGTATATTATTCATCCTTCTGCAAATCCTTTAATTAGCAATGCAATGGCAGGCGCAATTCGAACTGAAATTGTTTTATAAAATCTATCAGTTGGCTAATATTCATCACCAAATTAACAGACTTTAGTCTCTTTTATAAAAAACCTAATAAAAATAAGGATATTTCGCATTCGATATTGGCACACAATATGTAAAGGATGATACAACTTGACTTGAGAAAGGGACAAATATGCAAACATCTACTTCTATGCCGAAAAGAAACATCTACACCAAAGAAGAAGTGAACCCAATTCGATTATTTTTGAATGCGGTAGAGTACAAGGGTGAACATTGTGTCTCATGTGGACATTCGTGGAATGAAAAAGGTGATCTACATTATAAACATTGTAAATACTTCGTGTCATCCCATTTGCATATTGCAAAACATCATTAATGGTACTGAGGAAAGCGGGGTGAGAAAATGAAGATACTTCTCATAGAGGATGACGAGTCACAACGAACACTATTGCGTCATGTTGTTGCAAAAAAAATGAATGCAGAAATATTTGAGGCGAAAAATGGCATTGAGGGTTTGCGATTAGTAGAAATTCATTCACCTGATTTGATTATTCTTGATATTTGGATGCCAATCATGAATGGATTAGAAATGCTTGAAAAGTTAAGGCTTGATGAAATACATAGTGCTATCCCGGTTATTATTATTACCGCCGTAGGGGATAAAGAGACAATTCAAAAAGCTGTTTCCTATGGGGTATTCGGATATATTTTGAAGCCATTTACATCACAACAGGTGCATAACGTTTTATCAAAATATTTAGAGACACCTCAAACCGAAGTTGCTTAAGGATTTTGATTCACAGGCAATCGTTATAAAAGCAAAAAGATATTTAAATAAAATTCAAATCCGGAATTACCTATATGATTGAAGCATCTGTAAAATCAACCATCGTCACTCTTCTCTCTAACGAAGATGCCGCAATTCGAAGACAGGCAGCCGAAGAACTATCAACAAGTACAAGTCTAATGGTTTCGGCTGTTCTTTCATTAGCATTGCAGGATACGGATAAAGGTGTGCGGGATTCTGCTGCCAGATCACTTTTGCAAATTCGAACGAAGAGCGTTCCGTATGCAGTGGTAGAATATCTCACTGATTCCAGTTTCATAACTCGAAACCTGGCATCAGAACTTATGGTAAAGATAGGAAGTGATTCTGTTATTCCATTGCTTGATTATACCCATCACGACAATCAAGATGTTCGAAAATTGGCCATTGATACTCTTGGATTGATCAAAGACAAATCCGCTGTTCCATCACTATTGACTCTGCTCCATGACGAGGACCCCAATGTTGTAGTTGCAGTTGTTGAAGCCTTGGGTAATATCCGTGACGAGTATGCAATTCCATACCTTACAATGGCATATGTGTGTTATCCGTACGCGAGGGTTGTTATTGCAGAAGCGATTGGAAAGATCGGTTCATCTAGTGCGGAAGAGTTCTTAGTGGTGCTCTTAGAAGAATTGCGTTCACCTGAAGGAGAAGAGCTATTGGTGGTATTCTCTCTTATTGAAGCATTGGCTAATGTCGGAAATGAACGTGCGCTTGGTACAATCGTACCGCTGATCAAGCAATCTACCGGACCATTACAGCACATTCTTCTTTATGCTTTTGTTCAGATCGCTGCTCGGAACAATATCCCATTATCAACCTATACGATCTTTAAACCATATTTAGTCAGTGCTTTACTAAGTCGAGATACCAAAGTTATTATCGCTGCAGTTCAATCGTTGGTGCAAATGATGGATGATGCTGTTGAGGAATCGTTACTTTCTGTCTTAGGTAAAAACGAAGAAGTTGATTCGATCATCCTTGGGAACCTTCAAAATGCTGGAAAAGCTTTTGTATTGCTTGCAGAACGATATGAATCCTCCGTATTCGATCAAAAGAAAAATATCATGGGTTTTATCATTCCTCGAGTGAGGGAGATTGCCGAAAGTAATGACAAAGATATGCTCCGAGTGAGGGCATCGTTGTTTGATGCATTAGCCATTGATTGGAGTGAGTCTGATGAAGAGATGCGGTTGATGATGGTCGATGCTTTATTCTTCCTGGATGAAGAACGGGCATTTTCATTCTTTTCACAGTTGATCGAAAGCGCGGAATCATGGATGCGCGTTTCAATGTTGGAAACAATCGCCGGTGCAAGCCATATCAGGATCAATGATCTGCTAACGAAATTTGTAAACGATGAAAATGAGGAAGTAAGAGAATTTGCATTTGCTGTTTTGAATTCCCGCGGTCTTTTGATCGAAGATTCCGAAGCTTCTGCTTCTATATAATTTTAGAGTGAATTTATGAATGTCGCTTCCACTGCAGTTCCTTCAATTATTTCTAAAATCCCGTTGATGTCTGAACCCACGTTCAAGGCGTTGCGTGAATTTATCTATACACTTACCGGGATATATTTTCAGGATAACAAGAAATATCTTCTAGAAAGCCGTATTTCAAAGCGTTTACAGGCTCTCCGTCTTGCACAATACGAAGATTATCTGCAGTATATCAAGTTTGGAGCTCGAAAAGAGGACGAAAAAAAATTTCTCTACGATGCCATCACCATCAATGAAACGTATTTTTTCCGAAATGAACCACAATTTGAGATCTTTGAAAAAACGCTAGTGCCCGAAATTATGAAATTAAAAGGGGCCAATCCCAGAGCAAAGATCCGTGTGTGGAGTTCTGCAAGTTCTTCGGGTGAAGAGGCTCATACTTTGGCGATGATCTTTTTGGAAAAAATAAAACCAAAATATCCTTCAATGGAATTTGAAGTGGTTGGAACAGACATTAGTCCTTCGATATTGGATATTGCGCGGAAGGGAGTATATCGAGAGTACTCCGTAAGAAATATGCCGAAATTATATTTGGAAAAATATTTCCACTCTGAAGATGGCCGTTTTATCGTTAACGACAATGTCAGAAAACTCTGCCGCTTCGACCATATGAATTTATTTGATCTGCAACGGATGAGAGGCATGACTAATTTTGATATCGTATTCTGCTGCAATGTCTTGATCTATTTTGATGCAAAATCGAAGATCCAGGTGGTTTCACAGTTATATGATAGTTTGAATAGAGGGGGTTTTCTGTTTATCGGATATGCTGAATCTTTACACGGAATATCCTCTGCATTTAAGATTATGAATTTTCCCAAAGCAATTGCATATAAAAAGGAGTAACAATAGTGGAACGTACAATATTGGTTGTAGATGATTCGGCCACCGTCCGAAAATTTGTTTCCGTCTCATTATCTATGCAAGGATTCCGTGTAGTCACAGCGGAAGATGGTATGGATGCACTTGAAAAATTGCCACGGGAACATGTTGATCTTATTATCACCGATCTCAACATGCCGAATATGGATGGTATGGAATTAGCACGTTCTCTTCGGAGTAATCCCGTGTATCAAGATCTCCCGATTATCATTCTTACCTCATTGCAGGAGAAAGGCTTAAAATCGGAAAGTGAACAACTCGGAATTAATTCCTATTTGAACAAACCGTTCAGTTTGGAAAAAGTACAATACGAAGTAGCAAAATATATAAGTTGGGCAGAATAAACCAAGGAGACAGTTATGGCAATAAAATTTCTAGTTGTTGATGATTCGCTGACCATGCGCAGGATCGTGGTGAATGCACTGAAATCAATCGGATACGAATCCGTCATTGAGGCGGCAGATGGAAAGGAAGCATTCGGTAAGCTTCAGGCAGAGGGGGCAGATTTTGTGATCAGTGATTGGAACATGCCTGAGATGAATGGATTAGAACTTGTGAAGACCATCCGTTCATCAACTACCTTAAGCGATACGCCGGTATTAATGGTAACAACACGGGGGAATAAGGATGATGTGATCGAAGCAATGCAGGCAAGGGTGAATAATTATATCGTAAAACCGTTCACTCCGCAGGCATTGAAAGAAAAGCTCGACCAAGTACTCAAATCAACATCGCTGGTAAAATAGTTTATTCCTTAGACTTTGAGAACTCATATGAACAATTCTGATTTGTTAGTCGATATTATCCAAAAACCAGTAACCCATGGGGTTGGTATGCACCATTTATTAAATGTTCTAAAAGATATAATGCCAATGCTTGATGAGATAAAGAACACCGTTGAAAATACATCCAGCAATATTCCAAAAGCATCGAAACAGCTTTCAACGGTAACTCAAGCAACGGAAAATGCAACGATCGAGATTCTTGATGTGGTTGATGACATGGGCAGAAGGATCGAAAACGTTGAAACCAAATTGAAAGAGATAGGCATTGATCTTATTCAACGGGATGCACTGATCAAAAAGATTAATCAATCGGTCAGCTTGTTCAGCGAAGAACAAAAAACAGTGCTTGCATCAATTAAAAATGATTTACAACAATTATCGGAACGATCCTTCAACAGTGAAGCTATTGACGGACTTTGTCAGCAGCTTGCGGATGCTCGCGGACTCTCAATGAATATAGCAATGTCACTGCAAGTACAAGATATCACATCGCAACAGATCGAAGGAGTCCGGCATATGATCGAATCCGTTCGGACCCAACTCGCAAATGCTGTCGGTCGTTTTGACGGAAAAGAACTTGAACAACCATTGGTAGACACAACCAAAGTGTTTGACAGCGATGCAAAATATTCAAAAGATGGATCGCGGCAGGAAGATGCAGATTCCATCATTGCACAATTTACCAACAAGCTTTGAAAAATATAATAGGCGGATTCAATGGCTAAGCAAACATTTGCAGAACTAGAAGGTGAGATGGCTGAGTTGTTGGAGAGTTTCATTGTTGAATCAAATGAGATCTTTGAAAAACTCGGTCCCGATCTACTTTCACTCGAAACCAATCCTGAAGATGCTGAACTCCACAATAGAATATTTCGGGCAGTTCATACGATCAAAGGAACGTCTTCTTTTTTGGGTATTGAACAAGTAACAGAACTTGCTCATAATTTTGAAGATGTTCTTAATAAAATCAGACGCAAAGAACTACAGGTAACGCAAGAGCGAATGGATGTGATGTTCCGTGCGTACGACAATCTAAAAGAACTGCTCGGGAGAGTGGAACAACGAAATGGCGATCCAATGGATTTATCAGAGATCATTGGTCAACTACAGCTCATTGCGGCTAATAAGCCCTTAAATATTTCCGGTAATGAAAAAAGTAATTCTGTCAAAGAAATTGTTTCTGTTGAGGAATCTGCTGAGTATGCATTGCAGAATGATGAAGAATCGAGTTTATCCGATCAAGACGGTGATGAACAAGAATTGACCCTGTTGGAAAATACATCCAAAGAGAATTCCGCACCTGCTGAAAAAGCAAAACAATCAGAGGTTCAATCACAGTCAACTCAAGCGACACAATCGAATCAAGCATTACAATCTAAAACCAGCGACACGACCATTCGAGTTGAGGTTGCACGATTAGATGAACTGATGAACCTAGTCGGCGAGCTTGTCCTTGGACGTAATCGTTTATCACAGATCAATTCCCGTATGAACGAATCATTTGAAGGAAACCCTATTACACGGGATCTTGCAGATACGAGTTCACAGGTAGACCTTATTACGACAGAACTGCAAATGGCAGTCATGAAGACAAGAATGGTTCCGATCGCTAAGGTATTTAATAAACTTCCACGGCTTGTTCGAGATCTTTCGCGTGAATTATCTCGTGAGATCGATCTTCAAATTTATGGAGAAGAGACTGAACTTGACAAATCCATTATTGAAGCGATCAATGATCCATTGGTTCATATACTTCGTAATTCTGCCGACCATGGAATTGAATCACCGGAAGACCGCGTGAAAGCCGGAAAATCTTCCAAGGGAACAGTTATTGTAAAAGCAGAGAATGAAGGAAATCATATTGTTATTTCCATTCAAGACGATGGAAAAGGAATTGACACCGACAAAATAAAAAACAAGGCAATTGATAAAGGATTGATCACAGCACAACAAGCTGCTGAAATGACTAAGCGTGAAGCGTTGAATATTATTTTTGCCCCCGGATTCAGTATGGCAGCAAAAGTAACAAATGTTTCCGGACGAGGTGTTGGAATGGATGTGGTGAAAACAAACATCACAAAATTAAAAGGTATCGTTGATATCGAATCCGAAGTAGGTGTTGGAAGCAAGTTTATTATTAAACTTCCACTGACTCTTGCCATTATCCAGGGATTGTTAGTTCAATCTTCTGCAGAAACCATTGCTATTCCGTTGAATTCTGTTCTGGAAGTCGTTCGCGTACGAAAAGAAGAGATTGAAACCATACACGGCTATGAAGTGATCCGATTAAGAGATACCGTGCTGCCCCTCGCTCGAATGGGACAGATTTTCTCAGTCGACTTTCAAGTAAAAATGAATGAGTGGCAGTACATTGTGGTAGTTGGTCTTGCAGAAGAACGTCTTGGCATTGCAGTGGATTCACTTCTCGGTCAGCGAGAAGTAGTGATCAAATCATTAGGGGATTACCTTGGTACAATAGCCGGCATTGCCGGATCGACGATCCTTGGTGACGGAAAAGTCATTATGATCATTGATGTCGGACAGTTCATGCAAATGGCGAAAACCAAGACACAGACCCATTCATCATTCAAATCTCAAGAAAAAGAGGCAAGCCTTGCCGAAGCAAATTAATGTTCTCGTAGTGGATGATTCTGCATTCATGCGTAAATCTATTTCGCTCATGCTTGAATCAGATCCTGAGATTAAAGTTATTGGAACGGCACGAGATGGCAGTGAAGGTGTTGAACTGGTCCGAAAACTCCGGCCCGATGTTGTTACTCTTGATATCGAAATGCCGGTGATGAGCGGCCTTGAAGCACTAAAGATTATCATGAAAGAAATGCCTTTGCCGGTATTGATGTTTAGTTCGTTAACATCTGAAGGTGCTGAATCGACAATGGAGGCGTTGAATTTGGGAGCAGTTGATTTTATTCCAAAAGATATGTCATATATCAATGTTAATATCTCCCAGAAAAAAGATGAGTTGATCGAGAAAATAAAAAGTATTGCACATAGTGCAACGTTACGGCTGCGTTTTAACAGATTGAGCAGACCACAGAATCCAATCGGCGTAAAACCGAATTCCGGAAAACCAGGTATCACACGCAGTGTTAAAATGCCGACAAGGAGAGATTTTCGGGCTATGGTTCTTGGTATTTCAACCGGTGGTCCTTTTGCGCTGTTGCAAACGATTCCAAAAATACCGGGGACATTTCCATTAGGAATTGCAATCGTGCAGCATATGCCGCCTCGGTTTACACGTTCACTTGCAGAACGGATCAATTCATTGTCCGAACTTGATGTACGTGAAGCTGAAGAAGGAGACGTTCTTGAACAAGGATCTGTTCTTATTGCACCTGGCGGAAAACATATGTCTTTTAGAAAATCAGGCAGTCAGATTGTTGCAAAGATCAGTGATGAACCGTCAGGAACATTATATCGACCGTGTGCAGATGTCATGATGAATTCTGCTTCTGATATGGTAGGATCACCTATACTCGGTGTGATAATGACAGGCATGGGTAAAGATGGATTGGAAGGATTAAAAAATATCAAGAAAAAAGGTGGCTATATCGTTGCTCAGAATGAGCAATCTTGCGTTGTATACGGTATGCCCAAAGCAGTTGTCGATGAAGGTATTGCAGATGCCGTTGTTCCATTGGATGAAATCCCTTCATTATTATTTCAAGTTGCAACAGGAAAATCTTATGAATCAGTTCAACCAGCAATCCGATAGCACCTTTGTCGAATTAGGATCAACTTCATTACCAAAGCAAACAACTGCTCGTTCTGACGGAAATATATTTAAGAACATCCAAGCATCTTCTGTTCAATTCAATTCATTTTCAGAAAATAAACCTTCTGAATGTGAACCTGTTGTAACCATCCAAAGAGACGGCGATAAGATTGAAAGCATCGAATTTTTGTGTTCTTGTGGAAAATCAAAAACACTCACATTTGATTATGACGACAAATAATCTTCACCTGGCTAATATTCTCCACTAGCAATTTTCTCCGCTGAAATAACCCTCATTTTCACTCAAATTTGGCAAAAAGACTTTGGCACTTGGCTTGTAGTATATACTACAGAATAATTCAGGTGCTTTATGAAAAAAACAATCTCTTTCGGAATACTTACCATCGGATTTGTGATGATCGTTGGAATGATACGCTCTAAACATAATGGAGAGCAAAAAAAGACTTTCGCCAAACAATGTATCGTTTTTGATTCCATCAATGATAATCCAATTGGAATATAAAGTTCGGAGAAAATGATCATGAATCTTTTTGAAAACACCCGCATACCAATCCTTTCCAAAGCACTCGATGCATATTCGCTGCGCCATCAAGTAATCTCTGCTAATATAGCGAACATTGGAACTCCCGGATACAAAGCACAGAGCGTGGAATTTGAAAATGCGTTGTCAACTGCAATGTCCGGTAATGTTGTTGCAGGTCAAGTGACAAACGAACGACATATAGGAATTGGAATAAAATCAACTTCACTGGATGGACCGATTTCAATCGTTGAAAATACTCCCGGTGATTTGAATGAGGAACAATTGAAGAGTGGTATCAATGATGTTGACGTGGATGTTGAAATGGCCGAACTGGCAAAAAACCAGATCCGATTCAAATATGCGTCACGGTTATTAAGTGATTCATTTCGTGGAATTCAAAAAAGCATTCGAGGGACAATATGAACGTAGAAAGATTTTTTTCAGGGTTGAATGTCAGCGCCAATGGTATGAGTGCACAGCGTAAACGTATGAATGCCATTGCGTCCAATATTGCAAACGCTGAAACAACCCGTACGGAAGACGGCGGACCGTATACGCGAAAAATGGTATTGATGCACGAACAAGTGAACGGTACCTTTTCAAAAATGTTGAATGGAGATGAATTTAATCTCGGAATAACAAATAAATTTCATATCTCCACTTCGAATGATGGAGGGTCAATTAACGCATTGATCAATGGTGTAAGTGCAGAGGAAACCGAAGATCATTCGCCATACAAAATGATATACGATCCAAATCATCCGGATGCAGACAATGAAGGATATGTTGAAATGCCGAACGTGAATGTTGTGAACGAAATGGTCGACATGATCTCGGCAACACGTTCTTACGAAGCAAATGTTACCGCAATTAATGCAGCGAAAACAATGGCAAAAGATAGTTTGGAGATCTAACGTATGTCAATTTCAGTGAACACAACGATCAATAGAAATCTTCCGATCACAGAATCTCGTACCTCTTCAGTCATCAAAGGTAACGGTGCAACATCACCGGAAATTCAGGCACAATCGTTTTCCTCTCTTGTTCAGCAGCCGAATCAAAAAAACGAAGTTGTCACAAGCGAAGAAAAGCAATTCTTTGAAGGCTTATTTCCGAAGGCGGCGCCCTCGATCCGTTCGTATTCAGGCTATTCGGTCAGTGGACAGCGAACGCAGATATCGTTGGGCACTATCATCGACGCAAAAGGATAAACATTATGAAAGTCAGTCAAGCATTAACGCTGTTACCCAATGTTCAGGATAAATCAACGAACAAGGCGATCGATAAAGCGTTACAAAACACCAGCGAATCATTCGGCGATCTTTTGAATAAAACCATTACGGATGTCAATTCGCTTCAATCAGAAGCAGGGAAAGCAATGGAGAAAATGGTGAGCGGGGAATCATCCGATCTTCATGAAGTAATGATCGCTGTTGAGAAAGCACGAACAAGCTTTGATCTTTTAATGGAGATCAGAAATAAAACAATGGATATGTATCGTGAAGTCATGAGAATGTCGGTATAACTATGAATCAATTTTCAGCATTTATTAATCGTCTTTCCGGCCAGCAAAAGTTCATCATAGCAGGTGCAACCACAGCAGCGCTAGCTGTTGTTATTATGATGGTAACTCTTTTTAGTAAACCATCATACGGAACATTGTTCTCAAACCTCAATCCTCAAGATGCGTCGAAAATTGTTCAGACCTTAAAGGAAAAATCTATTCCTTTTATGCTTGACGATGACGGAAAAACAGTTCTGGTACCCAAACAGCAACTATATGAACTTCGATTGGAAATGGCATCTCAGGGATTACCTAATTCCAGTGTGATCGGTTATGAGATCTTCGATCGAACAAATCTTGGTGTCTCAGATTTTGTTCAAAAGATCAATTATCGCCGTGCGTTGGAAGGGGAACTCTCACGAACCATTTTGAATTTGAACGAAGTTGAAGGTGTTCGAGTGCACATTGTTACACCGGAACGATCATTGTTCAAAGAAGATGAAAAATCAACGACCGCTTCTGTTGTTTTAAAATTAAAAACCGGTAAACCGCTTCGCAAAGAAGCAGCACAGGGCATTGCACATTTAATCGCGAGCAGTGTTGAAGGACTAGATGCTTCCGACGTGACAATACTGGATACACGCGGAACAGTTCTGACCGATAATAATAAAGCTGATGGTCTCGCCGGAATGACATCCACCCAATATGAGCTTCAACAGAAAGTTGAAAACTATCTTGCTGTAAAAGCACAACGATTATTGGATGGGGCACTAGGAGTTGGGAATTCAATGGTTCAAGTGAACGCGGAGCTTGATTTTCGCCGTGTTGAAAAAAATCTCGAGAGTTATGATCCGGAAAATTCAGTTCCCCGAAGTGAACAAGTCACCGAAGAACGAACGGTATTACGCGATTCACTCCCGCCCTCTACACGCTCAAATTCCATTACAAACTATGAGATCAATAAATCCATTGAGCACATTGTTGAAAATGTGGGAAATATAAAACGTATATCGGTTGCAACGATCATTAATGATAAGATTCTGACAAAACAAGTGGATGGGGAACCGGTAACAGAACATAAACCTCGTGATGCCCAAGAGATGAATCAGCTTACACAAATTGTGAAAAGAACTGTCGGATTTGATTCAACTAGAAATGATGACATCTCCGTAGTGAATATCCCATTCGATGATATGGCCAATGAAAATATGGTCACGCAAAACGAGAATGTTCAACAATGGGACGGAATTGCAGTGAAGGTAATATTAGTTTTGGCAATGATTGTGGCAATTGTCATCATTCGTTCGTTGTTGAACAGAATGAAATTCAAAGTGGGAGATTCGGATGTATCCTTTGGAACATATGTTTCGGGTGAATTACCGGAAGCAGCACAGACTCGACGAAATATTAAACTCCCCTCCGCTGAATCTGAGATACCGATCGAAGTGGTCATGAAGGCGCAACGAAGGACTCAAATATCAGATTTTGCCAAGAATAAACCCGATGAAGCATCACGATTATTAAAAGTTTGGCTTGCCGACGAAAATCAAGTATAACGAATTATGAAAACTGAAGTAACTGCCAGGAATATCACCAATCGTCAAAAAGCGGCGATTCTCATGATGTCTTTCGATGTTGAAACTGCTACGCGGTTAATGCGTGGTTTGTCTCAAGATGAAGTAGAGAATCTTACTGTAGAAATATCGAATATGCGCGGAGCGCATTCCCATACATTGGATGATGTTACTGAAGAGTTTCACAACTTAATCAAAGCTCAGGATTATATGATCCAAGGTGGAACCGATCAGGCAAGAAAATTATTAGAAGGTTCTTTGGGTGTCGTTAAAGCAAAAGACATCATGGATAAAGTGAAAGTCCTTACGAACACCTCCGGATTTGGAATACTTAAAAAAGCTGACAGTCAGCAATTAGCGAATTTTCTCCAGAAAGAGCATCCTCAGACAATTGCGCTCGTTCTTTCAAACCTTACGATGGAACAGACATCGAAAGTGCTGGGAGAATTACAGGACGAATTACGAAACGAAGTTGTGATTCGTATGGCCACTCTTGGCAAAGTTTCGCCAACCATCGTTACCGAAATTGAAGAAGTATTGACAAGCGTTGCGGAAGCAGAGATCAGCCAAAGCATGAGCTCGCTTGGAGGAACAAAATCGGTGGCGAATGTTCTTAACAAGATCAATACGCTGAATGCAAAAGCAATTCTGGAATATATCGATCAACGAGACAGCACTCTAGCGTTAGAGATTAAACGGTTGATGTTCTTGTTTGAGGATCTCATTTATGTTGACGATCGAAGCATCCAACGGATACTTCGTGAGGTTGATAAAAAAGATCTCGCGTTATCGCTGAAAGTTGCCGATGAAAAATTGAAAGAAAAGATCATGAAAAATATGTCCGAGCGTGCTCAGGATATGTTGAAAGAAGAATTACAATTTATGGGACCCGTGCGGTTAAAAGAGGTTGAATCAGCGCAAACAAGGATTGTTCTGATCGTGAAACAACTAGAAGAGAATGGCGAAGTGGTCATTGCAGGACGCGGAGGAGTTGAAGATGTCGTCGTCTGATGTCATTAAAATATCGAATGCGTATCGCTCCATTCGTGTAAAAGGAGCTGATTCTCCGAATCTTCTTAGTGACAGCGATACTCAACTTTTAGATCAATACCCATCAAGAGTTATGACTCCACTGGTTGATGAACAGGCAGTGCATAATGCTTATCAGCAGGGAGTTGAAGAAGGGCATCGTCGTGCGACCGAATTAATGAAATCTGAATATCAGGAGATGATTGATCAAGAACAAAATCAGATCCATTCGTTATTACAGACAATCGAACAACGATTATCCGGTCTTACTCCGGCAGTAGAAAAAGCATTGCTGACATTTACGCTTGGGGTAGCAGAACACATTGTCCGTCAGGAAATAAAGATCAGCCCTGAGATCGTGTTGAATGTCATTCAGGACGGCATTAAGAATATTCTTGGGGTCGAAACAATTAAAATCCGTGTCAATCCAAGTAATGTACAGTTAGTCCAGCAACAGAAACATACCATTCAATCTGTCTCATCATCATTGCGTGAAATTATTTTTGAGGCAGATGAACATATAGAACAAGGCGGATGCATCATCGAAAGTGATCTTGGGAATGTCGACGCTCGGATCATCACCCAAATTGAACAAGTGAATTCAATTATCAATCAACAGCAGCAATAACTACGGAGGGCTTATGGCAATATTACGTAAAACAGATGTTGATGTGGAGTGTGTGGAAAAAGGAAATTTTTGGTCGGAATATCTCTCTTATTCCATCACATCTTTTCGTATGAGCAGAATGGAAATAACAAAAGTCATCGTCTCTTTCGACGTGTTGATTGCAATGATTCATTTTACCTCTTATCAGCATTCGATGTCTCAGCAAAGTAATTTGTATCAATCGACCGGTGAACGGGCTGAAATTGATATGATTCCATCAGCAGAGAAATATTATTATTACACTCCGAATGAAAAACTGGAGATCATTATCGATTTTTTTGCAAATCCTGAAACGATCGAATTTGCATAATGTTCAAAACTGTCGAAAATATATCGCGTCAAGCAGAACAATTCTCGAAGAATGTTGATTGGTATCTGCATCGCATACAAAATACCGATCTGTTGAAAGTGAACGGAAGAGTAACCAAGGTTATTGGATTGGTCATCGAATCGAACGGTCCTCATGCAGCGATCGGTGAAGTGTGTACCGTTAAGGCAGAAGACGGCAGCGAAATTTGTTTGGCAGAAGTTGTTGGTTTTCGCGAGAATAAAGTTCTTTCCATGGTGCTGGGAGAAGTTTCGCGGATCAGTCCGGGATGTGAGATCGTTTCGTCAGGGCATACATTGTTAGCGCATCTGGGGGATGCGCTGCTTGGTAGAGTGATTGATGCTCTCGGAAATCCGATTGATGGAAAAGGTCCAATTCTTTCCGTTGAAGACCGTTCAATTTACAATACACCGCCAAATCCGTTGGAACGAAAACGGATCAGAGAACCGCTTGCCACCGGGATACGTTCAATTGATTCATTGCTGACGATTGGAAAAGGACAGCGCGTTGGTATTTTTGCAGGCAGCGGTGTGGGAAAAAGTGTGACACTTGGAATGATCGCAAAGCATACCAGTGCGGATGTGAATGTAATTTGTCTCGTCGGTGAGCGTGGAAGAGAAGTAGGAGAATTTATCGATCGAGAATTAGGAGAAGAAGGATTAAAACGTTCTGTGGTCATTGTCGCAACCAGTGATAAAGCGGCGCTCATTCGTATCAAAGCGGTGTTTCTTGCAACAACTATTGCTGAATATTTCCGCGATAAAAATTTGGATGTGATGCTGATGATGGATTCCATTACACGTCTTGCAATGGCACAGCGTGAAGTAGGACTTGCAATCGGGGAACCACCAACCACTAAGGGATATACACCGTCCGTGTTTGCAATGCTTCCAAAGGTGCTTGAACGAGCCGGCACGTCAAAAAAAGGGAGTATTACGGGTTTATATACAGTGCTTGTAGAAGGTGACGATCTGAATGATCCAATTGCCGATACAGTTCGTTCAATTCTTGATGGTCATATCGTACTTTCGCGCAGGCTTGCATCGGCGGGTCACTATCCGGCAATTGATGTTCTTGGAAGCATCAGTCGTGTTATGCCTGCTGTAACTACTGAATCGCATCGTACTGAAGCACATAAATTTTTAGATACATTGGCAACATATCATGAAGCTGAAGATCTTATCAATATAGGCGCATATGCAAAAGGGAGTAATCCTAAGATTGATGATGCGATACTGCGGATCAATACATACAAATCCTTTTTGAAACAAAAACAAGACGAATCATCAACGTATCGGCAAAGTGTCGATCAAATGATATCGATTGTTGGGAATTCATATTCGGCAAAATAAATTATGGAAGCAGGAAAAGCAGCACGGTTTGATACAATCGTTACTGTCCGTGAAAATCAGAAAAAACAAACGACACGGGAACTTCATCAAATCTCGCGGGAAAAAGTTGTAGAGATTGAGCGTTTGAACAATCTGCATTCCGAACAGCAAAACGCTTTCAATGGCTCGTTCAAAGAACAACGGACCAAAGCAAGTGAAATGCAGGCGTTCAGCTCATTTGTTAAAAAGCTTTCTTCAGAGATCACAAAACAGACTTCCACGGTTCAGAAGATTGAAACAAAAGAAGAGGTCAAACGGGAAGAACTTTCAGAACGGGTTAAAGCAAAAACCATTGTTGAAAAGCTCCAAAGCAAATTTCGTGAAGAATTCCGCAAAGAAGTTGAACATAAAGAACAGCTTTTGACAGATTCATTGAACCAACGGATACAATTAAAACAGCCTTGAAAACAATTATTATTATCACAATAGGATCTATTGTAAGCACACTGATCATTATTCAGGTACTATTTCTGTTGTTTGCTGCAAAACCTGAAGTCTTTGGTGTAGCAAATAATCAACCGGCGGCGGATTCCGTACATCAAAAAATAGTTCATGATAGTGTAACAACTTCACATGATAGTATTCATCATGATTCTTTGATAACGGAACGTTCTGCTGATATCAAATCATCAGAACATCTTGCACAAAATGTAAAGAAAGATTCAAAAATAAAAAATGAAGTTCTGCAAACGACTGTGCCGATTGCAGTAGAGGACTCTGTAGATGTAAAAACACAGGCAAAAATGCTGGAAGCAATGGGTGTTGAAGGAGCTGCAAAGGTAATGAGTACAATGAACGACATGGAGGTCAAAGCAATATTGCCAAAAATGAAAAAGCGGACAGCGGCGAAAATTCTCGTCTCGTTTGATCCGAACAGGGCCGCTCGGCTCTTGAGGTAAATATGATCAACTTTAATTTTCTTGGTTTAGGTTCTTTCACATCTGCTCAACAAAAAGGTAAAGCTAATGGTGCAACTGCCATTGAACTCGGAAACAGCACGGTTTTAGTAGATGGAGAATTGCCGGTTGGCGATGCAGCGTTTCCTGATGTGTTGATGCAAATATTATTGGGTCAACAAATACCTATCACACTTCCTGGTGTTAAGGAGCAATCTTCTGGAGAAACGATTATTGGTACCGAATTATTTGTATCGGATCAACCAAAATCTCTGGATGGTCAATCCATATCGTTGCGGGAGCAATTGTTTGCAGGTGAGATGAAAAAGCAAACTGTTATTCAAAAATCCGAGATGCAAAAAACCGGTTTGAGCGAAAGCAAAATCACATTAGATCTAGCAAACAATACTGAAATCTCAAAAATTCTTGCAGAAGGTTCGGAATTAGAATCTGACAATCCTTCTCAGCAGTTTCAAAAAGAAGAGGCAGAAGCGGCGCAATTGATTATAAGCGCAAATTCTGTAGTAGAAGGAATGAATATCGGTTCTTCACCTCTTCAATCAAATCTTAAACAGCCGAACCAAACAAAGCCGAACGATGCAGGTAAAAACAACATCGGTATTGATGGATCAAAGACTATCTCCAAAAATGGTCAACTACCGATGCTGATAGATGATAATATTAACTCAGCGCTCAATGGTGTTCAGAGTGAAACAAAGCAAACAATTAAACAAGCACTAGTAGAAAAACAGGATGTTTCAGGTAGTAAATCAATGTTGCAATCGAACAATCTGTTTACAAACGAAATAATACAATCAGATTTTGATGAAGCTTTGGCAATTCCGTCTGTAGAACATTCTGTAAAGAATAAAGAAATTCAATCAAACGAAATTGCAAGTAAGAACCTACCAAAAACCGAGAAAAAACCGTTTAGCGAAGAATTAACGAGTCAAGGCACATCCAAATCATTGAAAAATCCTATAGTAATCGATGAAATTGGAAAGAGAAGTGCTGTTCTGGAATCGAAGAAAACAATTCATACAACAATCAACAAAGAACAGGACTTCGTCTCGATTACAAGCAATGATTTTCAACAAAAGGGAATACTGTCAGCTATTGTTACACAAAATGGAAAATCGGTAAAACCGAATAATCTTGAAGCATCAACCATTGATAAATCAAATTCTTTGGAAAAGCAATCAACCGCAGCAGCAACCGGGAGTATTGAACCATCGGTTAATATTCCTCAGAATGAAACACAAAATTCCGGAAATCGATCATCGATGCAAAAAGAAAATTTTGAACAACAGCTGTCATCTGATAAAAATATCGCATCGGTTGATGCACGACAAGGACAGCAAGCATTTGTATCAGTAATTGAGGAAAAAAATTCTACATCTGTAACGAAAACTCAACAAACGGAAGTTGCATCACTCTTACGGCAGCAAGATACAGTGAATAATATCTTTGATCAGTTGGCTAAAAATGTCAAAGTTTCCATTGATGAAAATAATTCTCAAATCAAAATATCACTGAAACCGGAAGCACTCGGTGAAGTGATGTTAAAGGTAACAATTGAACACGGAAAAGTTTCCACACAAATGGAAGTGCAGCAACCACAAGTCAAGACGGTAATTGAAGCGAATTTACAGGTATTACGTGAGTCACTGTCAAGCAAAGGATTAGTTGTAGATCGAATTGATATTTCAACAGCACAATATTCGCTCAATGAAAAATCTTCACAACAGGGACAACAACGACCGACATCCAAAAATTATTTTGGCAAGGAAATTGCTGAAGAAGAGATAGAGCAAACAAAATTGTACGGATACAATACTGTCGATTACGTTGCATAAAGGTACAGGACAATGGATATTTCACAAGTAGCATCGAACGCAACAACAGCGAAAAGAACACCTACCAGTTCTCTCGGAAAGCAGGATTTTCTTAATCTGTTAATTACACAGATGAAAAATCAAGATCCGATGGATCCGATGAAAGGTAGTGAGTATGCGGCGCAGCTTGCACAATTCAGTTCTCTGGAACAGTTGACGAATTTAAATGAGACAACGATGCAGGGAATCAATGCAAACGTTGTTTTAACACAATCTATCAACAATGCACTTTCAACAACATTTATCGGCAAAGAAGTGCGTGCAACCACCGATACCTTCCACTACAACGGCGAGGGTGATATAAAACTGGGATATGATCTTAATTCTGCCGGGGAGAAAACAGTTGTAAAGATCTATGATGAAAATGATAAACTAGTTAAAGAGATCGATGGCGATTCAAATATGGGTGAGAATACGGTAACGTGGGATGGAGAATTGAGAAAGGGTGAATCAAAATTACCTGCAGGGAAATATCACTTTGTCGTTGAATCGACAGACAGTACCGGAAAAGCAATTGATGCATCACAATATATCTATGGCACTGTCAAAGGTGTCCGCTTTAAGAGTGATGGAACTGTATTCGTGATCGATGGAATTGAAGTTGCTCTGTCGAGTATTCTAGAGATCTCAGGAGGATAGGGCATGTCAGAAACGATCATCAATGGTGTGAAAGTTCCGTTTGTTCCTGTCGGTAATCCGAACAGTGTAGGGAATAGACTGCCCATTGATTATACGGAAGATCGATCGTTTAAGCAGGTCTTTGAAAAAGAATTACAAAGTGTCAAGTTTTCCAAACATGCACAGCAGCGGTTGGAATCACGGAATATCACATTGAACGATCATGATAAATCGAAGATCGAAGATGCTGTGACAATGGCTGAAAAAAAAGGTTCACAAGATTCACTGGTTTTATTAAGGGATATGGCATTTATAGTAAATATTAAGAATCGCACTGTCGTTACGGCAATGGATAAAGAATCGATGAGTAAGAATGTTTTCACGAATATCGATAGTGCGGTTGTAGCAGAATAACAATTGTTTCATTTAAATAACAAGGGCTGGCCCTTTATTCTTCCGAATGAAGAATAAAGAAGCCCCTCCGTCAAGTTGACTGACCGATACTTGGCGATGATCAATACACACCATAAACGGAGGGTACTACTATGGGATTCCTACGGTCTCTATCTGCAGGCGTTACCGGTCTGCGCAATAACACACTCATGATGGACGTTATCGGTAATAACGTCGCCAATATCAACACAATCGGTTTCAAAGGAAGCAGAATCACTTTTAGTGATATGTTCTCGCAGACACTTCGCAGTGCTTCGAGTCCAACATTGACTAATGGTGGAACAAACCCTATGCAGGTTGGGCTTGGTTCTACGGTGAATTCGCTTGATACAATTTTCACACAAGGCGGATTTGAAACTACCGGTATTGGAACCGATCTGGCAATAGCCGGTAACGGTTTATTTGTCGTCAATTCAAACGGGAAACAATTATATACACGTGTTGGAACATTTGGAATTGATTCCAATGGAAATCTTGCTCTTCCCGGAGGTGCAATACTCCAAGGCAAATTAGCTAATGCCACAGGTGTCATTCCCACCGGATCAACACTTCAAGATATGAAAATAGATCTTGATAGAAAATCGCCAGCCAAAGCAACGACAAAAGCCAGCTTCACCGGAAATTTAAATAAGGGAGCGGCTGTTGGTGATTCTACAACGGCATCAATTGATGTGTTTGATTCCCAAGGTTCACCTATCACTATTGATATGCAGTTCACCAAAACTGCTGATAACCAATGGACGTGGGCAGCAAGTTCCGCTGCGCCGGCAAACATCACTGCTGGAGGAACAGGAACAATTGAATTCAATCTTGACGGCAGTCTGAAGACTTTTGCGTACGATGGTGGTGCCGCCAGTTTTCAAATGCAAACAGGTCTTGGAACATCCGACTTAACGATTGCCTTTAATATTGGAACTCCGGATCAACAAATCGGAATAACTCAAAATCAGGCGCCGATGCTTGTTCAGAAAAAAGATCAAGATGGATATAAAGCAGGTAAAATTACTTCATGGGATATTGATAAAAATGGATTTATCAACGCAAAGTTCGATAATCAACAGCGAATTGTTCTGGGGCAAATCATGCTTGCTGAATTTAAAAATCCGGCAGGTCTTACAAAAACCGGTGACAGCATGTATGATATTTCAGGAAACTCCGGCTCACCTGTCATCACAACTACCGGTGAAGCTTCAACTCTTAATGTTGGTGCTTTAGAAGCTTCGAATGTAGATCTTCCGGAAGAATTCACGAAAATGATCGTTGCTCAGCGAGGATTCCAATCCAATGCGCGTGTCATTACAACAAGTGATGAAAT
>CAYPEM010000049.1:0-15165 GCA_964409765.1 uncultured Chitinophagaceae bacterium
TTCGCCAATTAAAGCGGTACGTGAACTGGGTTCAGAACGTCGTGAGACAGTTCGGTCCCTATCCTATGCGGGCGCAGGAAATTTGAGGAGTCTCGTTCTTAGTACGAGAGGACCGGAATGAACGGACCGACGGTGAATCTGTTGTCACGCCAGTGGCATTGCAGAGTAGCCACGTCCGGATGGGATAAGCACTGAAAGCATCTAAGTGCGAAACCCGCTCCAAGATAAGATTTCCCTGGGGCTTGCCCCCTAAAGAATCCAAGGAGATGACTTGGTTGATAGGCTACAGATGTAAACGCAGTAATGCGTGAGTCGAGTAGTACTAATAATTCGTGAGACTTGCCAATTCTTTTTTGAATACACATACTTGTGCATCAATAAACTTATTAGATTATATATATGTGCTTCTTTTCATTTTGAATTTTTAATTCAGGTGTTTTTGTCGCGGGTGTTACACCTCTTCCCATTCCGAACAGAGAAGTTAAGCCCCGCTGAGCCGATGGTACTGCATGGGTAACTGTGTGGAAGAGTAGGTCGATGCCTGATTTAATTTAGAAATCCCGTCCGCGCAAGCGAAACGGGATTTTTTTTTCCCCAACGGTAATATTCTTCATGCGAATTATTTTTTATTTTTGTTCGCACATGAAAGTTCGTATCTTCATTCAAACATTCTCTGAAATTCAACCCAAATAAAATTTCATGAAAGTACTTATTACAGGTATTGGTGGTTTTGCCGGAAGTTATTTAGCGGATTATATACTCAGTAATACCGATGCAAAACTTTATGGTATTCTTCGCGATCTTGAAAAAGATGATAATATTAGAAACCATAGTGGATCCATTGAATTGTCTACGTGTGAAATCAGTGACTTTCAGTCAGTATTCAAAGTTATTAAAGAAATAAAACCAGATATCATTTTCCATGTTGCCGGACAAGCTTTTGTTCCAAGTTCATTTGAGAATGCTGCCGATACATTTAAAACAAATGTCATTGGTACGATCAATATCTTTGAAGCAGTAAAAGCATGTGAAATAACACCGCGAATTGTGGTTGTCACCTCGGGTGAAGTGTATGGTGAAACATTTGGACTCCCCGCGTTGCATATAGAGCAATCAATTCCTCAGCCTGTCAATCCTTATGCTGCAAGCAAAACAAGTGTTGATTATATCGCTCAAACGTATAAAAAGTATGAAGGATTAAACATCGTTATTGCTCGTCCATTCAATCATACGGGTCCAAGACAAAAACCGAATTTTGTATGTTCCTCACTTGCTAAACAGATAGTTGGAATTCAAAAAACAAATGCACCAAAGATTCTGCGTGTTGGTAATATTAAAGCACGTCGAGATTTTACCGATGTGAGGGATATCGTCCGAGGATATTGGATGTTGTCACAGATCGATAATCGAACCAATTTCATCTTTAATCTTTGTTCAGGCCATATTTATTCGATTGAACAGATTATTAAATTGTACGAAGAAATTACCGGTGTTACTTTTGAATTAAATGTTGAACCGAAACGATTGCGAGGATATGATATTCAGCTCCTCGCAGGCAGTGCAAATGCCATCAATCATTCTGTTGGATGGAAAGCAGAGATTCCATTAAAACAAACATTACAAGATCTACTTGAATATTGGACTAACAAGGAAAATTAATATGTCAAAGATTGCACTACTTACAGGAATTACAGGACAAGATGGATCATATCTAGCAGAGTTACTTCTTGAAAAAGGTTATGAAGTTCATGGTGTTATACGACGAAGCAGTTCTTTTAATACCGGTAGAATAGATCATATATACAATGATCCTCGATACTCCGGTTCAAAATTCTTTCTTCATTATGGTGATGTGACAGATACAAGTAATATCAACCGATTGCTGGAAAAGATCAAACCGGATGAAGTCTACAATCTAGCAGCACAAAGTCACGTAAAAGTTTCTTTTGAAGTTCCGGAATATACTGCTGAAGTAGATGCAGTTGGTACGTTACGATTTCTTGATGCGATCAGAGAAACAGGAATTAAAACAAAATTCTATCAAGCATCGACAAGTGAATTATACGGGAAAGTACAGGAAATTCCCCAGACAGAAAAAACACCATTTTATCCGCGCAGTCCATATGGAGTTGCAAAACTCTATGGATATTGGATTATCGTTAATTATCGTGAAGCATATAATCTTTTTGCATGCAATGGAATTTTGTTCAACCATGAATCTCCCCGGCGCGGTGAAACATTTGTGACGCGAAAAATTACAATGGCTGCGGCAAAGATTAAACTTGGCAAACAAGAGAAACTTACCCTTGGTAATCTACATTCAAAACGTGACTGGGGATATGCAAAAGAATATGTTGAAGGAATGTGGCGAATGCTCCAACAAGATACTCCAGAAGATTTTGTCCTTGCCACCGGTGAGACCCACGAAGTACGGAAATTTGTCGATGCAGCCTTTTACGAACTCGGTATTGAATTGAGATGGGAAGGTGAAGCAGAGAACGAAAAAGGGATCGATAAACAGTCCGGAAAAGTATTGGTCGAAGTGGATCCGAAATATTATCGTCCGACCGAGGTCGATCTGTTGATCGGTGATGCAACTAAAGCAAAACAAAAATTAGGCTGGGAAGCGACAACTAAATTTGCTGATCTTGCACGTTTAATGGCAAAATCTGATTATGAACTTGTGAAGAGAAGAGGCTACTAAGTTGGAAAAGAATGCAAAGATATATGTAGCCGGGCATCGCGGTCTTGTAGGTTCAGCAATCGTTCGATTGTTGAAGGAACAAGGATATTCAAATTTGATCGTTCGAACTCATACAGAACTCGATCTTGCAGACCAGGTGTCAGTAAAATTATTTTTTGAATCAGAAAAACCAAACTACGTTTTTCTTGCCGCCGCAAAAGTTGGCGGAATTCATGCAAATAACACTTATCCGGCAGAATTCATTTATCAAAATCTTGCCGTCCAAAATAATGTTATTCATTTCTCCTATCAAAACGGAGTAAAAAAATTATGTTTTTTGGGAAGCTCATGCATTTATCCAAAGCTTGCACCCCAGCCGATGAAGGAAGAATATCTTCTTGATGGGAAATTAGAACCGACCAATGAACCGTATGCTATTGCTAAAATAGCCGGCATCGAGATGGCGAAATCCTATAACCGACAGTATGGAACAAACTATATCTCTGTGATGCCGACAAATTTGTACGGACCGAATGATAATTTTGATCTCCAAAATTCACACGTCTTGCCGGCATTGATCAGAAAATTTGTCGAAGCTAAGCAGAATAATTCACCGTCTGTTGTGCTGTGGGGATCCGGGAAACCGCGCCGAGAATTCTTATATGTGGATGATATGGCAGATGCGTGTATTTTTCTGATGAAAAATTATGACGGGAAAGAATTCGTCAATATCGGAACAGGAGAAGATGTCACCATTCTTGAAGTGGCAAATTTGATCAAGGATATTGTAGGTTATACGGGTGTTTTAGAATTTGACAGTTCTAAGCCTGATGGAACACCGAGAAAATTATTAGATGTGAGCAAAATAAATTCGTTAGGTTGGAAAGCAAAATATTCACTACAGGACGGTTTGAAAAAAGCCATTGAATGGTATCTTGCAAATAAGTAGTTTTGAAAAATTAAGTTGACTGGATAGTAAAAGCGTTGAACTCATCCTCAAATTTTTGTATCTTTATTCAAGAGTTGGGGCTGTAGCTCAGTTTGGGAGAGCGATTCGTTCGCAACGAATAGGTCGTCGGTTCGATCCCGATCAGCTCCACTTCTCCTGAAATCGATAGACAAAAATATTTGCCAAGCTCTGTACAACTTTACGGTGGACAATCCTGCCAGGTCCGGAAGGAAGCAACAGCCTCCATTGAAGAGTGTGATACAGCAAGCTTGGCAATTTTATTTTTAAAACGACAACGCGATACATCTGTATCGCGTTGTCGTTTTAAAAAAATACAGAAGAATACTATCAGAGGATCGCGTCAAATTCTTTTGCAAATGTTGCTTTTGATTGTGCGCCGATCATCTTCTTAACGATCTTTCCATTTTTATCAATATAAAATGTTGTTGGATATCCCCGCAGTCCGCCAAATGCTTCTTCCAGGTCACCATTATCAATTACAATTTGATAGGTAACATTTTTTTCTTTCGTAAATGCCGAAACTAAATTCAAAGCATCATCATCCCTGTCTGCAGAAATGCCAATGACCAGCGCACCCTTGCCAGTATACTCTTCGTTCAGAGCAATAAGATCAGGCATTTCATGAATGCAGGGTCCACACCATGTTGCCCAAAAGTTAACAAGTACCGGTTTTCCTTTTGAGAATTCTGCAAACGATATTTTCTTTCCGCCGTTGTCATACCAGAAAAAATTTGGTGCTGATTGTTCTGCAGTATTTTTCTCTGTTGAAAGGAGAATTGAAACGTTCTCTTTATACTGAGCAACAGTTTCTGTAGCGGTTTCTTGTGCTTGTTTCTTCTCACAACCGACAAACAAGAGAGCAACGGCTGTAATCGTTAAAAATTTCATAAATATTATTCCTTGTCTGTAAGCAAAGCAATCATTTCATCTTTTTTCATTTCACTGACAGCTGAGCAAAGTGTATTTTTGTACTTCCACAACACAATTGTTCTATTTCCTTCAAGTTCACGGATATACCAATCGGTCTTTATCAATTCTTCTTTTGCTTCATCGGGTAATCCTATCGTATTTCCGCTCATTGCTTCAGCCAGATCTGCTTGATAAATGTATATGATACTCTTATCTCCAAGTTGATAAACAACGTGAGCTAATTTTACCCCTTTGAAACTATTGAGAACTCCCGCGCATGAGCTGCAGCCCTTCATTTTTGGAACATTAACTTCAAACGAAACATCTTTTTCAAGAAATGAATGAACATCATCTTCAGTGCTTACTAGTTGTGGTTTTATTGAACCGCCAATAACTGCTTGATAGTTCTTTAAAGATTGTGAAATAATATTCGCCTCATCAGACATTCCATTGTTTTGGGGAACTATGAAGGAATATATCCCTACACCTGCGACGGCTAATAATACTAACGCAATTGCGGGATTGAGGTTAATGCCGAAAAGTTTTTTAAACCAGGAAGTATGACCGCTGTTCAGAGTTGCATTAATGATCGAATAATAAACATCGGAGGGAACGCTCTGTCGTTTAACTTTTGTCTGCACGACATTCTTTGTTGCCAGCATAGATTGGAATTCATACTTGCAATGTGGACAAACATCTGCGTGGCGAAGGAGTTCATTGGTACGTTCTTCATTCAAACGTTTATCAACAATCTCACAGACACATTCTTTAAATTCATTGCAATTCACAGGAATACCTTCAGTATCAATTTAATCATCTATATCATCTTTCTTAATAAATCCCCGTCCCTTTGCATAATCGTACAACTTTGCATATAAAAGTTTTCTTCCACGGTGAAGCCGTGATCGCACAGTGCCAACCGGTATTTGAGAGAACTCAGCAATTTCTTCGTACGATAACCCTTCGATATCACACAAGATAACAACGGTTCTAAACTCTTCCGGAAGCGATTCAAGTGCTTTTGAAACATCATCATCCAACAGCTGACCGAATATCTTTGTTTGCAGATCGTTATCGTCGCTGTTTTGGTCCCGAATAAGATCGTAATAATTCTCGATATCGTTATAATCAACTTTGTCCGGTTCTTTTGATTCCTTCCGGTAAACGTTGATATAAGTGTTTTTCATTATTCTAAACAACCACGCACGTAAGTTCGTTCCTTGTTCGAACTTATCCCAAAACCGAAATGCTTTTAGAAAAGTTTCTTGAAGAAGATCTTTTGAGTCTTCCGTATTTCCAGTCATCCGAAGGGCATAGTTGTACAGAATTTCCATGTGTGGAAGTGTCTGTTGCTCAAAGTCCTTGTGACGAGGATCTTGGTGTATAATGGCGGAAAAGATAGGGAACATTCGAAAGTTTTTCCTGTCCCTCCGTCAGTGTATTAACACTAATTGTTGAGAGACAAGTTCCAGAAAATTGATTGACTGGATACAACTTACCAAAAACTCGGCTTATTTTCAAATTTTACCCAAGAAGATGATAAAATCTTCATCTTGCTCACAGTACAGAAGATTACTATATTGATGCTCACAAAGGAATACACCATCTTTTATTGAATGAATAAAATATACTTCTGGTCGATTCTCGTTTTTATTTCAGGATGTTCTTCTGTTTCCGTCGAAAAATCCGAAAGAAACCAAACAAACAAGAGAACCTGGCTTCCCAACGGACATTTTCTCACTCCGGCAGGTTATTCTACTCCCGTAGGAGATCTACCGTTAGGAATGGCATTATCTCCGGATAAAAAAAACATTGTTGTCGTCAATAGCGGACATGACGAACATTCTCTTTCAATAGTAAATGTCGATCGTAAGAAGGTTGTTCAAACATTACCGATCCGAAAATCTTGGATGGGTGCTGTATGGGGTCCTTATGGAGATTATTTTTTTGTTACTGCCGGAAACGATAATAAAGTATATCGTTATGGGTTTTTGAAAGACTCTGCATGGTTTATTTCATCACTGCCATTGGGGCAACCGGCACCTGCAGAATTTATTTCTCCAACCGGTATTACAATTAATGGTGAAGGAAAGTTCATCTATTGTGTGGCGCGAATGCAGCCACTGTTGTATAAATTGAACGCTTTTGAAAATACCATCGAAAAGAAGCTAGATCTTGAAGGTCCGCTCTTTACATGCATCTTGGATGAAAAAAGAAATCGAGTGTATGTCTCACTTTGGAGTTCTTCCACTGTTGCAATTATTGACGCTGATAATCTCAACGTAATTCAAAGAATACCGGTTGGCGAACATCCTTCGGCAATGATAATGGATTCTTCGTCTGCAAAATTATTTATAACAAATTCCTCCGAGAATTCCGTTTCAGTTATCAATCTTGATTCAATGAAAGTTACAGAAACTATTGATGTTGGTCTTATAAAGAACTCTTTAGTCGGAAGTACGCCAAACGCATTGGCAGTATCTCCTGATAATAAAACATTGTATGTGGCAAATGCAGATAATAATGCCGTTGCTGTTGTTTCCTTGTCAAATGAAAAACAAAGTGTGGTTAAAGGTTTCATTCCAACCGGTTGGTATCCCACTGCGTTAACTTGCACTGAAAGTTTGTTGATCGTAACAAATGGAAAAGGTCAATCATCATTTCCAAATCCAAACCGAGAGAATCCTGCAGATCTTTTTCCGGGAACGATCTCGTTTATTCCAATTCCAACAGATTCAGTACTTGCTCATTATACCGAACAGGTTCTTTCTAATAATCCGATCAGCATGGAAAAAAGTTATCCTGACTGGAAGAGTGAAAACCCAATTCCGAAAGATGAGGAAAAAAAATCACCCATCAAACATGTGTTCTACATTGTAAAAGAAATGCGGTCGTATGACGAATTGTTCGGAGATATTCAACAAGGAAATGGTGATACAGCATTAGTAAAGTATGATCGTTCGATTACTCCAAATCATCATGCATTGGCAGAAGAATACACACTGTTCGATAATTTTTATGTGAATGGAGAAGTGGGAGGAGATGGACTGCAGTGGAGTACAGCAGCATATGCTACAGATTATGTTGAAAAAACGTGGCCGACATTGTATGGTAGAAGAGGAGGAAATTTTGATTATGAAAAGGATGGATTGGCGGCACCAAAAACCGGATTCATTTGGGATGCCGTGCAAAAAAAACAATTAAGAGTGCGAAATTATGGAATGTTCCTGAATGAAGAAGCGTCTGAAAGAGGTGAAATCATTCCTCTTGCTAAAGGATTGACAAATGTTACTTCGCCGTTGTATCGAGGGTGGGACCTTAAATATTATGATACATCGCGAGTTGCGGCCTGGGTAAAAGAATTTAATATGTATGAACAGGGTGATTCACTTCCACATTTTTCTATTATAAGGCTTCCGGGCGATTATACGGCGGGTAAACGGATGAATGTCCGATCACAACGGGGATATCTTGCTGATAATGATCTTGCATTAGGAAAAATTGTTGAACGTATTTCAAATAGTAAATATTGGACATCGTCGGCAATTTTTGTGTTGGAAAGCAGTGCGCATGGCGGAGCAGATCATGTGGATGCACATCGTTCAGTAGCGCTTGTAGTTAGTCCGTTTGCAAAAAGAAGATTTGTCGACAATACTCATTACACGACAACATCAATGCTTCGGACAATAGAACTTATTCTTGATATTCCACCGATGACTCAACATGATGCAAGTGCAACCCCAATGTATCGAGCATTTTCTCCGTTAGAAAATAAATTACCTTATATAGCTAGACCGAACACCATTCCATTGAATGAAATAACACAACCGTAACTCAAAGAAACTAAATAGAAAGAATACCGATATGAATATAGCCATACCTAAAGAAGATTCGAAAGTTGAACTTCGCGTGCCAGTACTTCCTATCGTTGTAGAGAAACTTGTAAAAAAGGGAGCGCATATCACTATCGAAGCCGGTCTTGGGACAACACTCGGCATTTCGGATGATGAATACACAAAAGCGGGTGCTGTAGTTGAAAAGAACCGTAAAAAATTATTGGCATCTGGAGATATAATTCTTCGATTGAGAAAGCCTGATGAGAAGGAATTGACTCAACTCAAGAAAGGAGCGATCCATATTTCTTACCTTGATCCTTTCAATGAGACGAAACTTCTTGGGGTACTTGCCAAAAACAAAGTCTCTGCGATTTCAATGGAAATGATACCGCGATCCACACGCGCTCAAAAAATGGATGCACTCAGTTCACAAGCAAGTCTTGCAGGCTATGCTGCGGTGATGGTGGCCGCAAATAATCTAACAAAGATCTTTCCGATGATGATGACTCCAGCGGGAACAATTCAACCGGCAAAAGTATTTATTATCGGAGCCGGTGTTGCAGGCTTGCAGGCGATTGCAACCGCAAAACGTCTCGGCGCAAAGGTCGATGCCTTTGATACTCGCCCTGTCGCTAAAAATGATGTCTTGTCACTCGGCGCAAAATTTGTTGAGGTCGATCTCGGTGAAACCGGACAAACAGCACAAGGGTATGCAAAAGCTTTGACTGAAGAACAATTGAAGAAACAGCGTGATGTGATGATACAGTATTGTGCCGCCGCTGATGTTGTTATTACGACCGCTCAAGTATTCGGACGCAAAGCCCCTATTATTGTTACAAAGGAGATGATTGATGCAATGAAACCTGGTTCGTTAGTCGTAGATCTTGCTGTTGAAACCGGAGGGAATGTAGAGGGGGCAGAACTCAACAAGATCGTAAATAAAAAAGGGGTCAAGATCATCGGACTGGCGAATATGCCGGCGCGTGTTGCACAAAATGCAAGTTTGATGTATTCGAACAATCTATTTAGTCTTCTTGATGAATTTTGGAATAAAGAGAAAAAAGAATTTGAATTGAAACTGGATGATGATATTATCAAAGGCTGTTTGATAACGCATGGGGGTGCAATAGTTCACCCGACATTCACCTCAAAGAAAACTGAAAAGAAATAATTAATTATTACGTCGATCGATCTGCACTATAAATCTGGTCGATTGAAATTACATAGGAGAACACATGCAAATAGAATTGATTTACATTCTCATCCTGGCGGGATTTGTCGGGTTTGAGATCATCAAAAAAGTAACACCGACACTTCACACTCCATTGATGTCTGCAACCAATGCGATTTCCGGTATCTCGCTTGTCGGCTCTCTCGTTGCCGCAGGTGCAGCAGGCGGCGGCGTCAATTCGGAAATCAGCCATATACTTGGATTCGTAGCGGTAACCGCTGCAACGATTAATGTCGTCGGTGGATTCATGATCACTGAGCGTATGTTGAAGATGTTCAAGAAGAAGGAGAAGAAATCATGAACTATTATATGGAATTTGTATACGTCATTTCTTCTGTACTCTTCATTTTGGGACTAAAAGGTCTCAGTCATCCGGAATCCGCACGCCGCGGAATGCATTACGCAGAGATTGGAATGCTTCTTGCGGTTGTTGGAACTCTTGTCAGCGGAAAAATTATAACATGGGAATGGATCATTGCAGGAATTGTTATCGGTTCTGCGATCGGTTCTGCAATGGCCATCTTTATGCCGATGACGGCGATGCCGCAGCGTATTGCACTTTCACACGCATTCGGAGCGCTTGCAGCCGTACTGGTCGGTATCAATGAATATATAGAAAGAGGTCATCTCGGGGAATTATCCAGTGGATTAATGGGTGCGCTCGGATTTGAAGTTCTTTTTGGTGCATTAACTGTGACCGGAAGTTTAATGGCATTCGGAAAACTCAATGAAATGATCAAAGGTGCTCCAATAACATATAAAGGGCAAAATATTGTAAACATTTCTCTCTTTTTGATTACCGTTGGAATGTTTCTCTTTCTTGTTTTCTTCCCTTATGAACCGGTTGTTTTTTATTCAATGATCGCTCTTTCTTTTGTTATCGGAATTTTTATTGTATTGCCAATCGGCGGTGCAGATATGCCGGTAGTTATTTCGTTAATGAATTCATACGCAGGTCTCGCCATTGCGGCAACTGGATTTGCGATTGACAATAAAGTGTTGATCATTGCCGGATCTCTTGATGGCTCTTCGGGATTCATTCTTTCTATCATCATGAGCAAGGCAATGAATCGTTCATTTGCAAATGTTCTGTTTGGTGCTGTCGGCACACCGCAGGTAGATCATACAAATCTTGCTGAAGCGCGTCCCATCACGCGTTTTGGAATTGAAGATACAAAATTTGTTTTGGAACAGGCTGAGCGCGTTGTCATTGTTCCCGGATATGGGATGGCAGTTGCACAAGCGCAGCACACTGTTCGTGAATTGAGTGATGAATTAGAAAAACGCGGTATCAAAGTTGAGTTTGCAATCCATCCGGTTGCGGGTCGTATGCCGGGGCATATGAATGTACTTCTTGCAGAAGCGAATGTATCGTATGATCAATTGCTTGAGATGGAAGCGATCAATCCAACGATGGATACGGTAGATGTGTGTATCGTTATCGGCGCGAATGATGTCGTCAATCCTGCAGCACGAACTGAAAAATCAAGTCCGATCTACGGAATGCCGATCATCAATGTTGATAAAGCAAAAACGGTTATTGTGATGAAACGTTCAATGGCAACCGGTTTTGCAGGAATTGAAAATCCGTTGTTCTATGAACCGAATACCAAAATGTTATTTGGCGATGCAAAAAAAGTATTACAGGAACTTGTTACGGAGTTTAAGAAGGTTTAATTTTTTGATATTCTGTAATTCTGTATGAATGCTGATAACATAAGGGACGCAAATGCGTCCCTTATTTGTTTTATGCTTAGTTTGAAATACTATTGTAATTCACCAATCATCGTTCCGCCACCCATCATTTCAGGAAGTGCTATTTCCATTTTTACAATTTCATGATTTACAATATTCACCCAATAACCATATTTCATTCCATCATTCTCTTCTGGTACCATCTCAACTTTGTAGGTAATAAATGATCCTTTGGTGATACTGATCCTCTCTTTGGCTAAAACTCTTACGGAATGTTTCCTTACTGTTGCACTTAGAACATCAAACAAATTGATTGTTATAGAATAATCTTCACGAAAAGGAAGCGTTGCAATGATGGATGCATTGGACGACGAACTGGGTAATGTTGGTTCGGTCAGCACAGCATTGATAGGAATAGGTTGCCCGTTTGCCATCATTAAACCATTTATGCTTTTCTCAGTGAATGTCATCGTCAGAGATGCCTGACCTTGGTACGATCTCTGACTTATTGGATATAATGTAACACCGTCATAATCGGTAGTATCCGAAGTTATCCCCATAGCACCGGAGGATGATTCTGTAATGCGAACAATTTTCCTGTCTGCAACAGTAATTTTTGAAACTGATTGAGAGGATATAATTTTAAATTCCTGTCCGCGCATAGTCAAACTAATCTTAAAATTCGTTGTTCCTTCTTTCAAAACCGAAGGATTAAAGATCGTTTTTGTTGTGTCTGATAGTTCCGGGTGCTTTGTGAATTCTTTATTGTCAGCAATCGTCTGGAATTGTGTAAAACTGTTTTGTGGAACCACCAGCCAAACGATTGCTAATAACAGATACTGTACCATGTTAGTCCTTTATAACTTTGAATTGGTGAAATGTCGTGGTAAATTACGTATGACCACCGAATATGGTAGACGAAAGTATCAATTATTAAACCATGGAACAAATGTCCATACCACAAAAAGCATACTTATGAAGAACAATTTATTTTACCTCATTGTTTTCAGTTTATTGATTGGCTGCAGCGGTTCAAAATATAGTGCAGATCAAAATACGTTGATTGAAATTCGTAAACCGGAGAGAGAATTTCGCGCTGTGTGGGTTGCAACAGTGGGTAATATCGATTGGCCGAGCAAGCCAGGCCTTTCCACGGAAGATCAACAACGAGAAGCGTTAACGATTCTTGACACAGTCGTTGCGTTACACATGAATGCTGTTATTTTCCAAGTTCGCCCGCATTGTGATGCATTGTATGCAAGCGAACTTGAGCCTTGGTCTTACTATTTAACAGGTATGCAGGGAAAAGCACCTGAGCCATTCTATGATCCACTGGAATTTTGGATTGAAGAATCACATAAGCGGGGATTGGAATTGCACGCATGGTTCAATCCGTACCGTGCACATTTAACACGGGGGAATGACGTGACTGATTCTTCTGTTGTAAGGAAACGTCCGGAACTTGCAAAAAAGATTAACGATGGAATGTATTGGCTCGATCCTTCCAAAAAAGGGACACAGGATTTATCATTTGATGTTGTCATGGATGTTGTCAAACGATATGATGTTGACGGAATTCATTTCGATGACTATTTTTATCCGTATAACGAAGGACAATTCCCCGACGATGATAGCTGGGAAGAATATACCAAAGGTGGAGGATCTCTATCGCGCGAAGATTGGCGTCGTTCGCATGTGAACACTTTTGTTGAACGAGTCTATAAAGGAATTAAGAATGAAAAAAAATATGTAAAGTTTGGTCTCAGTCCGTTTGGAATCTGGCGTCCGAAAAATCCACCATCAATTGCCGGATACGATCAATTCAATATGCTGTATGCCGATGCACGTCTTTGGTTGAACAAAGGATGGGTGGATTATTATACACCGCAATTATATTGGCCGGTCAATCAGATACCACAAAGTTTTCCTGTCTTGCTGGGATGGTGGGCAAAAGAAAATACTCAACAAAGAAATCTCTGGCCCGGAATGATCATCAGCCGACCCCGTGAAGAAAAGACTGCGGATGAAATATTCAATCAGATCATGATCACGCGAGGAATTGTGCCTGAAGGACCGGGACAGGTGCATTTCAGTATGAAATCATTTATGAGAGACAGCAGTGCATTGAATCCGGTGTTAAAAAATGGACCGTATAAAAAGCAGGCTCTTGTTCCGACTTCTCTATGGCTTGATAATGATGCACCGTCAGTACCTACTCTCAATTCAAATGCCGTCAATGATACCATCTCGATATGGTGGACTCATAATAATAAAAATGATGTTTTTAGAACAGTTGTCTATTTTCAGTATGAGAATTCCTGGGAGAACGACATACGTAATCGCGATGATAGCACATTTGTTCTGCCAATGACACGCATCAATCGAAAAGAATCACGATCCAGAAATGGTGAAGTGAAAGTGACGGAGTCAGTTGAAAAACTGAATGGTATTGCTGTATCAGCAGTTGATAGAATGGGAAATGAAAGTCAACTTACATTTCAAAAAATAGAGGTAAAGTAACTTCCATAGTTTAAATTAGGTTTGTAAGAGTTGAAGAGTGATGATGCAATTATTCCAATGACAAATAAAAAGAAACCATGAAAAAAGTAGCGTACCTGTTCTTAATAATTTCCATCCGTGCCTTTTCACAAACAACAATCTTTAACGAAACGCTTGGTGCCCCAAGCGCCAATACGGCAATTATAGATTTTGAAACGAACAATAATTTTGATAACGACAGCTTGACAATGACCGGAGGAGGTGCTGCAAATCCTGCTGATGTTCGCAATAATAGTACCGCCTCAACAGGATATGTGAATGCATCCGGTGCAGGTCAAATTTATTTTACTGCAGCTGCCGGTGCTGCTGCACCGTCCGATGAACGCGGTTTTGCCATTGAAGGGATCAACGCTGCTTCATATTCAAATTTGAAATTAAGTTTTGGAATTCGAAAAGAAGGTGGGTCAGGAACAGCGTTTGCTGCATTAGCAGTTCAATTCTGGGATGGCGCGGCATATCAAACTCTTCCTGTCACCGGATTTCCTTTGTCCAGTGACGCTGTTGGTTGGTATTATCTCTCAAATATTGAACTTCCTTCTTCTGCGCAGATCAATGGATTGAAAATTAGATTTCTAAAGACAGGAGCCATTGCCTGCCGTCTTGATGATATTAGTCTTGTTTCAGATTCAACCGGTGGTGGTGATGATACAACTAGCGTTCCAACTTCTAATATTTCAACATCAGCGCTATCTCTTGGATTCGGACAGATCAACACGATACCATCACCTTCTCAAAACTTTACAGTCAGCGGTGTGGATTTGACGGATAATATCATCATTACACCTCCTGTGCATTTTGAAATTTCATTGAACAATTCTCAATGGAGTACGGGCACCATTACATTGAATCAAACAGGTGGATTGGTGAATGCTACCACACTCTATGCACGGTATCATCCTTCGGGTGTTGGTTCTCATTCGGGGAATATAGTATTCTCAAGCACAGGAGTTCAATCACAGAATGTTTCTTTAAACGGAACATACACAACGGTTGTTCCGCCGTCATCGGATTACTATTCCGGCGCATACAGACTGTATGGACCGGCGTTACGGACAGCATTGCACAATATCATCAAAGGACATTCTGTAATTAGTTATGCCGGATTGTACACCGCTTTTCAATCAACCGATTCTAAACCCAATGGAAAAGTTTGGGATATCTATTCGGATGTTCCGGGTGGAACGCCCGGGTATGAATATTCACACGGATCAAAACAGTGCGGCAGTTATAGCGGAGAAGGGGATTGTTACAATCGTGAACATTCCTGGCCTGACAGTTGGCT
>CAYPEM010000049.1:15265-28381 GCA_964409765.1 uncultured Chitinophagaceae bacterium
TGAATAATGATATTTCGAAAATTAAACTGACCGTGCCGGTGCTTGCGCAGGGAACAACATATTCTTTGACCATTCATAATCTTAAAAGCATTAACAATGTTGCGATGAATGATACAACGATTACATTCAAAACATCCGGCACAAACAGTGTTGAAGAAAAGACAATTCAATCCAATACATATGTATTGCTGCAAAATTATCCTAATCCGTTCAACCCTGTAACAATGATCAATTATCAATTAACAGTGACCAGTACTATAAGAATAGTAGTGTTTGATCTGCTTGGGAGAGAAATTGCTGAGTTGGTGAATCGAAAACAAGATGCCGGAAATTACAACGTGAAATTTGATGCAAAAGATTTATCAGGCGGACTATACTTTTATCGATTGCAAGCGGGCAATTTTGCAGAAACAAAGAAAATGATCTTTGCAAAATAATGAATGATGACAGTAGTGAAAGCAGTTCAATAAAGTTCTTTTGGTTTATTCCAATCGTTCTTGCAATTCACAATCTGGAAGAAGCGCTGACAATGCCGCAATGGATAACGACGCATCTTCCAATGCTTCGTTCAACAGTTCCATTCTTTGAGTATCTTCACTTCTCAACAACGCAGTTATATATTTCACTTTTTCTTGTAACTCTCATTCCATTGGTTGTGACATTCGTTTGTTTGGGTGGTAAGCGAACGGCAACGAAAGTATCAATTCTATTGATATTTCAATCGATCATTTTTTGGAATGCCCTGATGCCTCACATCAGCGGCTTGTTTGTGTTGGGAATGTATAATCCGGGGATCATCACAGCAGTTTTATTCAATGTTCCGTTTTCAGTTTATCTTTATAGAAGAGTGCAACAAAAGAACATCATTTCAAAAAACAGGCTTCGAAACTGCATTCTTATCGGATTGATTGCGTATATACCGGTTGTGTATCTTAATCATTTGATTGCTCAATTTTTTGCAACTGCATTTTTTGCGGCTTAGTATCTTTGCGAAAGAGTTTTGTAATACGCAAACACACCAAACGCTCTTAAGGCTTGCGACTGTGCGTGAACAGTTCCAACCTGATCAACTCCATATCCATCTTCTCCGCCGTTCGGATTCCATCCGTTGCGAATTGCATGGTCCATTTCCCGGTGCAATTGAACTGTAGCTTTACCGTGATTGTTGCTCCACACATGGTCAAGCATTTTTTCTACGATTTCCGGAATCTCAGATAATTCGTTCGGCGCTATTTCGTAGACATCCAATAAAAAATGGACAAATGCGCCGTTGCCATCCATATGAATCTGAAAGTAATCAGCAGAATCAAGCCATTGTGTTTTCGGATTCAGAATATGTTTTGCAGAGGCAACGGCAATTGTTTTATATTTTGCATTTCCGGTTGCGTGATATAACGCTGCAAGAACGGATAGATAACTTGCTGATTCCCACGGAAGCTGCTTTCCAAATGCGGCGAGTCCCCCTTTGCCATGCCAGATTCCGTTTCCGCGGTAAAATGTTTTTTCAATGCCGGGAACTTTCCCATCGCCATTCCATACCTTAAGTGCATCTTCTAAAAATCTTCTGTCTCCGGTCGCTTCAAATAATTTGCACGCAACAGTAACTAGTTGATTCATATTGCTGTTAGTGATGATCTCTTCATTCACATTTGCGTTTGGCGGATAATTATACCAACTCCAAAATCCTTCGTGCGAAGAGAGTCTTCCTTCCTTGCGCGCTTCAAGATATCGAACCTTTGCATCGTCAACCCATTGCATCTGTTTCCGTCCTGAAAAATCCCACCAGTACAATTCTGCAAGACAGATCCACGCGCGATCATCGACCCACGTTCCATTGTTCATCTGTTTCAGATCGTACTGATAAAGATATCGCTTCAGAAGGGAAGAGTCATTTGTCGCTTTGAAAAGATATGCATCACCAATTGCACCATTCGCACCTTCCCAGCCCGGAGTATATACTTTATAGAATTGTTTTGCTATAAGATAAGAGCGTTCAATCCATTTATTTTTGGATTGGACGTCAATAGTATCTTTGTGGATATTTGTATTAGATGTTTTGGTTTGATTTGAACAAGAATATAGAAGAACGAAAAATAGGATGGAATATTTTTTCATTGGCAGTAGTGTTTGAAGTTATGCAAAACAAGAAAATAGTCATGGTGAGCAAGGCGCAGATAATGATAGTGCAGTCATCCTCGACGCATCCTTCAAAAAACGAAGGATTTGCTCAGGATGACTGCTGGTTTTGCGCCGCGTCGAACCATACTATTGCAAAATTCCATCAATAGTGTTGTAACTTACTGAATGATATCCCGGACGTGCTTTTGCGTATACTTCTTTTGCCCACGCTTTACCGGAAGGAGTCTTTGCAAGTTCAGTATATAACGGTTTGATCAGTTTCCTTCGCCCAACAGTCATTAAATAATTGCGCATTGGCCCGAAAGCGGTTTCGTAATTCACTTGTATGCAACGCTGGAACCACTCGCTCAATATTTCGGAATTTCCTGAGCGTGTAAAATAGAATGCATAATCGAGTTCGATCACTTTTTCTAAGCGTAGAGAGTCGGGAAGGTTTCGTAAAAAATAAAGCCAATGATGTGTGGTCCAACCCTGAGTATTCAGTTTTGACGCTTGTGTTCCATCTAAAAATGATCTCACTTGTGCTGATACTTTGTCAAATTCAACAGATTGTGGATTTGGACAATTTGCAGGAAGACCGGGACTATACACCCATTGTGCAATTTTTAACTTTTCCGAAATTGACCTACTGTGTTTGATTTGAAAATGGGCATCCAATTTTTCAAGGAACTGCTCAGTTGTCATTGTGGAAAATGCATTCTCGTTAAAATATGTTTTCAAAAAACTATCCCATCGTTCACGTCCGAATGTTTCTTCCAGTAATCGTAAAAAGAAATATCCTTTATTATACGCAATATCAGTAACACCATCATCAGGGTCACGATCTGTTAGATTCAGTTTTAAATGCGTATCCGGACTTTCTACTCCTAACTCCGTGATTGTACTTTTGAGATCTTTCAGCGTAAGAGTTGTAAGCATTTCAGAATACGATGTACCGTACACTTTTTCCATAATGCGATGTTCAAAATAGACCGTGAATCCTTCGTTCACCCAGAAATCATTCCAAGTTGCGTTCGTTACGAGATTTCCGGACCACGAATGTGCAAGTTCATGGGCAACAAGCGCTACCAGAGATCGGTCACCAGCAAGAATTGTCGGTGTTGCGAATGTCAATCGAGGATTTTCCATTCCTCCAAACGGAAAACTTGGCGGCAGCACTAAAAGATCATAACGTTCCCAGCGATAAGGACCATATAATTCTTCTGCAGCTGAGATCATCTTTTCCAAATCGATAAATTCATATGCAGCTCTTTCGATCATCGTTGGTTCGGCATAGACACCGCTGCGATTTCCCAAAGGACGAAATTGTAAATCTCCTACTGCAAGAGCCAGCAAATATGAAGGAATTGGCTGTTTCATTTCAAAGTTGAAAATACCGTCATTCGAGGTTGTTCCGGAATTTCCCGAAGCACTCATCACGGCAACAAGATCTGGTCGTGTGTGAATTGTTGCAGTATATGTCATGCGCACACCCGGACCATCCATACATGGTACCCAAGTCCTTGCAAGAATTGCTTGAGACTGCGTGAACAAAAATGGTTTCACTTTTCCTGCTGTTTGTGAAGGCTCAAGCCATTGTAAAGCTCCCGCATTAGGAGAGGTACTGTAATAGATCTTGACAAATTTTGTTTTAGGAGTAATTGCAATCGTGAGAGATTTACCGAGAAATTTTTTCTCTTCGCCAAGTGTGAATGTGGTTGGAGTCTCTTTTGCGTCCAACGTCACTTTTTCGATGATCAGATCGCGAGTATCAAGAATGAGTTTTTTTGTTTTCTTTTTATGGTTGAGAGTGAGAGCAGCATAACCCGATAGTATTTTCGTCTCGAAATTGACGGAGAGATTGATCTCCAAATGTTTAACAGACACTTCGGTCGTGTTTGCAAATGAATGTGGATCATTCGATATCATTGAATATAGTTGTGTATTTGACATGGTTAGTACCAATATGATTAGAATGCTATATTGTTGTAGTTTCATTATCTCTCCCAATTATAAGTGAACTGTTGACAATATACTAATTCGTCCTTTTTAATTCATAATTTTCTCATAATAAGTGTTATCGCGCATTGTATTATTACTAATTAGAATTTACATTGGCGGACAAAAACTGAGGCAATAGTCAATCAATTATATAATGTGATTGATGTATTAATGAAAGAGTCAAAATGACCAACACGATGAAAACCAAAAAATCTCCTCTTAAATCAGCGCACGGCAGTGTGACAACTTCCTCTCAAAGAATATTGAAGATTAATGCTTCACTAAAAGAAGAAAACATTCAATTGCGTGCGAATGTACGAATGCTGCAACAAGAAATATCAACAATCAGCAAAACCTTGAACCAGCTATCAGCAAAAGAAATCATACGAGCTGATGAAGAGAAGTATAAGATGATCGCCCATTCGTCAATGGATATCATTTTTATGGTCGACAAAGTCGGAAAAATTCTTTTCATCAATGACAGCATGGCAAATAAATTAGGATATACGACTGAAGAGCTGATCGGAAAATCGTTTACCAGATTTGTCCCACACAAGGAGTTGCCACAGTATCGAATACAATTGAAGAATATATTTTTACGAAAAGAAGTGAAGCATTTTGAGACCAAGATCTTTCACAAAGAAGGAACTCTTATTGATGTGGAAATCAATGCGAAATTGATTAAACACAATCGTAGGAATATTGGCTTGGGAACGATACGCGACATTACAGAGCGAAAACAATCAGAGCAAAAAATCGCGGATATTCAGATGATGCTGCATAGGATCATAAATCTACTTCCGGTGAGGGTATTCTGGAAGGATAAGAATCTAAAATATCTCGGATGCAATGAAATATTTGCAAAAGATGCGGGTAAAAAGAATCCGGAAGAATTGCTTGGAAAAGATGATTCAACATTGGTGTGGAAAGAACAGGCAACGTTATATCAAACCGATGATAAAATCATCATCAATTCAGGAATACCAAAACTACACTTTGAAGAACCACAAACAACACCGAGTGGAAAGAAAATATGGTTAAGTACAAGCAAAGTACCTCTTACCAATATTGATGGAAATACCATTGGTGTTTTGGGAGTGTATGAAGACATCACAGAACATAAACGTGCAGAACAAGCGCTGAAAGAAAGTGAATCAAAGTACCATGAACTCTATTCACTGATACGGTTAATGAGCGATACAATGCCGGATTTGATCTGGGCAAAAGACCTTGATAACAAATATATCTTTACCAACAAAGCGATGTGCGATAAACTTCTTGGAGCAGTTGATACTTTGGAACCAGTAGGAAAAACGGATCTCTTCTTCGCTCTCCGAGAGCGACGTTCTCATCCGGAAGATCCCCAATGGCACACGTTTGGTGAACTATGCAGAGATTCAGATGAAGTTGTGGTGAGAGAAATGAAGGAAATGCAGTTCGACGAATATGGAAATGTAAAAGGAAAGTTTCTGTTCCTGGATGTGCACAAAGCACCGTTGTTCAATAATGAGGGGAAACTTATCGGAGTAGTTGGTTCCGGCAGAGATATTACTGAACGGAAACGAATCGAAAATGAGTTAAAGGATAGTCAGCACCGTCTGCAGATGTTCTTTAACCAATCGTTGGATGGATTCTATTTCAGCATGTTGGATGAGCCGAAAGTCTGGAATGAGAACTCCGACAAAGAAGAAATTCTCGATTATGTTTTTTCTCACCAACGCATCACCGAGATCAACGATGCAATGCTCAAACAATATGGTGCCACCCGCGAGTATTTTGTTCATAAACCTCTCAATTCATTTTTTAGACATGATTTGGACCAAGGACGTCGACTTCGCCGGAAATTATTTGATGAAGGCCACTTGCATGTTGAAACTAGCGAGTTGAAAGTGGACGGTACTCCAATCTGGATAGAGGGAGATTATGTGTGTATGTACGATGATCAGCATCGTATTCTCGGAACATTTGGGATCCAACGCGATATTACCGAACGAAAACATATTGAAGAAGCACAGAGCGTTTCAGAAAAACGTCTAAAAAATGTTCTAGAAAACTCGCCCGATACCATCTATACAATTGATTTGAATACCGGAAAAGCTAACCTGCTCAATCGAATTGATTTTTACGGGTACACGAAAGAAGAATTAGAGTCGAGCCAATCCATCCTACACACTATACACCCGGACGATATTAATACCGTCATTGAAAATTGGGAGAAAATGAGAGCTGGGATGGAATCCGAACCCATCGAATACAGAATACTGAAAAAGGATGGTGAAATTATCTGGATTGGACAACGTATTACAGTTATGGTTCGACACACCGATAACAAACCAAATCAGTTATTAGTGACGCTTAGCGATGTTACCGAACGTAAACGTGCAGAAGAAACATTGCGTACAAGTGAAGAACGTCAACGGTTTATTTTACAATCGATGCCGGTTGCTATTTATTCCTCGCCAGTGGATCCAAATATTGATACGAACTGGATCAGTGGTGATGTGAAAAAGATAACGGGATTTGAAGTTGATGAATATCTTTCGGAACCGGATTTCTGGCGAAAGAGAATACATCCTGATGATACCAATTCCGTATTTGAAACTTACAATACAATTAAGCTCAATGATGAAATCATTCTGGAATATCGGTGGAAATGCAAGGATGGTGAATACCATTGGTTCCAAGACAGAACCATTCTTAAAGAAAAAGAACATCAGGAAGAATATTTAGGGATTATCACTGATATTACAGAACTGAAAAAATCAGAGAATCTTCTTCGTGAAAGCGAAAAGAGTTATCGAGGCTTGTTTAACAGCGTTTCGGATGCGATCTATTTCCTCAATAGAAAGGGAGAATTCATCGATGTGAATCCGGGAGCACTCAAGATGTATGGATTTGAATATCATGAGCTTGTTGGTAAGACCCCTGAATTTGTGAGCGCTCCGGGAATGAATGACATGCCGAAAGTAGTGCAAGCATTACAAAAAGCAATGGAGGGTGAACCGCAGCAGTTTGAATTTTGGGGCTTGCGTAAGAACGGCGAAGCTTTTCTGAAAGATGTTCATTTGAACAAGGGTACTTATTTCGGAGAAGATGTAATTATTGCCCTGGCACAGGATATTTCCGAACGTAAAAAAATAGAAAAAAAGATCCTCGAAAATGAAGAGCGGTATCGAACGATCGTAGAAAATCTTCATCAAGCGTATTTCGAGGCCGATGGGCGTGCGATGTTTACCTATTTCAATTCAGAGCTGTGCATCATTAGTGGTTACAGTGAACGCGAATTGATAGGTACAAGTTCCTTAAGACTTGTTGCCGAAGAACATCGGGAACGTGTTACGAATTCATATTTCCGATGGAAAAAGGAGAAAAACATAAAAACGTCAATTGAGTTTTTAACTCGGAAAAAAAGCGGAGAAAAGATTTGGGTCGAGCAAACGACTCACTTTGAATTTGATGAATTTGGTCAGTTCATTAAAGGGGCAAATATCATTAAAGATATTCATGAGAGGAAAATAGCTGAAGAAGCATTGGTCACGGAAAAAAATCTCTTGATGACATTGATCAATACGATTCCGGACAGGGTCTATGTTAAAGACAAAGAATCTCGGTTCTTGCTTAATAATACAGCCCATCTGTTTGCATTAGGAGCACAATCCCAGTCGGAAGCTTTGGGAAAGACCGATCATGATTTTCGAAAACGAGAATTTGCAGACCAATATTTAACTGATGATCGATCCGTTATTCATTCCGATATACCGATAAACAACAAAGAAGAATTAACGATCTTGCCATCCGGCGAACTTGGAACCGTTTTAGTGAACAAAGTCCCTCTTCATAATTCCAAAGGTGATGTAATAGGGCTTGTGGGAGTCAGTCGAGATATCACCGAAAGAAAACGTCTTGAAGAAGGTATTCAACAGTCGGAAATATTTTTCCGCTCAGTGTGGGAGCATTCATCAAGCGGTATGAGACTTACCGATGAGAATGGGACCATCATTACCGTCAATAAATCGTTCTGCGATATGGTCGGTAAAACGGAAAAAGAATTAGTCGGATCAAGTCTTGCCGTTATCTACAAGCCCGAAGCACACTCCCGTATTGTCCAAAAACATATGGAACGTTTCTCCAGCAGATCAGTTCCAATTTCAACAGAACAAGAACTTCTGTTATGGAACGGGAAAAAAGTATGGTTCAAAGTGTTGAACTCATTTATTGAATTTGGCAGCGCAAAAAGTTTGCTGCTCGGCATATTCAGCGATATCACAGAACAAAAAGAATCTGAACAGATAATACAGGACCTGCAAAGAAGGGAAAGTATCGGTATTCTTGCAGGAGGTATTGCGCACGATTTCAATAATCTTCTTGCTTCGATGATGGGTAATCTATCATTGGCAAAATCGAGAATTGTACCGGACCATCCGGCGGTAAAAAATTTAGACAGAACACTGGTGGCGGTAGAACGGGCTGCAACGCTGACAAAGCAAATGCTTGCCTATTCCGGAAAAGGGAGGTTCCAATCTGTTGCAATCGATTTAGTGAAGGTCGTAAAAGAACATATTGAACTTTTTGAAGCATCATTGCCAAAGAATGTTTCTATTAAAACACATCTATCTCCACTTCCGGTATATGTAAAAGGGGATCCGGGTCAAATAGAACAAATTATCATGAATGTGATCATCAATGGCGGAGAAGCAATTGGTGAAAAAAATGGTATTGTTAATATTAGAGTGTTTGCAATAATGTTGTCCGATGAGGAATTAGAACCGTTTGCAAAATTACATAATACGAGAATGACCAGCGGTGAATACGCGTTGTTTGAAGTAGTAGATAATGGTATTGGGATGGCGGAAGAGACGATCGCAAAAATATTCGATCCATTCTTCACTACAAAATTTGTCGGTCGGGGATTGGGACTTTCTGCCGTCTTAGGTATTATTCGCGGCCATGGCGGTGGAATTAGGGTACATAGTAAAGAAAAAGTTGGAACGACTTTTCAAGTAATTATACCGCTGCTCAAGACAGGTATTTACGAAAATAAAATTCAAATCAGCGGTCACGATGAGAATCCACAAACTCCTACGGTGTTAATTATTGATGATGAGCAATATATTGTGGATATGACCAATGATATTCTTGAAAGTAATAAGGTTCATCATTTTTCAGCCATAGATCCTGTGGAAGGAATTTCGATATTCAAAGAACACTGGCAATCGATAGATTTGGTGATCTTAGATTATGCAATGCCAAAAATGAATGGAAAAGAGGTGTTGATTGAATTACTCAAGGTAAACCCGGCGATTAAAGTTATCATGTCCTCCGGGTATTCCGAAGAAGAACTTATTTACCTTATGGGTGATGCTAAACCAAGTGCTTTCATTCAAAAACCACATCGGCCGGAGAAATTACTATCATTGATCAACACCGTGCTGAATCAATCATAGAGAGAAAATGGAAAATTTCAAAAATTTGTAATTATTTACGATGAATGCGAAGGGAATGTATCAATGCTGTATTTGATTTCATGGAAACCGGATAGTATATTATTTTAGTGTCATCAAAAAAATACCTTTAATGAATCTCGATCATTTCGGATATCGAAATGTATCCATAAAATTTCCTCTTATGAATTATTTGCCGGTTGTTCTCTTTTTCTTTGGACATTGGTTCTTGTCGTTGTTCAGTCAAACATTTTTTCTTCATCGCTATTCCGCTCATAAAATGTTCACCATGAACAAGTTCTGGGAGCGGTTTTTTTACCTGTTTACATTTGTCACCCAAGGTTCTTCATTTTTGAATCCTCGTGCCTATGCAATAATGCACCGAATGCATCACGCGTACAGCGATACGGAGAAAGATCCGCACTCGCCCCATTATTTCAAAAGCATGTTCCAGATGATGATGAAAACGAAGGATATTTATCTTGATATTCTGCTCAGGAAAGTTGAATCACCTAAAAATTTTGAGAAAGATGTTCCGGAATGGAACTGGCTCGACAAACTATCCAGCTGGTGGACTCCGAGAATTGCATGGGGATGTGCATATGCTTTATTCTATATATTTTTTGCAACCGAGTGGTGGATGTTTCTGCTGCTGCCAATCCATTTTATCATGGGACCTATCCACGGTGGAATTGTGAATTGGTTTGGTCATAAGCTTGGGTATGTCAATTATAAGGATACCGGTGATCAATCCAGAAATACACTTCCCCTGGACTTTGTCACCTTTGGGGAATTATTTCAGAACAATCATCATCGATTTCCTAATAGTGCAAACTTTGCCAAGAGGTGGTTCGAGTTCGATCCTACCTTTCCACTCATGAAATTGCTGGAATTGCTTAGAATAATAAAATTTACTCGTGGCACAGAACACTAATAAATAAGAAACCCCGATCCGATATCGGGGTTTTTTCGTTGTAATAATTGAACTTTTAGGGCTTCACTATCGTTATCAGGTTGTCATTAAAGGATAAAAAATGAAAAATGCACTGATTCTCATATTCTCCGTGGTATTTATTTGGATGATCTATATTGTCGTCGATACCAGTCTTCAAAGTAACCTGTTTGCAGAATGGAATTTCTTAGCAAGTATCCCGTGGATGAGGGCTACGTTGTGGGACTTTTATGCAAACATCTTTGTGTTGTTGGTTTGGGTATATTATAAAGAATCGAATATTGCTGTAAAAGGTTTATGGACAATATTGTTCATCACTCTTGGAAGCATTGCGGTGACAGGATATATCCTTCTTCAACTGTTCGCATTGAAACCGGGTGAAGGAATTGAAAAGATATTATTAAAAAAAATAAGAGCATAAAATATGTTTGAACATATTCTAAATAATTCGCTTTATGGATATGCGTTTGTCTTTTCGTTGATGTGTATCCTTTGGCTGATCTACCGCGCAACAAACAAACCAATGATCGTTGATGCCGGATGGGGATTTGGACTCGCATTCATTGTTATGTTTTATGCATATCTGGGTGATGGTGATGGTACAAGAAGATTAATTATTGCAGCAATGGCTGCTGTCTGGGGAATCCGTCTTGGGTCTTACTTGCTTTTTACCCGCGTTCTCGGTCATCATCACGATGCGCGATATGACATGCTGGAAAAAGAATGGAAGAAAAATATTCCGTTCCGCTATTTCCTCTTCTATCAATATCAGGCTTTTGCCATTGTGTTGGTAACAGTTCAGTTCATCGTTATTGCAAATAATCCTTCTCAAAAGATTTCGATTCTGGAATATATCGGAATTGGACTATGGTGTGTGTCGGTTATCGGGCAAACAATATCGGATGCTCAATTGAACTCGTTCAAAAACAATCCGGCAAATAAAGGGAAAGTCTGTCAAACCGGACTATGGAATTATACCCGTCATCCGAATTATTTCTTTGAATGGCTGATCTGGATGGCGTATCTGGTTTTTGCATTATCGTCTGAAGGGGGATGGATCGCAATATTTGCGCCTGCCATAATGTTGTATTTACTGCTTCGCGTCACCGGAATTCCGTTAACTGAAAAAAATGCAATTGCATCAAAAGGTGAACTCTATAAAGAGTACCAGCGCACGACGAGTGCATTCATTCCTTGGTTTAAAAGAAAATAAGACTTTTCAATGATAACAACTCTTCTTGAGAAAAATATCCTTCCAGATTCACTGATCCGTATCGGTATTCGCCGCCTTCTTGCTCAACGGCTGCGTGATGAACAAAAGGAAAATGCATTCGAGCAGCAATTGCATTTCATGAAACTGATCGATTTCCTGAAATCGAGTCCGATCGCTGTGAATACGCACGATGCAAACGAGCAACATTACGAAGTCCCGACAGAGTTCTTCAAACTAGTAATGGGAAAGCATATGAAATATAGTTCCGGATATTGGAAGGACGATTCCATATCGTTCGATCATTCCGAAGAAGATATGCTGGAGCTGACAACCGAGCGTGCAGAATTGATTGATGGAATGAATATCCTGGAACTTGGATGCGGATGGGGATCGCTTTCACTTTATATGGCTTACAAGTATCCGAAAGCAAGTATCACCGGTGTCTCAAATTCCAAAACACAAAAGGAATACATTGACAACGAAGCGAAAAAAAGAGGATTGACCAATCTTACGATCATCACAGCTGATATGAACACATTTTCCATCGATAAAAAATTTGATCGCATTGTATCGGTTGAAATGTTCGAACATATGCGGAACTATGAAAAGCTGCTGGAAAAAGTCTCATCGTTGTTGGATGCAAACGGAAAATTGTTCGTGCATATCTTTACCCATAAAACATATTCCTACCTCTTTGAAGTGAAGGACGAAACGGATTGGATGTCGAAATATTTCTTTACCGGCGGTATCATGCCGAGTGACGATCTACTGCTCTATTTCCCAAAGCATGTGGCAATTGAAAAACATTGGCATATACCGGGGACTCATTACAGCAAAACGAGTGAGATGTGGCTGAAGAATATGGATAAAAATGAAGTTGAAATCAGACGGATCTTTGCAAAAACATACGGTGAAGAGCAAGTAACAAAATGGATCGCTTATTGGAGGGTCTTCTTTATGGCATGCGCCGAGTTATGGAATTATAAAAATGGCGAAGAATGGATCGTCAGTCATTATTTGTTTGTGAAGAAGTAGATTCTAAATATCAAGATTTTAAGATTACATGATTGCAAAAAGGTAAAATAAAAACATGTCTACGACAAACATATTTCTGGGTTTAGTTTTATCAATGATCGTACTCTCTGTGACGGCTGCTGAAATGAAGAGCGAAAAATATATCGGAACTGCAACTGATCTTAAAACAGGAAAATTGATCTATACAGAAGAACATGAAGCCAACTTCCGTGATGAGGTGAATGTTAGTTCACTCATAACATATCGTGATGAAAAAAGAAATATCATTGGAAAGAAAGAGATCACGTTCGACAACACATCACCGCAGGTAACATTCCGAAGAGAGGATTATCGGTTTGGAACTATTGAAAGTGCCG
>CAYPEM010000049.1:28481-31974 GCA_964409765.1 uncultured Chitinophagaceae bacterium
CCGCAGGTAACATTCCGAAGAGAGGATTATCGGTTTGGAACTATTGAAAGTGCCGAACCTGTTCCGGATGGAATTCGTTTGATGAAGAAAGAGAATTCTGCTTCTGCGACGAAAGAAAAAACCATCACCGTCAATTCTCCCATCGCGATCGATGCTGGATTGAATAATCTGGTAAGAAACTCCTGGACTGAATTATTGTTGGGGAAGAAAGTACCATTCAATCTTGCCGTCCCGTCTCAATTGGATTATTTCGAATTTAGGGTCATGAAGGATCGGGAAGAGTTGATCCAGAATAGGAAGACGATTGTCGTGAAGTTTGAATCCGATCACTGGTATATCCGTTTGTTCGTGGATCCGGTGATCGTGTGGTATGATGTTGAAACAAAAAGAGCTCTTCGATATGAGGGTATTTCCAATCTCTATAATGAAGATGGGAAAAGTTACGTTGTTCGAGTTACATTTGATAAACCAGGACCTTAGAACAATTGACAATTAGCAATTAACAATGAACATTCTTCAAACATTAAAATAATATTGCTACATCGTTTATGCGGCAAGTTTCTCTATGGAAAAAATAGCAATTATTGGAACCGGCATTGCCGGAATGGGCTGCGCATATTTTCTTCACAAAAAATATGACGTGACGTTGTTCGAAAAGAATGATTATGTCGGTGGACATACCAATACCATATCAGTTGATGAAGATGGAACGCCGGTCTATATCGATACCGGATTCATGGTCTATAATCATGTTACATATCCAAATCTTTTGAAATTGTTTGCAGAGTTGAATGTTCCGACGAAAAAAACTTCGATGTCATTTTCCGTTCAGCATATTCCATCCGGATTAGAGTTCTGCGGTTCAGGAATGAATGGACTCTTTGCTCAGCGGAAGAATATCTTCAATCCGCGCTATATTAAAATGCTGAAGCAGATCGGCCGGTTCAATACCGAATGTGAAGAGGTGCTGAACGATCCGCGATATTATGAAATGTCTCTTGGAGAGTATGTCCGCGAAAAGAAATACGGTGATGATATGCTGTACAAATATCTCATACCGATGAGTTCTGCTGTTTGGTCTACACCAATCGATGCGATGCTCGAATTTCCGGCATACACACTTGTCCGATTTTTTAAGAACCATGGATTTCTTGGATTGAATACTCAGCATCAATGGTATACAGTTGTCAATGGAAGCCAATCATATCGTGAGTTGATGATCGAACCATTTCGTCATAAGATCAAAACGTCATCTCCGGTTGTGCAAGTTGAACGAAGTACAACATCGGCAACGGTAATATTGAAGAACGGCGAACGGCAATCATTTGATAAGGTAATTTTTGCTTCTCATGCTGATGAAACATTATCGATGCTTAATCAGCCAACTGACCTGGAGAATAGATTACTGTCACCGTTCAAATATCAAGAGAATATTGCACTTCTTCACACCGATGAGACAGTGATGCCCAAAACAAAACGTACGTGGTCATCATGGAACTATCGAATTGATGCAGAAGCTGACGGCACACTTACTCCCGCAACGGTGTATTGGATGAACAGTCTGCAGCAGGTGTCGAAAAAGAAGAACTACTTTGTCAATATCAATGGTGAAGAACGGGTCAATCCATTATCGGTAATAAAACGTATTATCTATACACATCCGGTATTTTCTGTGGAAGCATTGAAAGCCCAGAAGGATCTTCCAACCATCAATCAATCAGGACCTGTGTACTTCTGCGGGAGCTATTTTCGATACGGATTCCACGAGGATGCTTTCAAATCAGCCGTGGACTTGAGCAGTGTGATATTGAAAGAAAGTGTTTGGAAATAGAAATCGTTCTGTTCTAATAAAAAAATATGCAATCAGCACTCTATGAATGTTCCATTATGCATCACCGCCTCGAACCGGTCAAAAATCGGTTTGTGTATAAGGTCTATTTCTTTCATTTAGATCTCGATGAAATTGATTTACTGCATTCCACAATGAAATTGTTCAGTCATAATCGGTTCAATCTGTTTTCGTTCAGAGATTCCGATCATTTGAACTTCGGGAAAGCAACCCTGAAAGAGAATATTGTGGAATATCTTCGAATGAATGGTATTGAATTGAACAATGGGAAGATATTCCTTGTTACCAATCTTAGAGCATTTGGATATATCTTTAATCCGGTCTCGTTCTATTTTTGTTTTGATGGATCGGGAAATCCTGTTTGTGCAATTCCCGAAGTGGGAAATACATTCGGCGAGATGAAACCATATCTGCTCCGGGATGTTGATAGGAATGAAAACGGATTCAGGAAAGCCGTTGATAAATTATTCTATGTGTCACCGTTCATTGAACTCGATTCAACGTTTGATTTTAATCTCAAAATACCGAGTGATAAAATCCACTTAGCGATTGATGATTATAAAGATGGGAAGAAGATCTTTGTCAGCGCAGTATCCGGATCCAAAAAAGAATTGAATGATATGCGGTTACTGTGGTATACAATCCGGTTTCCGCTGTTGACACTGCAGATCATTACAAAGATCCATTGGCAGGCATTAAAATTATATCTAAAAAAATTACCATATCTGAAGAAAACAGATCACCCTGAATTGCAAAAAGAGGTCATAGTATGGAACAAGTAAAAGAATATTCACTCTCCGATGTTTTATCATCCGGAAGAAGAATGTCCGTTTACGAAAAGACTGCACTGAAACTGCTGGCGAGCTTGAAAAAGGGGAGCTTAACAGTAACGTTATCCGATGGAACGATCATTAAATTGGGAGAACAGGATTCTCCATACAAAGCTACATTGCACGTGAACAACCCCGACATGTTCCGAAAAAGCATCCTTTATGGTGATGTCGGGTTTGGTGAATCGTACGTTGACGGTGATTGGGATACGGACAGTATCACGAATTTTATCTCTTGGTGGATCCTGAATTATGAGAACAATCCGTCATTATCAGGTTCTAAAAGGAAATTTTCACCGATGGGTATGCTGCAGATGTTCGATCGATTATCACATCAGTTCCGTCCAAATACGAAAACAGGGAGCAGAAAAAATATATCGGAGCATTATGACCTGAGCAACGATTTTTACTCGCTCTGGCTTGACGAAACAATGACCTATTCATCAGCTCTTTTCACCAAAGAAGAAATGACGCTGCCGGAAGCACAATATGAGAAATATGACCGTCTCTGCAGAAAAATATCGTTGAACTCAAACGATCATCTCTTGGAGATCGGAACGGGGTGGGGCGGTTTTGCTATTCATGCCGTGAAGCATTACGGCTGCAAACTTACCACAATCACTATTTCCAAAGAACAATTTGATTTTGCTAAATCCCGATTTGAACGGGAAGGTGTGGCAGATAAAATAGAGCTGCTCTTACAGGATTACCGTGATATAGAGGGGAAATATGACAAACTCGTTTCGATCGAGATGCTCGAAGCGGTTGGCCATAAATTTTTAGAAACTTATTTTGCTAAATGTCAGAGTTTATT
>CAYPEM010000050.1:0-6342 GCA_964409765.1 uncultured Chitinophagaceae bacterium
TAAACTTATCGGCGACTACCGGTAATCTTAATGTCGAATGGTTTAATCCCGAAACGGGAATATCTACTTTCTCTGGAACTATAGCAGGTGGGAGTTCACGAACACTTAACGCACCTTTCTCCGGAGACGCTATAGTATATTTGAGTTCGGTTGGAAACGGTCCTATTCCTTCAGGTACATTTCAAAGTACTGTTGCATCATTGCCTCCAGGAGGAGGAACTGTAACACTGAATTGGTCATCAAATGGCGCAACGTATGCAGATATAGATCAAGGAATAGGAATTGTTCCTTTTAATGGATCATTAAATGTCAATATTACTACCACCACAACATTTTCAATTCGACTGATCAATTCCAATGGCACAACGGTATTAACGACAACCGTCAATGTAGCATCACCTCCGGCTCCACAAATCAATTCTATATATACAGAAAATGCTTTAACCTCTCCGTGGAGAGATGTTCGGTCATGGAGTGTCACACGTAGTTATACAAATACAAGCAATGTATATCAAGGAACTTCTGCTGCTCGGTTCGTTCACAGTCCATGGGGTTCGTTGCAGTTCTCAAATGGAACGTGGGGTACTTTTGTGCTTGTTGATCCAACCGTGTATCAAAGTTTTGATTTTGCAATTAAAGGAGGATCGTCCGGCTTTACAATGAAAGTCAGTTGTTTAGAATCTGACGGAAGCTCTCTTCTCACGCCGGTTAGTTTTTCTGTTCCTGCAAACTCCTGGCTGGTGAAATCCATCCCCATGAATCAATTAGCGACTTCTCCATTTATTTCGATTCAATTTACTGCCGATGGTTCGAATGTTACTTTTTACTTGGACAATATATCTCTTATCTTAAAACCGACTGGTCCAACTATTCCAGTTATTCCAAATCTTTTGTCACCAACGAATAATTCACTCAATCAGCCGACATCAATTGCTTTCAATTGGAATTCTTCTGTCGGAGCGGAGTCGTATCAATTACAAGTTTCTTCCGATTCACTTTTTTCTACAATAATTTTCAATGATTCTACTCTTACCGATACGACCCATGGAATAACAGGATTAAACAATAGTTCGAATTATTTTTGGCGAGTCTTAGCCAAGAACGTTGTTGGCAAAAGTAATTTTTCTTCAGGCCGGAAATTTTCAACAATAGTAGAACTACCCATTGCACCACAGCTGAGCGCCCCTACACATCTCAGTTTAAATCAAACTATTCCGATGACATTTCAATGGAATAAAGCGATAAGGGCAACAGGGTATCGTTTACAGATCGCAACAGATTCAATTTTTTCAACAATTATTTTTGAAGATTCGACGCTTATCGATACGACTCGAATTATCACAAATCTTCAATCCCTCATAACATATTTCTGGCGAGTAAGCTCAAAAAATATTGCAGGATACAGTCCGTATTCATCGACATGGACTTACACAACAGCAATTGCACCGCCGACTATCCCATTATTAGCATTACCTTTAGAAAATGCAATCAATCAACCTCTGAATATCCAATGTTCCTGGTATCATGTATCTGGAGCCGATTCCTATCGGTTGCAAGTATCTATTGATTCAACATTTTCAAATGTAATACTAGATCAAAATTTGATCACTGATTCAATTTTAACTGTCTCTTCACTCATTAATTCAACAAAATATTTTTGGCGTACCAATGCTTCTAACACTACCGGTTCAAGTTCCTATTCTTTAATAAGACGATTTACAACTATTGCACCGGAACCGTTATCTCCTATACTTGTTTCGCCGGTGAATAATTCGGTAAATCAGACAGTTTCTTTAACATTTAGATGGAACAAATCGATCAACGCTTCCTCCTATAGACTTCAACTGTCAAATGATTCTCTCTTCTCAACACTTGTCGTAGATGATTCAACGCTAACAGATACGAGCAGAGTTATTTCTTCATTGACATACTCAACTAATTATTTTTGGAGAGTGAGAGCAGCAGGAGTCGGCGGAACTAGTTCATATGGCACTCATTACCGATTTTCAACTGGTGCTATTCCTTTGGTCCCGACATTATTATCACCATTAAACAATGCAATAAATTTATCTACGTCGCCCATAGTGAAATGGAGTGCGTCACCAAATGCAGCAACATATCATGTTCAGGTATCTTCTGATTCTATGTTTACAACCTTCATTGTAAATGACTCAGTGATAGTTGATACATCTAGAACAATTACATCGTTGAATTCGGGTACATCATATTTCTGGCGCGCAGGTGCTCGAAATATAATAGGGAAAAGTTCCTTTTCTTCTTTCTGGAAGTTTACAACTGTTGCTCCAGTGGCACCTACTGTAAATTATATTTATCAAGATGGAATACTATCTGCACCTTGGAATGACATACGTTCCTGGAGTGTGTCCCGTAATTATGCAAGCACCAATCCGGTTTTTCAGGGTACATCATCAGCCAGAATTGTTCATAGTCCGTGGGCAGCACTTCAATTTTCACAAGGTACCTGGGGATCGTTTGTCAACATTAATCCAACGTTATATCAAAGTCTTGATTTTGCGGTTCATGGCGGAACAACAGGTGTCTCATTAAGAGTGAGTTGTTTACGACCATCAGGCAGTAATATATTTACACCGATTGTTGTCTCAGTTCCGGCAAATACTTGGCAGACAAAATCAATTGCAATGAGTCAGTTGGCGAATGTACCATTTCTATCAATATATTTTACCGCGCTAGGCTCCAATGTTACCTTCTCACTAGATAATGTTGGACTAGTCTATCAACAAGGATCTCCTCTTGCAGCAAAAACTTTACCGGGCGACAACATTGTCAAAGCAGATTTTTCGAATAATGGAAAAATTGGAGGACAAAGCGTTTCATATTTTGTCGATGCATGGAAACGAAACGATCTTAGCATTGCCGATATTGGACCTGCAGTGGGAACTTTTCCTAATGTAGTTCTACAAAAAGATGGACGTATTGATTTCAAAGATTATGAGGTTTTTCGTTCATTCTGGAAATGGAGTCAGCGTGATGTTGTTGGTGGCTTTATTGAGGAGGTCACTCATAATAATAATAGGAATATTAAAATCTCAAGTCCTCCAACGGTAAGTTCATTGCGACACCAAAGATTGGGAGTGCAATTATCTTCACTTGAGGAAGCTCAAACTGTTGAAATAATCATTCACTATGATCCTTCAAAAACATCGATCGAAGATATTGCGTCAGACAGTGCAAATGGTCTGTTATGGTTTAATCATATCGATAATACATCAGGAATCGCAACGGCAGTCATTGCATCGACAGAAGGTCCTTTGAGCAGTGATCAATTATCCCCGGATTTATTTAAAATAGTAATGTCACGGCTTTCAGTATCAGGGGATGATTCAATACAGGTTGAGGTGCGTTCATATTCAGAATCTACCGAAATGATGATGAATACATCCAGAACGTTCAAATTGCAAAGTTTGTTTATTCCAAAAGATTTTGATTTATCGCAAAATTTCCCAAATCCTTTCAATCCCGCTACAACAATTCGTTATTCTCTACCAGTGAGAAGCAAGGTGCGATTGGAAATTTTTAATTCCATTGGACAAATGGTGTCTCGAATAATTGATGAAGAACTCGAAGCTGGATTTGGTGACGTAGTATGGAATGGTGGAACGGCAAGCGGAATATATTTTTATCGGATGGCAGCTGTATCCAGCGAAAATCCATCAAAGAGATTTACCAGCGTTAAAAAAATGATCATGCTGAAATAGGGATTTAAAACAGATCGAATGCTCTATCGCTTGCGTGGAGTAACTATCTTTTGCCGCTAATTTTTGCCGCAATATTTTCAACGGAGTGATTCGGATGGAGATAGTTAGGCAGATCTATTGGTTGAATCCATTGAGAGGTCTTCATTACAAAAGCATATTCAACTGCGTTTTTTAGTCTCCGTATGTTTCCGGGCCAATCATAGTCAAGAAATATTTGCAATGCTTCCGGTGTAATACCTAAGATGGTTCCCTGATGCTGTTCTCGAAGACCCTGTAAAAATTTTTCAACCAACAACGGTATATCTTCTCGTCGATCGCGTAATGCAGGAAGTTCAATTACAATCGGACTGATGCGGTAGAACATATCCTTTTGCAACAACCCATTTTGAATGAGGATGTTTGCACTTTGACTTAATGTTGCAATGACACGAGTATCAATGGTTATAGGATGATCATTTCCGATTCTATGAATTGTTTTATATTCCAGCGCACGAGAGATCTTTAATTGAACAGAAATTGGTAACGAACCTATTTCATTTAATAATAGAATACCGCCGGCAGCTTCTTCAAATGCTCCGCGATGTATGGAAACACCTTCGCGAGTCAACGTTTCACTACCGAATAGTTCGCGTTCCAATTCTTCCGGCGGAAGCGCAGCACAGTCAACAGGGTAGAAAGGACCGCTTGCGCGGCTGCTTAACCGATGGATAGCTCGTGCCAGCCACTCTTTGCCCGTTCCGTGTTCTCCAATAATAACAACATTGAGATCGCTTGCCGAAACCTTTTCAGTGGTTCGGATGATCTCCTTCATTTGTGAATTATGCGATATTTCAAATAAAGTGTTCATGAACAAATGATACGATGTTGGCATTGACAACGATATTTACAGGATAATGTTGTCATGAATTACTTCCCGAAAGGATATGAAACTGATATCTGATGAAACCGCTCAATCTTATAATTTGGAGAAAAAGCGTAATCGATATGCAGTTTATTAAAAATAAATCCCAATCCGTACGACCCTGCAGTAGCAATCGAACTTGATAGAATTCCAAGTCTCAATGATAAAATATCCAATGGATATGTTTCTATACCGCCGCGATATGTAATGCCGGATCTATTGATAAATTTCTGACTTGATAGAGTAAGAGTAATATATGGCAGTCGATATATTGAAGGAAATCTGAATGAAGATCCGATATTGAGGCTTTGGTCTAAATCACGCTGATAGGTTAACGTCCCTGCGTTGCGAAAATATTTATATAAAATGCCCATTCCGATTCCATCATACATAAACCCGTAACTGATCCCCGCTGCGGGACTGTAAAAAGTGCCAATGGCTGCAGAGGTCGCCCACAATCCTGATTGTGAGGAACTACCGTATCTAAAATTTAATAATAAACCAATACTGAATGTTTGATGGAGCTTTACAGAGTAGCCAACATCAACTCCGTTATAAGTAAAGTACGGTTGAGTCCATTTTTTTCCATAAAAACTTCCGCTTACTCCCAATGCAACGGTTTGGTAATGATCTGAATATAATGGCGGCAGCAATAACGTATTTTCAAAACTTTCTCCGGAATGACCAATAATGGAAGAAACCATGATTGACGACTGCCGCAGAAAACTAAGCGTTGCAGGATTCCAGTACATAGAATTTATATCGTGTGCCTCACCTACTGCAGATCCTCCCAATGAAGCCATTCTTGCAGAACTGGTAATCGGTCGACCTGCAAATTCAATAGTTGTTTGACTTTGGAGAAAGTCAAAGCACATAAAAAATAATAAAACAAAATTTAGAATTTTATGGTTCATTCTCGAAATACTTTTCAAGGTCAAAATTAGTTAGAGAGGGTAAACAGTGTAAAAATAAAAATAGTGTCACGGAAGAAACTGGAAAGTTCCCGGATAATATTCTCTTCTCGCGGAACGTACACAGTATCTCCCGGTTTAACCATCGGCATTTCACTGATATTTCCATTTGCTATATATTGCGTAATGTCAATTTCTTCGAAATTTCCGGAATCTCCGTTTCGAAATATTTTAATATGCTGAAGGTCAGATTCAGCGGTAGATCCCCCGGCCATTGCAAGGATCTGGAGGACGGTGACATCATTCTGAATAGTGTAATTTTCCTGACGTCCGACTGCACCCAGTACCGCAACCTTTTGAGTCAATGCGTTAAGAACCACAATTGAAGGATAAATTTCCGTCTTAATATACGCCGATAGTTTAGAAATGATATCTTCCGTTAATTGTGCACGCGATACTCCGGCAACGTTCAGATCTCCAACCAATCTCATTGTGATGGTCCCGACATCATTCACCACCATTGTCGTATCGAATTCGGGATAACCCCGTATAGTGATACGTAATTGATCACCTTGTCGGAAGATGTATGATGAAGATTGAACATTGATTATCGGCTGACCGAGAGTATCAAGTCCGGAATGAGGATTGACATTATCATTTATAGTGGGATTTGTTGAACAACCAAATAGTACAAATCCGCTAACTATGAGCAATGCATTTACACTATTAATCATCATATTGAGTATTTTTTTCACACTATACCTTATGTGTTTATTGAGCAATCAAAGAATTC
>CAYPEM010000050.1:6442-31050 GCA_964409765.1 uncultured Chitinophagaceae bacterium
AAGGGATATTTTTTCCCACCTTATGTTTTCAATGAATGTATATGGTGTAAGATTTTCCCGTTTTGATTGTTTAAATCAGATGTTATATAGTTTTAATGCAAAATGATTGAAATTTCTTTATATATTACGCAATAAATCGAATAAAATTATTTAACGATGGCACGTGAATTGCGTATGACATTCAATAAATTCTTTTGAATTGAACGTGAAAGGTAAAAACAATGAGCAAAGCGCAGATGAAAATGAAAGATATCAAGGCGATCATTCGCCGTCGAAAATTTTTTTTAATTCTGCCGCCGATCATTATGTCAATCATATCGATCACTGGTGCCTACATGATTCCGCGGATGTATGAGTCATCTATTCGAATTTTAGTACAGCGCAATGAAGTGCAAAACCCATTGGCAAGTTTGGCAAATGCGATGACTTCCAGAGATGATGATCCATTGCGGTCATTTGATGAAATTATCTTTAGTCAACGGACTATTGGTCAGTTAATTGACAGCTTGGATCTTGCCAAAAATATTACCAATGAAGTTGAACATCGTATGCTTATGTCGAAAGTGCGAAATAATATTCAAACAAAAGTACAGCCACGAGAATCATTCAGTATTACCTACGCGTCTGATAATCCAATAAATGCACAACGTGGCGCTACCATCTTGGCAGATATTTTTATCCAAACAAGAAGTAGTACAAAAAATAAGAAGAATGAACTCACCGTAGCATTTTATCAAAAGAAACTTGATGAATATTCTGAAAAGCTGGAAAAAAGTCAAAAAAATATTGTATCCTTGCTAAAACAGCGTGCAAAGAGTACTCCGGGAGCTAATACTTTTTTATATACAAGAGTGGAACAATTCGATCAACAGATCCACGACATTGGAATAACCATTAAACAATATGAAGCGAATCTGGCTCAAGTAAAATCACTTCCTACTTTGGTCGGTTCAAAACAAGCAAGGCAATCGTTATTTGAATTGCAGCGATCTGATGTTCCGTACGCAATCGAATTGCGGTCACAACTAAGTTTGTATGATGATGTTGCTTCAAAATATACTCCGAAGCATCCTGAAGTTGTAAAAGTTGAGGGTAAAATTTTTGAACTTCTCGAGAGAATTCGTGTGGCATTGGGATCAGAGATATCAAAATTTAAATCCCAGATTACGGATATACAAAAATCCCGATCCCAAGCAATTGAAGAAATTATGAATTCATCGGTTGTAGAACAAGAAGATAGAGATAAAGAATCCAACTATACGATTTATGAAAGACTTTATAACGAAATGAAACTAAAACTTGAAGAGGCTCAGATTTCTCTTTCCATTGGTCAAGATTCCGAAAATCAATATATGATTATGGATCCGGCGTTACTCCCTCTGTTTCCGTCAAAACCAAGCCGCATTCTCATTATTTTTGGAGGATTTATAGTCGGCATTGTCGTTGGAATTGTATCCGTAATGGCGGCAGAACTTCTAGACACTACAATTCGCACCACCGCAGAGATTCAAGTGTACAAAAAACCGATCATTGCCTTACTTCCCGAATGGAAAAATGATTAAACAGAAATATATTTTGGAATAAACTATAAACGACAGGAAATTCATACATGCAGGTAGATGATATTTCATCTTCAGAAAATGACAGTAAGCGGGGGATAGATAATGGTGATGGTGAAGTAAAAGTTCACAGTCTTGTTCGGCTTAAAAAAAATATTATTGTCAACGAGAAAAAAAGCGGATTTGTTGACGAGAATATTATATCACCAAATTTCTATAATAATTTTAATTACTCTATACTTCCTTCTGGCAACGCACAGGGGAAAATGGTCATTGGAGTTACGAGTGCCAGTCCAGGAGATGGAAAAACTCTTGTCGCTGCAAATCTGTGTGTCTCTCTTGCGTTGGCGCGTGAACGTAATACGGTATTGATTGACCTCAATATTGGCAGACCAAAGCTCCATGAAATATTCGGTGTTCCGTTATCTCCGGGTTTGTTGGATGCACTTCATGAATCATCTATTCATATTACCGAAACAAAATTCAAAAATTTATCAATACTATCTGCAGGCAATGTAACCTCAAATCCTGCGAACGACATATTACTGCATTCTACGAATGGAAAATCAAATCAAATCAACGAACCGAATTTAGGATTATTATTGGAGCAACTCCCTGAATTCCGAAACATCATTTATTCGTTGGTGGAATCGTTTGATTTTATTGTCGTCGATCTTCCGTCAATGCGAGATATCACTGTACCCCCTCTTTTTATGAGTCAGTTAGATGGCGTAATAATTGTTGTGACAGCGGGAGTGTCAAAACAAGAAGATATCGATAAGGTTGTAACACAGCTTGAGCAGCATCAGATTCTCGGTTTTGTTATGAACCGAGCAAGTTAATCTAATAAATCAAAACATCTAATTGATTTTATTAATAACTCCAGCAGATATCATATCAGCAAGAGTGATATTTTTATATAGATGAGAGATTATTTTAACACACAAAACAGAAATATTTTTTTGTATAGCGGCACCCAGTGTTGTGAGATAATCTTTTTCGATTTAGAATTAAATTCGAATACTTGAAAATCGTGTGTATTTAAAATGGTCGGATTTTTAATAAGTTTCAATTGATATAAGGAAATTACTTGTGAATCTGGCAGGCATACTTTTTTTAATGATGATTGCTTTAATCATGGGAAAAAGAGGTAAAAAATTTGGCGGGAGAGAGTACCGCATTGCAATAATATTGGCTTTATTACAAATGGGACTTACCGTTTATAAATTAATGACAATGCCAATGCCGCCGTTATTTTAAGGATACTATGCTTCATGCAGTTTCGAAAAATATTGCATCGATTGGCACAAGATTGCGTGAACGATCTTCCGTTACCAAGAATAACGGATTAGTAACAGTGCTTATGATTATAACAAGCATGTTGCTGCCGCTTATTGTTATTTCAAATAATGGCAATGTTGTCTTTGCGCTTTCTGCACTTATTATTATCAGTGTCATCTTCCTTTCGTTTTATCGCCTTCATTGGGGATTTTATATTTTTCTTGTGCTTGTTTTTGCGGCGGATGGATATGATATCGCAGGGCTTAGGCCATGGACATACACGATATATTATCTAATGACATTCAATGTCATCTTTAAGGGTCTTGGAGTCGGGGTGTTGACACCGATGGAAGTGCATTTGATTTTTTTGGTGTTTGTGTGGGTTGTTCTGTTGGTGGTCAAGAAGGATATAAAAATTCAACCAGTTCCCTTTTGGGGACCTGCAGCATTATGTTTTAGCTGGTTAATCGGTTCTGTTGTCTATGGCACCATGAGAGGCGGAGATCCAATGATGGCACTGTGGGAAGTCCGCGCTCTATCGTACCTCGCGATACTTTTTTTCTTTGTACCGCAAATTCTGAATAACAAAGAACAAATCCAGACGATCTTTTGGATTTTAATTTGGGGAATTTCATTCAAAGCTTATCAGGCAATCGATCGTTTTGTCCGTCTTGGATTCGATTTTGGTGGTAAAAGAACATTAGCGAATCATGAAGATCCTTTGTTTATCGTTACTCTTTTCTTTCTGCTATTAGGATTGATAACCTATGGAGGGCACAGTGGCCAAAAAAAAGCGTTGAAATACTTAATGTTGCCTCTCTTAATGGGTTTTTATGTTGCAAATAGACGGGCCACTTATGCTGCTTTTGCTGCAGGTGTTATCATGTTCGCTATTTTGTTGTCAAAAGAGCAGTTACAAAAATCGTTAAAATACATGGTGGCATTTGGTATTGTCTTCGTTATATATCTTGCTGTGTATTGGAATAGTTATGGTCGTATTGCAATGGTTGCATCTGCAGTTAAATCGACATATTTAAGTGCTATTGGAGATACGAAGAATATAAACTATGCAGATTATACATCCGGATTAGCCAGAGATCAAGAAAACTATAATTTAGCTGTGACGTTTCGAAAGGCACCGATTCTTGGAATCGGTTTTGGAAATCAACACGAGTGGGCGATAATGAATTACGGTATGTTCGCATTGAAAGGATATATCACACATAATGAAATTCTTTGGCTGATAACAAAGAGCGGTGCAATCGGTTTCTTCCTTTTTTTCTTTTTTATCAATTGCATTATCCTCCGGGGAGCCATGGTGTTTAACAAACTAAAAGATCCGTATCTCCGAGTTGTGTGTGCTGTTTGTATCATAGCGGTGTTCGGTCAGATTGTGGTTTCGTATGTGGACATGCAATTGACTTTTTTCAGGAATATGGTTCATCTTGGAGTTTTAACCGGGTTGATACCTGTTATTGAGCGGGTTGATAAATATTTGGACGTAGAAACAACAATTTCTTAAATCAATATAGTCTTATAAGTTTTCTCGGAATTATCAATGATAAAGCAATTAGTGAATCAATTAAAATCTATCTTCAAAAAAAATCTCCCCGCACCAATAATTGAACGAATAACAAAATCACGATATGTCAAAGAAGTTCGTGGACATAATATACCGGAGTTTACTGTTATCCGAAACCTCATTAAACAAGGGGATATAGTGCTTGATCTTGGTGCAAACTTTGGCTGGTACACCAAATTTATGGCGGATATTGTACAGAGCGAAGGGAAAGTATTCAGTTTTGAACCGATTCCAATGAATTATAAAGTATTGGATGGTATTGTTCACAGTTTGCAACTTCGTAATGTGCAGACATTACACTATGCAGTTTCAGATAATAACGGAATTCAAACAATGGTTGTTCCATTGACGGGAACCGGTGAAGAGAATCTTTATGAGGCAAAGATAGTTGAAGTAAACACAACATCAGATATGCATACGATCAAAGTAGAAACTAGAACACTTGATTCGTTGTTTGTTGATCTCCCCCAAAGCATCGAGTTCATTAAATGTGATGTTGAAGGTCATGAGTTAAAATGTCTAAGAGGAGCGGAAAAGATCATTGAAAAATTCCATCCTGCATGGATGATAGAAATTTGGGGGGATCCCGATGATGTACAATCACAAGGTTATCAAACATTTAAACTTCTTTCTGAATCGGGATACCAAACATATATCTTTGATGGAAAATATCTTTCTAAAAGAAAATTGGGAGAACAGCAGACGGATTATTTTTTCCTGACTCCTTCTCATATAAAACGATTAGAAAGTACCAATTTGATTAAAACTCACTAAGTGATACCTGAGGAACTAACGTTTCTTCAAACGATCCAATTTTTTAAATATATTTATTACCGTGCTACGATTATATGAAAATTCTGCACCTGATGCCTTATTCACCTGTTCCTCCTAATTTTGGAGGTGCGCTGCGTATTTATAATATTCTCAAGAATATTGTACCTCACAATGACGTAACATTGGCAATGTTTGGAAATCAAACCGATGAAGAACGATTACGAAAAGAATTCAATGGAGTGGTCCAAAAAATCCATACGGTTCCAGAACCATGGCAGCGTAAATATTATCGATTGGGTCAGTTATATTCTACGCTGAACAATCATAGTTTTTTTCACATGTTAGCGGTGAATCGCGAGATGCAATCGCTGTTAGACAGACTGTTATCGAGTGATTCTTATGATATTGTGCAGACTGAGTTTTCACATTTGGGATCATATACTTTGCGTACCAGTGCTGTAAAGATTCTAGATGCCCATAATGTTGAATATGATAATTTTCGCAGAATGTGGGTGAATGATCAACGACCGATCAGAAAATTCCATTATTTTCTTGAATATAAAAAACTCTTTGCAGAAGAGATTAAAGGATGCACCAAACAAGACGCTCTATTCCTGACATCGGAACGCGATAAGGAAATATTCGATAGAGATGTACATAATGTTCCCAAGTTTGTAATACCCAATGGAGTAGACTCAAATTATTTCGCTTCATCAAATCAAGAGCCGGAGCCTTTTACGTTAGTCTTTACCGGAATGATGGCCTATGTTCCAAACTACGATGGGATATTATATTTTCTTGATGAGATTTTTCCCCTCATCCTGAAAAAATATCCACAGGTAAAGGTGTACATTGTGGGTAACAGACCGCCAAAACAATTATTGGATCGTGCTTCACACAATGTTATTATCACTGGATTCGTAGAAGATGTTCGTCCATATATCCGACGGGCCAGTGTGTATATCGTTCCTCTTCGAATGGGAGGAGGCACGAGATTGAAGATAGGAGAAGCCCTTTCGATGAAGATCCCGATTGTAACAACAAGCATTGGCTGCGAGGGAATTGATATTGTATCAGGTGAATCAGCAATCATCGCAGATGATCCTGTAACGTTTGCCGAAGGAGTTATTTCTCTTTTTCAAGATAAAGCTTTGAAAGAAAAATTTGTTAGAAATGGATACAGTTTGATGCAGGCAAAATATGAATGGTCTGTTATTGGAATAAAAATCCGTGAATTATATCAAGAGCTTGTTAATGATAAAAAAAGGGTTGCAGGACCATCCAAATGAATATATCCGATTTAAATTCTAAAATAAAAAAAAGATTAAAAAAACATGGGATTTTAGAATTCATTCGAGGCGCTTGGTTTGCTCGTTCTATGACAAAACATGGGATCATTGTTGTCACTGGTGGTAAACCCGCACCTCAAATTTTCAATGAGGGAGGAGACATTATTGTTGAAAGTTGCCAATTTTACCAAGGTGTTCGGTTGGAAGTTGGTAAAAATGCTGTCCTGCGAATTGGAAATGGTACATATTTGAACCGAAATACAGTTGTCATTGCACAAGAAAAAATTGAAATTGGCAAAATGTGTCGCATCGCCTGGGATGTTGTAATTATGGATTCAGATCTACACCCAATTGCTAACCGACCATTAGAGAATAAACCTGTGATCATAGAAGATGATGTTTGGATAGGCTGCCGCTGTATCATTCTTAAAGGTGTCAGGATTGGAAAAGGAGCTATCATTGCAGCGGGATCGGTCGTGACAAAAAATATACCACCCGGTTCAATAGCGGCCGGAGTACCTGCACGTGTACTTTCACAAAATATTCATCAGTAGTAAAAATTTGAACTTACTTTGTTATAAATTTGAATTGGAAATAGTTTTCCCCAACGATATATAGAAAGAATCTGATTTGGAAAAAAACGACTTAAAAATTTCAACCACGAATATTTTGGGGATAGACATCCATAATGTCACCATGGAAGAAACAATTGACATTCTTACCGCGATGGCAATCGGTGACAAGTCCCATCACGTGATGACGGTGAATCCGGAATTTATCATGATGGCTCAACACAATGACGAGTTCAAAACCGTTATGTCAAAATCATCATTAAAAGTACCGGATGGCATAGGTGTTATACTGGCAGCACGGATATTAGGGAAGCCATTGAGAGAGCGGGTTGCCGGTGTTGATACTGTCTATGAATTAGCGCGAATTGCCCAACAAAAAAAATTACGAATATTTTTCTTAGGCGCTGCTCCGGGCGTTGCTGAACGGGCTGCATCATTGCTGCAATTAAAAAATCCCGGCTTAGAGATTGCGGGAACTTATTCGGGTTCTCCAAAAATCGAAGAAGAGGACTTTATTTGTCAACTTATTGAACGATCCAAACCGCATATATTGTTGGTTGCATACGGTCCGCCTAAACAGGATCTCTGGATTGCACGAACAAAACATCGTCTGAATGTCCCGTTGGCAATTGGAGTTGGCGGCACATTTGATTTTATTGCAGGAATAGCTCAACGCGCACCACAATGGATTCAGAATATTGGATTTGAATGGTTATATCGACTTTATCGCGAACCATGGAGGTGGAGAAGGATGCTTACGTTACCTCAATTTGCAATGCAAGTGATACTTTTCAAATTTTCTTTGATCGCATCGGAAAAAAAAACTGATGTCTGAAATTGCCAAATCTGCCACTCGAAATATTGCGGTACTCTCCTTAACGAGAATTATAACATGGACATCAACCTTTTTACTCATGATGTTTCTCCCAAGGTATCTTGGACCAGTTGATTATGGTAGATATTATTTGGGACAATCTATTGTTGCAATGTTTGCTTTATTTATAGAATTTGGCGGGAATTATTCAATTACAAAAGCGGTGTCTCGAGCTCGCTCAGAAGCTGGTCATATTATTGTGAATGCAATCAGTATACGAGTGATTTTATGGTTGCTTTCGTTTTTCGGTGTAATCACATTTGCATTGTTGAGTAATTACCATGCTTCAGTAAAGATTATTATTATGATCTTTGGTGTAGGTATGATTTGGTCCGGAGCCCGCACAGTTATCTGGAGTGCGTTTGGTGGATTTGAGATGTTGAAATATCCATCATATGGAGCAATAGCAGAGACTGTGTTCATTGCAGCTGTTGGTATCACTGCAGTAGTGCTCGGAGTTGGCCCTATTGGTTTTGCTGTGATTACAATATTAGGTACGTTGTTGAATTTTTTGATCTGTGCAAAATTCGTATCAAAAATGGCTCCAGTGTTGCCGAAAGTGGATTGGAAAGCAGCGATTCAGTCACTGAAAGAAAGTTTTCCATATTTTTTGAATTCAATTTTTGGAGTTATCTACTATCGGATTGATACAGTGATGTTATCTTTTATGACGCCAGAGCACGTTGTAGGTTGGTATGCAGCATCATACAGATTCTTCGAAACATTGATGTTCATTCCTAGCATTTTTACAATTGCAATTTTCCCAATCATGTCACGACTATGGGGGGAGAACAATTCATCGATAAGTCGTCCGTTTCAAAAAAGTATAGATTTTATTTTTTTAACCGGTGTACCTGTAAGTCTTGGTGCTTATGCTTTTTCTCACCAGATCATTCAATTTTTTTACGGCATAGAAGCGTATCAGCCATCGGTATTATTGTTAATGATTTTTGGTACCGGTATTTTACTTTTTTATATCGATATTATGCTTGGAACGGTATTACTAGCTTCAGATAAACATAAACAGCTGACGATTAATGCATTTATAGCTATTTTTGTCAACATTGGTCTTAATTACCTTTTAATTCCATATACTCAAACACATTTCGGAAATGGTGGGATTGGATCGGCAATTGCTACCTTGGTAACAGAATTATTTTTGATGGTGGCGATGTTGACCATTATTCACAAGGATATTTTTAAAGATTCCAATATCTCAGTTCAATTAAAAACAATTCTTTCAGGCAGTTTTATGGCGTTAACGCTTTGGATTACAAAATCAATGGAAGTGCCGATTGTTTTTCAAGGACTTTTATCTAGTATAGTTTATATTGTTCTTTTGTTCATTACAAAAGCAATCGCTTCAGAAGATATGGTTTTGATTGGATATCTTATTCCGGATCGATTTAAGAAAAACAGAAAAAAAGAAAATTAACCTTTTTCTTGTATTGGTCTATTACAAGAATTTAATGTTCATTTATGAGTTCAGTTAAAAATCAAACAAAATCTAATCGTGAATCTCCAAAAGTGATTGTCCTTCTCTATCACAGGATCATTAGTAAGGCAATTAATGATGATTGGGCGAACATTGCTGTGTTGGATACTGTATTTCACCATCATATTGAACTACTTGATCATTGGGGATATACCGCCATAACATTTGAGGATTATCATCTTTACCTAGAAGGGAAACTGGATCTTCCCAAAAAACCGGTCATTATAACGTTTGATGATGCTTATGAAGAAATCCATACAACGGTACGTCCGATTCTGCAAAAGTACGGGATGCGAGCAGTTGTATTTGTCGTAGGAGATCTTTCGATTCGTGAAAGTGTTTGGGACAAAGATCTTGGAACGGTTTTTAAACTGTTGAATGATAAACAGATCATAGAATTGAAACAAGAAGGATTTGAAATAGGTTCGCATTCAATGACCCATCCGGATTTGACAAAACTCACACCGGATGACGCATGGCAAGAGATGTTACGATCTCGTATGCTGCTGGAGATACTGTTAAATGCTCCGGTTCGAAGTTTTGCCTACCCATATGGATTATTGAATGAATCTTTGAAAAAAATGGCTTCTGATGCTGGATATTTATTTGGTTGTGCAGCATTCACAGGATCTCCAATTTTGGACAAAGACCTGTATGAAATTCGTCGAATTAAAGTTTATAATTCAGACAATCCTTTATTTTTCAAAATGCAATTGCATCCGTGGTATAGTTTCTTACGCTGGTTCTATTGGAGAATGAAACGAATATTCTCATTATCAAAATAATTTTGGTGATACATAGTTGAAACAATTGATTTTGTAATTTCCTTAAGTTTTAGCAGATAAATATTTTCACCGTGAAAGGAGATTTGTTATTAAAACATTGACACTCATTCAAGCCGGATTGAAACATCCGGACCGAAAGCAGCTTATCGAACTTGAAGAGAACGATATGTACCCGCGTATTATCCTTTTTGAAAAAATCCTCCAAGCGGATATGCTGGATGAACGATTTCTTAAAACCATTCCTCATTGGCGCAGTTTGATATATCGAATACTACCGGTTAATATTACACAAGTGTTGGAAGCATTTATCACAAAAAAGAAATATGATGGAATAATATCCTGGGCTGAAAATCTGGGAATTCCATTGGCTGTATTGTTAAAATTAACCGGTTCACATATCCCACATTTCGGGATATTTTCTTGGATATCGAAGCCAAAAAAAGCAATTTTGTTGAAAAGAGTTCATCCTAAATTCGAACGAATTTTTTTAATGTCATCGCGTCAGCGTGACTTTGCAATTCACCAGCTCAATATCCCCGAGAGTAAAATTCAGTTACTGCGATGGCCTGTCGATCAAAAATTTTGGAGACCATTAAACATCGAATCTGATATGATCTGTGCAGTTGGCCGTGAAATGAGAGATTACGGTACATTGATTCAGGCGATTGAAGGTCTGGACATTCGATGCCACATTGCTGCGGGAGGTATTACAACGAATAAAAAAGATGCGTGGATGAAAGATGTTCAAAACCTGGAGTCTATCCCTTCTAACATTACCATTGGTAAAAAAACATTTCTCGAACTTCGAGAATTATATGCTAAATCACGATTTGTGGTGATTCCGCTTTTCCCAACTGAAACCGATAATGGAACAACGAGTATTCTTGAAGCAATGGCAATGGGAAAAGCAGTGATTTGTTCGAAAGTTGATGGACAAGCAGATGTGATCGAGGATGGAGTCAATGGTATATTTGTTCCTCCACAAGATCATAAAGCTCTACGAGAATCTATACAATATCTTTGGAATAATCCGGAGATTGCAGATCGAATGGGACGTGAAGGCAGAAAATTTATAGAACAACATCATGCATTCGATTTATTTGTTAAAAATGTTCAAGAAACCGTGACTGAAGTAATTGAGGAAAGAAATCAAGAATTAGAAGATCAAAAGAATATAAGAAATTCGAATAGACGGAAAATTTTGACCGTCGTAACCACAGGTCTTCGAAGACCATCCCGATATAAGTTGCGAAAAATGGAAGAAAACGACCTCTATCCCCGAGCGTTGCTTTATGAAGATAAGGTTGATTCGGACATGCTTGATGAACGATATATTTCCAATTTATCATGGATTCGAAGATTGATCTATAGTCTCTTACCAACAATCGCAGCTCAAATTATTGAAGCATTTCTTGTTCGAAAAAAATATCAAGCAGTCGTGACTTGGTCAGGACGGTACTCAATTCCATATGCATTTTTACTCAAAATATTTGGATCTTCACATCCGCATATTGCTATGGTGACGTGGATATCCCGTCCAAAGAAAGCAAATCTTCTTAAACAAGTTCACTCTCATATTGATAAAATCATTCTTTGGTCGTCAGTACAGAAACGGTTCGCAACTGAATTTCTAAAAATTCCCGAATCAAAGACAATTCTAGTCGGCAGAAGAGTTGATCAAAATTTTTGGCGTCCTGCGAACATACCAACAGATATGATCTGTTCTTCCGGACAGGAAATGAGAGATTATCCCACATTAATTAAAGCATTGGATGGACTCGACATCAAATGTCATATCGCCACCGGCGCACTTCGGGGTGAATTATTTGATACAGTTAAAGCTATTAGTGCCATGGGTGAATTGCCGAAAAACATTTCAGTCGGTATGTTACCGTTTGTTGAACTGCGAAAACTATATGGACGATCCAGATTCGTTGTAATCCCGCTGCGTCAGACAGATACTGATAACGGTGTTACAGTCATTGAAGAATCGATGGCGATGGGCAAAGCGGTGATATGTACGCGAACAAATGGGCAAGTAGACATCATTCAAGAAAATGTTACAGGAATCTTTGTTCCTCCGTATGATCCAAAAGCGCTGCGCGATGCGATTTTGTATCTCTGGAATAATCCGGAGATCGCACAAAAAATGGGTGAAGAGGGAAGAAAACATATTGAAAAATATCATACCATCGACAAATTTGTCGATTCAGTAAAAGTTGTTATTGATGAAGTGATTAATGATCACAGCCGATAGCTATGATAGATTCTGCACACATACGAAACGCCAAAAAGTATAAATTTTTATTTATTAGCGCTCCTTTTGGCGGTATTGAAGTATTGTGTAAAAATATTAAAAAAATAGTCGATACAAAAAGCGATATTGAAGCGACATGGATGTGGATAGATTTTCAACCGAACGATTTGATAGCGCGTATTCCGCCGATTTCGTTGAACTGGACATTGAAAGGCGGATTGATTGCACGAACACGTTTCAAAAAGTTGGAACGTGAAGGGAAATCATTTGACGCAGTTTTTGTTAATCATACAATACCATTAATGTTTCTTCAGAAATTCATGAAAGAAGTACCTGTTATTCTTTCGCTCGACATAACACCGCGGTTATTACAGCCATATAACAAATGGTATCGCGGTAAAAATGATCGAATAAGTCTATTTGGTAATGGGATAAAGCATTCGATAACTCGGAGGATTTATAAGGAAGTATCCAATATACTTCCATGGTCGCAATTGGTAAAAAACTCACTCGTGAATGATTATGGAATTGATCAGAAAAAAATTGAAGTAGTGCCTCCTGGAATTGATGTACATCAATGGAACCAATCAGAAAAAAAAGATGGGGTAAAAGATCAGGATCATATTCATATCCTCTTTGTCGGTGGTGATTTTTTACGAAAAGGCGGTGACCTCTTGGTGCGGATCGCTGCTCGCAGTGAATTTAAGAAATGTATTTTTCATTTTGTTACGCGAAGTTTCGAAGGAATAATCGGTGATAATGTTATTGTATACAATAATTTACAGGCTAATAGCAATACGCTCCTTGAATTATATAATAATGCAGATATTTTTGCTCTTCCGACGCGCGCCGATTTATCACCAGCAGCATTGTGCGAAGCAATGGCGTTTCAGCTTCCTGTTGTTGCCACAAAAGTTGGCGGTTTGGAAGAGATCATCATTGATGGTAGGAATGGATTTATTGTCTCTGCCGATGATGAGGAAGCGTTTGCTAAGCGATTGAAAGCTCTAGTTGCTTCAAAAGAACTTCGAGTTGAATTCGGACGAAATGGACGTGCTCTCGTAGAAGAAAAGTATGACATACAAAAAAATGCGGAAATCATTCTAGATTATATGAAACGTGCTGTTCATACTAATGAAGATCGCAAAACAATTGCTGCTTGAGATACAAATTTAAAATATTATGGAGAGCATAAAATGACTGAGCGAGTACCGAGACTCGGTATCGGTATACCGGTTTATAATGGTGAAAATTATCTTGAAGAGACCATCAACTCACTTCTTGCTCAAACATTTCAGGATTTTGAAATATTCATCTCTGATAATGCCTCTACAGATAGTACTGAGGAGATTTGCAGAAGATTTGCACAGAATGATTCACGGTTTCATTATCATCGTTATGAGAAAAATCGCGGAGCAACCTGGAATTTTAATAATGTTTTTATGTTATCCCGAAATGAATACTTCAAGTGGGCTCCTCATGACGATCTGTATGATCCTACATTTGTAGAGAAATGCATTGAGGTTCTTGACCGTGATAAAGGAGTTGTTCTGTGCTATACAAAAACCACTATTATCGATGAGCATGGAAAATCGGTGAAAAAATTTGAAACGAATCTAAGGGTTGATGATGAAAAACCTCATGTTCGTTTTCATGATCTACTAGTCGATTACATGGTCTATGAATTATATGGTGTTGTTCGATCCGAAGCGTTGCGAAAAACACCTCTTTTTGGAGGATTTGGTCATGATGACGGGGTGCTTTTGGCTCATTTAGGGTTGCTTGGACGTTATCATGAAATTCAAGAATATCTTTACTATAATAGAGAGCATGCTCAAAAATCATGGAATTTTTATAAGACATACCGTGAATATACCGTGTGGCTTGATCCAACAAAAGCCGGAAAGATTTTGCTGCCACGATGGCGTATGGGTTTTGAATATGTGAAAGCAATTTCATCGGTTCCGCTTGGTTGGAGTGAGAAATTTCTCTGTTATCTGCAGATGAGTTTTTGGGTAAAGATGTTTTGGAAAAGTTTGATTGCAAACGTTCTTATCGCTTCCCTGCAGCTTGTCTCTTTACCGCTGCGGATATTTAAAAGAAATCAATCGGATAAAAAATGAACCCATCTTTTTGGAAAAATAAAAAAGTATTTTTAACAGGACACACCGGTTTCAAAGGGAGTTGGCTTTCACTATGGCTTCAAAGTGCTGGCGCACAGGTAGTCGGTTATGCTTTGACTCCCCCAACAACGCCGAATTTATTTACCGACGCACATGTTGAAGAAGGAATGAAATCGCTTATCGGGGATATCCGTGATTTACAATTGCTAAAGAAAAGTATTTCTGAGCATAAACCGGAAATAATCATACATATGGCGGCTCAAACCGTAGTCCGGACATCGTATGATAATCCTGTCGAGACGTACGAAACGAATGTGATGGGAACGGTGAATATTCTTGAAGCACTGCGCTCTGCTCCCAGTGTGAAGGTTTTTGTGAATGTAACGACAGATAAATGTTATGAGAATCATGAGTGGACATGGGGTTATCGTGAAACCGACTCATTGGGTGGATTTGATCCGTATTCAAATAGTAAAGCATGTTCAGAACTAGTTACCTCGGCATATCGTAATTCTTTTTTCTCTTCTGGAAATACTTCTATTGCAATCGCAACTGCACGAGCAGGGAATGTTATCGGCGGCGGAGACTGGACGAAAGATCAACTTATTCCGGATATTTTCCGCGCACTTCTTGCTGATACATCGATACTATTGCGAAGTCCGAAAGCTGTACGACCATGGCAATTTGTATTGGAACCAATCGATGGATATTTGACGTTAGCTGAACATCTTTGGGTCGGTGGTTCTAAATTTGCAGAAGCATGGAACTTTGGTCCATCGTATGATGACGCAAAACAAGTAGAATGGATAGCAGAAAAGATCAACCAGCTGTGGGGTGGGAAACAACTTATTCAAATTGACACAACGAATCAACCTCACGAGGCGGGATATCTGAAACTGGATGCATCAAAAGCAACTGCACATTTACAATGGCGTCCTATGCTCCGATTATCTGAAGCTTTAGAATGGGTCACGGAATGGTATAGTGCTTATCACAAAAAGAAAAATATTTGCGAATTAACCCGCCAACAAATTGCGCGGTATGCAGCATTGGAGAAACGATGATCTTTACAGAAACAAAACTTAAAGGTGCATTCATTATAGATGTTAAGAAACTCGAAGATAATCGCGGATTCTTTGGCAGATCGTGGTGTGAAAAAGAAGCTGCTGACCATGGCTTAGCGACACGAATGGTTCAAAGTAATATTTCATTGAATCACAAAAAAGGAACCCTTCGTGGAATGCACTTTCAGCACCCGCCGTTTGCCGAGAATAAACTTGTCCGGTGTACAAAAGGTCTAGTAGTTGATATCATTATTGATCTGCGCCCAGAATCATTAACTCATAAACAATGGATTGCGGTTGAGTTGAATTCGACAACCCATAGAATGTTATACGTACCTGAGGGATTCGGTCACGGATTTCAAACACTGGAAGATAATTCTGAATTATTTTACCAGGTGTCGCAATTCTATGCTCCACAACATGCCAGTGGCGTCAGATATAATGATCCGGCGTTTCAAATTACATGGCCGCTTCCAGTAACAGAGATTTCACCGAGCGATAGCAGCTGGCCTGACTATCGTTTATAATTTCATTATTAAATCAATTGTTTGTGTTGTAAAATTTCTCATTATAAAATTGGACAAAGAGTATTATGGTTATAGTCGATACAGAATTAGAAAAAAGAGAACGATCAGGGAAACCGATCCGAGTTGGTCTTGTTGGAGCAGGAGTGATGGGAAGAATGATAGCACTTCAACTTCTCACCCCGATCATCGGAATGAAATTAGTCGCCATAGCAAATAGAACTGTCAGCAAAGCTGAGCGAGCTTACAAAGAAGGTGGCATTCAAAACTTCAACACGGTCAGCTCAAAACAACAGCTTCAAGCATCGATCGAAAAAGGAGAGTTTGCAGTAACAGATGATCCATTGTTACTTTGCACAGCGGATGGAATTGATGCAATAATTGAAGTGACTGGTACTGTTGAATTTGGGGCAAATGTTGTGCTTCAAGCAATTGAAAACCGTAAACATGTAGTTTTAGTCAATGCAGAATTGGATTCGACCATTGGACCAATTTTGAAACAACGTGCTGATAAAGCAGGAGTTATCCTTACCAATATCGATGGAGATGAACCGGGTGTTGCAATGACGCTGCTTCGATATCTCAAGACACTTGGATTTAGACCTGTTGGTGCAGGTAACCTTAAAGGAATGATCGATCCGTATAGAACTCCGGATACACAAAAAGAATTTGCGTTGAAGTACGATCAAAATCCAAGAATCGTAACCTCATTTGCAGATGGAACAAAACTTTCCATGGAAGAAGCAATTCTTGCCAATGCCAGTGGTTTTAAGGTAGGCAAACGAGGTATGTACGGTCCGAAGTGTGCCCATGTTAAAGAGATGACTAAACTGCTTCCGGCAGATCAATTGTTGAACGGAGGATTGGTGGATTATGCGCTCGGAGCTGAACCTTATACCGGAGCGTATATTATTGTTCACGAAGAAAATCCAATTAAACAAAAACATTTAAGTTATTTAAAAATGGGCGATGGTCCTTTTTATCTTTTTTACACACCATATCATTTACCGCATATTCAGCTTCCTTCTACCGTTGCACGCGCAGTTCTGTTTCATGATGCAACGACAGCACCACTAAACGGTCCATCGTGTGATGTCATCACTTTAGCAAAACGAGATTTGAAGGCTGGAGAAATTCTTGACGGCGTTGGCGGGTTCACGTGTTATGGAGTTATTGACAATGCGGATGTAGTAAAGAAAAACAATTTGCTGCCAATGGGGCTTACCGAAGGAATTCGTTTAAAAAGAAACATATCGAAAGACAGTGTCTTAACGTATGATGATATTGAAATACCGGCAAGTGTTCCCTTTAAATTACGAAAAGAGCAAAATGATTTTTTCAATAGATGATTCTCTGAAAGGTGCAAAAAAAATGAATTTTACAAAATCAATTTCACTTCAAAAAAAATTTCATTCTATCATTCCAGGTGGTTCTCACACCTATGCCAAGGGTGATGATCAATTTCCTGAGTTTATGCCACCTTATATCGTACGGGGAGAAGGTTCTCATGTATGGGATGCAGATGGAAATGAATTTATCGAATATGGGTCTGGACTCCGCGCAGTAACACTTGGTCATGCCTACAAACCTGTTATTGAAGCGGCTGCAAAGCAGCTTCCGTTTGGAAGTAATTTCATTAGACCGGCGGTCAATGAACTAGAATGTGCCGAGATGCTTTTGAGCTTTATCGAAGGAGCAGAGATGGCAAAGTTTGCCAAGAATGGTTCCGACGCAAATAATGCCGCAGTAAAAGTATCACGTGCGTACACCGGACGAGATCTAGTAGCGATTTGCAGCAGTCATCCATTTTATTCGGTTGATGATTGGTTTATCGGCAGCACTGCCATGAACGCAGGTATTCCGAAAGCTGTTCAAGATCTTACCGTTAAATTTACTTACAATGATATTAGTAGTCTCGAAAATCTCTTTACGCAATATCCAAATCAGATCGCTTGTGTAATTCTTGAGGCTGAAAAAGAAACCGCACCGGTAAATAATTTTCTCGTTGAAGTACAACGATTATGTAAACACCATGGCAGCGTTTTTATTTTAGACGAAATGATCACTGGATTTCGATGGCATAAGAACGGAGCTCAGAAATTCCATGGAATTCATCCCGACCTATCAACGTTCGGCAAAGCGATGTCAAATGGTTTTTCGGTATCGGCTCTAGTCGGGAAGCGGGATATAATGAAATTGGGAGGACTAGATCATGACAAAGAGAGAGTATTTTTAATCTCGACTACTCACGGTGCCGAAAGCCATGCACTTGCAGCGGCAATGGCTACAATGTCGGTATACAAAAATGAACCCGTTGTAGAACAATTATGGAAACAAGGTGAACGATTGGAAAAAGGGATCAACAAAGCGGTTGCAGGATATGGTCTGCAAGATCATATTATCATACTTGGCAAACCATGTTGTCTTGTTTATGGAACACGCGATCAAGAAAAAAAACCATCACAGCCATTCAGAACTCTTTTTATTCAAGAGATCATGAAACGAGGTATACTTGCTTCATCACTAGTTGTGGGATATTCACATACTGATAAAGACATTGATATGACAATTGAAGCAGTTGACGGTGCGCTTGATATTTATAAAAAAGCACTCAATGAAGGTGTTGAAAAATATCTTATTGGTAAACCAGTAAAACCAGTTTTCCGGAGATTCAATTGAGCACAAAGTATTCGTTAAAGAAAATTGCAATTTTTGGATATTTTGGCGCAGGAAATCTTGGTGATGAAGCGGTAGTAGGTGTGTTATTGAAGAATATTAGAAAACGCCATCCCAATGTTGAAATTGTAGGTATTTGTCTTGATCCGGAAAATACAACAAAATATCATGGAATTTCTGCTTTTCCATTACGGAGATTACCAAGAAAAAACAGTATCGGCGTTATCGACACTTCGGCTTCGGTTTTTAAAAGAATAGCCCGACGTCTGTCGGTAATTATGCCGAGCGAATTGATTTTTCTTATTCAATCGTACAGAAGATTGAAAGGATTCGATCTGGTCATTGTCGGCGGTTCTGGTCAGTTGGTTGATAATGAGGGAGGCCCTCTTAATCATCCGTACAATCACTTCAAATGGTCTTGTTTGGCTCGGTTGGTTGGTGCTCGATTTATGTTCCTCAGTGTGGGAGCTGGGCCGTTATTTACCGATTTAGGAAAATGGTTTATAAAAAGATCATTATTAATGGCGAGTTATCGTTCATTCCGTGATAATTATTCAAAAGAATTAGTAGAAAGTTTTGGTGTTAAAGAACATAATATTGTTTGTCCCGATCAAGCATTTTCAATCGATGTAGATAGTAAGATCTCAGAGCAAAAGCATAAAAAACTAGTGGTTGGAGTTGCACCAATTGCGTATCTCGATCCTCGACATTGGCCCGAGATCGATCCGGCGCGGTATTGGGAGTACGTTGAAAAAATGGCAGCATTCACAGAATGGCTGATCAAATCGAATCATCATGTGTTGTTCTTCCATACACAAGTCAACGGAGATGACCTGGTGATTCCCGATATCAAAAAAGTTCTTGCAAAAAAATCTTCTATTAATATTGAAGAGAACATTTCTGAACATCCGGTTCATTGGTTTACAGAAGCTTTTGATGCGATCGCTAAAACAGATTATATCGTTGCGTCACGGTTCCATGCCATAATATTTTCCTATGTTATGAACCGTCCTTCGGTCGGCGTATCGTATGATCGCAAGATCAACAACGCAATGGCTTCTGTCGGACAATCGGATTTCGCACTCGATATCCGTACCTTTACCGTTGATGAGCTAATTGAAAAATTTATTGCCCTAAAAGGACAAACAGAAGAAGCTCAGAAAAAAATTAAAACAAATGTTGAACAATTTAGAAAACAATTGGAACAACAATACGATAATGTATTTTGAATAAGAGGAGTCTTTTATGAAAGTTGTACTATTCTGTGGCGGAATGGGTATGAGAATCCGTGAGTTTTCCGATAACATCCCTAAACCGATGGTTCCTGTTGGTAACCGTCCGATACTATGGAATATCATGAAGTATTACGCACATTATGGACACAAAGATTTTATCCTTTGTCTTGGATATAAAGGCGAAGTGATCAAAGAATATTTCTTGAACTATCGGGAAACTTTCTCCAATGATTTTGTTCTTTCTCAAGGCGGTAAAAATATTGAACTTCTCAATAGCGATATCCACGATTGGAAAATAACGTTTGTTGATACCGGATTAAAATCAAATATTGGAATGCGGTTAAAAGCCGCAGAGAAATATCTTGATGGAGAAAAAGAATTCCTGGCAAATTATACGGATGGATTAACGGACCTTCCTCTTGATAAAGTAGTGGATCATTTTCATGAAAAAAATAAGATCGCTAGTTTTGTCTCAGTAAAGCCCAGTCAAAGTTTCGATGTTGTAAAGATGAAAAACGAAGATGACGTTGAAGCACTTGTCCATATTACAAAGCATGGATTGTGGATCAATGCGGGTTTTTTCACTTTTAAGAAAGAAATATTTGACTATATGAAAGAGGGTGAAGAACTTGTCTATGAACCGTTCCGTCGATTGATCGAGAAGGGACAAGTGACAACCTACAAACATGACGGTTTTTTCCTTGCGATGGATACATTTAAGGAAAAACAAGAAATAGATGACATGTCGGCACAAGGCAATACAAAATGGGAAGTGTGGAAAAACGGAAAGAAATGAGGAACAATGATAACCATCAATTTTAATAAAGCTTCCAAAGCTCCTCTTAAGGTATTATGCTTGGGTGCTCATTCCGATGATATTGAAATTGGCTGCGGTGGAACAATTCTCAAACTTGCAGAACTGTATAAAAACCAACTTGAAATTGTTTGGGTGGTTTTTAGTGCTCATGGAGAGCGAGAGAAAGAAGCGGTCAAAAGTGCAACTTCATTTTTAAAGAGTGTTGAGAAAAAACGCATTATTACCTACAAACATAGAGATGGTTTTTTTCCGTTTACGGCAATTGAAATTAAAGAATCGTTTGAATCAATCAAAAAAGATTTTTCTCCTGATATAGTTTTTACTCATTACCGTGTTGATAGACATCAAGATCATCGACTTATTTCTGACCTTACCTGGAATACCTATAGGGACCATCTTATATTTGAATATGAGATACCAAAATATGACGGCGATTTTGGATCGCCAAACTTCTTTGTCTCTCTCGATGAGAAGATTTGTCAAAAAAGAAACAATTTAATTCTAAAACACTTTCAAACACAAAAAGAAAAACATTGGCTAACGGAAGAAACATTATTGTCGGTTTTACGGATTCGGGGAATAGAATCCGGTAGATCATCAAGATACGCTGAAGGATTTTATTGCAGAAAAATCGTATTGTGAGGGTTGATGAATAGTGGGAATTCTTTTACTCCATTTCAGCGAGAAATGAAATGGGTAATAGTGTTTTTAATATTTTTTGTGTCGGTGAGTGATGCACAACTGCATGGTGTATTACGAGTTCATCCTACTAATCCTCGATATTTTACCGATGATACCGGAGAGGCAATTCTGTTAACCGGATCCCACACATGGTCAACACTTGTGGATAATGGCGGTATTGATCCTCCTCCACAGTTCAATTATCAAGAATATCTTGACACTCTCACAACACTCAATCATAATTTTTTTAGAATGTGGACGTGGGAACAATCTCGGTGGAGTGGAGAATCATACGATTCAAACTACCGTTTCTCACCAAGTCCTTTTGCACGCACAGGACCTGGTTTTGCACTTGACGGTAAACTAAAATTTGATCTTGATCAATTCAATCAGGGATATTTTGATACACTAAGAAGCCGAATCATACAAGCCGGTAATCGGGGTATCTATGTTTCTATTATGTTATTCAATGGGTGGAGCGGTCAAACTGTTTTTGTCAATGATGCAAAAGGTGGATTGGACCCATATAAGGGACATCCATATCATGTGAGCAATAACATCAATGGAATTAATGGCGATTTATTTCCTGTCGGAGATGGTCGAACACTTTATACATTATATAATCCTTCTGTTACCGCAAAACAACTAGCATATGTAAAAAAGCTCATTGATGAAGTGAATGATCTCGATAATGTTCTATACGAAATTTGTAATGAAGCATATACGGGTTCATCTTCCTCATCTACAGCATGGCAATATTTGATGATTGATTCTGTCCATGCATATGAGTCTCGAAAACTAAAGCAGCATCCTGTTGGTATGACTGCTCAATGGCCCGATAACGACGGTAATAGTTATGCAAACAATGTGCTGTTCGCTTCGAATGCCGATTGGATATCACCGAATTGGAACACTTACATTGAAGACATGCCTCCCGCAACAGGTGCTAAAGTAATAATATTGGACACCGATCATATCTGGGGTGTTGGTGGTGACCGTGTTTGGGCTTGGATGTCATTTATGAGGGGATTGAATCCAATTTATATGGATGTGTTTGATGGTAAAGCGTATGGATGTGGAGCGTCGGATTTGGATTCATCAGTTTCGTCAATCTTAAAAATGTTTAGTCTTCGGAAGAATTTGGGATATATACGATCATATGCACAACGGGTGAAACTGTCGGCGATGATTCCCCGTGGAGACCTTGTCTCTTACCCAAATTATTGTCTAGCAAATCATTCTCCCGTAGGAGGAGAATATTTGGTTTATCTCAAAGATGTAAATATTATAAATGTTAATCTGACCGGAGGACCCAATCTTTTAAAAGTTGAATGGTTTAATTCTGCTACAGGAATTACTATTTCGGGTGGAACAATAGCAGGAGGAGCAGTTCGTTCATTAACTTCTCCGTTTGCGAGTGATGCCGTGTTATATTTATATGATGATGCAATGTTACCAGTTGAACTTGTTTCATTTATCGGTAGATCAATCGGCAGCAACACTATAAAACTTGATTGGTCAACTGCAACTGAAATAAATAATTTTGGTTTTCATATTGAAAGACGCATAGAAGGTAACACAACGTTTGAACCTATACCCTTGGGTTTTATTGAAGGGAATGGTTCAACAAATATTCCGCATTCCTATGCATACATCGATCAAAATTTAATTGTTGGAAATTATTCATACAGACTCAAACAAATTGATCAGGATGGCACTTCGAAGTATTCAAATATTGTGAATGTGAATCTACAACCAACAAAGGTATTACTTAAACAAAACTATCCAAACCCGTTTAATTCATCCACAATGATTTCTTTTGAATTGCCTGCACAGTCGAATATTTCATTGACGATGTACAACACCCTCGGCCAAAAAATAAAAATGTTAAAAACAGGAAGATTTAATGCAGGCAAACATACTGAACAGTGGAATGGCGATAATGATGATGGAAAACCAGTAGGTTCTGGAACCTACCTTTGTAGATTAGTCGTTAATGATGCAGTTATTGTTCAAAAGATTATCATGGTTCGATAAATATTATTGTGGTAGAAAGGTATAAAAGATGAAAGTAGCAGTTGTTCAAACCGATCCACAATTTGGCGAAAAGAAAAAGAATATCGATCAAGCATTTAACCTCATGCGAACTGTTTCTGCCGATATTTATGTATTACCGGAACTGTTTGCATCGGGATATAATTTTATAAATATTGAAGAAACGAGAGCACTTGCAGAACAATTTCAAGACGGAGAAACGTATAAGGCAGTAAAACAGTTTGCCGTTGAGCACCATTGTTATGTTGTCTATGGATTTGCCGAGAAAAATGATAATGGTCTTTATAACTCATCAGGGATGATAGGTTTTGATGGTCGAGAAGAATTGTATAGAAAGATCCATTTATTTGATCGTGAGAAACTGTTCTTTCAGCCGGGTGATCTAGGACTTAATGTGTATGAAACTCCATTTGGGAAAATTGGAATGATGATATGCTTTGATTGGTATTTTCCTGAAAGTGCTCGAACGCTTGCTCTAAAAGGAGCTCAATTAATTGCACATCCATCAAATCTTGTTCTTCCAAATTGTCCTAATAGTATGCCGACACGATGTTTGGAAAATCGTGTATTTGCTGCAACAGCAAACCGCATTGGAATTGAAGATCGTGATGGAGTTCGATTGTCATATATTGGACAAAGTCAGATTACTTCAATGAAAGGCGAAATTCTGCATCGTGCTGCTATTGATAAGGCAGAAATAATCGTAAAGGAAATTGATATTTCTCTTTCTGATAATAAGAACGTAACCAAAAACAACAATCTGTTTACAGATCGTCGTCCGCAATACTATTTATAAAACTTCTATTTAATATTTGAAACAACATGAGTGTAAGTTATATTCAATCAATGATGAGCTATCTTAAACTATTTTTTACAATAACATTTGTTTTGTTAGAAACGGTTATCGCAGCCCAGCCCACCGGTCCATTACGCGTGCATACCGGGAATGGACGGTATTTTGCGGA
>CAYPEM010000051.1:0-20127 GCA_964409765.1 uncultured Chitinophagaceae bacterium
AAAGAAATAACCGCTTCAAGTGTGAGGGTGTAAAACTGTAAAGATTTGGGATAAACAGCGGAAAATTCGTGATGGATTATGTTTTGTCGTAGAAGAAAAAGTAATTATTAAATTATAAAATTCTATCTCTGATTTCTTCAAGCCAACGAATAATATCGCCGGCTTGATCTGCTGTTTGTATTTGTGCAAATGTCATTTGTTGTGTGACATCTCTATTTAATTTTCGTTTTGCAATGCTCATTTTTTTCTTTTTGACATCATTACTGAGTGCTGCCCATGGGCTAGCTCCAACCACATTGCCGTGCTGTCTACTTGCAACTATTTCTGGAACATCATCCATATCACCAAAAGCAACAGGGAACCCAAAGACAGTCTGAATACAATCTGGATGTAGATAGTTTTCAAGTTCTTTTTTTGTTGTCAATTCTGCCCAATTATTTCCACCTTTTGCTCTTACCAAATCCCTTTCGGCTTGGTAATGAGGATTTACTGGGTCATCTAAATCATAAATATGATATTGTGGAGTTCTTAAGCCACTCAAGTAATCTTGTGTTACCCAATCTTTTAATGTTCCTCCACCTAATGGAAAAATAGCAACCCTAATATCCGATGAAAGGTTAGGTAAATCATTCCTGGAACCGTGAATTGTCGCACTAATATTTTTGAAAAACAAAACATCGTTTGGTCCTTCTACACAAATAAGCAATCTAGGCTTAAGAGGTTCAGGTAAAATGCCCAAAGTATCCGCGATAGTTCTCATAATATTTTGTTGATTATCTAAAACAACAATATTGTTATGAGCATCTACTGTTACTAAACGCAAATCATCCTCGTTGACTAACCCAGCAAGTGCAGGATTGTGGGTTGTAATCAAAACCTGTGTATTATTTGTATCAGCTAATTCTTGAAAAGCTTTGATCAACATTTCTTGATGGTTTGGATGTTGAGAATTTTCTGGTTCTTCAAAAGCATAAATAATTGCTTGTGAATTGCTTTCGTTTCTTCTCCTTTCTGCCTCAGCTCTAAAAAAATTCAAAACAATCAATCGTCTTACTCCACTACCTCTTTTATTTATTGGAATATTTCTATCACTTGTTAGTGTTAAACTAAAAAGTCCGGCCCACTTTGGATCTGTTTTAAAATCGGGGGTTAATTGATTTGCTAAAGCAGGATTCATTTCCTGTAATTTTACCAGAGTTCTGGTGGCTACATCAATTGCCTTTTCCATTACCTTTTCTTGAATTGCCGTAAGTTCTACCGCTAACTCTGCAATAGCTGAATTAACAGCGACTTTCATCGGATCAGTAACTTCTTTATCAGCATCGTTACTTTCTCTTTCTGATTTAAAGAGAGCAAATTGAGGCATCCATTTTTTTAGATATTCCCAAATATCTTTCGCCTCCTCTTTATCAACTTGAACTTCTACACTACTAATATTTAAAGCACCTAAGAAATTCCAAATTGCAGATCGAATAGTTGAATTAACATTTCCATTATAATTTGCTGCAGGAACAGTAAGTTGAGCGGCTCTATCTCTTAATTCTCTCTTTTTAAGTAACAACAAGTCATGTCCACCCGCAATAGTTGGATGATTAGCAACGATATAGACTTGCTCTTTAGGTGTGGCGGCACCGCAAATATAAGCCTTCTTTATTTCTAAATCTCCATCCGCATTTAATAAATGTTCGTTTTGAAGAGTTGTAGGATTTGCTGCATCAATTACCAACTGAGCGGGTAGTTCATTAAAAACACAAGTTATTTCAATTCTATTTTCCCCAGCAACAAGGGCATCGACATTCAGATCATCCTTCTCAATTTTTACAACTGCATTGTTAAAAAATATTTCCAAAGCCTCAAGAACAGAAGATTTTCCAGCATCATTTTTGCCAATAAAAACAGAGAGATTATTAAAACTTATTTTAGTTTCGTTTCGATAACAACGAAAATTTTTTAATTTAATTGATTTTAATCTCATGTCTGTTAGTCTTTCTAAAGATAGATCTCAATTTTATGTTTTGAAAGTTTACCATTAGATTATATTCTTAATATTAACATTTTATTTTCGAGAGCAATGTTGTCGGAAATTTTGTCATTAAATCGTGAATATATTTATTTGCTTTTAAGTATCTTTTTTTATCCACGCTATTTAAATATGAAAGCCAACCACTAACCTCGTTAAGCAATGATGTATTTGTTTGTTCGCTTGGTAAAGTTAAATGATGAATTTTAGCTCTTAAATCTTTGTATTTGTTTTTACCAATACCAATTCCACTATCAGCAATAATTAATCCAGTAACCGTTTTTGCTCTCGAAGATCCCGCAATTCTTGTCTTTGAATGATTTATCTCAAATTTTTCATTTTCGATTATTTTTTTAATCATTGGAATTATTTTTACAACTTTGACAGGGCTCAATCCTGAAAATGATAAATCATCAGCATAACGAGTATAATTTATTCCTCTTTTCCCTACATAGCCTTGTATTCTTAAGTCTAACGTCCAGGTAGAAAGATTCGCAAGTTTCGGAGAACAAGGGCTTCCTTGTGGCAAAGCTCCTTTAAATGTGCAAATATTAGTAAGAATAGTAGCAATTGTTTTATTATAACCAACTGAATTGAATATACTGTAAATCTGGTTGCGCTTAACTGTTGGAAAAAAATCCTTTAAATCTAGGGTTAAAATAGCATTTGCGTCCTTATGTGGCAAAGCATTGTCGACTGTCGACGTTCCTTTTTCGAATCCTTTACAAGAACCAGAAACTTTTAATTTGTTTAAAATATTAACAAGTATCCAAGACTGTAATCCTTTTAATTTTTTACTAGGCTGGCATATAGTTCTCAGTCCACCAGATTTTTTTGGAACTGTGAATATTTTATAATATTTATCTGAATGTATTGATAATTGATAGATAGTGTAATTTGAAATATGAGTTATTTCAGAAAAGTCATCAATAGTTTGAATTACTGGTAATCCAAACATGTTAAGTTTTATGCTATCCGTTTTTCTCATAATTTAAAAAAGAAGGGGGTAAGCTCTTTTTACGTCAAAACTCTTGAGTGAATTTTAAGTATAAAACCAACTGGATTTTATACTTAAAATTTGCGAAAACAAAGATGCTTTTAGAACTCGGATGCCGAAACAACATCCACTCGTTTTTCTTATTGTTTGCACAATAATACTAAACGTCTAAAAAGAACTTACCCTTACGCCTTCAATTTTTTTCTTCGGTTTTTTAAATTAAGTATCTCTAGTCTTAAATTATCAATCGCAATAGATTTTTTTTGATTTTTTATTCTGCTACTTGTTTTACGAAAACTTAAAAAATTATTTACCCCAAGAGGGGTTAATTTATACCCACTAGCAGTTAATTCAACTAGTCTCTTTTTTATTAACATTGTCAAAGCTGTTGTGGTCGTTTGGAAAGAGTTTGTTTCATCTTCTGTCGCATTAGCAACAAGGTTTATTAAAGTATTTTTAGTGACAGGTTCTAACAAAAAAATTGTTGGCAATAAAAAATTATCAAGTTGAAGCAAAGAAATTTTATCGCTAATCTTACTACTATTTTTTTCATCTTCTTTAAAGACGTATTTAATTTTTCTACCTCCTTTGAAATATTACCAGGATCAATAAATATTAATCCGTGCGCGTTTGCCTTCCTAATTAATTTTAATGGGCCTTGATTAATAAAACTTTTATCTTTTTTATGTTTTTTGTCAATGATACAGATGAGTTTATTCCTAAGTCTTTCATCATTTGCGAATGCGCCTAATTTTGCAAATGATCCAGGACTTTCTGGAATTAAAACAATAGCATCAACACTTTCAGCCAATAAATTTTCTAAAGAAAGAAGATCTTTTGTTTGAGAACCGTAAAGTAATTCGTCGAAAATATCTTCTGGGTATATAACGTCATATTGAAAACGATACAACCAATTATTCAATGCTTCTGCAACTTTATACCTAATTTTTTCCTTTTGAGAAATATCTGCACCGCATAAAAAAATAGTTGTTTTATAAGAATTAACTGGTTTAAATATATCTTCGCGTATCTTAGCTGATATTTTGTTACAATCTTCTTTTGATATATTTTCGCTATTTGGCACTGCTTCTTATATAAATTCTTAACATAATAATTTAAAAAAAATATTTGTACTTAATTCAATTAATATCTGTAAATCATTAAAACTAATTTTTCATTCTAAGTTGTAAGCAATTTTTCCACAATCTGTACCGCGGTAATTCCATCAGCTTCTGCGTTGAAGTTGGGAATGATGCGATGTCGCAAAACTGGAATCGCAACAGCACGGACATCTTCAATATCGGGAGTGTATTTGCCGTTTAAAATTGCTCGTGTCTTAGCACCAAGGATCAAATATTGCGACGCACGAGGACCGGCACCCCACGTGAGCCAATCTTTTATGAATTGCGGTGAATGCGAATCTTTTGGTCGAGTTTTTGCTACAAGACTAACAGCAAATTCAATGACATTATCTGCTACAGGAACACGCCGCACAAGATCCTGATAATCAATAATATCATCACCGCTCAAGATATGTTTCAGCTTCGGAGCATATTGGCTTGTTGTTGATTTAACGATCTGCATCTCTTCAGCGAACGAAGGATATTCCAGCCAGAGATTGAACATGAACCGATCAAGCTGAGCTTCGGGAAGAGGATAAGTGCCTTCCTGCTCGATCGGGTTTTGAGTTGCTAGAACAAAGAACGGTTCATCAAGAGTATAAGTTTTTCCGGCAGCGGTCACTTTATGTTCCTGCATTGATTCTAATAACGCAGCCTGTGTTTTCGGCGGTGTTCGGTTGATCTCATCCGCAAGAACGATATTTGCAAAAACAGGTCCTTCCACAAATTTAAAAACTTTTCCTCCGCTCTTCTTGTCTTCTTCAATGATCTCTGTTCCGGTAATATCGCTCGGCATCAGATCCGGTGTGAATTGTATCCTGTTGAATTTTAGTTCGAGAACATCGGCAAGTGTTTTTATCAATAACGTCTTTGCAAGTCCCGGCACGCCGACCAATAAACAATGTCCGCGGGAAAGGAGAGAGATGAACAATTGTTCGATCACCGCGTCCTGACCGATGATCACTTTAGCGATCTCTGTCCGCATTGCTTGATAGGAAACATTCAATTCTTTTACCGCTTCAACATCGCTGCGATTTGGTCTTACAGAATCTGATTTTTCAATACGTTTTGCCACAGGTTATTCCTTACAATATTTTAAACCACATAAAGACATAGGAGACATAGGATATTCAATTACAACAAACTTGATAAAATATGCAAGATAAGAAATGTATTTTCATTTCCGCGCCAGCCACTCGCGGGGATTTTGTTTATCTTTTTCTTTCCACAATTCAAAATGAAGCATCTCTCCCGAAACCGAAGCTCCGCTTCGTGCGATCACATCCGCTTCTTTTACTTTTTGACCTGCAACAACGGTGATCTCCTCCAAATGAGCATAGACCGTACGATAACCGTGGCTATGATTAATGATCACTAAATTTCCGTAGGAGGGCAGCCAGGTGATCAGTGCAACTTCGCCATCAGCAATATTGCGAACGATGGTGTTATCTTTTGTTGCAATATCTATACCGGTGTTCGTCGTAATGGTTTTCATAACGGGATGAACGTGATTCCCAAATTCTGCGATCACTCTGCCGCCGCTAACCGGCCAGATCAATTTACCTTTTCGTTCGAGCAGCGGACGAAGCGAAAGTTCTACTACCGCATCTTCGATTACATATGTTTTTTCCTGTTCATCTTCACGCTGTTTGGCGAGTGCAATTTCCCGTTCTTTTTGCCGTGCCTTCTCAAGATTGTTTTTCTTTTTTAGTTCTGCCAGGTCTTTTTCGCGCTGGATCTGTGCAAGCCGTTCACGTTCCCGTTTAGCAGCACGTTCCTTTGCGATCCGTTCTTTCCGTTCACGTTCAATACGATCCGCTTTTTCTTTACGGATCCGCTCCTGTTCGATCAGGTTCGTGATCAGGTTTTCCAATTCCTTTGCGGCGGAGATCTTTCGATTCAATTCCTTCTTGAACTGTGTTTTATCGCTTCTGATCTCTTCAAGGGCATTCTTTCTGCGTTCTTTTGTCGTATTGAGCGTTGCTTCTTCCTTTAATTTTTCCGAGATCAGCTGCTGTTCTGTGGAAAGTTTTTCCTGCAGCGTACTATGCTCGATCTCGATCTGATCTTTTTTTGTGACGATCTTTTCAAGGTCTTTTTTCCGCTGATCGGAGAAGCGTTTTAAATACTCAATGCGTATATATAATTGGTTGATGGAATTTGACGAGAGGATCGTTTCAAGGTCATATACTTTTCCGTACTTATAGACCGATGCCACGTACTGCGCATAATGATTCTTCAGAAAAGCCAATTGTTTTTCAAGCTGGTTGACATTTGTCCGTGTAACTTCGATGGAGGTATTGATGAGTTTTTCTTCTTCTCTCAGTTCGGCAAGAAGGGTCCGGACAAGATTGGCTTTTTTTTCGATGATATCCAGACGCCCGAGTGTCGCTTTTTCTTTCTTCTCGCTCTCTTCAATCTGTTTCTCGTATCGTTGGATCTCAGCGCGTAGTTTTTTTAACTGCTGATCTTTCCGCTTGATATCGGTTTGACTGGCGGAGGCAAATACTACGATCAGAAGTATGTAGAAAATTCTCTTCATCTATTGAAATATTGTCCGCTCAGCATCGTCCGGAAGCGTGATCAACATCGATCCGATCGGTTCGTTGATCGTCACTTCGTCAAAGGAAATATCCAGTGTGATCTGTTTTTTTGGGACAATAATTCGAGCGCCGGATGGTCTCCATTGTCCATTTTCTGATTGTCGATACGTATAAGTTTCTTCCCACAATAATTCTCCGTCAGCATCGAACGTTTTTACATTCGAAATCCGCAGAGATGCCGGATCAATCTTGAATTTCGATGTATATTTTTTATCAGAAAGGATTATCGTATAGAATTTATTCGTCGAATAAAAACTATCAGGTTCTATTTCTGCATCTGTGAAACGGCGAACTCCGCTCAGTGCGTCGATCAAAACTTCCGGAGGAAACGACGACATCATCGGAAGATTTTGCAGTCCTTTCGACGGATCTCCGTCATAAATAGTATTATTCAGCGCACTATATGCAATGAATCGATGTTTTGTGAACAATGCTTTTGCCACGGTGATACCGAACGGACCCTCAACAAGGATGCGGACACTATCGGGCTTCTTTACCGCTAGATCAAAGCCGGCTCCTTGATTCATTGTTGGTGTTTCAATGTTGATGCTTCCGTACGCAGTAAATGTTTGGATCGAATCTGCATTTGCGTTGACCGATGTGATGACCTCAGAAGCAGAGAGGGATCGATCGGTGGTTGTTTGTTCTGTTGAAGAGCAGCCGGAAAATACTCCAAACGCGAGCATTGCTACGGTGAAATATTGTACAAATACGTTTTGTATCATCTCACGGGATCTGTTCACAGTGCTCCCCGTGCGATCTTTTGTTTTAATGCAACGTTGTTCTGATCTTTTTCCAGCGCTCTAGTCCAATATTTTTTTGCTTCATCTATTTGGTTTAACTTTGCATGGACATCTCCAAGATGTTCTAGTACTACCGCGCTCACGTCACCAAATTCTACCGCTTTTTTAATGTAGACAAGTGCTTCTTCGTACCGCTCATTCTTAAAAAGGATCCATCCGTACGTATCAAGATACGATGCGTTCGTGGAGTCCTTTTCCAATGATTCTTTAGACATAACAGCCGCACGTTCAAGCTGTAATCCTCGTTCGGATAAACTGTAGGCATAATTGTTCAGTACAAGCGCAAAATGCGGGTCGATCCTCAAAGCTCGTTCATAGGTTGAATCTGATTCCGTATGCAGTTTTAATGCATCATAGGTAAGACCGAGTGAGGAAAGAACGTTCAGGTCGGCAGGATTCAACTCGTGAGCACGTTCCAATGCAATGCGGGAATCTTCATTCAATCCCGACCGGTTATACGAGATACCGAGCAGCATGTAAATCCTGAAATCATCCGTAACATATTGTTTCGCTTTGTTCAACACTTCGATGGTCGTTCTAAAATCCTGTTTATCAAAATAAAGCCATCCCAGCTGCCACCATGCATCACCGTTCCAGTTGGAGGATTGTGTCGCCCTAGTAAAATATTGCTCAGCAATAGAATCTTTTTTAATTCCGCGATAGAGAACGCCAAGATAGACATACGATCGTGCATCGGTCGGGAAGTTCTTTTCATATTTTTTGAAAACTTCAATCGCTTCGGGTATGATGAGTGTATCCTTGATGGATTGTGCATAGAATGCGACACCAATACGAAGATGTGTATCGGGATCGAGCGAGTCGGATTCTAAGACCATGTTCAATTGTTTCTTTGCTGAAGACCAATCGTTTTGTTGAAGATAAACATCGGCGAGCGATGTGCGAAGCATGACATTGTTCGGGTTTTTTTCCAGAACATCGTTCAATAGATCGAGCGCTTTATCATATTTTTTTAATTGAAGATAGATGCCCGACAGGTTTTGTTTCAGTGCAAGATTGCTCGGGTCAAGTTTCATCATCTGTTCCATTGCTTCAGCAGATTTATCGAACCGCTGCAGTGCAGAATTTAATTGTGCAATCTGCATCAATACTTCCCATGTCGGACCTTGATGAGCAATCAATGAATAATAGAGGTTCAGTGATTCCGTCGGTTTCACTCGTTCAAGCAGTTGAGCCAGTGTAAAAGTAGCAGTGACATTGATCGGATCGATCATTAGTATAGCCGAATATTGATCTGCGGCTTTTTCAAGTTGTCCGGTGTTGATGTAGATTTGGGCAAGAAGTTCTCGATATTCAATTTTTGTCGAATCATGCTTTACAGCTTCTATGGCACTCTCTGCGGCTGAAGGAAACCGGCGAAGCTGTGCATAACATTTTGCCATAGCAAAGAAAATTGCCCCATCGTGATCCAATCGCAGTGCTTCTTGATAATCCAAAATTGCATCGGCAAATTGTCCTTTGCTTTCTTTCAATGAACCGTCAATGAACAACTGCATTGCTGCTGAACGGTCTTTATCATGTTGTTCTGTTTGCACGGATTTCATCAGCGGTTGGTCCGCAGTTTCTTTACCGGATGAACATCCGGCAACGAGCAATAAAAATCCTGATGCAAAGAGAATACTACAACGCTGTATCATAATGAGATGTTTCCTTTCGATCATATATGAAAGATAAAAAATTGTATAAGCACTTACAATGATATAGCTTAGACGAATAAAAAAGGATCTTGTTCAATCATCCTATCGGTGGAGAATCTATGAATATGTGATTATTAAGGGAATACGAAGGTTGTTTTCTGCAGCTGAATCGAGAGGCAATCGTAACAATCCAAGAGGGGAAATTGCTGTAATTTAAAATGATTCAAACGGAGGGTTTATTAAATACAAGATTTTACTTAATACGGTATGACATTGCTCTAAGTAGAGTGATGCGTTTTTGTACCGGCGGGTGAGTACCAAAAAGTTCTGCAAAGAAACCTTCTTTGACATTAATCTCACTCCCAAGCGGATCGGCAATGCAGAGATGGGCGGTTCCTCTTTTTATAGATTGTGTCGGTTCAACCGCCGAAGAAATTTTTTCAAGCGCCTCAGCGAGTGCCGCCGGATTTCTTGTCAATTCAGCCCCCGATGCATCGGCAAGATATTCTCGTTGTCTCGACACAGCCATTGCAAGAATTCGTGCAACAATGGGTGCTATAATAATTGTTACCAGCCAAATAACCAGGACGATTATTCCTTGTCCCCCTTCTTTAGAAGAAGAACTTCGTCGTCGTCCTGCTCCAAAGCGGCTCGATCGCAAAGAAATTTCCGAGATCAGCATAATTGCACCAATAAGCGCGGCAACAACAGTCATCATGCGAATATCGTAATTGCGGATATGACTCATTTCATGAGCAATGACACCTTGTAATTCTTCGCGGTTAAGTTTTTCAAGCAAACCTTCCGTTACTGCAATACTTGCGTGAGAAGGATCTTTGCCTGTTGCAAATGCATTGGGGTCTTGATCCGGAATGATGAAGAGAGTAGGTTTTGGCAAACCGGAAGCAATAGACATTTCGTCGACAACATTACGGAGCACTTGATATTTAGGATCGTTTTCCGGTACAGGAAAAGCACCCGCAGAGGAAAGAACGGTTGTTGCTCCCTGTTCTAAGCTCCGGTGAGCATTCCATCCTCCAAATAAGAGCGCTGCAACCGTGATAATGGGAAATGGAAAACCATCATCTCCGAAGCTAAGAAAGTGCATATCTGCACCCCATCCGATGAAACCAAGGAACAACGCAAATACGATCATTACTAAAATGGTATTGCGCTTATTGGCACGCTGTTGTTCGTAAATGTTTCGTGGAAGTTGTGCCATGATCTTGCATTCTTATTTCTTAAAAGAAAGATTCACCGTCGGCACTTCGCGCTCAAGATCATTTTTTATTTCAAATAATTCAGCTGCTTGAAACTGGAACATTCCTGCAATGATATTTCCGGGAAATGTCTGCTGTGCAGTATTGAATTTTGTTGCAATGTCATTGTAAAATTGGCGTGCAAAACCGATTTTATTTTCGGTGCTTGTTAACTCTTCCTGAAGCTGATTCACATTTTCATTTGCCTTCAGGTTTGGATAATTCTCAGTCAATGCAAAAAGTTTGGAAAGTACACCGGATAATTCACCCTCTTTTGCAGCGGCATTCGCAACACCGGTTGCAGTAACTGCCGCGTTTCGTGCCGCAATAACTTTTTCAAGCGTCTCTTGCTCGAATTCCATGTATCCGCGTACGGTGTTAACTAAATTCGGAATCAGATCGTGACGGCGTTTCAGTTGAACATCAATTTGTTTCCAACCGTTGGTTGTATGATTTCGAAGAGTGATAAGACCATTGTATTGTGCAATTATCCAGACAGCAACAACAAAAACAATTATTAAAATTCCGATTAAGAATGTCATTGGAGAACCTCTGTTTGGTTTGATTACATGGTGATTATGGTGCGAAAATATATGAACCCTTTTAGCAAGAAGCAAAGAGTCAAAAGAATTTTAGGTTTTATTATTTTATTAGTATAAAAAAAAACGCTCCACTGCTGAGCAGTGGAGCGAGAAGAGGTCCGAATAACGGAGCGAATGGTATTATTTCCTGCTGTTCAATTTGGAAAGTAATCGCAAGATCTCTAGATAGAGCCAAATTAATGTCACCATTAAACCGAACGCTGCGTACCATTCCATGAATTTTGGAGCGCCATGTTCAGCTCCTTTTTCGATGAAATCAAAATCTAACACAAGGTTAAGAGCGGCAATAATTACAACGATTAAACTAAAACCGATCCCGATCAACCCATTTTCGTGGATGTACGGAATTGATGTTCCAAACATACGCATAATCCAACCGACAAAATAGATGAGTCCAATTGCGCCGGTTGCTGCAAAAACCCCCAATTTAAAATTCTCAGTCGCTTTAATCACACCGGACTTGTAAGCAATAAGCAGACAACCTGCCGTACCGAATGTCAATGCAACTGCTTGAATAACAATGCCGCTATACTGTGCTTCAAGCAACGCAGAAATGCCGCCGAGTGCAAAACCCTCAAGTACCGCATACAGCGGCGCAGATATTGGGGACCACTCTTTTTTGAAAGTTGTAACTAAAGCGGTAATTAATCCTCCAATGAGCCCAATTAACATCCACATCATTAACGACTCCAGGTTGCCTTCAATGAACAAGCTCCATGTGTAAGCGGCACTGGCGATGAGCATGAGAAGCATTAATCCTGTTTTATTCACGGTCCCTTGAACCGTCATCGCTTCCGAGTAGCCAACTGTTCCGATCTGTTGAAATGTTTTATCGTTCAGTGTGGGATTTGATGTTCGCATCATAGTGTACTCTCCTTAATTTTCAATAAAATAGATTTGTGAATAATATCTTATGTCTAATAGACGTTTAATGATGAACTATATTTGAGAAACTATTGCCACGTTTTTCGTATCGGATGTGCTTCGGTGTTAAAAACAACAGAATCCAATGATATAGTTCCGGTTTTGTCTAGCAGAAGATAAAGATATTTCATCGTTTCAGCAAAAAAGAAGCTCTCCATACCATCCGATTTTTCTTTCGTGATTACATTCTTTAATGATGAATATCCGACATCGTTCTTGCAATATTTTTTCAGGTCGTGAAATATTTTTTCTCCCATCTTCCGGTATTGAACATCGCCTGTATAATAGTAAAGATAATATGCAGACTCGATGATCTCCGGGCGAAGCACATAATCTTTGGATGTTACTTCCATGGTGGTATAATTAATCTCTTCCGGCTCAATGTTGTGAAGATTCCACATTGCATAACATGATTGTTGCATTTTTTTTGCGTGAGGAATATCATTGGTGAGGCATAACAGTGCCGGCATAAATGCTTCCAGCGAACCGAACGTTGTTCCGATCCGTTTTCCAGTGTTCATATCCACTTGACCATACCAGTATCCGCTGCGGGATGAATCCGCAACGTACCGTTGAATTGCTTTCATACTTTCTTCTGCCATTGTTTTACATTCTTCATCGCCAAACAAGATCCATGCTTTCACAAGATATTCATAGTAAGAATCTATTCCGCCGCCAATGTGACTAGATGTATTCGTCCATTCTCCGGTCTCGACATTGATCCATGAACCAACAAGACCGATGGAAGATCGACGATTGTATAACTGAACAAGTGCATTCTTTGCTTTATGATAATAGATCGTATCTCCGGTCAATTTACTGAGGGTTCCAAACTCGATCAACAATGTTCCGATCTCGGCGGGGTTGTTGTTTGGTTTTTGTACGGCACCGGTCTGCAAATGAACATAACGGTACGGCATTCCGGTCGGAGAGTTGAAAACGGGAAGAAGACGCTTACCAAGATCTTCCGCCAACGTTAAAAATCGTTTGTCGCCGTCAAGTTGATAGGCGGAGAGAAGACCTCCCAATAATCGTATTGTCACTTCAAAACATTGAACATCAATATTTTTATTGAATGAAAGGCTGTCAAAAATTAATTTTTTTGTTTCTTCGGATTCTTTTTTTAGTCCCATCAATACCATTGTGTCGAACGCATCGATCGGTGTCATCAGTAGGGAAGTGCCATACCAATCGTGCGGCATTTTGGAGAGCGGCTTCAATGCATCATGTCCCCAAGCATATTGTGTGTACCCGTTCCAGGCGTGAAGAAATTCTTTCTTCACCATATCAGAAGTTACTGCTGTCGATTTGGATTGTGAAAAGCTTGATTCGGAATAAAAAATTGTTGCAAATAAAAGCAGCGCAAAGAATTGAAATTTTTTTCTAATCATAAATTTCCCACCATTGATCAAAGTATTATCGTATGAGCAGCATTTTTTTTGTCTCTGAAAAATTCTTTGTCTGCAACCGATAGAAATATGTACCGGAAGGTGCTTCTTCGGTACTTTCAATTTGTCCATCCCACGAGACTTTGAATATTCCCTTTTTAGCATTATCACTATAGAGCGTTCGTATCCAAGCTCCGGTTATATCATAAATCGAAATTGTAGCAAAGCCATCTTCCGGTATGGAAAATTCAATCGTTGTCTGCGGATTGAACGGATTCGGGTAATTTTGCTGTAAAGAATGTGTTAACGGAACAGAAATTTTGTTGTGGTGAATATCCAGCGAAGTTCCAGGAGAATATTTCCAAACCCCGGCTCCAGATACATACATCAGTGAATCGTTGATCTTTCTGAAGCGATTCAAACTATTTCCTATGGTTAACGATGTCCAAGTTTCGCCGCCATCGGTCGTTTGTTTTGGAGGAAGCGATGTTCCTCCCGCCCAGCCAAGAGTATCATTCAGGAAACCAATTCCCTGTACAAAATACCCTGATGCAGAGAATTGTTTTTGATTCCACGTCAATCCCCCGTCAGTTGTTTTTAAAAAAAACACCGGCGCAACATTATTATTTCGTTGAAGACTGACATATCCGATTTTACGGGAAGGAAATGTGATCTTCCATGCCCATTCATTTGTTCGAGCAGTAGTATAGACGGTATCCCATGTTTCACCTGCATCACTAGTGAATAAAATAATTCCCTTTGAAAGCTCATGAGTTGTATCGGTCAATCCGACAACAAACCCGCTGTCTTTAGAAAAGAATCGAACATCGATCAATCCCGGAACATATGAAGCCATATTTTTAGCGATCCATGTTGATCCGCGATCAGTTGTTTTATAGAACCACGCCGGTCCACGAACTCTGCCAACACCATAGATAATGGAATCATTGAACACATGCATTCCGCAAAATCCCCGTTCAATTATTTTGCTGGTCAATTGAAATTCAGGAGTCCAAACTGATCCGCCGTTGGAAGTCTTATAAAGAATGACACTGTCTTTTGCTGAAGTATTATTCACATCCCCCCAGCCCAATGCTCCTGCATAACCATTAAGAGAATCAAAAAATCCTACCGATCGAAAATGCGTAAAAGTTCCTTTGTTCAGCTGTCGCGTCCACGTGACACCGCCATCGGTTGTTTTATGGATCTGTCCGATGCCATTGACAGCCCATCCTGTTTGAGCGTTAATGAAAAATATGTCATTTATCCGCGAGCTATTACCGGAATAATCGAAATTGGTCTTTTTCCATGTATGAGGCTGTTGTGCTGAGATAATAGAGGTAAAAAGTACAGCAGCAAAGAAAAAATTTCTCATTGTAAGATTGGCTAGTGAATGAATGACAAACGAAGGCAACGACAGGTTACCAAAAAAATATTATTGATTCAACCTCTTGCAATGAATTAAAAAAAAATGTATAATCGCACAGCAACTAATCCACCATTTTCCATTATTTATCGGAGTCACCTATGAAAAAAAACTTGTTCAAACAAGTTGTTGTTCTTCTTCTTGTTGCCACTATGGCAATGATGTCTGTCGGTTGTTACGGTTCATTCAATCTTACAAAAAAAGTGTATAATTGGAACGGTTCTCTCGGCAACAAATGGGTAGTGGAATTGGTCTTTTTAGCATGCTACGTTGTTCCTGTCTATAGCATTGCAGGATTCATTGATGTTGTTATCTTAAATTCTATTGAATTCTGGACCGGCAGCAACCCTGTAGCTTCAACGATCAAATCAGACGATGGTACCAATGTTTCATTCAATGCTGATGCGAAACAGATGGAAATCAGTTACGCAGGAAAGACATTCATACTTGCACAAGAAAATGGAAAATCTGTTATTAAAGATGCTGAAGGAAATGTGCTTGTGTATGCAGTGAAGAATCAAGACGGCAGTTTGAACGTTCTTGATGCACAGGGAAATGTTTTGGATTCATTCTCCGGCGATGCTGTTACTTCAATGCTTGCAAATAGATAATTTTTTTAGAACAAAGTAATACAATAGGAGAACGAACGTCAGTTCTCCTTTTGTATTTTAAATGCTGTTACACCAACTACGACCCATCCTGCAAGAAAACAAATTCCTCCGAATGGAGTAATTGCGCCGAATATCGGAATCCCCGTCAGTGCTAAAATGTATAAACTTCCGCTGAAAAAAATAATTCCGGTTCCAAACAATCGGCCTGAATATCGCAACGCAGGATACTTTTCTACAAATAGAGCAATAATAAGAATTGCAAAAGTGTGATACATATGATACCGCACTCCCGTTTCAAAAATAAGAAGCAACTCCGGGCTGAGCACTTTTTTTAAGCCATGAGCGCCAAAGGCACCAAGTGCAACTCCAAAGAATCCGAATACAGCACCAAGGATCAAGAATGCTCTTTGCATAACCGTAACCGTTTTTTATTTTATGTGAAAAAATAGTCTTGTAATGATGAAATCAAACATTGCTGCAATTGGCTTTATAACATTCCACTGTGTTTTCGGATAAGCCATTCAATTCCAAATAACAGAACGATAACCGTCAAGAACGAGGGGAGATTCCATAATTCGAATTCACCGGTATGATCCAGTACCTGAGGTTTCATGTCATTTCGCCGGAGTATGTGTTGAAGCAATGTGTTGAACGATGCGGCATCGCCATATTCTCCGCCGGAAGCTTCGGCTATCTGCTTCATCAATGGTTTGTTCATCTTTGTTTCAGCAAATTCTAACGATTGCTCACCGATTGAGATCCTTCCATTGGAAGTGCCGAGCGTATCCCCATCATTTACCGCAACAGCGGAAAATGTGAATTCTCCCTCTGGAAGACTTTCAATTACACCTTCATACCTTCCCGATCCCAGTGGTGTGAGGATGGATTCATACCGTTGCCCATTTTGTTTGGAATGGATGGAAAGGTTCACACTTGCATTATCGACCGGTCGATAACTTTGATTATATACTTGTGCAGAAAATTCTATTGGTTCACCCTGCGAATAGAATTCCTTGGTCGGTTCGACATGGACATATTTATCCTGTTCACGCGTTGCCAGCCATCGAACAAGCGATGAGAACCAGGAATTAAAGAAGTTCTTTGTTTCAACGGTTGAACCGGCAAGCAGTTTCCATCGATGAATACCATAACCCAATATTGCAGCAGACTTTGTACCGGCAATATTTCGAGTTACAAAGAGCGGATCGTTCAAAGGAACGTTTTGAATTTTTACTCCAAGCAGATTTTGTGCTTCGGGTTTTGGAGAGAATGTTTGAAGTGAATAAAAGACCGGTGGTAATTTTTCCCACAATGAAGCTTCATCAACGAGTAATTGGTGTTGTTTGGTCTTTTGAAAAACATTTGGCAGTACCGATTGCTCATCCAATCGATTGGATGAGACCGAGAACGGCAGTATTGACCCCATTGTTTGAATTTTTTGAAGATCAACCGTTCTGCTTGCAATAAACAAAAGAGGAATAGAGCGTGAAAGAATTGATTGTGAAATAGTGCTGATGGAATTCTCTGCTGTTTGTGTCGTCGGAAAACCGATGAGAATTACGCAATCTGCAGCAATCAGCGAAGATTGTAACGAGATATTCTCTTTCTGTGATTTGAATTCACCCCCTGGTATTTGATAAAAGAGCGGAGCTTGAATATTTTTGTCTTCATAAAGTGTTTGCATCACCGCAGAAACATCCGCGCTGGGCGAGCCGGCAACAACGACAACACTCAATTTATTCTTCAACACTTTAACCAAAACGGAGCGGGAGTTATTTTTTTCCGTTAGTTCACCCGTCATTGGTGAGACTCCAACAGAAAGTTTTTTCATTCCATCCGATGCTGGTGTGTAGGAGAACTGCACGGGAAATTCGGATATTCCGTTGGAAGATGAAACAGACATTTTCTGTTCGGATATTTTTTTCCCGTCCTCCAGCAATGATACAGTAACATTCTGTTTTGGTATCCCCGAAATTTTTATGGTTGCATCGACAGGAATGGCAGTAGAAATATAGGCAATGGAATTTGCGATCAGTTTTGAAACAGAAATATCTTTTTGATCGTTCGTGTCGCCGACACCGACGGTAAAGATTGGGATACGGCTTTTTTCAGCATCATATAATGGATTTGATCCTTCATTATAATTTCCATCCGATACAAGGATGATTCCCCGAAGATTGTCAATATTCTTAAGCGATGTCTGAAGTGCTAAGGAAATATTTGTTGTTCCGCCGTTCACCCGAAGCGATTCTATTTCAAGTGGTGAAACGGAATGTGAGAATGAAAATAATTTCACCTCGGCAGAAGAGGAAAAATCGTTCAACGTTTCGCTTCTGAGCATTGACGAAAGGATTTGTTCTTTATTCCCCAGTTCATCAATCTGAGACATGCTCAGCGAGTTATCTGCAAGCACAGCAATAACCGGTTTTCGGGTCTGTGAAGAAATAATCTGTAAGATCGGTTCACACATCGCCAATAATACAAATGTTAGCGCCGCACCGCGCAGCACAGTAAGGATCAGCCGTTTTGTTCGCGTTACCATCGGAACAGTATGCCGATACATGTAATACGATACTGCAAATGAAACGACGACGAACAGAAGAACAAGATATACCGGAGTCTGGAACGACAGATTCATAATGATAAATGTACAATAAAAATCCCCAAGACCAAGGGCTTAGGGACGAAAAAGATGGAATCCAAACCTCGTTTTATTTTTTTCTTATCCACGCCATTGGTAGATCAGCTTCAAATCCGCCGCTGACGCTTTGTATCCGTTGTTCAAACCGTCCTTCAATTGCAAATCCAAGCGATTCATAAAATGCAATTGCCTTGCGGTTACTTTCGCGTGCGATCAATTCCACTCGCAGAATTTCCGGTTTTTCTTCGATGATCGTGTTCAATAATTTTTCGAACAGCAATCGTCCAATCCCTTTCCCTTGATGCTGTGGATCTACTGCGATGGTCAGCTCGCCGAGAACATGAGCAAAGACCCGGATATTCGGACTATAACAATGTATTTCTCCAATTATTGTTGAAGTTGTTTCATCCACAGCAACATAACAAACGCCAAACTGAACACTTTTTTGTAAAAATGAAGAGATATATTCGGTTGTTATTTCATCCTTATTTCGAGAGAGTCCGCCTTCAATCGAGGCAACCTTTTTATAGAGCGAGAACACGGCGTCTATATCATTTGTGTTTCCTCTTTTAAGAAGTGGAATCATATAGTTTGACCGCATACAGAATAAATTTTTACAATATAATACCGGCAGTTAAGGATATTGAAAAATAAGTGGGACTGATTAATTTTTTTGGTGCGGTAATGTAATGCATTCCGAATGCCCCTTCAAAAAACAGATGAGACATAGATCCAGAAAAGTATTCAAGACCAGTTTCTGCCAAGACTTTGGGGGAAGATAAATTATCGCTCAAAAGATAATATTCTTTGATGCGATAGTTGTTGATGATAAAATCGGCAATATATATTTGCTGTTCACTTCTTTGTATTGTTATATACCCAATACCTGCAGAGAAGAAACTTCGCAGTCCGATTTTATCAGAGAATCCATATTTGATTAAAGTACTATACGAAGATAATGTTTGTGGAAGAGAGATTGTGACGGTAGTACCTTCCATAATAATGCTTGAATGTGTCATAGAACCAATTTCAAAACGAAGCTGCTGAGAAAACACGGGGGAGTAATAATAATTCAATTGAAACAGAAACGAATATCCGGCTGAAGGTTTAATTGCATCGACTTTTGCCCAAAATGGGTAACTGTTTCCTTTCGTTTTCATTGACCACAGTATGTCGTTGAACGTAGTCATATAAATGGGTAGAACACCAATTGAAATCCCTAATGTGTGGTTGAATGTTTCTTGAGGATGATTTTTTCGTTTATCGGTCTCTCGTTCATGAATTCGTTCATTAATCATTTCCACTGTTTTTTGCAGCGAATCTCGTAGTTCACTAAATGTTGGATTATTCTTTTCATTGATCTGTATACTGTCTATGAACTGCAGTGCGGAAAGATATAATTGTTTTTGGTATAAATTTTTTACTGAATTGAAAGATTCTTTCAACCGATATCGTTCTTCAGCAAAAAATCTTGCTTTGAATACATTTGCTAACCGATAATATCGCAAAGCAACAACAAGTTCTTTTTGATTAAATGAGGCAATAAAAAACTGAAAGGCTCTATGAGAAGAATTTCCAGCGATTTCAGCACGGTATCGCTCTTCGGTTTTTGCTGCGGATTCAAGAATTAAATTTATTTTAGCAGTATCTGAGTATAATGCAGAATGATCTAACCAATTAAAAAGTTCTCTGTAATCGCCGATCTCATTTTTTAACAAAAGCCAATCAGACAACGAATAGATTGTCGAATCGATTTGCGATTTTTTAACAAACAATTCTTGGGCTTCAGTAAAGTGAAAATCTAATAATAGATCTTCAATATTTTTTGTTTCAACGGGAGTGAATAATAATTGCGAATAACCAATGGTTACCGTGCAGAGAAACAACGTTATAATTCTCATTACAAGAAGATTCTTTCATATAAATCATAGAATATTTCAGTAGGGTCTATTTTTTATCTCAGTAGCACCATTTTCTTTGTTTCAATAAAATTATTCGCCTGTCCGCCATCCGTTTGGCGGATTTGTAATCGGTAGAAATATATTCCGCTTGCAAGTCCCAAGCTGTAGAATGGTAC
>CAYPEM010000051.1:20227-30861 GCA_964409765.1 uncultured Chitinophagaceae bacterium
TTTGTAATCGGTAGAAATATATTCCGCTTGCAAGTCCCAAGCTGTAGAATGGTACGGTATAACTTCCGAATGACTGCGTGCCATTAACGAGTATTGCGATTTCTTTCCCAAGAACATTGTATACTTTCAGAGTAACGTCAGCAGTCCGCGGTATATGATATCGTATGTTCGTTGTTGGATTAAATGGATTTGGAAAATTTTGTTCCAATGAAAAAACTGACGGAACAGGATTTTCCGGACGCACTCCGGTTGTTCCTGTTTTTACATCAAACAATGCTGTTGGGGCTTTATAAGGACTTGTGCGCGGATTATTTGACGCATCAACTGCACGAACATAGAATTTTGTTAAAGAAGATGATTTTGGAATTGTTCCGCTATATTTTCCAGAGCTTGTCGCACTATCCACTATTTCTGTCAATGTCATTTGGGTGGATGTGAATGTAGCACCGCTGTCGTTTGAATAGAATATCCGAACAGAATCTTTCTTTACTACGGATTTTGAAACGACGTACATCCCAATAGAATAGTTGCTGTCGTTGGTCAATGAAATTTCCGGATCGGTACTAATGACCATTCCATTCTTCAACACTGCCGCATAGGCATCAACGATTCCCCATCCGATACTGTTGTTCGGGTTCAGCGAATTGCTAGCCGTTGTTCGCAATGCATCGCGAACCTGTACCGGTGTCAACTCAGGGTGTGCGGAAAGAATCATTGCTGCAACTCCGGCAACCGAAGGTGTGGAAGCAGATGTTCCGCTGAATCCGGATGTATAATTGCTTTTCGAAGTGCTTGGTGATGCGGCATAGACAGAAACACCTTGTGCAGAAACATCCGGTTTTATTCTTCCATCACTTGTCGGTCCCACAGAACTGAAGGAAGCAACAATTCCTCCCGAAGTTACCGCTCCAACCGAAATAATGCTGTCTGCATCTGCCGGTGCGGTAAGAAAATGCCAACTTGACTGTGCTTCATTCCCCATTGAGTTTACAACAATAACACCTCTTCTCATTGCCATTACTGCACCTTTAGTGATGGTTGTTGTCGCTCCGTTCATATCAGCATAAACATAACTTTTTTGTCCGGGATCAAACTCACCGTATCCGAGTGAACTGCTCACAATGTCAACACCTTGCTGTTCCATCCATTCGATTGCCGCGACCCAATTATCCTCTTCAACATTCGTTTCTGATGGAACATATTCTGTTTTTCCTAAAATGAAATCTGCATTGAACGCCGGACTCACAAGAAGTGAATCTTTGAATCCACCTACGAGAGAAAATGTAGATGTGCCATGAGAATCTTGAGATAGCGCGTCATTTCCTTCATTGGCAGTGTTGTTATCTTTTTGAATGAAATCGTATTCTGCAATCACATTCAATTTGTTCATCGCATCATGGTTTTTCCATCGGAATCCGGTATCAAGCATTCCTACAAGAACTCCTCTTCCCGAAATGCCGATATTATGTACCGCAATGGCATTGATCCTTCCCATCTGTGTTGCGGATGGACCGTAATTATATTTTTGTACAACGCTCTGTTTGTACAGAGACTGCTTCATCGCTTCTGATTTTGGTAATTCTTTTCGTCTATACGTAGTGACCGGCTCAACCGACTTGACAAAAGAGAGTGCTTGAACAATGTCCCGCTGAGAGTTCGTAAGATATGCAGTTGCGGCGTTGAACCAGCGTGAGGTGTTTTGGATGATGATCCCGCGCTCTTTCAACGAAGCAAGAAAAGAATATGTGACAGGAAGATCTTCATTGGTGACTGTCTGACTCATTACTTTTGCTCTTCTCTGCAAAGCTCGCTCCGAGATTCCGGTCAATTGTGAAGTTTCTCTCAACGAAGAAGTTTTTGACAAAACAATATTCTCTTTTGATGAGAAATAGATCCAATATTTTTGAGATTTCTCTTGTGCTCCCACAAGCAGTGCACAACAGAAAACGATCAAAGCAATTTTTTTCGGCATAGATATCCTTTTTTTCTCTTCATGAATATACATCAATGCAGGATTGATTTCAATTCCGGTAAACAAAAGTGTACATTTGTTCGTTTACAATCAGCAACAATTATCGTATTATTTCATATGTTTATCAATAAAAGAGAAGGATGATGAAAATACTCGTAACAGGCGGCAGCGGAATGGTTGGAAAATATATCGTTGAAGAGTTGTTAAAACATCGTTATGAGGTGGGTGTAATGGATCTGGTTCCACCGAAGCAAGAAAATGTAATATTTCATCATACCGACGTTCTTGTTCTGACAGATGTAGAACGGTCAATGAAAGGATATGATGTTGTCATTCATACAGCAGGTATTCCTCATCCTTTGAACGATCCCGCAGAACGAGTTTTTAATGTGAATGTGAACGGGACATTCAATGTTCTTGAATCTGCCGCGCGAAATGGGATTAAAAAAGTTATTTTTACATCCAGCGAATCCACACTTGGTTTTGCATTCATGACAAACAGAATGGTTCCGGAGTATATCCCTATCGACGAACTCCATCCACTGCGTCCTCAAGATTCTTATGGACTAAGCAAAGTAATTGGTGAGCAGATCTGCAAAACTTACAGTGCAAAATATGAAATGCAAACGATCTGCCTTCGAGAGCCGTGGATTTGGGTTCCTGAAATTGAACAAAGATTATTCTACAAAAAATTGGTGAGCGAATATGGCGATTGGTATAAAAATCTATGGACATACGTTCACGTCTACGATGTCGCGGTTGCTCATCGCCTTGCCGTAGAACGAACGCTGAATTCTCTTCATGAAGTATTCTTTATCACTGCAAAAGAGAATTGGACAAGGAAGAACTCCAGGGAACTGATTGCTCAGTTTTTCCCCGAAGTAAAAAAAATTGGAGATAATTTTTCAGGAGCATTAGCCATCATTTCGCATGAAAAAGCAAAACGTTTGCTTGGTTATGAACCGAAGTTTACTGTTCGAGACCTGCTGGATTAACTACGAATGAAGAGTGCAGTTCTATTCATATTGATCGCTTCATTTTTTTCTCTGGTATCCGCACAAACGAATCCATTCCGATCAACGTTCGCAGTTCCTGATTCCAACACGGCAGCAGTACGATTCGAACGAAACGTGAACACGTATCTTTGGAATGCCGGTGCATACTATCAATATGACGATAAGGATCTTTTTGTGAATTTTGGAAGTAAACTCACATCAGTATTGATCCGAAATACATTCTTATCATTCCGTAACGAACAAAATTATTCACTTTCCATTTCAAAAAATATCTCTCCGATATTTTCCGCGGTAACCGAGCTGCAATCGTTTGCGTTATCGGATAGCCAGGCTTTTGGAAGTACGAATGCCGGGATCCATTCAGGTGCTGTCGGTATTTCATACCAGCCATTGTCCAATATATCTGTCACGCCGATGCTTGGAATGCGGTACGATAAGCAGCAATTTCAGGAAGATGATGGGTTGAATTATCGTTTCTATGCGCAAGCAGATTCACTTGAACTGAGCGGGTACAGAGGGAGTTTTTCAGGCAGGATGAACCAAAGCGATCTCGGATCTCGGAAATTTAAAAATGATGCTGCGGAAATGCATATTGCCGCTGCATTTTCACAGAATGCAAGCGACAGCGTGCGAGTTCGTTGGCTTCTGAATCGAAATGATTTTTATGTTCCGGCAGACAGCGCTGTGATACGCTCATTCGGAACATCAATGAATATCCGTTCACGAACGGATCAGATGTACAGTGTGCAGAATATTCTGTCGTATGACATTGGTGCAGGGTTTAGAACGGACATTTCTGCAACGGTCGATTCGCGTAATATTGAAAATGATTTTTATTATAAGACCTTGAATATCGGATCACTCGATGAAATCCTGTTCAATACTACGGTTCAGGAATTTCATCTGGAAGGTGCTTTCGATCTTCGTTATCAATCGGAATCTTCATTCGCAACGATCGGATTTGAATTGTCCGAACGGGATGAACGTCACCAGATCGAGCGGCATCATAGCGCTGATCCGATCGTGATCAGTAAACAGGAACAGAGAATCAAACGGGAACTGCAATTGGATAATACCGCGTTTCGCACCACTCTGCGGACAACACTACAATCATATCTTTCACCGACGGATGAACTATCATTTTCAGCATCATCAAGCATATTGCAATATGACACCCCCGACACGACGAATACTGACGACCGAGATGAATTGCTGATCAATGCATCGTTGAGTGAAACACACCGATTCAACAGTGTCTTTACCGCAACTGTTTCGTTAGAAGCAACGCTTGCTCATCTTGTGTACCTGCGCCGTGAAAAAAGTGCAAATAATAATTGGAATCGCATCATTCGACTATCACCGGAATTATTCTATCAGCCTTCTGAGAGCTTCAGGATGTATAATAAATTCGAAGTTTCGGCAAATTATACTGTTTTTGATTTTGAACTGCTCCTTCCATCGGTCAAAAGTTATTCATACAGACAGATTGCATTTTTGGATTCAACATCGTATGATATGACAAAGCATGTTGGTATTGATCTATTTTCGCATGTTCGCGTCTTTGAACGGGGAGAATTTCAATGGAAAGGATTTTCAGAACGTCCGCTGCAGCGGATTGAAGAGGTAACATTTTCCCCTCAGGTCCGTTACACATTCAACAGCGAGTGGTTTTTTGCGGTCGGATTCAGATCATTTGCACAGAAACGGTTCACGTACAAGAACAATATCCGCAGGTTTGAGAGCACTTTTTTAAGCGCCGGCCCCACAACCAGCATCGTGATTCGTCTTTCGTCCCGTTCGCTCGTTGAAGTGAGGGGATGGAAAGAGTATCAACATCAAAGCGGCGGAAGTTCGATCCAGGAATTTTCGAATATGACCATGAATGTAAGATACTATTTTTAAGATACCTGATTTTATGCCCAAAGAACATTGCAATGCCGATCTGCAAATTTAATCTTTGTGTCTTTGTTTGAAAAATTATATTATTACGTATGAAATCAACCGGACGACAATTTCAAATTTCCATTCCAAGCACCCGGAAAAATATCAATCTCGTGGAGAAATTCTTCCATACGGTGAACGATACCTTCAAATTACCGGAAGAGAAACTGCATGCACTGCTGGTCTCCGTGACCGAAGCGGTGAACAACGGTATCATTCATGGCAACAAGAATGATGAATCCAAACATGTCATTGTCACATGTTCAAAAAAAGGGAAAACGTTGACGGTGAAAGTGAATGATGAAGGAAAAGGATTTAAACCGGACGAAGTTGCAAACCCTCTGCACGAAGACAATCTTCTCCGCACCGGCGGACGGGGAGTGTTTCTGATGAAAGCCTTCATGCAGTCCGTTACCTATAACGAACAGGGAAATGAAGTGACATTGGTGATGAAGTTGTGAGACCAGACCATTAGATTTCAGATATTAGATAGTTAGATTTGTTTTTTAAAATCCTGAGATCGAAATGATTTCGGGATTTTGTGTTATTACAACCTTTCGTTACATCGTTGAAACCCTAGGATAAAAGATGTTTGCTATTCTGCAAGAAAGAAAATTTCTTCGGCAAATTCGGTATAAGAAACAAAAAAACGCCCCGCTAATTAGCAGGGCGTTTGTCTAACAATCTATAAATCTAATAATCTATTCTTAAAACTTTACCTTATCCATATTCTCTTTTACATCACCCGCAGATTTTTTCAATGCTGCTGATTCTTCCGCAGATAATTTAATCTCAAGGATCTGTTCCATTCCGGAACGGCCAAGTTTCACGGGCACACCGACAACGGTGTCTTTAATTCCATATTCGCCATTCAGCATTACTGCGCAAGGAAGAATCCGCTTTTTATCTTTTACGATCGATTCAACCATCTGTACAGCTGCGGATGAAGGAGCGTAGAATGCGCTTCCGGTCTTTAAGAAGTTCACAATCTCAATTCCACCATTTTGTGCACGTTTAACAATTGCATCGATCTTTTCCGGTGAGAGTAAATCTGTCAGAGGAATCCCGGCGACAGAAGTGTACCGGGGAAGCGGAACCATTGAATCACCATGTCCGCCAAGGATCAATGCAGAGACATCTTCGACGGAGACTTTTAATTCCATTGCAATGAACGAACGGTAGCGCGCTGTATCCAAAACACCGGCCATACCGATCACCCGGTTGCGCGGAAATCCGGAAACTTTTTGTGCAACATGAACCATCACATCCAACGGATTCGATACAACAATCAGAATGGAGTTCGGGGATTGTTTCACCGCTTGTTCGGTAACAGACTTGATTATTCCGGCGTTCGTGTTCAACAGATCGTCGCGGCTCATTCCCGGTTTGCGCGGAATTCCTGCCGTGATAACAATGACATCTGAACCCGCTGTTGCTTCATAGGAATTGGTACCGGTCACCATCGTATCAAAACCTTCAACCGGTGCGGACTCATACATATCCAGACCTTTTCCTTGCGGCACCCCTTCAACAATATCAACCAACACAACTTCGTTCGCCAATTCTTTTTCTGCGATGCGCTGCGCTGCCGTTGCGCCGACATTTCCTGCACCAATTACGGTAATTTTCATAAAGCTCCTCTCAATAAATAAATGAAAAAAAACTTCTCGTTCGCTGTATCACTGTGGTTATCTTTAAATAAAAAAGCGTCCGCCAAAAAAGGCAGACGCTTAATACAAATCATATTGTCATCGGCAAAACTTATTGTGCTAGGACAATGGAAACTGCCTGACGTGTTTTACTGATCATATGGAACTTTACGCGTCCCGGTTTCAGAGCAAACAGCGTATCATCGCCGCCGCGTCCGACATTGTCGCCCGGATGAAATTTTGTACCGCGCTGACGGATCAGGATTTCTCCGCCTTTGACTAATTCTCCGCCGAAACGTTTTACACCAAGACGCTGCGCATTACTGTCGCGTCCGTTCTTAGTACTTCCGGCCCCTTTTTTATGTGCCATTGTTCAAACTCCTCAAAGACTTAATTGATTGACGTAATTTCGATTTGGGTGTATTGTTGACGGTGACCGCGTTTTACGCGATACCCTTTACGGCGTTTCTTCTTGAACACGATCACTTTGTCGTCTTTGGAGTGCCCGAGCACTTTTGCCGAAACAGTTGCTCCTTTGACGGTCGGATTGCCGACGGTGACGGTCTTTTCGTCTGCGCGGAGCAGCACTTTATCGAACTTTACAACGCTGTCCACGTCGTTTTCGAGTTTCGACACATAGAGTTTTTCCGATGGATTCACTCTGTATTGCTGCCCTGCAATTTCTACTACTGCGTACATTGTATAACGTCCTTCCTGATAACGTGTGTTTCAAATTTGGAATACAATGATACGAAAAAAGGGGGATGAAGTCAACGAAAAACTCTATGGTCGTTATACGGTTTTTTCATCAGTGATGCGGGAATAGTGCCACAGTTCGTTTGCGATTAATAAGTTTTCTGGCGAAGTTAAACAGATGATTCCTGAAACAATATTAAAAAAATTTAAAGCTGCGGTTGTTCCATTGAAGAAAGGGGATATGCTCTTTCAGCAGGGGGATGCAGCGCTTTTCTTCTATATCGTGAGAACCGGCAGGATCAAGATGTCGAATTACAGCGATGACGGAAAAGAATTTGTGCAAGGATATTTTACCGCAGGCCAAAGTTTTGGTGAGCCCCCCTTCTTTTCCGAGGTTGTGTATCCAGCCGCAGCAATGGCAATGGAAAAAAGCGACGTGTGGAAAATTCCGAGAACTGAATTCGTGAAATTATTGAAGAATAATTTCGACATCCACATGGACCTGATGAAAGTGTTAAGCAGTCGACTCATCTACAAATCAACAATGCTTTCTGAATTGGCAATAGAAGAGGCAGAACACAGACTCGTCACACTTATCCACTACTTATTGGATCACACAACAGAAAATAAAAAATCCCCTTTAAAACTTTCCTTTACACGTCAGCAGCTTGCCGATATGACAGGATTACGCGTAGAGACAGTGATTCGTTCTATCAAATCTCTCGAACAGAAAAAGCTCTTGAACATTGACGACGACGGAAAGATCGTCTGGAAACACATCTCCAAGAAATAGTCTTCTTTTCGGACCATTGCACGCCTCTCTCCGGATAAAAAAAATCGTTGGCTTATGATTTATGTCATAAACTCCGTATACCGTAAATCAGATATATTGGTCTTAATTAAGAACCACTTTACCAATAAAAGACGGAGTATACAATGATCACAACAGAATTACGAACTGCAACATTAAAAGAACTGGTGACGCAAAATTTTCAAACGGCAAGCGTGTTTGAAAAATATTCGCTCGACTTCTGCTGCCGCGGCGGAAAAACGATTGACGAAGCATGCAAAGAAAAGAATATCGATGTCCTCACGGTTCTGGAAGATCTTTCCAGATTGGACAGCGCCGCACACAACACATCGACCGCATTTACGGGGATGGCACCCGATACACTCTGCAATCATATAGTTGAAACACATCATGCTTATGTAACGCGAATGATCCCGGTGTTGTACACCCATACACAAAAGATTGCGGCTGTTCACGGCGCAAATCATCCGGAAGTGATCGCCATAGCAAAACATTTTGAAACAGTAGCAATGGAACTGCAGCAGCACATGAAAAAAGAAGAGGAGATGCTCTTTCCATTCATCAAAGCATTGTATGCTGCGACAAAAAAGAACGAGCCGATCATCCATGCGCCATTTGGAAGTGTTCAGAACCCCATTCGAATGATGGAAGCGGAACATCAGAATGCCGGCGACGAGATGTTTGAGATCCGATCACTCAGCAACAACTACACCACCCCGGAGGATGGATGTACAACCTATCGTATTACGTATCAAGAACTGCAGGATTTCGAACGTGATCTTCATGAACATGTTCATTTGGAGAATAATATTTTGTTTCCCGCGGCGGTGAAACTGGAACAAGCAATGATCTCAAAAAATTAATCATCACAAAGGATAGACTCATGAAAAAGTATTGGATAGGTTTTGGATCTATTATCGTTCTCTCGTTTGTTGTTTTGGGATGGGTAGGAACACGGATTTACCAACAAGCGCCCCCCATTGCGGATAGAGTTGTAACAACCGAGGGCACAATTGTCATTCAGTCAGGAGATATTTCTACCGGCCAAAATGTTTGGCAGGCAATGGGTGGAATGGAAGTTGGTTCGATCTGGGGTCACGGAAGTTATGTTGCACCTGATTGGACTGCTGATTGGCTGCATCGTGAATTGGTTTTTATTTTGAATGATTGGTCTGCGTTGGAGTATGGAAAATCATTTGACGCATTGAATAACGAACAACAGGCACAATTGCGAGCACGACTGCAATCGATGATTCGAAAGAATACATTTGATCCATCCACGAATACGATCACTGTTAATCCTGTTCGTGCACGTGCGTTTGAAGCGAACCTTGTTCATTACTCCGATATATTCACCAACGGGAAGAAAGAATATGCGATACAAAAAAATTCCATCAACGATCCGGTAAAACTTCGTCAGTTTGCTTCGTTCATTTTTTGGTCATCATGGGCGGCATCAACCAATCGTCCGGATGATAACATCACCTATACGAGCAACTGGCCTCACGAAACTCTTATTGGTAACATTCCAACAGGAGAAGCTGTGGTATGGACCGGCGTGAGCATCATTGTTCTACTCGCTGGCATTGGCGCTATGGCGTGGTTTTATGCATCGCGCAAACCGGAAGAAGAACTGGGAAATGTTCCGGCGTCGGACCCGCTGCTGAATTCAATTGCAACGCCGTCGCAGCTGGCAACGCTCAAATATTTTTGGACGGTGCTCGGACTTCTTCTGCTTCAAATGGGAATGGGAATTGTCTCTGCGCATTATGGGGTTGAAGGGGACGGATTCTACGGAATTCCTCTTGCGGAGATCCTACCGTATTCCGTTGCACGCACATGGCATACGCAGCTTGGAATTTTCTGGATCGCTACTGCATGGCTTGCGGCCGGATTGTTCATCGGACCGGCAGTGAGCGGTACTGAACCAAAGTTCCAGCGTATTGGGGTGAATGTATTGTTCGGAGCGCTGCTGGTTGTCGTGCTTGGATCAATGGCTGGTGAATGGATGAGCGTGATGCATTATCTTCCGGACAATCTCTGGTTTTATTTCGGACACAGCGGATATGAGTACATCGATCTCGGAAAATTTTTCCAAATTGCATTACTGATTGGATTACTCCTGTGGTTTGTGCTGATGTACAGAGCAATTCGTCCGGCGCTGCAGCGCAAAGATGAACAGAAACCGATCTTGACTCTCTTCTTGATTTCCAGCGGAGCAATCGCATCGTTCTATGGTGCAGCATTAATGGTAGGTAAACATACAAATCTTGCCGTCGCCGAATACTGGCGCTGGTGGGTTGTACATCTGTGGGTGGAAGGTTTCTTTGAAGTATTTGCAACTGTTGTTATCGCATTTTTATTTGCACGGTTAAAATTATTGAGTCTGAAAACTGCCGGTGAAGCTACGGTGCTTTCCGCAACGATCTTCCTTTCGGGCGGAATCATCGGCACTTTGCATCATCTTTATTTTTCCGGAACACCGACGATCGTACTCGCGCTCGGATCGGTATTCAGCGCACTGGAAGTTGTTCCGTTGGTCTTTGTCG
>CAYPEM010000052.1:0-5001 GCA_964409765.1 uncultured Chitinophagaceae bacterium
AACATCATCTGCAGTTGACTGTCGTTGATGTTGTCCGGAGAAAGATCGATCTCTGTTTCGTGAACAGCGGAAGAACTATTTTTTATTTCAGGAGCAATCGTATTTTTAAACAGCAAATTGCGTTGCAGATGATTCTTCGCTTTGTTTTTTGCAACCGTATAGAGCCACGCAATAGGATTGTCCGGAACACCTTCAAAACTCCACGTCTGCGCTGCGATTAAAAATGTATCGCTCGCAAGATCCTCTGCGGTTTCAATATGATCGAACCCAAAACGCCGGCAGAGAACAGAGACGATCTTTCGGTATTCCGTTCTGAACAGATGCGGTAAGAGTTCATTGTTTGGCATATACTATTGTCTCACGCAAAGCCGCAAAGATGTAAAAAATGTTGTCATGCCCGAATGTTCCTATCGGGCATCCATAATATGGATTCCCGCCATCCTTCGACGCGTGCCGCGCATGCAGTCATCCTGAGTAAGTCCGAGTGCAACGAGGACGCATCGAAGGATATTTTTTAGCGCGGCACTTGCTCAGGATGACTGTTACATCAACGATTTTAATATTACTTATGAACCCCAAACCCAGCGATGCGAACCCCGAATCTCAAAACTCGAACCTCAAAACAAGCACTTCCTTCTCAATGAACCCCATCCCCCTTCGCAATTCTCCGCACTTCAACACTGTTTCCTTCTCCTTGTAACACAGGACATTCTTTTGCAAATTCGACCGCTTCATCCACCGTTTCTGCTTTTACAACAACATATCCTCCGAGCGTCTCTTTGATCTCGCCGAAGGGTCCGTTGGTGACGACCGGTTTCGAATTCTTTGTCCGCACAACCCGCGCATCGGCAAACGGCAGACCGTTCCCCGCGACGAACTTGTTCTGCGCCGCGATCCCGCCGATCCAGTCCATCGTCTGTTTCATCCACGCCTGGATCTGTTCCGGCGATGCCACCGCATTGCCGTCCTGGTGTCTGAAGATCAACATGTATTCTTCCATTGCTGTTTCCTTTCAATTATTGTTTAAGAATGATTGGCTTACATTCTTATAACAAATGAGATCAGTAGAATGGGACAAGGTAAGAAAATTATTTTTGAGATTGGGAGTACAATTAAAAACAGAGGTCATTGCGAGGAGCGCCCGCCTGAACGACGAAGTCGGGCAGGCAGCGACGAAGCAATCTTGAAACGCAAAGAGAGATAACTTTTACTCCCAAACTCCGTTCAGTAGCGGACATCAAGCGGAGCTTGTAAAACAAACGTTCCCAATCGGGAGAATGGGAACGAGATCAAAAGAAAGATTGCCGCGTCGTGGCGCGAAACGAGTCACTCCTCGCAATGACAATGATTGAGTATTTTTTTGTAATTATTATTAGACTGCTTCCGAAATAACTGGCGGCGCATTGAATCCTTTCGCGATCAGCCAAATTCCAATAAACAATTCCCACAATCCGCCGGGGATCGTGTGCATGGACTGCAGATCGAATCCGAGAAGCTCGACTGCCGAGCCGATGAGAATGACAACGTAACCGACGAATCCCCACACCGCAAGGAACCGCGGAATCAACGAGGATGTGTAGAGAACATAACAGAGCATCACGCTGGAAATGCCAAGCATGAGCATGGCAATGTGGTATGCATATAGGTTCCCTTTAAGTAAAATAGCTCCCAGCGCTTTCAGGAAGTCAATGTCGATAACAGTTGCTTTCAGATACTCGTTTCCTAGCGGAAGTTGAAGCAGGATAAAGAGGACCATAATGGCGATAAAGATCGCGTCGATGATCCTGAAACCGAGATACCCGACAGCTATCGTCTCGTTATGTTGTTTCAGGATCGGGAACATCAGGATCCCGTGCGCGGCATCGCCGGCCACTGTGAAAAGCCAGAGCAATGCGCCGACACCGATGAGCATGCTGTTTGTAGTGATGGTAGAAAGATAATCCGGCGCGTTCAGAATAGAGAGGATGAGAATATTCCCGCCGATCCCGATTACCATCCCGGCGACGTAGAGCACCCCGATGATCGTTGCGGTTGTTCGGAATGGTTTTGTTTGCAGATGAGTAGTCATTGTTTTCTCCATTAATGACTACATAGTAGACAATATCATCTGATTTAACTACAAAATATTTTTAAATCATATTTGAAAATGCAAAACAAGGAAAAATAGAAAAGGAAAACCAATAACCACAAGGTGTTATTGAGAGCACGACGGTATTGTTTTATAACTTATAAGGCTTTGCCCTCACATACTGCACTGCCCACTCAATCTCATCACCCAACTGTTGCGCTGCCTGCAATGGAAAATAAGGATTGCGCAAAATTTCCCGTGCAAAAAAGACCACATCCGCTTTTCCTTCGGCAAGAACAGCTTCTGCCTGCTCAGCGGTGGTGATCAATCCAACTGCTCCGGTCAAAATGCCGCTCGTGCGCACCGCTTCTGCAAACGGAACCTGATATCCCGGTCCGAGAGGAATGCGAACAGTTGCCGAATTTCCTCCCGAAGAGCAGTCGATCAGATCAACGCCGAGTGATTTCAGAACCGAAGCAAGCGCAACAGAATCATTGATCGTCCATCCTTCATCGGTCCAATCCGAAGCGGAGATGCGGACAAACAATGGATTCTCTTTGGGCCAGACCGATTGAACCGAGGCGATTACTTCGCGAAGCAGACGCGTTCTATTCTCAAACGATCCGCCGTAATGATCGGTGCGGTGATTGCTCAGCGGAGAGAGAAATTCGTGGATCAAATATCCATGCGCCACGTGGATCTCTATCACTTTAAATCCTGCGTTCAACGCACGTTGTGCAGCAGCTTTAAAATCAGAAATCACTTTTCGAATTCCTACGCCGTCAAGTTCGGCAGGAGGAATCTCTTCTGGTTTAAAACCAACAGCACTTGGTCCGAGGGTCAACCATCCGCCGTTCGCCACATCAACTTGTTTCCCACCTTTCCATGGAGATGCGTGCGACGCTTTTCGTCCCGCATGCGCAAGCTGGGTTCCGGCAATACTTCCATTCGCATGAATAAAATCGGTGATCCGTTTCAGCGTCGGGATATGTTCGTCTTTCCAGATTCCGAGATCGTCGGGAGAGATTCTTCCTTCGGGAGAAACTGCAGTCGCTTCGGTAAAGACAAGTCCTGCACCGCCGACTGCACGGCTTCCTAAATGAACGAGATGCCAATCGTTCGCAAATCCGTCTACGGATGAATATTGGCACATCGGCGAAACGACGACGCGGTTCTTGAGCGTAACATTTTTGATCGTGAGAGGAGAGAATAGTTTTGACATAAAATTATAGTTTACGGTGTGTCGAGTCATCCTGAGCAAATGCCGCGCTTAAAACCATCCTTCGATGCGTCCTCGTTGCGCTCGGACTTACTCAGGATGACTTGGTAACGCGGCACGCGACGAAGGAAGGCGCGCGTGACGAATAATAAAGTTTATAAAATGTATTCACCGCAGAGCGCACAGAGAACGCTGAGACTTCTCAGTTGATGGTACAAAAATTTCTTTGCGTCCTTCGCGTTCTTTGCGGTGAAAATGTAATATTTCTTTCAGGAAATATAGTCAGAAGCGATAACAAAAACCTGCCCGGGTTTATCCGGAATTTTGCCCGGAAGGAAAAGATGAGAAAATAATCTTCTTACTTGCTTAACTGTACATCGATAGAGAAAGTTTTTTTGACGGGAAAGAGACAAGTCTGATCATTGCAGGCTTGATAATGCACGGTTGCATTAAGCATGACCTTCTTCTTCCGGTATGATTGTGGTATGGTGATCAACGCATGAAAGGTCTGTTTCCCGGTGTATAAACTGAGTTCGGTCCGCGAAAAAGGAAGTGTTGAGTTTTCAGCAGGAGGATATCTGATTTCTGAAACAGAATATTCAGCCGACGGGTCAAACGATAGAATAGTCGGAACGAGAAATTTATCGTTCGGTGAATGGGAATTGATATGCCAGTTCTTTTTAATAGTGAGATGAATATCAAGTGTCACGATATACTCTTTGTTCATCTTTCCGACATGGACACCATGGTTGATGGTGACAATATCGAGCGGATTGATCCGTTGCGAATAGACAGGCAACGTGAAGAGAAGATATAATCCGCCGATAGTAACACTGATCCGCAGGAAATTCATTTTTTCTTTTCAAGCAATGAGCGGAAATATTGCTCTGCTCCTGCTGCATCAAACATATCTTCAGGTGTATTGCTCACATCCGGAATTTCCCCGGCAAGGAGTTTGTCGATAACCTGTTCTGTCAGCTTATTTGGATGTATTCTTCCCGCAATTTTTCCCGCGGCGTTGATCATCACGATGTTCGGAATCGCCCACGCATTATATTTTCGGAACATAGCAAAGTCATTATCCAGAGCAACGGTGCTTGTCATGGGATGTTCACGCAAGAAATGTTCGACAAGATCTTTCGGTTCATACGTTATCGAAATGACTTTGATCTTCTTTCCCCGGTATAACTCTATCAGTGAATCCATGCGCGGGATCGCTTCAATGCAGGGAGAACACCAAGTTGCCCAAAAATCGATCAGGTACACAGTATCTCGAAATGATTCACCTTTGTAGAACACCGGAATTGAAGAATCGAATGATGTGAACTGAAGATCCGGAGGAAGCTGGCCGGCTTTCAGATAATTCTTTTCACCGGTGAATGATAATTGAACGAAGAACAACAACAAAATAAATAATGATAACCGCGGAATCATACTTCTCCTTAATATAGTCTCTCATCTATTAGACCTGACGTATGCTCATTTGGTTGTGGAAGATTGCTTCCACAAAGCACTGCACTGTTGCCTTTTGCTTTTTCATCAGTTATTATATGAATAACCAAAGAAGGAGAGTGTTATTGTCACGGCTATCTGTAATTTTATTATTGATCATCATTTCAACACAAAATGATGAAGCGCAAACTCTGCGTAAAACCATTGCTGTCACGATCGACGATCTTCCACTCAATATCGCCTCACGTGTTTCAAACAATGA
>CAYPEM010000052.1:5101-15552 GCA_964409765.1 uncultured Chitinophagaceae bacterium
CTGTCACGATCGACGATCTTCCACTCAATATCGCCTCACGTGTTTCAAACAATGAAATGCAGAAAATTGTTGAACGGCTTCTTGAAAAGATCAAACAGGAAAAAACTCCTGTCACCGCATTTGTCAACGAAAACAAACTTGAAGTGAACGGCAATCGCGATCCCGAACGTGTTGCAATTCTAAAATCATGGCTTGATGCCGGAATCGATCTCGGCAACCACACCTACGCACACAAAAGCCAGAATCAGATCCCGGTCAGCGAAGCGAAAGAGGATATCCTCAAAGGTGAACGGACGATCAAAGAATTGCTTGCCACTCAGAATAGGAAACCAAAATATTTCCGTCATCCATTTTTACATACGGGAAGGGATTCTGTTACACGGTCAGTGATATATCAATTTTTGGATTCGCTCGGTTATACCATTGCACCGGTAACAATCGATAATGCGGAGTGGATATTTTCTTCAGCGTTCGACAAAGCGTATTCAAAGAATGATTCGGTGTTGATGGTTTCCGTTGGAGAAGAGTATTTGTCGTATATGCGGTCTGAACTCCGGTATTTTGAATGGATGTCCGACACACTGTTTGGCCGCCAGATCCCGCAGATCTTATTGATCCATTCCAACCGGCTCAATTCATTTTATTATTCCGCACTCTGTGCGGTGTTCCGGGCGGAGGGATATTCTTTTATTTCGCTTGAAGAGGCGTTGAGGGATGAAGCGTACCAATCCCGCAATACATTTTACGGGGGCGGCGGAATTTCATGGCTCGAACGGTGGGCAATCACGCGCGGATACAAAGGAACATTCTTTTCGGGTGATCCAAAAGCACCGCAGAATATTATGGAACTTGCAGGAGTGAAATCTGAATAAAAGTTTTACCACAGAGGCACAAAGAATAAAAAATAAAATATGTCATCGCGAGGAGTCCCGATGCTTATTAATCGGGACGACGCGGCGATCTGCTTGCGCACAGTCAGATTGCTTCGCTCACTTCGTTCGCCCGCAATGACACTATCAAAAATATCAATGAGAATAGAAAGATAGTATGGAATTAGGAATCTACACATTCGCAGAACTTGCACCCGACCCAGTGACAGGAAAATCAATCACTGCGGCTGAACGTTTGCATCATCTCATGGAAGAGATCGAACTGGCGGATCAGATCGGACTGGATGTCTTCGGCGTCGGCGAACACCATCGTCCCGATTATATCATTTCATCTCCTGCAGTTGTTCTTGCCGCAGCGGCGGTGAAAACAAAAAATATAAAATTAACGAGCGCCGTCACCGTTCTCAGTTCGGACGATCCCGTGCGAGTTTATCAGGATTTTGCAACGGTCGATCTTCTTTCCAACGGAAGAGCGGAGATCATGGCGGGGCGAGGTTCATTCATTGAATCATTTCCATTGTTCGGCTACGATCTGGAAGATTACGACATTTTATTCGAAGAAAAATTACATTTGCTCATGAAACTTCAGGAATCCTCAACAATTACTTGGAAAGGTCAACACAGAGCAGAACTGAAAAATCTTGGAGTCTATCCCCGCGCATTACAAGAAAAAATGCCGATCTGGATCGCTGTCGGCGGAACTCCTCAATCGGTTGTCCGCGCTGCCGCGCTCGGACTTCCAATGGCGCTGGCGATCATTGGCGGAACGCCCGATCGATTTGTTCCATTGACAAAATTGTATCGAGAAACTGCCCGCAACACCGGAAAAGATCCTGCAAAACTTCAATTGAGCATCAACTCCCATGGATTCATCGCAGAAGATTCGCAGCAGGCACTCAATGATTATTATCCGCCGTATGCACAGGTGATGGGAAAGATCGGACGGGAACGGGGATGGCCGCCGCCGTCACGGCAGCATTTTGAAGCGGAATGTTCACCGCATGGCGCATTGTTCGTCGGAAGTCCGCAGCAGATCATCGATAAGATTTTATATGAGTATGACCTGTTCAAGCATCAGCGGTTCTTGCTGCAGTTCAGCATCGGCACGATGCCGCATGAAAAAATTATGAAATCAATTGAACTGTTTGGAACGAAGGTTGCTCCGGCAGTACGAAAAGCGATCGGGAAGTGATAATATTTCAAAAAATTATTTTTGTTGGCGAGTTTCTTTAAGAAATTTTCCATTCTTTAAAAATTCAATCACCTGCTGTGCAACCATTTCATTCCGCGGCATCGCGGAGTGCGAAACTTTCAGCAGAATAAAATCTGCCATTCCTTCGGTCTTTGTCGATTCAACGGGAACGATGCCATCATCCTCACCCGGAATAAAATCTTCATTATTGAATGTTGTGGAAATTCCCGCAATCACCCCGAGCGGATAATATGGAGGATGAAGCGAACGTGGAAAGCTGCTGGTATCGGTTCCAAGTGACGTTGCAACTGGTCCGACCAATTTTAACCACCACGCATCGCGGAAATGATCAACGAACGGTGTCCCGCCGCTCGGACTTCCAATCAGCACAACTCTTCCGAGGTTCTGAATTCTATTGCTGTCCAGAAATGCTCGAATAACAAGTCCCCCAAGCGAATGACCCGCGAAATGAATTGTCTGATTCGAATCGAACCGTATCGCTTTGATCTGTGCGGAGACTTCAAGCATGATCTCTGCCGGAGTACGGTTGATCGTCGTATATCCGATATTGTTTACGGAAAATCCGGCAGCTTTCAGTCGTGTTTGCAGCGGCTCCATGATTGATTTTCCTCTTCCTAAACCGTGCAGCAAGACGACAATATCTTTTTTGATCGTTGGTTTTTGTTGTGCTTGAGACGTAGAATATGTGGTGACGATCAACCCAATTGTAAAAACAAAGGTAGAAATATAGCGTATGGATTTGGAATGATGACCGATCATAGAATTCTAAGTTATTGTATCAAAACAAATTATAGCACACTAAAAAGTAAGGAAGAATGGATCAATTCACCATAGATATTTCATTGTTCTCGACTATATCTTACGGACGTATTATTTAAAAAATAATTTTATCAGTACGCTTGACTTTTTGTAATTCACATCTTATTATGTAACCAAACGGTTACATATAAAACGAAAGAATCATGAGACGAGATGTTTTTCAAGCGATAGCAGATCCAAACAGACGTGCAATCATTAGTTTGCTGGCGGAACAAAAGAAACTTAATCTAAACGGCGTCGCAGATAGGTTTAAGATCAGCAGGCCGGCGGTTTCAAAACATATCAAGATACTCACCGAATGCGGATTGGTGGTGACGACCCAGGAGGGGAGGGAAAAATACTGCGAAGTAAAATTTGAGAAATTGAATGAAGTATCGAATTGGATCGAGCAGTACAAGAAGTTCTGGGAAGAGAAGCTGGATGCATTGGATGAATACTTGAAAGTGCTTCAATCAATGGATAAAAAAACAACGGATCAAAATAAATGACAACAGCACAAAAAGAATTGGTGATCAACCGGACATTCAATGCACCGCGCGAGATTATTTTTAAACTCTGGACCGATCCGAATCATGTTGTGAAATGGTGGGGACCGAAACATCATCCCGCCACAGAGATGAAGATGGATGTTCGTCCCGGCGGAAAATGGCGTGCATGTCTTCGTGCCGTTGAAGATGGAAAAGAATTATGGATGAACGGCATTTTTCATGAGATACAACGACCGGAACGGATCGTTTTTACGTTTCAGTGGGAAGAAGAGGGAGAGCGGGGAATTGAAACATTGATAACAATTCACTTTACAGAGAAAGATGGAAAAACAGAGATGAAATTCCTTCAGGTTCCGTTCCAGTCAAATGCGGAACGAGAGGGACATACCGAAGGATGGATGAGCACGTTCGACCGGCTGAATGAATTTGCAACAGCGTTTAAAACAATGTAACTATCTTCCATCAATCAAAGGTACAGTGATGAACAAAGGAAAAAATATTTGGGCGGTCGTCGCCGGTTTTCTAACAGTGGTCATATTAAGTATTGCAACCGATACTGTTCTTGAATCAATTGGTTTCTTCCCGCCGATCGGAGAAGGTTTGTTTGATACCACACTCCTCTTAATTGCGTTTGCATATCGCAGCGTCTATACGATTGCAGGGGGATATGTTACCGCAACATTGGCACCTCAGGATCCTATGCGTCTTGTTATTATTCTCGGGTGGATAGGAACTGCCGCCGGGACGGTGGGAGTTTTCGCCGGATGGAATTTATCCGAACACTGGTATCCGATTGCACTTGCGGCGACAGGATTTCTTTTTACATGGATCGGCGGAAAAATAAAAATGCGTAATTCACAATCAGCATAAATACAAGGGAGCATGTATGCAAAAAATCAGACCGTTTTTATGGTTCGACGGCAACGCCGAAGAGGCAATGAAATTCTATGTCTCCATCTTCAAGAAAAAATCGAAGATCGTCAGCATTCAGCGGCAAGGAAAGAATGGACCGGTCTTCGGAGGGACATTCCAGCTGTTAGGGCAGGAGTTCCTCGTGCTCAACGGAGGTCCGCAATTCAAGTTCAACGAATCGATCTCATTCTTCGTGAATTGCGATACGCAAAAAGAGGTCGATATACTCTGGACAAAACTGTGTGAAGGCGGGTCGCCGTCGCGATGCGGATGGTTGAAGGATAAATTCGGTTTGTCATGGCAGATCATCCCCTCCATTCTTGGAAAATATCTGGGAGATAAAGATCCAGTGAAAGCAAATCGCGTGATGAATGCCATGTTGAAGATGGATAAGATCGATATCAAATTATTGAAAGATGCGTATAACGCAAAATAATTATTTCACACAGGATAACAGATGAAACCAGGCCACATATTCAAAACCATCGATGAATATCTTTCAAAAGTTCCAGCGGATCAGCGGGGGCAGCTTGAACAGATCCGTTCAACGATCAAAAAACTAGTACCGGACGCGGAAGAGAAGATCAGCTACAACATACCGATGTTCTATCTTGACGGAATGTTTGCAGGATTTGCTGCCTTCAAGAACCACTGCAGCTATTTTCCGTGCAGCGGATCGGTGCTGAAAAATTTTTCAAAAGAACTCTCGTCGTATAAGACTTCTAAAGGAACGATCCAGTTCACGCTCGATCATCCTCTTCCCGCATCGCTTCTGAAAAAGATTATTGCGCAGCGCCTTGCAGAGATTGCAATGAACGGCAAGAAAACGGGATACAGCCCATTACAACAATCGAACATTTTTGATCTTCCCCAAAAAATCGGAAAACCCGCAGAGCGTGCACTGGCAAACGCAAAGATCACCGATCTGAAACGACTGTCGAAATGGAATGAGAAAGATGTTGCCGAACTGCACGGGATCGGACCGAAAGCGCTCGGAATGCTTCGCGTTTCATTGAAAATAGCCGGTTTATCGTATGTAAAGAAGAAAGCGATCAAATAATGCCGAGTGAAACTGCAGAACTGACATTCATCCGTACATTTCATGCGCCGAGATCTCTGGTATTTAAAATGTGGATCGATCCGAAACATTTTGAGCAGTGGTGGGGACCGCACCAATTCACCAATCCTGTCTGCAGGTTGAATGCGGTTACCGGCGGGTCGATCTATGTGGAAATGCGCGGACCCGGCGGCGACGTTTATCCGATGAGCGGAACATTCAACGAAATTATTCCGCCGGAAAAAATTGTCTTTACCAGCACACCCCTTGATGGAAATAAGAAGCCGATGTTCGAAACGATCACGACGGTGATATTCACCGAACAGCATGGAATGACGACATTAACATTACACACCCGCGTTGCAATGAGCACATCCGCAGCCGCTCCGCATCTTGCCGGAATGAATGAAGGATGGACGCAAAGTCTGGAACGGCTTGATGAGATCGTAAAAAAGAATATCCTATAAGTAGCCTCGACCTTCAGGTCGAGAGGAATAAAAAAAAATTGAATTGCAAACCATGAGGTATATATGAACAACGAACCGTTTGTCATTGAGCGAACCTATAACGCTCCGATCGCAAAAGTCTGGAAAGCGATCACCGATAAGAATGAAATGAAACAATGGTATTTCGATCTCGCGGAATTCAGACCGGAAGTCGGTTTTGAATTCCGGTTCACCGGCGGCCCGTCACCGGAAAAACAATATCTCCATCTCTGCAAAATTACCGAAGTGATTCCCGGTAAGAAGTTGACGCATAGCTGGCGATACGACGGTTACGAAGGAAATTCATTCGTCACCTTTGAATTGTTTGATGAAGGAAGCAAGACCAGACTCAAACTGACTCACGCGGGTTTAGAAACATTCCCGAAAGAGAATCCCGATCTGGCAAAGCACAATTTCGTTGCGGGTTGGACAGATATTATCGGCAGGTCGTTGAAAGAATTTGTAGAAAAGTAGTTATTCATATTGTGTCATTGCGAGGAGTGGCGCGTTTAGCGCCACGACGCGGCAATCTTTCTTTGCGTCTCAAGATTGCTTCGACAAAAAAATCTCGCAATGACGCTGCTTGAGAGTTTTCCAAATGTTTCTAACCCTTAATTTTCTATTTGTATGACCATACAAGAACAAATCAAAAAATATATTGCCAGCCAGCCTGAACCAAAACGCAGCGATATGCAAGAGTTGCATAGGTTTATACGCCAAGTATTACCGGGAAGTAAATTATGGTTCCTTGATGGTAAAAACAGCGAAAATAAAACTGTTTCTAACCCCAACATCGGATATGGATTTCAGACAATAAAATATGCCGATGGAAAAACGAGGGAGTTTTATCAAATTGGTCTCAGTGCAAACACCACCGGAATCTCTGTCTATATCCTTGGCATCAAGGATAAGACATACTTAACCAAAATGTTTGGAAAAAAACTAGGCAGGGCAAGCGTGACCGGATATTGCATTAAGTTCAAAACGCTGAAAGAGATAAACCTTGATATCCTTGAAGCGGCAATACGATACGGAGTTGAACAGAAGCAGTGACAACAGATTTGGCAATTTTCGGGAAATAAAAAGGAGATGATACTATGGCGAAAAACAAATTACTAAGAATGGACAATGTCAGCATCGTTGTAGAATCCCTCGATAACGCCATCTCTTTTTTCACGGAGATTGGTCTCAAGCTCGAAGGGCGAATGACAATCGAAGGAGAATGGGCCGGCCGCGTTACCGGACTGAGTTCTCAGCGTGTAGAGATTGCTATGATGGTTACGCCGGACGGCCACAGCCGGATCGAGCTTTCACGATTTCTCACTCCGCCTGTTATTTCAGATCATCGCACTGCTCCTGTGAACGCTCTCGGCTATCTGCGTGTCATGTTCGCCGTTGAAGACATTGACGAGATGGTATCCAGGCTCATCAAGCATGGCGCTCAGCTTGTTGGCGAAGTGGTTCAGTACGAGAACTCGTATCGGCTCTGCTATATTCGCGGAACCGAAGGCCTTCTTATCGGACTGGCAGAACAACTCGATAATAAATGAGTAATGGATGTTTTAAAAAAAGTTGCGGATATCAAAATATTTTATGGCTTGAGAATGAAAAACATCATGATTGCCTTTGTACTATCACTCTTTCTCTTTACTTCTGGGAATAGCCAGGTTAAAAATAAAAAAGGAAACCAAACATTCACGAGCGGCTATTCCGATGTGAACGGGATCTCGATGTATTATGAGATGCATGGAAATTCCGGAGAATATCTGGTGCTGATCCATGGGGGAGGTTCTACGATTGGAACAACCTTCGGTACGATTTTACCAATGCTCGCTAAAGATTTTAAAGTCATCGCAGTAGAACTGCAGGGACACGGACATACATCCGACAGGAATGCACCCGAAAGTTTTGAACAGGATGCCGATGATGTCGCTGCATTGATGAAGAACCTTAAAATTCCCAGAGCATCGATCTTCGGATTCAGCAACGGCGGAAATACGGCAATGCAGATCGCCATCCGTTATCCGGACATCGTGAACAAACTGATCCTTGCTTCGACATTCTATAAACGGGAAGGTTTTCCTCCGGGATTCTATGATGGAATGAAAAATGCCACGCTCAACGATATGCCGCAGTCATTGAAGAAAGCCTTCCTCGACATCACCCCGGACAGCGGCAAACTATTGACGATGTTCAATAAAGACAGGGAGCGGATGGTTCAATTCAAGGACTGGAGCGATGAAGTAGTCGGCTCTATTACAGCACCGACACTTATTATTGCCGGGGATCATGATGTTGTATCCTCTCAGCATACGATCGCGTTGTCATCCGTCATAAAAAATTCTAGATTGATGATCATTCCCGCAATGCATGGAGAATATATCGGTGTGGCGGAGATTCCAAATCCGAACAATAAAATGCCTGAGATGACGGTGGGAATAATTAAAGAGTTTTTAAAAAAATAATTATTTTGTGTTCACGTGTTTAAAATACTCTGCCGCATCGCTTCGAAGAAGAAAATAAGAGATCACAGCAAAAAGCACCGCATGCATTGCCACCTGAGCGAGATCGTGATAGAAACTGAGAACCACATGATACGCCATCCACGCGATCAACAGCCAGCGGCTCCACTCTGCGCCGCGGAGCATAAAGATTCCGCCGAGAATTGCGAGAAGACGGATGAAGAGAATCCACCCTTGATCATACGCAAACGGATCATGGATATTTAATTCAGGTGCGTGGTATGCAATCCCAACAGTACCGACAACGATGAAGAGCCAGGAGATGATGGTAATTGTGAATGGTCGGTTTGTCATAGTGTATACAATTTGAATCAATGGAAAAATAATCAAGTTGCATCCAACTATCAATCTTGCCTTTTCTTGTCACTTACTGTATTATGCAACATTATTAATTAAGAGAAAACAATCCGATTAATGGAAATAATATCTAAATTTCGTCACCCTGAACTTGTCTCGCAGTACGGGATGTCGCACAGCGGCATTTCGGAGTCTTTCAAAGATGCTGAATCGAGTTCAGCATGACGATTGATGTTAGGAAAACTCTCGACACGGTCTATACGACTGAATCGCGCCGTATTCTTGCTACGCTCATTCGTCTGCTCGGCGATTTTGACATTGCTGAAGATGCAATGCACGATGCGTTTGCTGCGGCTGCGGAGAAATGGTCTGTTGAGGGAATTCCGGAGAATCCAAGAGCGTGGCTTGTCTCAACGGGACGATTCAAAGCGATCGACGCAATGCGGAGAAAAGCAAAGTACGATTCTTCACTGGATAACGTTGCGGACAGTCTTGAAGCGGAAACGATCGATCTTCCTGCACAGATCGATAAGAGCATTCACGATGATGAATTGCGGCTGATCTTTACCTGTTGTCATCCTGCATTATCACCCGAAGCGCGAGTTGCACTCACATTGCGCGAAGTGTGCGATCTCACCACGGAAGAAATTGCTCACGCATTTCTCACAACCCCCACAACGCTTGCACAGCGGATCGTCCGGGCAAAATCAAAAATACGCGACGCGAAAATTCCGTATCAGGTTCCGTCGCAGTCGGAGCTTCCCGAACGATTGGACGCAGTGTTGCATGTGATCTATCTGGTGTTCAACGAAGGATATTCCGCATCATCGGGCGATACATTGACGAGAGCCGATCTTTCCGGCGAAGCGATCCGTCTCGGACGATTAGTGCTGCAGCTTGTTCCAAATCCTGAAGTGATGGGATTGCTTGCACTGATGCTTCTGCAGGAATCGCGCCGTGCAGCCCGGACAAATTCTATCGGTGACATGATCTTGCTGGAAGACCAGGATCGTTCGATGTGGAATCAGGAAATGATCAAAGAGGGAATAGGTTTAGTTGAGCAATCTCTTTCGACTCGGAATTTTGGAACATATACCATCCAAGCCGCGATTGCGGCGGTCCATTCCGAAGCGCGCACTGCTGCAGAAACGGACTGGAAACAGATCGTTGCATTGTATGATGTTCTTCTGCAAGCCGAACCGTCACCTATTATAGAATTGAATCGCGCTGTTGCTGTTGCGATGAGCATTGGGTATCAGGCTGGATTGGATATTATCGATGGAATTCTCAATCGAGGGGATTTGCGTGAATATCATTTTGCACATTCCGCGCGGGCAGAACTCTGCCGTCGATTAGGAAAAACAGAAGAAGCGAAATCGTCGTTTGTTCGGGCACTGTTTCTTACACAGCAGGAACCGGAGCGAAGATTTTTGGAAAGACAGATGAAAAAATTGAAATGATAAATAATAAATGCCACCAAATCACGAAAACACGAATTTTGAGGGATTTTGTGACTTAGTGTTTTTGTGGCAAAATGAAAAATGGATAAAAGAGTTGTCGATTTTTGGTTTCGCCGTTCGACTATATAATGAATAAACGAATTTATTAACATTATCAGGAAATACAACAATGAAATTCATGGTCATCGTAAAAGCGAACAAGGATACCGAAGCGGGAGTTCTTCCCAGCGAGCAACTGCTTACAGAAATGACAGCATATAATGAAAAACTGGTTGCGGCAGGAGTTATGCTTGCCGGTGAAGGGATTC
>CAYPEM010000052.1:15652-19746 GCA_964409765.1 uncultured Chitinophagaceae bacterium
GCATATAATGAAAAACTGGTTGCGGCAGGAGTTATGCTTGCCGGTGAAGGGATTCATCCCAGCGCAAAAGGGAAACGGGTGAATTTTTCTGGACGCACCGTTTCCGTTACTGATGGACCGTTTGCTGAAACGAAAGAATTGATCGCAGGATTTTGGATCTGGAAATGCGCATCGATGGATGAGGCGGTCGAATGGGCAAAAAAATGCCCCAATCCTACCGGCGAGGAATCCCAACTCGAGATCCGTCAGGTATTTGAAGCGGAAGATTTTGGCGAAGCATACACACCCGAAATACGGGAAAGAGAAGATAGAATGCGTCAGCAGACAGCATCAAAAAATTAATTGTATCGTGATGTCGATTTTCATTCCCGGCAAACGACTAGATACTGTAAACAACGATCTACACATGAATCGAAAACCATAATGAGAAAAATAATTCTCCAGGAATTTATTACACTGGACGGAGTAATGCAGGCACCGGGCGGACCAGAGGAAGATGCATCGAGTGACTTCAAGTACGGTGGATGGGTTGCGCCCTATTTTGCCGAGGCCGATGAAGCTGCGGAGGAGTTCATGAAAAAATGGATGGCATCGACAGACATTCTTTTAGGCCGTAAAACATTTGACATTTGGGAACCTTATTGGCCTAACCATGCAGAAATGTGGCCAGGCATCAATGATGTCACCAAATATGTTGCGAGCACTACTAAGAACATGGCAGACATTGAGAAGTCAAATTGGAAAAACTCAGTGTTGCTTAAAAACGCTGACGACATTAAAAAGCTTAAAGCAGGAAGTGGCGGCGATATTAAAGTTCATGGGAGTGGTAATCTAGCTCAAACATTGTTCAACCATGATTTGGTCGATGAGTTGTGTCTGATGACGTTCCCCATCACGCTCGGTTTTGGTAAACGATTGTTCGGCGAGGGGACTATTCCCGTCGCCTTCAAGCTAACAGATAGTTTGATCACAAAAAATGGTGTGATTCTTACCTATTACATGCGTGCCGGAGAAGTCAAGACGGGCACCGTTGGAGCATAAGAAAGAATACGATAAGAAAAAATAATAAGGAGATATGCTATGCGATTTATGATGTTTATGATTCCGAGTGTTTACCAGGGAGGAAAAGGAAAACGAGTCGGCGCCGATCATGTTCCACCGGCAGACGCGATAGAACAAATGATGAAGTATAACGAAGAACTTGCGAAAGCGGGGCACCTCATTGCACTCGACGGACTTCACCCGATCGAAAAAGGAGCACGTGTTTCGTTTGTAAAAGGAAAAGCATCCGTAACCGACGGACCATTCATCGAATCGAAAGAAGTCTTTGGCGGATATTGGATGGTGCAATTCAAATCGAAAGACGAGGCCATCGAATGGGCAAAACGCATTCCCGCGGCAGACGGGGATACGATCGAGATCCGGCAAGTGTTCGATATTGCAGATTGGCCCGATGATGCTCGAAAAGCAGCGGACAGTCCGACGGTGACAGCAGCCGTTGAAAAACATAAATAATGAAAATTGTAGCCGCGACCTTCAGGTCGCGGAATAAAAAATATAATTCATAAAACCACGGACATAAAGTCCGCGGCTACCGAATATATATTCGAATGGAAAAAATAATTCGAGAAAAGCATCACCGGCTGCCTGATGAGATTTATCGTGGATTCAAAATAGTCTCTTTTACAGCGTGTATGAAAGAAAGAATTTCATTTTTCATAACAGAAGATCGTTTTAAGAATTGTGAAGAGATGCTGCTTAGCGCATTGAAACAATTTGAATGTGAAGCCGAGATATATTTATTCATGCCTGATCACGTTCATCTGTTGCTTCGGGGCCAAGCTGAGTCAGCGGATGTTTTACGATCGATGAAATCATTCAAGCAAAAGACAGGATTCTGGTTATCGCAAAAATATCCACCCGTTCGCTGGCAAAAAGATTTTTATGACCATGTTCTACGAACAGAAGATGAGATTCCAAAACACATACAATATATCCTTAATAATCCCGTGAGAGCTTGTTTGGTTGACAATTGGAAGAATTATCCGTTCAAAGGTTCGACAGTGTATAATTTGAATGAATGGAATTAGCAATACAAACCAAAACAAATAATATCTGTAGCCGCGACCTTCAGGTCGCGGAATTAAAAAAATATAATCGCGGACGTAAAGTCCGCGGCTACAAAAGGAAAAAAAATTATGAAATATATTTGTCTAGGGTATTTAGAAGAACATATGTGGGATGGCTGGTCCGAACAGGAACAGAAAAATTTTGTGAATGAATGCATGGCGTACGATACAGAACTCCGGAACAATAAGAATTTTATCGGCGGTGAAGCTTTGCAGAGCATTCGGACCGCAACAACAGTTCGATACAAAAAAGGAAAACCTGCCATCACCGACGGACCCTTTGCCGAAACGAAAGAGCAATTGGGAGGGATTATGATATTGGAAGCGCGTGATTTGAACCATGCCATCCAATTGATGTCGAATCATCCTTCCACACGCATGGGAGGAACGTGGGAGATTCGCCCGGCGGACGAGCAGATCAACGCACTGTATCAGGAAAAAGAAAAATATTCCATGGCGTCCAAAGAAAAATAATAAAGGAGAATCAATAATGGGTAAGCTTATAATGTGGAATTTGATGACACTGGACGGCTACTTTGAAGGAACAAAGAATTGGGACCTGGACTTTCACAATAAAGTGTGGGGCGACGAACTGGAACAGTTGTCTATTGAACAATTGAGTCAATGCAATGCTTTGGTGTTCGGACGGGTAACGTACGAAGGAATGGCTACTTACTGGACGACTGCGACAGGTGAAACTGAAGTTGCCGGTTATATGAACAAAATTCCGAAAATTGTTTTTTCCAGGACTCTTGCCAAAGCCGATTGGAACAATACGCGGTTGGTGAAAGATAATATTGAAGGAGAAATTGCGAAGCTGAAACAATCCGGAAAAGATTCTTACATCTTTGGGAGCGCGGACCTTTCCGCAACACTGATGAAGCTTGGATTGATTGACGAATACCGGATTTGCGTCGTGCCGGTGGTTCTCGGCGGAGGAACACCTCTTTTTAAGGCAAATCCGGAACAATTGAAATTACAACTGCTCAATACACAGGTATTGAAAAACGGCGGTGTTATACTTCGATATGCATTTAATACAAACAGATAATTTCATACACAATAACTCATCAGGAGGATCATCATGGGTAAATATGTCGATGGTTTTGTCATTCCGGTAGCAAAAAAGAAACTTCCGGCGTACCGAAAAATGGCGCAAGTCGGCGCAAAAGTCTGGAAGAAACATGGCGCGCTGGAATATTTTGAATGTGTCGGCGACGATCTCAATCCCGCTTTCGTCAAAACTACATTCCTGCGAACGATAAAAGCAAAAAAGGGAGAAACCGTGATCTTTTCATTCATCGTCTTTAAGTCACGCAAACACCGGGACAGCGTGAATGCCAAAGTGATGAAAGATCCGATCATGAACGAATCGCAGATCACAGCAATGCCGTTTGATATGAAACGGATGGTGTACGGCGGATTTAAAACGATCATAGAAGTCTAAGAAGAATCATCGATGCTTGAGAACAAAAGAAAGTTCAGTTATGACAAAACTCAAACACAAAATCATACCGCACTTGTGGTATGATAAAGAGGCGAAAGAAGCGGCGGAATTTTACTGCTCCGTCTTTCCCGGTTCCAAAATCACGAACGTCACTACGCTTCATGACACACCGTCGGGTGATTGCGATGTCGTTTCATTCGAACTTTCGGGTCAGCCGTTCATGGCGATCAGCGCAGGACCGTACTTCACATTCAATCCATCGCTATCGTTCTTCCTCAATTTTGATCCATCGAGAGATAAGAACGCGCGGAAGAATTTGGATGCAGCATGGGAAAAATTATTGGACGGCGGTTCTGTTCTAATGGAACTGGACAAATATCCGTTCAGCGAGCGGTACGGCTGGCTGCAGGACAAGTACGGACTGTCATGGCAACTTATCCTGTCTGATCCCGGCGGTGAAGAACGTCCGTTTATCGTTCCCTCCCTGATGTTTGTCGGAGACGTATGCGGCAAAGCAG
>CAYPEM010000052.1:19846-25599 GCA_964409765.1 uncultured Chitinophagaceae bacterium
CGTCCGTTTATCGTTCCCTCCCTGATGTTTGTCGGAGACGTATGCGGCAAAGCAGAAGAATCGGTCAAATTTTATTTATCGGTATTTAAAAATACAAAACAGGGGATCATTGCCCGTTATCCTAAAGGAATGGAACCGGACAAAGAAGGGACGATCATGTTTACCGACTTCATGCTCGGCGATCAGTGGTTTGCAGCGAACGACAGCGCGCAGGAACACAAGTTTGCTTTCAATGAAGCAATATCTCTTATGGTCCCTTGTGATACTCAGGAAGAAATAGACTATTTCTGGAAAAAACTTTCTGTGGTACCGGAAGCTGAGCAATGTGGCTGGTGCAAAGATAAATACGGTGTTTCGTGGCAGATTCATCCAGCCTTGATGGATGAAATGATGAAGAATGGCACGCGTGAGCAGATCGATCGGTTGACAAAAGCATTTTTACCGATGAAGAAGTTTGATATTGCAGCATTGAAGAAAGCATACGAAGGACAACCATAATAGATCAGGCAAAGGAGAACATTCAATGAGAAAGGTAGTATTTGGAATCAATATAACGCTGGACGGAGTGTGTGACCATACCAATGGGATTGCCGATGATGAACTGCACGAGTATTTCACCGGGCTCCTGCGAAGCGCAGACATCGATATTTTAGGGCGCAACACCTATCAGTTGATGTACCCGTATTGGCACGACGTCGCGGTGAATCAATCGGAATCGAAGGTTGTCAACGAATTTGCCCGCGTGTACGATGCGATTCCGAAGATCGTCTTTTCAAAAACGTTACCGAGTGTGGAATGGAACAACACGACGCTTCTGCGTTCAAATCTTCAAGAAGAGATCATGAAATTGAAACAGCAGCCCGGAAAAAATATTTCCATCGGCAGTTTGAGCATCGCCGCATTTCTTACGCAGCTCGGTCTGATCGATGAATATTATATCGTTGTTCATCCGGTAATTGCAGGAAAAGGTCCCCGGCTGTTCGAATCGGGAGGAAAATATACACTGGAACTCATCGATTCTAAAAGATTTCGTTCCGGCGCGATTGCGCTTCATTATAAAAATATTTCTTCATAAAAAAGGAGAGAGTCTATGCAAAAACTTCATTATTCAATCGTCATCAACGCGCCGGCGGCCAAAGTGTGGAATACCATGCTTGACGATAAAACGTATCGTCAATGGACAGAAGCATTCTCGCCCGGCTCGCACTATAAAGGTGATTGGAATAAAGGTAGCAAGATTCTTTTCCTTGGCCCGGGTGAACAAGGTGAATCGGGAATGGTAAGCCGGATAAAAGAAAACAGGAATCATGAATTTATTTCTATTGAGCATCTCGGTATGATACAGAACGGCAAGGAAGATACATCAAGCGAAGAGGCAAAAGCTTGGGCCGGCGCGCTTGAAAATTATACGCTAACGGAAAAAAAAGGCGTCACTGAATTACGTATCGATCTCACCGGAAATATCGCTGAAGAATTTGTACAGATGTTTGACGGTATGTGGCCGAACGCACTGAAAAAATTGAAAGAGATTTCTGAAAAATAAATTGTTCTCGATGAGACACAAAAACACATAGAGCACAATTGTTTTTTCTCTGTCCCTTTATGTGCCCTTATGTCTCTATGTGGTTACAGAGTTAAATTTTTTCAATAAACAGAGTAATTATGAAATTTATGCTCCTTGTCTATCTCGGTGAAGATGTGCTGACCGAAAACGAGCGCATCCAATGCTATAAAGATTCGGCAGCGCTTGCGCGAGACCTCAGTACGGATGGGAAATACATCGACGCGTCGCCGCTGCAATCCGTTTCACTGGCAACCAGTGTTCGCGTCCGCAACGGTAAGCGGCTTATCACCGACGGCCCTTTTGCTGAAACACACGAGCAGCTCGGTGGATTTTACCTGATCGATGCGAAGAATCTGGATGATGCAATTGCCATTGCAGAACGTGTGCCGGTTGTGACTGTTGGAACGATTGAAATACGCCCAGTGATGGAAATACCCGGCTTGCCCGGAAATTCTTAAAAATTTACAATCGGCAGAGAGGGTTGTCGATTTCCAATCCCTTCATTCGACTATAGAGTGTGGATAGAAATCTTTATATAACTCAAAAGGAGTCACGATGACAACATCCAATAAAGCAACAATGATCACCATCGAAACAACAGTCAACGCGCCGATCGAAAAAGTATGGGCGATGTGGAACGGGCCCGAACACATTACAAAATGGGCTACCGGATCTCCCGACTGGCACACGCCGTATGCGGAGAACGATCTGCGGGTCGGTGGAAAATTCCTTTCAAGAATGTCTGCAAAAGATGGCAGCGCCAGTTTCGATTTTGTCGGAACGTACGATGAAGTACAATTGTATAAGACCATCGCGTACACGATGGAAGATGGCAGAACGGCAAAGATCATCTTTACACCGATGGGAAAAAGCGTGAAGATCGTTGAAACATTCGAAGCGGAATCTGAGAATACGCCGGAACTGCAGAGGGCCGGGTGGCAGATGATTTTGGATAATTTTAAGAAGCATGTTGAAACAGCTTCGTGAATAGTGCGATTATAAGAAATCGTCATGCTGACGGATGTCAGCATCTATCCAAACCTAAAATAAGATGCCGAAACAAGTTCGGCATGACGAAGTTTTCTAAATTACAATCCAACAAGGATAAATTACGATGAACAAAGTAATTTCAAAAGACGGCACTTCCATCGCCTATGAAAAATCGGGAAGCGGTGAACCGCTGATTCTTATCGACGGAGCATTGTGTTACCGCTCCTTTGGGCCGATGAAAAAGTTTGCATCATTGCTCTCAAATAATTTCACCGTTTATTGGTACGATCGCCGCGGACGTGGCGACAGCGGTGATTCTCCGAATTATTCTCCCGATCGGGAAGTTGAGGATATTGAAGCACTGATCAACGAAGCCGGACGTCCTGCATTCCTGCTCGGTCTTTCATCAGGAGCCGCTCTGGCAATTCGCGCAGCTGAAAAAAAATTGAATATCAAAAAAATGGCATTATACGAACCGCCGTATGTCTGGGATAAGAACAGCGGAAAACCCGCTGTCGATCACGAAGCGGAATTGAAAAAAATATTAGCGACAGGCAATCGCAGTAAAGCAGTGAAATATTTCATGGTGACGATGGTCGGAGCACCGGCGATCGCCGCTTTCATCATGCAGTTGATGCCGATGTGGAAAAAATTGAAAGGTGTCGCACATACGCTTCCGTACGATTCCGCGATCATGGGAAACTGGTCTGTACCGGAAGAGAGAGTATCCTCGATAGCAATTCCCGCACTCGTTTCGGGAGGAGGAAAAAGCCCTGCGAACCTGCAGGATCCCGTAAAGTTGATCGCAAAACTCCTTCCGAATGGAACTCTGAAAATATTGGAAGGTCAAACGCATAACGTAAAAGCGGAAGTTCTTATCCCTGTCGTGCTGGATTTTTTCAAAAAATAATTCTACATAGCAATTAGTAAGCATAAAGGAACAGAATATGTCATCATCAATTGAAAATATTCCAATATCAAAATCAAAACTCTGGACATCGTACGCACTCAGCGGTATAGCAGTCTTATTTCTGATCTTTGATACCGGGATAAAAATAATGAGAGAAAGTCACGCTGTAGAAGGAACGGTTCAACTTGGGTATCCGGATAGTGCTGTTGTTACACTTGGGATAATTGAAGCTGTTTGTCTCATTCTCTATCTCATTCCCCGCACATCTATTTTCGGAATGATTTTGATGACCGGTTATCTCGGCGGTGCAGTTGCCACACATGTCCGGTTGGGAAATCCGTTGTTCTCCCACATTCTTTTTTCAGTGTACATTGCAATTCTGCTGTGGGGAGGATTATATCTTCGTGAACAGCGGTTAAGAGAACTCATACCATTTCGAAAATAATAAATGAATCAGTACTCTATGAAACCATTGAACATTGATACCCTCAAACAGAATTTTTTCGGCACCATTATCATGCCGACTGACAACGAATACGAGCAAGCACGCAAATCGTACGTCGGTAAAGGTTCTCCGGCAATCGTCCTTTGTCCGAACACCTCCGGCGATGTGGTGGTCGCTCTCCAGTTTGCAAAGAGCAACTCGCTGATCGTTTCCATCCGCAGCGGCGGACACAGTGTCGCCGGATTCTGCACGAACAACGGCGGAATTATTATCGATCTTTCAGCGATGAACAGCGTTGAGCTTGTTGATAAACAGAACAATATCGTCAGAATCGGCTCGGGTGCCACGTGGAAAAAAGTTGCCGGAACGCTGCAGGAATTTGGATTAGCACTCTCGTCCGGAGATTCTACATCCGTCGGTGTCGGAGGACTTGCGCTTGGAGGAGGAATCGGTTGGATGGTTCGAAAATATGGACTGACGATCGATAGTTTGAAAGCTGCTGAAATTGTTACGGCTGACGGAAAAATTTTGCGAACGACTGCAACAGAATATCCGGATCTATTCTGGGCAATCCGCGGCGGCGGCGGAAATTTTGGGATTGTGACGCACTTTGAATTTGCAGCGAAGCCTGTCGGACAAGTATTCTCGGGAATGATCATCTATGCAATGGAAAATTTATCGGGACTGCTGAAAGGGTGGCGTGATGCGATGCGCGCCTCATCGGAAGATCTCACCGTGATGTTCCTTGTGATGCCCTCATTCTTCGGCAATCCTCCTTCTGCAATTGCGTGGTGCTGTTACGCTGGAGATGATGAAACTGCTGCGATGAAAGCGATCGATCCGCTGCTGAAGATCGGGACAGTTGTGCAAAACAATGTCGTAAAGAAAAATTATGCGGATGTACTTGAAGAACCTCATCCGCCGGAGGGTGTAAAAGCGATCGTCACGAACGGATTCGTCGAACAGCTCAGCGATGAACTTATTGATACAATTGCTTCAACACACGGTAAAGAAATTGGTCCGGTGCTGCAATTGAGGTATGTGAAAGGAGCGATGAACCGGATCGATCCCGGTGCAACGGCGTTCGCGCACCGTAGCGGAGAGATACTGCTCATTTCGGCCAGTTTCGTTCCGCTGGAGGCGACCGAAACTGAAACCGATCAAGCGATGACACCATGGAGAACGATCGTACCGTTTACAAAAGGGGCATACGTGAATTTTTTCAGCACAGTGACAGCAGACGATGTCTCAAAAATTTACCCGAAAACCACATACGAACGATTGGCAAAAATTAAGAAGCAGTATGATCCGCAGAATATTCTCAATCAGAATTATAATGTGAAGCCGGCATAGTAAGCAAATCCATTTCAATAATCATGAAGGTGTTCGAATGGATTACACTTATAAATTACTCACACCATCCGACGCAACATTTCTCAAAGCGCTGCTGAAAGTTTTTGCGGAAGCGTTCAAAGAACCGGATACATACCAGGGCGCGGTTCCGAGCGATCAGTATCTAAGCAACCTGCTTGGCAAGGAGCATTTTATTACACTTGTTGCGCTTCACGGTAAATCGGTCGTCGGTGGATTGACTGCGTATGAATTGAAGAAGTTTGAGCAGGAACGGAGTGAAATTTACATCTATGATCTCGCAGTAACAAAAGAACACCGCCGAAAGGGCATTGCAACACATCTTATACAAGAACTTCGCTGCGTCGCCGGTAAACGCGGGGCGTATATTATTTATGTGCAGGCAGACGTTGAAGACATTCACGCGCAACAGCTGTACGAATCTCTCGGCATACGAGAAAATGTTTTTCATTTTGATATTTCTGTATAGAGTT
>CAYPEM010000052.1:25699-30573 GCA_964409765.1 uncultured Chitinophagaceae bacterium
ACAGGGAATATTTCCATCAATGTCATGCCGAACCGTATGAACGGATTCTTATACATCTCGGCGAACGATTTCATCTCTTCCAGTTTTGCATCGATCTGTTCCTGTGTTTTACCGTCGTGCTTCATTTTTTTCACCGTCATCTCAGTGTACTTTTGCATAAAAGAATCCCGCACTCCCGGTACGACATTGTAATAGACTTCCCATCCCCCCGCATACATCAACGAAGCAATAGCAACGATCGACAATCCGAGTTTAAATCCTTTCCCGAATGTGATCGTGCCGTTGTTGTGTTTGTCCCGGAACGATTTTACTCCGAAGAAGATCAGCGATAGAACGATGATCATCGTCGTGTAGCCGAAGATCTCGGAATTGTCGAATGTGAGGATCCCTTGTTCCATCATTGCAAAGCTGATCACAAACATCATCACCATCAGCAGTCCGGAAATGGTACCGTACACAAGAACGATTTTTTTCATGACATTTTTCTCCTTTTTTTCCTTTCAAGATACGATATCGGACGAGGAATGTGCATCAGCCGAAAGTATGATTTTTGGTGCACTCCGGGCGGTCACCCGAATGTCCTACGGAAGAAGCATCAATTCCTTCGCTTTTTTGATTGCTTCGGTCCTTCGGCGTGCATTCAATTTAATAAACAGATTGGACGAATGTGATTTGACCGTGTGTGGCGAGACGAAGAGTTTATCGGCGATCTCCTGATTGGTCATTCCCTGAGCGATCAGTTCAAGAACTTCCAATTCCCGTTTACTGATCCCCAGTTTTTCAAGATTCGATTCGCTGAACGAAAAATTCGGATCGACGATGATGGTTTTTTTCCGCGTCAATTGTCTGCCGACCCATACACCAAGGATCGTGAACATCAGCGCAATAACGCCGATATAGAATTCAACGGAAAGATCCTTCACAATAAACCGGTACTCGAAAAATTTCAGAATGCCGAGCAGAACCGCCATTGTGCCGCCGTAGAGCAGAATCGTTTTTTTCATACGGGAAACTGCAAAAAGTGAAACTAAAAGGCAAGGGGGAAGCCAATGGCATTATCAAATACTGAAAAATGGAGTTTCATCCGGCAATCGTTAATCCATTCATAACAGCCGAGTGTTCGCATAGGAACATAATACCAACGCATTTGGAAATGATATACCGACGCAAAGAGAAATGATAGAAAAATCAATTTTTGCCGATGTTTTGTCTCTTAAAAACAAAACCAGCTCAATTGATTTAAATCAACAAAAACTATTATCGTAATCCCAATTTTATTTGCAGGTTTGCTCGAAAGTGCTTATTCTAAAACAATATTTCAATATTAACACCCCTATGCCGTTAATCATTACCATACTTCTGTTATTGATTATAACCAGAATTGCAGGTGAAGTTGCTGAACGCTTCAATCAACCGGCAATGATTGGTGAGATCTTTGCCGGAATTATTTTGGGTCCTTCGGTTCTCAATATCATCAGCATCAATCACGAACTTGCCACCATAGCTAATTTAGGAGTGTTGCTACTTGTCTTGTTAAAGGGATTTGAAATTGATATTGTAGATGTCTTCGAAGGATTTCATAAAAAAAATATCTGGATATCCATTGTGGGATTTATCATTCCTCTTGCAATAGGTATTGTTGTAGGAATATTTTTAGAATTGGATAGCATAAGGACCATCTTTGTCGGGCTCTGCATTGCCATTACCGCTCCCCCGATAACGACGCGGATTCTTACTGATCTTGGGCAGGTTGACAGCAGTATAGGAAAACGAATAATTTCCGCATCATTGGCAAATGTAGTCTTGACCTTGCTTGCTCTTGGTGTTATTCTTTCTGTAAAGAATAACGAAGGAGAAAGAAGTGCTTTTGACCTTACCATTTTATTGACAATTGGAGAAATATTGTTATTTACCATCTCTGTCTTTATCGGTTGGCGTCTCATTCGGTCTGCAATAAGATTTCTCTATATTCCAAGCGCTACTGTATATCTCATTATCTCAAAGATGAAAGGAAAGGAATCATTATTTGCTCTTGTCCTGTTGTATGTATTAATATTTGCAGCATTATCCGAAGCAATTGGGTTTCATTTCATTATCGGGACATTCTTTGGAGCGATGTTACTAAATCAAGAAGTGATGGGGAAGAAGAATTTTGAACTCGTTAAAAGCACTGCTTCCGGCATCACAATGGGTTTTCTTGCCCCCATTTTTTTTGCAACGATCGGTCTTACATTTGACGTAGCAACATTGACCAATTGGACAATGTTTGTTGTAATTCTGGGTGCAGCATTTCTTGCAAAGCTTCTTGCAGGTTTGCTTGGCGGAAAAATTGCAGGCATGACTTTAAAAGAAAGCTGGACACTGGGAATAGGATTAAATGCGAGGGGAATAATAGAAATTGTTATTGTAAACATAGCCTTCGAAAACGGTTTTATTGGTCAAAGATTGTTCTCAATGCTCGTGTTTATGGGAATAATGACAACTATTATCACTCCATCGTTTCTAAAACTTGCTTTCAAGATGCAGCAAAAACAATAATAATTTTATTTTCTTTTGTTTAAATCATTATTTGAATAACTGTGGAGCAAATTCATAAAGATAATCGCGCCACTTTGCCCAGGTATGTGCGCCATCGGTCTCTTTATAAACAACGGTAAAATTGTGTTTTGTCAAAAGATCGACAGTTTTTCTGGAAACATTCAACAGAAAATCTTCTTTCCCGGTAGCGAACCAAAAAAGCCGTAGTCCTTTCTTCAATTGTTTGTCATCCAGCATCTTCAAATTCCGTTCTTCCCACGATTGACCGGGTGCTGCGCCGAAGTTTATTCCGCCGAGTTCAAAAATTCCGGAACTGAATACACCGATTGCTGAGTACTCTTCCAAATGCGGAATGGCAATGTTCAACGTCTGCAATCCTCCCATGGAAAGTCCCGCGATTGCACGGTGTTTCCGATCGGTCAATGTTCGGTAATTCTTCTCCACGTACGGTTTAATGTCATTCAGAAAATCTTCCACGAACTCATCCCGCGTTGAAGGACGCATTGCTCCGAACGAGAATGGACCAGTATGTCCCGCCGGCATCACAACGATCATCGGTACGGCTTTTTTTTCCGCAAACAGATTATCAAGAATGAATCCAGCTCTTCCCACCGATGACCACGAATCGTCGCAATCCATTGCGCCGTGCAGCAGGAACAGTACAGGATATTTCTTTTTGCCCGATTGATATCCGGGAGGTGTATAGATATGCATTCTACGATTGCGTTCGAGCGACTGCGAATAGTACGTCACTTCGGCAACCGCGCCATGGGGAACATTCTTCGCCTCCATAAAATCCGCACCGGGAACGTAGAACATACTCCAGGAATTCGCGTTCGATTCACTGACTGAGGGATTCTTTGGATCCATTACCGACAGACTGTCGATGATGAACGTATACCGATATGCACCGGGCGGTAAAATTCCGGCAGGAGTTTCCCATATTCCGGTCGATTGTTTTATCATAGGTTGATTTCTAAAACTTTCCGGAATATCCGTTCCGCCGATCCGGACATTGTTTGCCTGTGGAGCGAATACCCTTAATATTGTAGTTCTATCCGATGAAATAGAAATGGATTGGAGTGTATCTCCGGGAGACAATCGAAAATTCTGCGCAAGCGAACTTGCTGTTATTAAAAGTGAGAAGAGAACAAGTGCGATAAGTTTTTTCATAAGAGGCTTCCATGCGATAATTTTCAATACAGTTATTACGTTTTTTAAAGTTATAAATTCATTAATTTCTTCAATCTCATCAACGCTTCAACATAATAATAATCAGCATAAGAGAGAGGAACATCGATCTCGCTGTTGTGCGGAATACTTCCCACGCCATGCTTCAGGATAAAATTTCCGTTATCTCCTAATGTGCTGCGGTAGCGCGGTGAGCTTAAAGAACGGATCTGTGTTTCAGCTACTGAGCGGTATTCGTTTGATCTTTTTGAAGAAACATATCCGCTCAGTTCGATCAGCGCGGAAGCAATGATTGCTCCGGCGGACGCATCGCGGTACGTGTTTGGAATACTCGGCGCGTCAAAATCCCAATACGGAATTTTATCTGCGGGTAATCTCGGATGATGGATGATGAAATCGGCGATCTGTGTTGCCTGCGAAAGATAAGCGGTGTCCTTCGTAAGCCGGTACATCATTGTAAATCCGTACAATCCCCATGCCTGTCCGCGTCCCCATGCGGAGTTGTCGCTAAATCCCTGCGCCGTTTGTTTTGTATGCGGAATTCCTGTGAGCGTATCATAACTGACAACGTGATAGCTGCTGTAATCGGGACGGAAATGATGTTCAATCGTTTTGTTTGCGTGAGAAAGCGCCGCCGCAGTGAACGACAGTTCGTTGAATTCCTTTGCAGCTTTCAGCAGTAGTTCCAGGTTCATCATATTGTCGATGATGACAGCGTACTGCCATTGACGGTTGTTCTTATCGGTATTCCATGAGCGAATAACACCAAGCGACGGATTGAAACGGGTGAGGAGCGAATGAGATGCGGTGCGAAGAACATTTCGATAGGATGTATCGCCGGTAATTCTGTATCCGTTCCCGAAACTGCAGTTGATCATAAACCCAACATCATGATTGTCCGTTGTATATTGTTGATCTCTTACCCGATCCGAAAATTCACGTGCAAATTTTTTGAGAGTGTCGTTTTCCGAATATTCGTACAAATACCACAATGTTCCGGGAAAAAATCCGCTGGTCCACCATTTGGAATTGCATGTGACAAGATTTCCTTCTTTATCCATAGTTCTCGGCAGCGTACCGGGACGATCCTTCAGTGATTCCGCCATGCGGAGACTCTGTTTCAGTGAAAACTCCAGCGCATCATT
>CAYPEM010000053.1:0-3985 GCA_964409765.1 uncultured Chitinophagaceae bacterium
TTGGTTGAACTATCCAGTGCGACCAATCTGGTTGTGGGATCGAGCGTAGCAAACAATCGATTTTCAACAAACACTTTCGAATCGGAAAGAGTATTGAGCAATGTAGATTTGCCGACGTTCGTATAGCCGACAAGAGCGATACTGTAGAATTCTTTTCTTCCTCCCCGTTGTGTTGTCCGCTGCGTTGCGATCTTCTCAAGTTTCACTTTCAATATGGCAATCCGCTCGCGGATCATTCGCCGGTCGGTTTCGATCTGCGTTTCACCCGGTCCTTTTGTACCGATTCCGCCGTATTGTTTTGAAAGGTGAGTCCACATGCGGGTGAGGCGGGGGAGCATATAATTCAACTGAGCCAGTTCAACCTGCGTTTTTGCTTCATTGGTCTTCGCGCGTGATGCGAAAATATCCAGGATCAATCCGCTGCGGTCGAGGATCTTTCGTTCGATCATCTCTTCAAGATTCCGGACCTGAGCGGGTGAAAGATCGTCATCAAAGATCACCAGAGAAATATCATCGTCTTTGCACAACTGTGCAAGCTGTTCAACTTTTCCTTTGCCGATATAATACGCAGAATCGAACTTATCTTTTACCTGAAGGATCTTATGGAGAACATCGGCTCCTGCCGTATCGGCAAGCAGAACCAGTTCATCAAGATATTCTTCTTCCTGTTGTTTGGTGGTATTGCGCGTGGCAACGCCGACAACAATCGCCCGTTCACGTTTTTCTTTTACAAGATCGATCATCATTATTAGAGAACTTCCTTTTGATTATTTAACTGATATTACGCAAAAGTAAAAAATGCTTCGACTCGGCACAACAATTATAGTCATCCTGAGCAAATCCTGTGCTTTATACAGGATGCGTCGAAGGATGTCCTAACAAATTTATGTTGTGCCTCGCTCAGCATGACTAATTTCATTCTATGCGTAACGTGAGTTATTTAACATTACACCATCGCCACAGATTCACCGATGAGTTACACTTTTGTTTTTGGTTCACGGGCAACAAACATTTCCACAAGAGCTACAATAAGTGCAGCAAGTAAAAAATAACGCCATAATTCAATGCCAAATCTGCTTTGAAGAATTGTTTCTGTGATCTCTGATTCCGGGTACAATTGAGTTATAGATTCTTCTGCAATTCCCAATTGACGAAGAACGGTCAGAATTTCATCGCTCGTTGCAAGAGTTCCGTTTGATTCTTCCCTGCGGGTGTTGATCGGAAGTGTAAGGATCGTATCGTTCTGACCATACACAGTATAGATCCCAGCACTGTTCGGATTATCAAATGAAAAAATTGAACGAGAAACCCCTTCATTTGAAGTCTTATTATAGACAATCAACGGTATTTTTCGGTGCTCTCTATCAAGCAATTGTATTGAGGAAGGGGAGACGGAAGCACCTTTCTTCAATTGAAAAGAGTTGAATTCAACTTTCTCTCCGACAGAATAGTTTTCTTTCTCGCTGGTGTTGACCGGTGTTGCAAGATACAATGCGGATTGATACATCAATGGAACAAATACACCTTTCAATGGAAAGTCCGACCATTCGGGGATTGGAGGGACTGCAAAACCAAGAATTCTGCCTCTGCCAAATTCTCGTAGCCAGAGAAAATTCTTCCCGTTCGAAAGAGTGATAATGGATCGGGTATTGGTTGCAGAACGGGGGTTGAGTCCTATAGTTATTTGAGGCGTTTCAATTTCCGATTTATTCTTTTGTACGGATTGTTCAAACATTCCCTGAAAGATAGGGAAACGATAATCTACTTTTTCAAATGTTGTCGAAGATCTGGACAATTGCATGTCAACGAGTTCGAACGACTTCAAATAATTATATGAAAGCGAAGTTGTTTCAGCTGATGGGAAGAAAATGATATTGCCGCCGTTTGTAACATATTGCTGCAGCATGGTTGACTGAGAAACATTGAGATCATTAATCCCCGAAAGAATAACGATATCATTACTAAGGAGAGACGCAGAAGTGATCTGAGCCGGTAAAAGTTTGTGAAGAGCAATCGGTGATGAACTGCTGCCGGAACCGGAGACCGATAGTGCAGCTGAGAGGTAACGGGAATATTTCTCATCCTTCGCGATCACTGCAAGATCGATCTTTTCGGGAATATGTACGGAAAAATAGAATCGATTATCAGATTCGAACAGATCGTCTTCCAATTCCACAAAACCTGTGACAAACCCTGAACGGGATGGTATGATGCTGAATTCAACTGTTCCCCGTTCCCCGCCATTCAAAGAGATACTTTTTTGCATCACCCTGTTGTTCCCAATAGTCACACTCACAAGATGATTGACAATGGGAGATGTTCCGAAGTTCTTTATCTCAGCATTCAGCAGGAATGGTTTTCCTAATTGAAATAGTGACGGGGGAACTATGCCCTTATCAATCGCAACATTGTCAATCTCTCGTTGGGAAAGTGCAGAATAAAATATCTTTACATGAGGTTCAAATAATGTCTCCTGTATAATACTTTTTTTCTTCTCTGTCATCAGTGTTGATGTCTGTCCATCGGTAATGACATATACCTCTTTGTTAAAGTTCTTTGATTGCGACAACAGCCGTGAAGCAAGCCGCAGTCCATCTTCAATTGTTCGGTGGTTATTACTGATCTCTGTTTGGCGGATCAGGGATTCAATCTTTCGGTTATCGTGGGTTGGTTCTTCCATTGTCGCATTTGGAAGGTCCGACAGACGAAGGAAAAAAACATCGTCGTTTTCCTGTAATATTGAAACGATCTTCAAAGCCTGTGTTTGTGCTTGTGTTAAGAACTTTCCATGCTCATTGCTCAATTCCATGCTTGCGGAGTTATCGAACAGAATGATAATAGTTGATGGTGCATACGATGATAGTGACCCGAAACTTCCTTTCAATGCAGGGCGCGAGAACGCAAGAACAATAAGGAGAATGAGCAGCGTACGCAATGCAAGCAGCAGCCATTGCCGCACTTTGATCTTTCTCATTTTATTTTTTTGCAGTTCTTTAAGGAATTTCAGTGTGCTGAATTCGATCGTGTTCAGTTTACGAATATTGAATAAATGAATGAGGATCGGTATAGCCGCTGCCGCAAGTCCAAACAGAACAAAAGGGTTAAGAAAGGTCATTGAAAATCAGGACTGACAATATTCCAGATAATAGAAGGAAACATATATTCATATCAATATACTTTAATGGGATTTTGAATACAATGTAATTTCGGAAATGGCGGAGCCATTCGATTAAAAAACCCTATAAGCATTGGGTAATAATGAAGTTTTTTCTACCCCAGAATAGAAAATTGAACTGATAACCAACAAATTGATCATAAAAATTTTTGAATATTAGAAAACGTTAACAACTCTTTTTTCTTCAACAACTTATAACGATTTTATACCATTGAAAAAAGCAATTTTGAATGAAATATTAATAAGATCATGAATAATCTATGAATAATGAAATATGTTATTTTACCGCTGAAGAAATTGCTGCATCTCTTGGGGTGAATGTCGCTTCCGTCTATCGCTGGGTAGAGTCTGGAAAACTTCAGCATTCTGCTATTGAAGATGGTGTCAAAAAATTCTGTTTAAATAATCTTTCCCTCTTTGCAGAAAAATATAATATTTCAATGAGGTTTCTTGAAAGGATAAACGAACGATTTATCCATACTTCGATATAATTATTTAACGATAGCAGGTATTTTTAACCAAAAAGGACGCAAATGCGTCCTTTTTTTATACTTAAAAATGACCTGACTTCTGAATAGATTCACGATAATTGGAACAGAAATTTTGGAAGAATCAATTCTCAAAAGATACCATCGAAAACTTTTTGCAATGGAGAGTGTAATTAGTTACATTATTGGGAGCATAAATGTTGTATCACTAATGCCAATCCTTTGTAAATATTGGTTTCATCTCCCTTGATTCGAATCTGTTAGTTCATTCAATTATGAAGTCGCAAAGCAAACCACCGCAAAAAAAAGGACAAGTTCCAAA
>CAYPEM010000053.1:4085-13316 GCA_964409765.1 uncultured Chitinophagaceae bacterium
CCGATGTCTATGACCGGTTCTCTTTTTTTCCAGGTTGCAGAGCATGCCCTTGCAAAAGGGAAAAGGAATATTAACAGTGCCATTCGAATGACAGAGCGTGAAAAAGAAATTATTGCATTGATCGTTGACGGCTTGAGTAACAAGCAGATCGCCGAAAATCTTCATATTGCAACATTCACCGTGAAAAGTCATGTGCACAATATTCTGGAAAAATTAGCACTGCACAGCCGTCTTCAAATAGCCAATTACTCCCGCGACCAAATGTAATTCACCATGATACTCTGTGTAACCGTCCTTCTTTAAATTACCAGATTCTTTCTTGATGTAATATTTACCCTGCAATAATCCCCATCAGATTTTCTCCGTCATATCAATCTTGACTCAATAAAGTTCGACTGCATTTGGTTGAAATCTAACTATGGTAAGCCAGAAAGGCCATTTGGCGTGCCGATGACTCTCCGAACTTGATCGAGACAATACGTGTAAAACATTTTCTCATCTCTATCAGCACTTCACAGATCCTTCTAGAGACACTTCAGAAAGATTTTACAAACATCGCAATAAAAATTTAACCTCCTTTTTAGTCCTACTAAAGGATTAAGTCCCTTTCCATCCTTTTGGTCTATACCTTCTCAATTCATTCATTGGTATTGTTGTTCACGGTTTAGTGGGGATTGTTATTCACACTACCATTCACACATTTATTTTTTTAAACGATTGAATAATGATACGTCAAGAAGGTACAGAGAGAAATAGTTCAATAAAAATCATCAGCAATATTAATTACTAACAGAGGGAACCATGAACACATCAAGAACAAATCCGGCATCCACATTTGATCGTTGGATGCATTTTGCCAATGTTTCTTTAAAAACAGGACTGACTGCTACAATACTCTTCGTTGCTTTTATGAGCGGATGTAAAGTAGAACCAGATGGAATAGTGAACGTTTGCCCTCCGACCACGGCACCGATGGTGATTCGAACATCCCCCGTGAATAATGGAACGAATGTACCGCTGAACAAGACGAGCAACCTGAAACAAACGATCAACACACTCTTAGGAAAGAAATCTGCAAAATTTGCAAAAACAGACGGTGCAACAGGTTCAACTGGAATTGCTGCAGTTGCGATCATTACGGCTACCTTCAACATGCCAATGAATGCGGGATCAGTCAATTCATCATCATTTACCGTTCGAGAAGGCTCCAATTCTATTGTTGGTACAGTATCATATTCTGATACAACTGCAGTTTTCATCGCTCCGGTCGGTTTAGCTCCAAATACAACCTATACGTGTACTATCACAACAGGAGTAAAGAGTGTAGCAGGTACTGCATTAGCGACCAATTATGTTTGGACATTCTCAACAATTGCCGCAGGAACACCAATTCTTGTCTCTCCATTTGATGGAGCGATCAATCAAGCATTAAGCACAACATTGAATTGGAATACCGTGCAAGGTGCCAATAGTTATCAATTACAAGTTTCGTTGGATCCCGGTTTTCCTTTTACCGTGTATAATGATTCAACATTAACGAACACTTCGCAGGTAGTATCCGGTTTAACAGTTGGAACGACATATTACTGGCGTGTTAATTCCAAAATATCAGGCGGAACGAGCGATTATTCCACTGTCTGGAGTTTTACAACGATCACAGTTCCTGCCGCTCCGATATTAATTGCCCCAATAGTTTCGGCGATCAATATCTCTACAAGCCCGACATTCACATGGAATGCAGTATCGGGAGCGAGCTCTTATAGTTTACAGGTTTCCACGAGCAATAGTTTTGCAACAACAGTGTATTCAAATCTTACGATCAATGGTACATCGCAACAGGTATCGGGTTTGGTCGGCGGAACAGTTTATTACTGGCGTGTCAATGCAAAAAATGCTGCGGGCACGAGCGCATATTCCTCACGAAGTTTTACCACAATTACTGCAGGAACACCAACACTTGTTGCTCCATTGGACGGCGCAACAAATCAATTGGTCAATCCAACAATGGTCTGGAATTCTGTTCCTGGAGCAGGTTCTTATCGTTTACAAGTATCAACGAGCAATACATTTGCAACAACAGTGTATAATGACTCGACTCTTACAAATACATCACAAAGCGTATCAGGATTAGCGGTTGGAACAACATATTTCTGGCGTGTAAATTCCAAAATTTCCGGTCAGTCAAGTGCATACTCTGATGTATGGAGTTTCACTACGATCACACCTCCGGCAGTTCCAACCTTGGTCTCACCATTGAATGCAGCGGTTAATCAATCGGTGACCCCGACACTTATCTGGAATGATGTTCCGGGTGCAGACACGTATCGTGTGCAAGTTTCTACGAGTAATACATTTGCAACAACCTTCTATAACGATTCGACTCGTACAAGCACTTCACAACAGATCTTAGGATTAACAATTGGAACAACTTATTTCTGGCGTGTAAATGCAAAGAATGCTGCAGGAACAAGCAATTATTCCATAGTGCGAAGCTTCACAACTATCGTTGTGCCGGCGGCACCAGTCTTATTTGCACCTGCTGATCTTGCTGTCAACCAATCGGTGAATCCGAATTTGATCTGGGTTGCCGTGCAGGGAGCAGATACATATCGATTACAAGTTTCGACGAGCAATACATTTGCAAGCACAGTATATAATGACTCAACACTATCAAGCACATCACAGCAAGTCTCCGGTTTGCTTGTTGGAACAACATATTTCTGGCGTGTGAATGCAAAGAATGTTGCAGGAACGAGCGCGTATTCCGTTGTGAGGAGTTTCACAACAATCGTATTGCCTGCTGCACCAGTCTTGATTTCTCCGCTTGACCTTGCAGTGAATCAATCAGCAAATCCGACGTTGTTGTGGAATGCAGTTTCAGGAGCAGCGACATATCGATTGCAGGTTTCGACGAGCAATACATTTGCAACAACATTCTATAATGATTCGACCCGCACAAACACATCGCAATTGATCTCCGGATTAACGATTGGAACGACGTATTTCTGGCGTGTTAATACAAAGAATGCAGCAGGAACGAGTGCGTATTCCACAATATGGAGTTTCACTACGAGTGCAGCTCCATTAGCACCGGTCTTGATCGCTCCGCTTAATCTTGCAATCAATCAATCTACAAATCCAACACTCAGTTGGAATGCATCGGTTGGAGCGAATACGTACAGAGTACAAGTTTCGACAAGCAATACATTTGCAGTAACGGTGTTCAATGATTCAACGATCACCGGAACGTCGCAGCCGATCACCGGCTTGATCGCCGGGACAACATATTTCTGGCGTGTGAATGCGAAGAATGTTGCCGGTACAAGTCCGTACTCAACCCGGAGTTTCACCACTAGTCTTACTCCGCCATTACCGCCGATCTTATTGGCTCCGATCAACTTAGCAACCAATGTCTCAATGAACCCGACATTAAGCTGGAACTCTTCACTAGGAGCAACAACCTATCGATTGCAGGTTGATACAACGCAAATATTTGCAAACCCGGTATTCAATGATTCAACGATCATTGCAACATCGAAACTGTTATCCGGTCTCAAAGCAAGTACAACATATTACTGGCGCGTGAATGCAAAGAATAGCGGCGGAACGAGTGCGTATTCCACCATTTGGCAGTTTACAACCGAATCTGGATTTGCACCGGGAACAGTCATACTCGGAGCAGCAAGTACGTATGGAATTATGGCGACTTCAGCAATCACTAATACCGGAAATTCAGTAGTAAACGGTGATGTGTCGTTAGACCCGGGCACTTCAATTACAGGATTCACATTCTCAACAAGTCCGGGTCCGGGTGTTGTGAATGGTACAGTGCACATAAATGATACTGAATCTGAAAAGGCACGACAAGATCTGTTGACTGCGTATAATTTTGCAAAGAACAAACCAATTGGAACGACAATTTCTGCCGGTGCTGATCTTGGTGCATTATATCCGCTGGGAATTCCTCCGGGAACATACACATCCGGCAGCACAATGCTAGTCTCGACAGAACTTATTCTTGACGGCGGCGGAAATGCAAATGCAGTGTGGGTATTCCAGATCGGTTCTTCGTTGACCACAAGCGCAAATGTTTCGCTTACGGGAAGTGCTCAAGCGAAAAATGTATTCTGGGTTCCTACGGAAGATGCAACAATTGGTGTCGGTACAATTTTCTCAGGCACAGTAGTGTCTGGAAGAGATGTCACTGCAGTAACCGGTTCAACGATCAACGGCAGAATACTTGCCGGAGCGATCACAGCCGGAACAATTGCATTGCAGAATGCTACAGTCAATGTTCCATTACCATAACAGATCATATCTGCCTGTCAATCAAAAAAAATTGACAGGCAGATTATCAAAGTGAATTACAATGAATATAAAAAATAAAACTTTTCTTTATCAGGAGGTACAAATGTCTCGATCAGAAATTCAACATCAGAAACTTGTGAGTAATTGGTACACAAGAATTATTGTCAGCGCTTTTATGGTGATCCTTATGCAGGGAACAATCCTTGCGCAGGACACCTTACGGGAACAACCAACGTGGTGGTTCGGCGGTGTTGGAGGAGCAAATCTGAATTTTTACGGCGGAACAACACAGATGCTGAACGGATCGTTCTCGACACCGACGGCATTCCATAAAGGTTTTGGAGCTGGGATCTATCTTGGCGGAGTTCTTGAATACCGTCCGGATCCGATGTGGGGAGCAATTTTACATTTAGCGTATGATGATCGCCGCGCAATGTTCTTTGATGTTCCATGTCCGTGCGGAGAAAATTCAACCCTGTCGGCAACACCAAGTTACATATCGATCGAACCGAGCCTGCGATTTTCACCATTCTCAGATCAATTTTACATTTATGGTGGACCACGTATCGGGTATAATTTTTCATTCTCAAGTCCGGATGAAAAAACATTCTTGTATACGCAGGAGCCAAATATTGGTGTGCAATCTCAGTTTAGCGGCATGAATAGTCTGGTTTATTCCGGGCAGATCGGCATGGGTTATGATTTTGCACTGACATCTCCGAATGATGAAACCCAATGGGAACTTTCACCATTCATTTCGTACCAGCCATTCTTTGGACAAGATCCCCGTTCCGATGGACTATGGGGAATTTCCACCGTGCGAATTGGTGTATCAATCAAATTTGGAAGCGGCGATATCATTCCTCAGGATGAACCAGCTGCTCAACCGGTTGTTGCCGAACGGGTAGTTCAATTCTCAGTTCGTACGCCTAAAATTGTTCCTGTAAAACGAAGAGTAAGGGAAACATTTCCAATGCGCAATTATATCTTCTTTGATGAAGGATCGAGTGAAATACCGGCTCGCTATGAACAATTGACGAAGAGTCAGGCGTCGAGCTTTAAGGAAGAACAATTGCAGGAAGTTCAGCCTAAAAATTTCGATGGTCGTCCGCTCCGAGAAATGACTGTCTATTATAATATTATGAATGTCGTTGGAGAGAGGATGAAAAAAAATCCAGGAACGTCCATTAATCTCAGCGGAGCTTCAGCAAAAGGATCGGATCATGGTAAAGCAAGAGCAGAAACAGTCAAACGGTACCTTGTAAATGTCTTTGGAATTGACAGCTCACGAATTACGACTGAAGGAAGAGTTAAGCCAAAAAATCCTTCGGAATTCCCGGGCGGTACTAAAGAACTTGTTCTGATTAGAGAGGGAGATAGTCGTGTTGATATTGAAAGTGATTCTCCGGAGTTGATGATCCAGGTCGGTGGACCATCGTTGAAACCGGTACAAATAGTTGCCGTTGTTGAAAATCCTCTTGATGGCCACATTCTCTTTAATGCTATTGGCGCCAAAGAAGCATATGCATCATGGTCAATAGAAATTACGGACAGTCTTGGAAAAGTTCAACGGTTTGGACCATATACCAAAGACCGCGAAAACGTTTCCGGTAATTCCGTACTTGGAACTCGAACAGAAGGTAATTACAAGGTTGTTATGCTCGCAAAGACAAAAAGCGGCAAACCGATTCGAAGAGACACGACTATTCACCTTGTCCGCAGAGAAATGCCGAAGAATGATGTTGTGCGGTACAGAATTCTATTTGATTTCGACGAATCGAAAACAGTTGCAAAATATGAAAAATTCATCACCGAGGTTATTGTTCCACTCGTTCCGGACAGCGGTATAGTCATTATCCACGGATATACTGATATCATTGGTGAAGATGAATATAACGAAAACTTATCCCGTGAGCGCGTTCAGAATGCACGAGGAATAATGGAAAGCGCGATTTCAAAAAGCGGCAAACGGGGAATTACATTTGAGACATTCGGATTTGGAGAAAACACCGAATATGCAGCGTTTGATAACTATTATCCTGAACAACGCTTCTATAATAGATCTGTGGTGATTGATATCGTACCAAACTAAAGTCTCACTACAAATGCATTACACATATTGACAGAAGGGAAGTGTGCTGTGTAACACTTCCCAATGTCAGATTACTCATCCTAAAGGTGTAGTCCTTTTTCCATCCCTTTGGATGATATACTTCTCTCGGTTGTGTCGTTATGTTGATTCAGTAACAAGATCCATACTGGATCACAAATATTTACGTCATCAGTCGTCATGGAGAATCAAATGAAAACCATTTATAAAAATACAATCAGAAATCCAAACTCTTGGATAAGAACAATTGGAATATCAATACTTTCCGCATTGTTGTTAGCGTCATTCATCACCGGATGTAAAAAGGATGAAACAGTGAATGGATCAGGAGTAGTAGTAGATCATTCAGCAGTTAATCTCCGTTCATCAGGCAGTTTTGCTGTTCTTGCAAAATCCGGAGTTTCTGCAACGGGTGTAACTGCGATTTCAGGAGATGTTGGTCTAAGTCCGGCTGCTGCATCATACATCACAGGATTTGGGCTGACCATGGATGCAACAAATACATTTGCAACATCTGCATTGGTTATATCATCGGGAAAAATTTATGCTTCAAACTATACTTCCCCAACACCGACGAAGATGACTACTGCAATCAGCGATATGCAAACCGCATACACCGATGCTGCAGGACGTACATCACCCGATAAGACAGAACTTGGTGCAGGCAATATTACTTCAATGACACTTACCCCAGGACTTTATAAATGGGGAACCGGTGTTCTCATCTCTTCTGCCGGTGTAACACTTTCCGGAACGGCAACCGATGTATGGATCTTCCAAATAGGACAAGATTTGACGGTTGCTAACGGTGCAATCGTTACTCTTAGCGGCGGAGCACTTGCTTCCAATATTTTCTGGCAGGTTGCCGGACAAACAACTCTTGGAACAACAGCTGCTATGAAGGGAAATATCTTGTGCAAAACAGCGATTGCGATGAATACCGGCGCATCGTTAAAAGGCAGAGCATTGGCACAGACAGCAGTTACTTTAGCAGGCAATACTGTTGTAAATCCATAGAAGACATTAAAAATCAAAATTTTAACACCCGCTCACGCGAGCGGGGTAATTTTTCTAAAAACATATAAATCACTTTTACTCACTGCACGGAGTTTCTCATGAACATCTTCACCAGTACTCTAAAACGTATGCACGATTGCTGGACACGCATACCTCTGGGGCTAATCGGTGCATTACTTGTTACATCTATAATGATTCCTTCCATTGGAATTTCTCAATGGTCAGGAAATCCCAAAGTCAACAACCTTGTCAGTGGTTCTACAAACGATCAGATAAATTCTGCCAGTGCCAGCGATGGAAATGGCGGTGCAATTATTGTTTGGCAGGACAAACGAAGCGGCACCAGTTTTGATATTTACGCGCAACGCGTAAATGCGGCAGGTGCAAATCAATGGACTGCAAATGGTATTGCCATCTGTTCGTTAGATAGTGATCAAGTCAGTCCCAGAATTGTCAGCGATGGAATTGGCGGTGCAATTATCGCATGGCAGGATAAACGTAACGGCAGTTTTGATATCTATGCTCAGCGCATCAATGCAAACGGCGCAACTCAATGGAGTCCGTCAACCGGTACATCGGTCTGTTCAATTGTTTTCGATCAAGTGAATATTGTGATGGTTAGTGGTGGTAACAATGGAGCATTGCTGGCATGGGAAGATTATCGCAGTAATGCTGGACCCGGCATTGCTGATATCTACTCACAAAAAATCAATGGATCAGGTGTTGCGCAATGGACAGCAAACGGAATTGGTGTTTGCACACAAGCAGCAGCACAGTATGGTCCAACAATTATCAATGATGGCAGTGGTGGCGCATTTCTTACGTGGTATGATCTGCGCGCCGGCAATTATGATATCTATGCTCAGCGAATAAGTGCTATTGGCGGTTTAATTGGGATAGCCAATGGTGTTGCAGTTTGTACAATGGCAACTGATCAAACAAACCCGGATATCTGCACTGATGGAAATGGCGGTGCAATCATTGTTTGGCAAGATTTTCGAAGCACAACATCAATTGATATCTGGATTCAGCGAATGAGTGCTGCGGTTGAAATACGATGGCCTGTCAATGGTATCGTAATGAACAACAATGTTGCGTACGATCAAGTTAATCCGAAACTGGTCAGTGATGGGATCGGCGGAGCGATCATGACATGGGAAGATTTCCGCACAGGAATTACATCCGACATTTATGCACAGCGAGTTGATTCAACCGGTGTAGTTGCGACAGGATGGAATGTAAATGGAATAGCGGTTTGTATTTCTGCACGCAGCCAAACTAATCCAACAATAATCACCGACAGTTCTCATGGTGCTATTATTACCTGGGAGGATAAACGAGACAGCAGCATCAACAAAAATACATACGATATCTATGCATCACGAATTACCGGAAGTTTTGCTTTTCCGTGGACGGCGAATGGATTACCGATCTGCACAGCAGATAGTACACAGACCAATCCAACGACGATCATTGATGGAAACGGTGGAGCAATTATTGCTTGGCAGGATAAACGAACCGGCAATTACGATATCCATGCATCACATGTAACTAAGAATGGTTCTATCACGGCAGTCAACAATAGTGCTGTGCAAGCGACAGAATTTACACTTTCGCAAAATTATCCTAATCCGTTCAATCCTTCGACAATGATCAGTTATCAATTACCAATGACCGATCATGTATCACTGAAGGTCTATGATGCGATTGGAAATGAAGTTGCAACACTGGTGAACAGCAATCAATCAGCAGGAAATTATACAGTAACGTTTAATGCGAACAATGGAAGAAACAAT
>CAYPEM010000053.1:13416-20041 GCA_964409765.1 uncultured Chitinophagaceae bacterium
TCAATCAGCAGGAAATTATACAGTAACGTTTAATGCGAACAATGGAAGAAACAATCTTGCAAGCGGTGTGTATTTCTATCGTTTGGTAGCAGGTTCATATATTTCGACAAAGAAACTAATTCTTTTAAAATAATTTTTTACTGCTCTCTTGAAGGGAGAGCAGATCACATAAAACACATATTATTTAATTTACCTAACACAATAAAAATCTTATGAAAAATCTAACTGTTAATGTTACAAACCGAATAAAACAATTATTTGGAACTTTAATCATCGCTGCACTGACAATGTCAACAATGACTTTGGCGCAAACACAACCCAAAGTAAACTTAGGATCGACCACTAACTTTGTTGTCCTTGCCGGATCGTTGATTTCAAATGTTCCTGCATCAGCAATTACAGGAGATATCGGTCTAAGTCCTGCGGCGGGCAGCGGTATAACCGGTTTTGGAGCAGCGGAAATAACAGGGAAGATGTACACAGTTGATGCTACCGGACCTGCCGGAGCAACTATTGCGGCCGCATTATTAACAACTGCAAAAGGAGATTTAACTGTAGCGTATAACGATGCAGCAGGTCGGGTGCCGGTTCCAACCGGAACATTTCTAAATCCGGGAACGGGAAATATCGGCGGACTAACGCTTGTTCCGGGTTTATACAAATTTACAAGTGCCGCAGCGATAACAGGATCTGATGTGACGCTAACAGGAACGGCAACTGATGTCTGGATATTCCAGATCGCCGCTGCGCTTAACGTTGGTACCGGTATCAAAGTTATCCTTGCAGGCGGTGCAAAAGCAGGGAATATTTTTTGGCAGGTCGGAACATCGGCAACGCTTGGAACAACATCGGTCTTTAAAGGAACGATCTTAGCAGCACAGTCAATCTCGTTAGGTACCGGAGCTTCATTAGAAGGAAGAGCACTGGCAAGCAACGCAGCAGTGACGCTCGCATCCAATGTTGTTACAAAACCAGCAGCAACAACTTCGGTTGCAGATGAACTTGCACCGAAGGAATTCTCTCTTTCACAAAACTATCCGAATCCATTTAATCCTGCAACAAAGATCAGCTATCAGCTGCCAATGACCAGTCATGTGTCGTTGAAAGTATATGATGCAATTGGAACTGAAGTTGCAACGCTGGTGAATGGCAACCAAACAGCCGGGAATTATTCGGTGTCATTTACAAGCAATCATGGAAAAAACAATCTTGCCAGCGGAGTGTATTTCTATCGCTTAGAAGCAGGATCATTTATCTCGACAAAGAAATTAATACTTATGAAATAAACTCATCTAAGAAGTGGAATCTTTTCGCTTGAATAGGTTCCACTTCATTTTTTACTACCAAGGAGATTGTTATGAAAACTTATACAAATAATTCACGTACGTTCTTACATACGTTAACACGGTTCTTCGGAACAGCATTGATGGTATTGCTGTTAACGAATACTGTCGCTTTTTCTCAGCAAGCACCTTCATTGCAATCGCCTGTTGATTTGGCAACAAGCCAATCAACAACAACCGATATGAAATGGTTTGCGGCATCAGGAGACAGTGTTTATCATTTACAAATAGATACGAGTAATATTTTTGGAACAACGATGTATAATGATTCTACTCTTAAAGGAATCATTAACACTGTTACGGGACTAAAAAATGCAACGAAGTATTACTGGCGTGTCAGTGTTCGTGACAGCGTAAAGAGCGGTGGAGCAAAGAGTGCTTTTTCTACCGTTCGAAGTTTTACAACATGGAATGTAACACCAACAACTCCGTTGCTGCCTGTTACTCTCGGATTGACGAGCGGATTTGCGATCCTATCGTATGCCGGAATCAGCAATACCGGTCCTACAGTAGTTACCGGAAATATTGGTGTGAGTCCTCTTGCCGGTTCTTATATAACAGGACTTGGATTGCCAAATGTTGTTGGAACGATGTATGGTGTAGATGCTTCGGGTCCTGCAGGTTCAATTGCATTTCCTTCGATGTTAACGGTAGCAATGGGCGATGTCACAATTGCCTATAATGATGCCGCAGGTCGAACAGTGGATCCAATCGGTGTGTCAGGAAATCTCGGAGGACGGACACTCTATTCCGGCCTCTATAAATCTAATGGTTCGCTCGAAATATCTGCAAGTGATCTTACCCTTGATGCGCAAGGTGATATTAATGCTGTTTGGATTTTTCAGATCGCATCAAATTTCAACATGACATCCGGTCGACAGATTTTTCTGACTGGCGGAGCAAAAGCATCCAACGTATTCTGGCAAACAGGCAGTGCGGCAACTTTTGGGACAACCTGTAAAATGAAGGGAACGATCTTAGCATACACCAACATTACATTTGCCACCGGTGCATCATTAGAAGGAAGAGCATTAGCACGAACAGCTTCAGTTACAATGCAATCCAATACCATTGGAGGAACAACAAGTTCTTCAGTGAAGCCGTTGGTGTTTCTTGGAACAGCTGCGAATTTTAAAGTGCTGGCCGGATCTAAGATCACTAGTACAGGACTAACAGCTGTAACAGGTGACATTGGAGTAAGTCCAAGTACGGTTATCAATGGATTTCCATTAGCAACATTGACCGGTGTGAAACATCCCGGCAATGCAACATCAGCTGCGGCACAATTAGCTTTAAAGGCTGCGATCGATAGCACCGTTAACCGGAAAGTTGATTCCACCATTGCAACAGAACTGAGTGGAAAAATATACACACAGGGTGTGTACACATCCGATCTTGGCACATTTGGAATTACCGATACGCTTACACTTAATGGCGGCGGAGAAGCGAGTGCAGTGTGGATATTTAAAATGACCGGTGCACTTACTACGGCTTCGGGCAGTTATGTAAAGCTCATCAATGGTGCGCAATGGTCCAATGTATTTTGGCTGGTTGGTACATCGGCAACGCTTGGAGCGAACTCGACATTCCAAGGAAATATTTTAGCGTCATCTTCTATCAATGCAAACGAAGGTGCCTTTATCAGCGGTCGGTTGTTGGCGAAAACAGATTCCGTTTCACTACACAACAATAATATCGGCGGTGTTCCCGTTGTTACCTCGGTTCGAACAGAAAATATTCCCGGCGGATTCACTCTTTCACAGAACTATCCGAATCCATTCAATCCAACAACGACCATCAATTATCAATTACCCGCAAGCAGCATCGTGACTTTAAAAGTATACGATGTCGTTGGCAGAGAGGTGGCAACGCTAGTGAACGAAACAAAAGAGATTGGCAGTTACTCTGTTCAATTCAACGCCTCGCATCTTTCCAGCGGTATATATTTTTACACGATCAAAGCCGGAAACTTTACAGCAACAAAAAAATTAACATTAATGAAATAGATTTGATTTAAATCCCGCTCTTAAGAGCGGGATATTTTTTAATACAAGGTAGCATAGGCTACAGGATAGAGGGAAACGATATGAACATTTGTACTACAAATAGACTAAACCGACTGGCTCGCACCTTCGGTGTACTGTTGATCGTCGCGTTTATGGGGCATTCAATTGCATCTGCTCAAGCGACCACTGTTGATCTTGGTGTTGCAGGTAATTTTAGAATTTTGGCAGGAAGTGCGATCACAGTCGGTACAGGCAGTACAGTGACCGGTGATATTGGATTGAGTCCGGCTTCCGGTTCTTTCATTACAGGAGATGGTTCCGTAACCGGGGTAAAATATTCTGTTGATGGAGCAGGTGCCGGAACAGTGTCTGATGCTCCTACACTTACAACCGCAAAGAACAATTTAACTGCAGCATATACAGATGCCGCTAACCGAACAGGTACTGTAGTTATTGGAACAGAATTAGGTACACAAAACCTTTCATCCGGCGTTTATGCTTCCGGCGATGGAACGTTTGGATTAACAGGGACTCTTACTCTCACGGGTGATGCCAATGCAGTTTTCATTTTCAAAATGTCTACCACACTGACGACGGCAGTTGCAAGCTCAGTGACTCTTGCAGGCGGTGCAGTGTGGAACAATGTCTATTGGCAAGTCGGGAGTTCGGCAGTTATTTCAGGTGATTTCGTAGGAACAATAATGGCTGATCAAGCTATCACTCTCAATTCTGGTGCAATATTGGAAGGAAGAGCGTTGGCAAGAATTGCTGCAGTAACTTTTCAGGGGAACAATAATGCACTTCCTGTAGAATTGATTTCTTTTACAGCATCTGTGAATAATTCAATTGCAAATCTTCGCTGGTCAACAGCAACTGAAGTGAACAATTTTGGATTTGAAATTCAACGGTCGGCTGAAAATAACTGGGTGAAAGCCGGATTTGTTGAAGGGAACGGTACTACAAACAAATCACAAAACTATTCATTCACCGACAACAGTTTAACATCGGGGAAATATTCCTATCGATTAAAACAGATCGATCGTGATGGAAAATTTTCATATTCACAATCTGTTGAAGTAACAATCGGACAATCAGTGAAAGAATTTGCTCTTGCGCAGAACTATCCAAATCCGTTCAATCCTTCAACAACGATCAATTATCAATTGCCGGCTGCCAGCAGTGTTACACTAACGGTATATGATGCGATTGGAAAAGAAGTGACAACATTGGTAAATGAAGTGAAAGAAGCAGGAAGTTACTCTGTTCAATTTAATGCATCACATCTCTCCAATGGGATATATTTTTACATGATCAAAGCAGGTAATTTTACGTCTACAAAAAAATTAGCATTGCTCAAATAATTGTCATTACATCCCCGTTCTTAAGAACGGGGATGTTCAAAAAATATCGAAACCATTTTTACCATCTATACGGAAGGTCCTATGAGCATTTATACTGAAAATATTTTTACCCGATGGATACATTTCATCGGAACAATGCTGATGATCGCATTGATGATACCGGCCGTTGCTGTTTCTCAAGCTGCACCGGTGTTACTTTTGCCTTCTGATCTCGCAAGTGATGTCTCAACAAGTCCGACAATGAGCTGGGTCGGCTTGGCTGGTGACAGTGTTTATCGGTTACAAATTTCACCAAATAGCGGCATTGCGTTCACAATATACGATGACGCTACACTCACAAACGCGTCAAATGTAATTACCGGGTTGCAGAATGCAACGACTTATTATTGGCGCGTGAGTATGACAAGAACAGCAGCTGCCGGCGGTGGAACGAGTCCGTACTCAACAATTCAAAGTTTTACAACATGGAATTCTACTCCTTCACCTTCACCGGTACTGTTGCCGGTAACTCTTGGCTTGACAAGCGGATTTGCAGCTCTGGCTTACACCGGAGTCACAAATACAGGTGCTTCTGCAATTACCGGAAATGTCGGAGTGAGTCCCACTACTGGTGCTTCGATAACTGGATTTGGTACGGCAGACTTAGCCGGAAATATTTATGTGGTTGGTCCTGCCGGTCCGACGGGTTACATTACTTTTCCTTCAATGTTAACAACCGCAATGGGCGATCTAACGATTGCCTATAACGATGCCGCAGGAAGAACCGTTAATCCTATTGGAATTACCGGAAATATCGGTGGACGAACTCTCTATTCCGGTCTCTATAAATCAACTGGTACACTTGAAATAACTTCGGGTGATCTTACTCTCGATGCTCAAGGGGATGTGAATGCTGTTTGGATTTTTCAAATAGCATCAAGTTTCAATATGACATCCGGTCGTCAGGTATTCTTGAGCGGAGGAGCGAAAGCTTCGAACATTTTCTGGCAAGTCGGTACATTAGCATCTTTTGGAACAACGTGTGTAATGAAGGGAACCATATTAGCAGGAACAGCATGTACGTTTGGGACCGGTGCTACGTTGGAAGGAAGAGCATTAGCAAAAACTGCAAATGTAACATTACAAGGAAATACCATTGGCGGATCAATGACCTCTCCGCTTCATGCTGTATTTCTTGGAACAGCTTCTAATTTTAGAATTTTGGCAGGAACAGCAATTACCATTGGAGCAAGTAATACTATTACGGGTGACGTTGGTTTAAGTCCCGGTCCTGGTAGCGCAATTACAAATTCCGGTTCGATTAACGGAACAATTTTCAAGACCGATGCATCAGGTCCAATTGGTACTGTTGATGCTTCATTGCTTGCAATAGCAAAAATAGATTTAGATACAGCTTATAATATAGCTGCAAGACAAACTCCTGATTCCACATTATCTACCAATGAACTTGGTGGAAGGACTCTAATGGCTGGAGTCTACAAATCCGGAGCAGGTACCTTTGCAATTACCTCAGATACTCTCAAACTCAGCGGCAACATGAACGATGTATTCATCTTCAAGATGGCCACCACACTCTCTACGGGAGCAAGCAGCGTTGTTCTGTTAACTGATGGCGCTGTTATGTCAAATGTTTTTTGGCAAGTCGGAAGTTCTGCAACGATTGCAGGAAAATTCAAAGGAAACATTCTAGCGTTAACTGCTATCACCCAAAATACAGATACAATCGATGGAAGGGCTCTTGCACGAAATAGCTTTGTTACTGTGAACGGCTCAGCAATGTTACCGGTAGAGTTGGTATCATTCACAGCAAATGCAAAACAACAGAATACAGAACTCTCGTGGTCCACAGCAACAGAAGTAAATAATTTCGGATTTGAGGTAGAACGAAAAGCAATGGCTAATTGGAACAAAGTCG
>CAYPEM010000053.1:20141-24237 GCA_964409765.1 uncultured Chitinophagaceae bacterium
CATTGGACAAGTGCCAAAAGAATTTGCATTGATGCAGAACTATCCGAATCCGTTCAATCCTTCAACAACAATTAGTTATCAACTACCGGCAGTCAGCCATACAACATTAAAAGTGTATGACGTGCTTGGAAATGAAGTAGCACTGTTAGTGAATGAGACGAAGGAAGCGGGAAGTTATACTGTGCAATTTGACGGTGCGAAACTCTCCAGCGGAGTATATTTTTACATGATCAAAGCAGGAAACTTTACAGGAACCAAAAAATTAACATTACTGAAATAGCAATTACAACATCCCCGCTTGTATGAGCGGGGATGTTGTTAAAATAATTCATTCATATTCACATACTAAATAGAAGGTCTTATGAACATTTCTACTACAAATATTTTCGGACGATGGGCGATTAATTTCAACGCAATGCTGTTTGTTGCTTTGATGGTACCAGCTGTTGTTTTCTCTCAACCAACATTAGTATCACCGCTCAATGCAGCGCTTAATGTCTCAACAGGTCCAACGTTGAGTTGGTCCACTGTCCCGGCTGCTGTTACATATCATTTGCAAGTTTCTACAGACCAATTGTTTGGGAGCACAGTTTATGACAACGATATATCTGCTCCAACCGTTTCGCAGGTTATCACTCCTGTGTTAGCGAATGGAACGACATATTACTGGCATGTAAGCGACAATGTTAACGGAATTGGTAATTATTCAGCTTTTCAAAGTTTTACAACCAACCCAACACCAGTAGACCTTGGAACAGCTGGCAATTTCCGAATTCTAGCAAATACAGGAATTACAGGTGGAGCAGGCAGTACTATTACTGGAGATATTGGATGTTTAGCTGCAGCGACAACCATAACCGGATTTACATTAGTATTGGATGGTGGAGGTACATTTGCAACATCAACTTCAGTTGTGGGAGGAGGTAAAGTCTATGCATTCACCTATGCAGAACCAACTCCGACTAATTTGACCGCTGCTCAGGGCGACATGGGAACAGCATACACCAATGCCGCAGGCCGAACACCGGTACCAGTAGGCACTTTTTTAAATGCTGGAAGTGGAGAAATAGGAGGATTAGATCTCGGTCCTGGCCTTTATAAATGGACGAGTGCTGTGACAATATCAAATGATCTGACTCTTACCGGAAATTCAACGGATGTTTGGATCTTCCAATTGGCAAGTACGCTCGGTATGGCCGATGGTAAGCAGATCACATTAGTTGGTGGTGCATTAGCTTCCAACATATTCTGGCAGGTTGCCGGTCAAGTGACTCTTATTGGAACATCCGCTATGAAAGGGATCATAATGGGTCAAACAGGTATTGCGATGGGTGCTAACGGAACATTGGATGGCAGAGCATTGGCTCAAACAAATGTTACTCTCATCACCAATGGTGTATTTCCGGTTGAACTTGTTTCATTTACGGGAACTGCTAATCGCACAAATACAGATCTTCGATGGTCGACAGCAACAGAGTTAAATAATTATGGATTTGAAATACAACGAAAAGCAATTGACAATTGGAATAAAGTCGGATTTGTTGATGGAAACGGAACTACTAATACACCGAAAACATATTCCTACACCGACAACGACTTGTCATCAGGAAAATACTCCTATCGATTGAAACAGATCGACCGCGATGGAAAATTTACATATTCACAATCAATAGAAGTCACAATTGGCGAAGTTCCGAAAGAATTCGCATTGGCGCAGAATTATCCAAATCCGTTCAATCCTTCTACAGTGATCAGTTATCAGTTACCAGCGAACAGTGCTGTATCGCTTAAAGTATTTGATGCCATTGGAAGAGAGATAGCGACATTGGTCAACGAAGTAAAAGAAGCGGGTAGTTACTCGGTTCAATTCAATGCATCTCATCTTTCAAACGGAATATATTTCTACACAATCAAAGCGGGAAATTTTACAGCAACAAAAAAATTAACGTTATTGAAATAATCATCGATCGAACCCCGTTCGAAAGAACGGGGAATGTATACAATACTGTATAATTAACTTTTAGGAAATCATGAAGCAAATATTTTATAGTTCTAAGATTTTTACCCGGGCACTTATGAGCATTATGTTGTTAAGCTCTTTGCTTTCAGCTCAGGCCCCAATAATATTTACCAATACATTTGATGTTGCACCAACACTTGCCTCAACACAAACTGCGGGTGCTTGGTATCCGGACCGTTACCCCCCCACGATTTTTGAACAATATAATTTTAGCGGTGAGAACGTACTTCATGTCGGCATTCGCATTGCGGATGCTTACTGGAATCGTCCTCTCGTAAATCATAATACTTTTGCGAATACACAAGGACGAAAGTACGATCTCAGCAGCGGAAATGGTTTTAATACGGCAATGATCGCTGATCTTTATGTTGGTGCAGACTGGAATACGAAACACCGGATGGCGACACTATGGAGTACTGCAAATGACTCAACGAATGCAACATCATTCTATAATTATTTTGGATTCCGAAATTCGACCGGCAGTAATCCAGGATTTTATGTGTATGGAGTCAATAATATTGGCGCATACACATTGGTTCCGTTTACCATCACCTACGGTCAATGGTACAGTCTTAAGATCGAACTGACTGACACGGCATTCGTGTATTCAATCAATGGTGTGGTTGTTCTTAGTGATACGACTTTGAATGGAACAAAATATTTCAACAATCTAATGCTTCAGGCATACAATTTTGCCGATTCTACCCTTGCTACTGAAGTGCAATCATTTGAAGAATACGATGTGTATTGGGACAATGTTGGAACTATCACCACAACTGGATTGCGTTCAAATCCAGCAACCGTAGATCTTTTAACCGCGGCAAATTTCAGAATTTTAGCAGGAAGTACTATCACGATTGGTTCTGGTGCAACCATAACCGGAGATATTGGTGTGAGTCCGGGATCAACTGTTACGAATAGCGGCACTGTTGATGGGTCTACTCATTTGAGTGATGCCGAAGCGATTCAAGCTCAAAGCGATTTAACAACTGCCTATAACGATGCTGCCGGACGTGCTGCGGATACAACTGTTGCAACGGAACTTGGTGGAAAAACATTGGGACGCGGAGTCTATGTTTCCGAATCTGGTACGTTTGAAATAACCGGAAATCTAACGCTTACAGGAACATCTGATGACATCTTTATCTTTAAGATGGCGTCAAGTCTTACTACCGGTGTCTCGAGCAGTATGACCCTTACAGGAGGCGTTTTGGCATCAAATATATTTTGGCAGGTGGGAAGTTCTGCGACAATAGGTGTTGAAGGGGATTTCAAAGGAAATATTTTAGCATTGACAGCAATTACTCACAACACCGGATCAATTGTCGAAGGTAGATCATTGGCGCGAAATAGTTTTGTTACTGTCAGCGGAGAAGCTTTGTTACCAGTGGAACTTACATCATTCACAGCAATCGCAAACCGAATGAATGCTGATCTTCAATGGTCTACTGCAACAGAAGTGAACAACTTTGGATTTGAGGTACAACGAAAATCAATTGACACTTGGAGCAAAGCCGGCTTTATTGATGGCGCAGGTACAACAAATGCTCCCAAAGAATATTCTTTTTCCGATAACAATCTTTCGTCAGGAAATTATTCTTATCGATTAAAACAGATCGACCGCGACGGAAAGTTTTCGTATTCAAAATCGGTTGAAGTAACAATTACAGAGGTGCCAAAAGAATTTGCACTTTCACAGAACTATCCAAATCCATTCAATCCATCAACAATGATCAATTATCAATTACCAACGTCCAGCAATGTTACATTAACAGTGTATGATGCAATTGGTAAAGTAATGACAACATTAGTAAACGAAGTGAAAGAAGCAGGGAATTATTCGGTTCAATTCGATGCATCATATCTCTCCAGCGGAGTATATTTTTATACGATAACTGCGGGAAACTTTACAGCAACAAAAAAATTGACACTGATGAAATAGTACTTTAAACAATCGAAACGCCGCCAATATTGTCGGCGTTTCGATTCATTTTTTTACCGTGGCTTTTGGAGGTTCTATGAATTGTTCTTTTTATCCGTACCGGAGTTCAGCACTTCTCGTCTTGTTCACATTAT
>CAYPEM010000053.1:24337-29857 GCA_964409765.1 uncultured Chitinophagaceae bacterium
TTCAGCGGTGAAACAACGTTTCGCGGAGTGTCGAAAGTACCGAGCGCAACATACAGTGTAAAAGAAGCAACGCGTCTTGGAGTTGGAATTTCTGTAGGAACCGAAATAAGTGTTGGGCCTTTGCTTTCGCTGGATTTTAATGCCTCCTATAATTTTATGAATGCCTCCGGCAGTGAATGGCATGATGCTAATCCGGCAGTTGACCAACGAATAGATTCCTATCTTGCCTTGAATGATAAAGCAGATCCCCAGTATGCTTCTGGAAATGATAAGCATTTTGTCATTAATGATCGGAGTATCAATTCGGTATTGTTCACAGTCAGTATCTTATTTGGATTATAGAGTTCACGATATAATTATTTTTATTCAGCACTTAGACACAGAACGATCCTGTATTGGTAATATTTCTTAAACCACTAGATTCACGTGAACACAATCATGCACGAATGGTCAGTTCAGAAAGCCATAAACATAACATTGTCAGTCACGATCCTGTTGACTATTGTTCTAGTGAACACCTTCTCTGCCGGATGCGGAGATACGACAAGAGCATTAATTTCTTCAGGTCGGATCACCATGACATCACAATACTCTTCAGAGAACTCGCTCATCAGAACGGCTCCGAAGAATGGTACGGCAGGGATAATAGTGATTGATTCTATCAAGATCACTCGTGCGCGATTGATTTTGCGGGATATCACTTATAAAACAAGGTCTGATAGTTCGAATTTCCGTGCAGAACCTATTGTAGTAGAACTCAATCTGTCGAACGTACTTCAGAATATTTCCATGTCGGAAGTTCCGTTCGGTTCGTATAATAAAATAGAGTTTGATGTCCATCGCATTGATTCGAATGACGTAAACGTTCTGCCGTCATCAGAACGGGTACAATTTAAGAACTTTGCAGCAGATGAACGATACAGCATTATAGTCAGCGGCAAAATATTTATAGGAGGACGATCTATCGTCTTCACATTCCGTTCGAGAACAAGCGCGAAACTGAAGATCACAATAGCCAAGGAGATCGTCATCAGCGAATCGTCTCCCGAAGTCAATACAACGATACTGATAAATTCCAGCAGATGGTTCATGTCTTCAACACAAGATATTCTGGATCCCTTCGATATTCTGAATGAAACCGCAATATCTGATAATATCTTTGCGTCAATCAACGTATACAATGATGTCCACAACAATGTCAGTACTGATACAAATTAATACAATAAGCGAGGCACACTATGAAACAGATACATTTATTTTTAATTGCAATAGGGTTTTTATTTTCACTGTCTGCGTGTTCTTCTGAGGACCCTCAGTTCCGCATCTATAATGAACGGACAGACAAGGCAAATGTTCAAATACAGACCACCGGAGGTAATACCATCAATATTAACGATATAGGATCGGGTCAAACCACTGCGTATCGTTCTGTTACTGAAGGAACTATTGATGTTACCGCAGTGATTCAGAATGAGTCTGTATCACCAACGACAAGGTTCTTCTGCGGCAAGGATGAACAGTATACCATAGTCATCTTAGCGGGAAATCAACCTGGATTACGAATAGATTAATTCAAAATTCAATTCATTCGTACACAGAAAAATGTTTTATAGACATTTATTCTCCCCAGAGCTATGAGTTTTAATCCCATCTATAGTATGTAAGTTTTACATTCCCAACGGCCGGAACGTTACCCTCTACACCAATAGAATTAACCCTTTTTTCATCCATTTGGACGATGTCTTTCATGTAAATGGTTGTGTACTATCAATATGTCGGAATCCGACTCGATCACGAATGAAAAATAGTTTAAAAAATAAAATCAGAGTGAAAGGAAAAAGTATCATGAAAGAAATAATCAGCAACAGAAATATTATAACGGCAGTGTTTGGAATTCTCCTTATTGGTGGTGCAGCAGCATTGGTTACAGCCTACCAGGCATCAAAGAATATTGAGCAATCATTCAAAATAGTTGCGAACGATGATGATGAAAATATTTTTGTATAAAAGGAATACCGAGAAATCATGAAACTATACGCATACTCGAGTGAATCGGCATCAGTTGTTGAATCAAGATGGATCACAATAAAATCTGTTCTGGTCGGTTTCCTTTTAGGGAGTTGTATATTTTTCACTTTTTTCAAATTAAACGATTCTACAGGTGAAATATTTAGAACCAACAAAGCGAACTCCATTGAAACAGAAAATTATCTTTTGCGAGACCAAGTCAACAATCTCTCTCCAAAGATCTATAACCTGAAAATGCGGACGAATTATTTGACGATACGGTCAACGAAACTCGACAAGCTTCTTTTTCGCACTGAACTGATAGACAGCAGGGATTCTGGTCTCAGCATTGAAGCCAAGACATTTAAGTTTCAATCCTTACTTTTTGCATCAAAAGCTTCCAATCCATAGATGGAACTTTACTGTTGAATCTATTATGCCAATCTGATTGGAAAATGATACTATGGAAATAGTTTTTTTTATCAAGGGAATGATCATCGGTTTTGCAATGGCAGTTCCTATTGGACCTGTTGGCATATTGTGTATCCGCAAGACACTTGCTGAAGGACATTCTCGCGGGATGATCATCGGTCTTGGATCTGCAACGGCGGATTCGTTCTATGGAAGCATGGCAGCTTTTGGTCTGACATTTATTTCGGATACGATCCATAATCAACAATTTTGGTTTCGATTGGTTGGCGGCATAGTTCTTTTCATCTTCGGTATTCGAACATTTTATATTCACCAGAAAAATATTGTTGTCACTGACACCAAAGGATTGTTGAGATCATATTTTACGGCTTTCTTTCTTGTACTCACTAATCCGGTCACCATTTTTGCTTTCATTGCAGTCTTTGCGGCGTTTGGACTTGGAGATACTCTTACCATTGTCTCAGCGAGCATACTTGTTTCCGGAGTATTTGTCGGATCGTATCTTTGGTTTCTCACGTTAAGTTATGTTGCGACAATGTTCAGGGATAAATTGGATTCGGGCGGTATGCGATGGGTGAATAAGATTGCCGGCAGTTTGATCATTATATCGGGTGCTGCAGCGTTGATCAGCTTAGTATGATCAACGCTGAATTGATTTCGTCATAATAATGAATACGTGGTAACAGACTATGGTAACTAAACATTCACATTTTAGAAGAGATAAATTTTGGCTGATGAAAGCAATCGGCGCAGTCATTGGCAAAGGTATCACTGTAATAATTATTGCATGTGTAGCAGCGATACTTCTTTTTCCGGATGTTTTGATGAATAAATTTATCAAGCCGAGGGTTCAAGATGCATTCGATAAGGCATATCCCAATTATTCGCTTCACATCAAGGATATGAATTACAGCACCATGCAGAAACAAATTGAATTTCATTCTATAATTTTGACCTCGAATGATGGCAGTTTTTCCGGTAAAATAGGTTCACTTTCTATCAGCAAAATCAACTGGATGAATCTGATCTTCGGAGAAAGCATTGATCTGAATGATTTTTCTTCTTCCATCCTGGCTGCAGACAATATTATATTGACCTTCAAACAGTCCGGATATGAATATCGGTGTGAACGGTTTCAGCTGTCGATACCGGATTCAGAGATTGTTGCTGAAACAATAACCCTGCAGCCTTTGGCAGGAGATGAGCAGTTCTTCAGAAAAAGCAATTTTCAACGAACACGGTTCATATTTGTCATACAGCAGTGTGCAATTAAAGGTGTTTCCTTTATTACTATGGTTGAGGGAAAAAAATATTATGCCCGTTCCGTTCGGCTTCATGAAATATTCTTTGATGTTTTGGTCAATAACGACAAGCCGCACAATAAGAACTCACCCAATCCGCTGATGCCGAACGAGATCTTTGCATCGATCCGGGAAGATATCAAGATCGATACCCTGCGGATCACCAACGGACAATTGATATACGGTGAACGACTCTCTGTCGGTTCAAAACCTGCGGTGATTACATTTGATAGTTTGCAGCTAGGGGCTGGAGGTATTGCAAATAATGATACATCCGGTTCTACCGTATTCATTACTGCACAAGGGAAATTTATGGAGAACAGTGCCATGAAAATCCGCATGGAAATTCCAATTGACTCACCGGTATTTTCGTTTCAATGTTACGGTTCTGTGAACAAATTGAATTTGAAAAAGCTCAATTCCTTTCTGGAAATTGCCGAACAGATCCGTATTAAAGATGGTTTTCTTTATTCATCAACGTTTCAGATCAATGTCGATTCCGGCATTGCACGAGGAACTGTGAGAACTGTCTATAAAGACCTTACAATTTCATATATCAACAGTAAAACGGGAAGTGAAAATGGTTTTTCCAATAGTATAAAATCTTTTCTTGCCAACAATGTTGTTATTCGGCGCTCAAATATTCCGGACAAATCGGGCGCTGTAAAAGTCGGCGAAGTAAAATATTCAAGAAAGCATAATGATCCGTTCTTCCGTTTTGCATGGTTTTCCATTCGCAGCGGAGTGAAAGATGTTGTAGGATTTTAATAAAATTATAATGAAAAATATGACAGAGCATATTTACAGAGGTCCCGAAATGCGATTTCTTAAAATCTCGACAATGATGGTGATCATTCTCTACGGTATCTATCAGGCGCAAGCAGTTATCGTGTTGTTTATTGTTTCCATTTTTCTTGCTGCCATTGGAAGAGTACCGGTACTGTGGATGGAACGAAAGCACATACCAACAATCGCTGCAGTATTGATGGTAATCGCAGCACTGGTTGTTTTGATCCTGGGTATTGGAGCGGTCGTTGGTTTATCGCTCAATAATTTTTCCGAAGCACTGCCGTTTTATCAATCTCGCGCCGAAGGTATGCTGTTAGCATTTAAATCGATGATGGCGGGAAAAGGTATTCATATTACAGACGAAGTTCTTCTCAAGTATGTTGATACTAATGCATTGATGAACTTTGCATCTTCACTGTTTACAACAGTGAGTTCGCTCCTATCAAGCACATTCCTAATTCTGTTTACAATAATGTTCATACTGCTTGAAGCATCGAGCTTCCCTGCAAAAATTCGTCATATCAATGATAATCCTAAAACATCATTTACTCAGATTTCAGGATTTGTGAATGATATTAAACGCTATATGATTATTAAAATGCTGATTAATTTAACTGCGAGTTCATTGATCATCGTTTGGCTCTCTATCCTTGGCGTGGATTTTCCGCTTCTTTGGGGATTTATGGCGTTCCTTCTTCTTTTTATTCCGAGTATTGGTTCTGTTATTGCTGCAATCCCCGCTATCCTTCTTGCACTGGTTCAACTCGGTGTCGGTACTGCTGCACTGACTGCTGCAGGATATTTTGCCATAGGAACGGTACTCGGCAACATCATTGAACCAAAAGTAATGGGTAAAAAATTCGGCATGTCAACACTGGTTGTTTTCCTTTCACTGATCATTTGGGGAAATCTTCTTGGTATCGTCGGTGCTCTTCTCTGCGTTCCTCTTACGATGTCGCTAAAGCTTGCGTGTGAGATGAATGAAGAGACA
>CAYPEM010000054.1:0-10482 GCA_964409765.1 uncultured Chitinophagaceae bacterium
ATTGTCAATTAGTTTTCCAGCCATTTCTTCCACCCATCAAATTCAAAATCTCTCCCTAAAAATTCTTTCACCAATGTTGCCGCCGGTTTTGATCCGCCGGCAGCAAGAATTGTAGAGCGGTATGTTGTCGCAATATCAGCATTCATCATATTCTTTTTGTCAAACTTTGTCAGAAGATCTTTTGCAATGACGAGCGACCACATATACGTATAATAGATTGCCGAATATCCATCCAGATGACCGAACGAAGTTTGGAAGTGTGTTCCTTCAACATATTTGTATGGAGTGTATTTCTCTCTCAGCGTTTTCACAAGTTCATCGGTATTGACACGCTGAGGATCGCGATCATAGCAGGAGAGAGAAAGTTTTGCATACATCATTTGTGTGCGGACCTGTAAACCTTTCCCGAATTCTTCTGCACGGCGCATTTGTTGGACCAACTCTTCAGGGATTGGCTCTCCCGTTTGATAATGTTTTGCAAAGGTTTGTAATGTTGATGCATCCCATGCCCATTCTTCCAGCAGCTGGGATGGTGCTTCAACAAAATCCCATTCGGTAGAAATTCCGGCAATTCCAATCCATGGTTGTCGTCCGGCAAATAAGTGGTGCAGTAAATGACCGAATTCATGAAAGAATGTTTCAACATCGCCATGTTCCATCAGTCCCGGATCACCATTTATTCCCCCGGGAAAATTGCACACAAGAGTTGCTTCAGGAATCTGTTTTCCTGCGACACCGTTACGAACTCCAAACTGCGCTGCATGGTTATATTTATTTTCGCGCGGATGCATATCAAGGTAGAAACGACCGACAAGTTTTCCTTTCTCGAACATTTCCCAGCACTCTACCAGGGAATCCCATACGGGAGCGGTTGTGTTGCGTTTGAATTCAACCCCGAATAATTTGCTCGTGACATCAAGGACACCTTGTTTTACATTATCGTACTGCAAATACGGGCGAACTTTTTGTGCATCAAAATCATACTCACTCTTGCGAAGCAATTCTGAATAATAACCGGTTTCCCAAAGATTCAAAGCGGTGGCGGCAGGAAAGTCTTTTTGTTTTCTCAATAAAAGTTGTTTGTAATCTTGAATTGCTTTTTCATTCGATGCAGCGGCGATCTTTTCAATAAAATCGGACGCTTTCTTTTCACTGCCAACCATCTTATCTGCGGTTACACATGCTGCCCAATTTGGAAAACCGAGAAGTTGTGCAAGTTCGTTCCGTTTTGATATCAATGTATTCAGCACATCCATGTTCTTTGGATATGCGCGGTTGTTGTACTCCATGTACATTCGTTTGCGCAAGTCTTCACTTTTTGCGTACGTGAAGACAGGGACAGCATCAGGATAATTGATCGTTAGGGTGATGACACCGTTAGAATCCGGTTTATGTCTGTCGATATAATCTTGAGGAAGACCGTCGAGTTCTTTTACGTCATTCACTGTAACCGTGCGAACATCTTCCCGAATGTTACGAGCAAAATCCTGACCGATCAGCACCAATTCGTCACGCAATGCTTTGATCTTGTTTCGAGTGGTTTCGTCCTTATCAACGCCTGCCAAACGAAAATCACGCAGAGTTCTTTCGACATAAAATTTTGTTTTCGCATCAGCGGTGGAAATATCCATTGCGATCAGTGCATCATACACTGCCCGGTTCAACGATAGATCGCTGCCGAAGGCAGAAACTTTTTGACTGAATTGTTCGGATGTTGCTCTCATTTCATCATTGGGATGAACATTTTCCATCAATCCAGCCTGAGCTCCAGCTGCATCAAGTTCAACTAGAATCTCATCGTACGGCTTCAGGGTATTTTCAATCGTTCGTTTTCCATTGGCAGATAACATCCGCTCCATTGCCTTTTTTGCGTTGGAAAGATGCGCATCAAGCTTTTTAGAAAAATCTTCCGATGAAGAAATTCCCGTAAGGAAAGGCCTTTCATCAGGAGACGCAACGAATAGAGTTCCAAGAACAAGTGTCATAAGCATTCATTACTCCAAATTAAGCTATTGTAAAAGAAGAAACTTTCCCGTTCTATTTTTAAAATATGCAAAAAATATGATTCAAAGAAAGGAAACTTTTTCCGGATTGATTGTAGTTTTTGTTTTCTCTACATTCGTAAATAATCGATGACAAAACCATAGTAAATTGAAGGTTAAAAATGAAAAATATTGTACATCTATCGGCTGTAATATTTATTGCTCTATTGTATATTGGCTGTGATAAAGATGATATTGTTGCAACTCCTTCAGCACCTGCCGGACTTTCTGCCTCCGCAACTTCAGTTGTTTTGTTGCCTGAAGGCAGCGCTACGATTGTTATCAGTAACGGTACTGAACCATATGCTATAGTAGAACAGCCTAACACAACAATCGCTGAAGCACAAATGACAGAAGGACGAACATTAATGATCAAGAGTAAAATCCTCGGATCAACAAGTGTGAAAGTAAAGGATTCATCCACGCCATCTAAATTTGTAACTATATCAATCTCAATTGTTGATGCATATACTGCTTCAACGTCAGGCTCACTATCGTTCAATTCTGATCGAGGAGATATTTCCATGAGTGGAATAGCAGCCATAGGAAATAATGCTCCAACTTCTGGTGTAGGAGTGATCGCACTGAGTGAATTCAGCGGTACTGCAGTGTACGCATACAATGTGAATTCACCGACAAATCTTGATATTGTGACAATATATTTTCAAAGCAATACAAATCTTGCCGTTGGTCCTTACTACTATCCGTCGTCAGGTAAAGTTGTTAAAATCACTTATCAACAAGGTGTGAATCCAAATGATTCTTTATCAATGGATCGAGGATATATTATTGCTACATCAGCTATGGCAAATATTGAAATACTTACTTCATCAGCGATCAAAGGAACATTTAGTGGTGTGGGATTTTATATAGACAATGGAACACCCGTAACGTCGCAAACAATTAATATTACCAACGGATTATTTAACGCTCCCATTTTGAAAATTGGAAAGAAACAGGAAAGCATCATAGAAAAATTAGTGTTGCGAATAGTTGGGCGATCCCGTTAACAATTTCATAACGGTTTAAAACAAAAAACGCTGTTCTATTATTGGAACAGCGTTTTTTGTTTTAAAAATTATCTTTTGAGAATAAAGAAGTTAATCTTAGGAACCAGTTTTGAACGATGATGATTGTGGAAACAATAATGTATCACCATTGATCGACTTCAATTTTGTAGAAACCGTAAAGATGTAGGTTGTATTTGGCGCAAATTGACTTTGCGGTGTAAAATAAAAAGAGTTGCCGTTCGTGTAAATATTTCCTGCAACTGTTGGTGAAATGGAAAATGCAGTTGTTGCCGAAGATTGATTGACATTTTGATTTGTGTAGATATAGATACTGGTTGATCGATAGACATTAGTGCTTCCATTGCCCGGAGAATAGTTTGTGATCTGGAATGGAGTTGTTGTAAATGAAAAAGTGTACGGCGACTGCAACGATGATCCATCTTTACCTTTTATACCCGTTGATAATGTCACGGTATACTTTTTCCCTGCCGACAATGGCTTAGACGGAGTAAAGAGAAATTGATTTGTGTAAAACGTGAAATTTCCAGCAGTTGCAGGAGTAATACTAAATGAATTTCGTACACTCCCTGTATCTAAATCCCCGGTGAAAGAAACAGCGATATAGTTTTCAGAGGTATTGTAACTATTATTCGAAGGTGTAGTGCTATATACCTGAAAAGGTGTTGTTGTAAATTGAAGTTCGTATGGATCTTTTAGTCCTACACCGCCAACAGATTTCATCGATGATGAAATTGTAACTGTATATTGAGTGCCGTACTGTAACGGTTGTGTTGGAATGAAGACAAAAGTTCTATTGTCGGAGTTTGAGAATGAAAAATTTCCATTAACAGAGGGTTTTATTGAAAATGCCGAAAGTGCACTTGCCTGGTCTATTGTTGAATTAAACGTGAAGCGTATCTGGGTATTCGGTGAGACACCGGAAGTTCCTTGGTACGGTTCGGTATTGTTCACGCGAAATTCATCTGTTGTAAACGAAAAAGAATAAGGAGACGATAATGGTGTTCCATTCTTTGCTAAAAGTGTTGTTGCAAGGCTTACGGTATATTTAGTGCCGGGCAATAATTGTTCGTTAGAATTAAAACTTATCTGATTTCCACTGGCGTTTAAATTTCCTTGAATGGCAGGGGTTATACTAAAGGCCGAATTGACTGTTGCAGGCTCAATTTGTCCGCTTAATGCTAATGAAATCGACGTTCCTGAATAGATGTAGACATTTTCCGATCCATCGGCCGGCGATGTTGTAAGAACCGTAAACGGACTTGTCGTAAATGTTGAAAGAAATGGTTGTGGTAATACGTTTCCATATTTATCGGACATTCCCTGATCGGCGGAAATTTGATATTGAGTCATAAAACTAAAACCAATAGTGGGAGTAAAATAAGCAATGGAGGGATTACTTTGATCAAGAGTCCATTTGCCGTTTACCGTTGGATTAATTTTCAGCGATGAAAGGCTTGATGAGGTTAATGCACTGTTGAATGACAGAACAATTCTGTTTGAACTATAATAGTCATTAAAATTTGCCGTATCCCCGTTTGCAGGGGAGGTATCTCGCACTCTCAAAGATGGTTCAGGCGTAAAAGAAAAAGAATGATTTTTTACCATTCGATTGCCGTGAATATCCTCAACAGTAGAATCAATTTCGACAGTATATGTTTTTCCCACCTCAAAATTCATACTGCTACCCGTTGTTGAATTGCGGATGTAGAATTTCAAAACATTTTGATATTGTTGATTTGAATAACTGCCGTCAGTCAATGAAAAATACGCTTTGGGAACAAATCCTTTTATCTTTACCGAGCTGCTTTTGATAGAATAAAGATTCATCAACTTGTTGAATTGAACCACGAAATGATGGCTGTTTGTATTGAAAGCAGTATATGGGCCTACACCGTTGTGTGCGGGGAAAGTCCATATGACTTCTGGTTTTATTTTAGGATCAGTCAATTCATCCCGTGTAGATACGGAACCATTCAAGTTTTCGGTATCAACAGTATTTTCTTTACAGCCTGAAATGGAAATGATGAATGCAAGGGAGAAAAAAACAATGATCCTTCGGAAAAAAATAAGATAATGTCTCATAGTAAATAGTTTTTGTGATAAGAAACTTTCCAGTGTTCTTAAAATTACGAACACAATAACTTGTTAGCAACGTGAAACTTTTAGAAACAAGATAGTTTTATCGTTTGCAGTAAATGGAAAAAATAAATGATGTGTGCCATTTACCAAAATTCTAATAAAAACCGAAGTATCTTTAATTTCCATTCTTTATAGGGAGGGATTTTTAGAAACCAAAATTCTAACCAGGTTGCTTTTTCCATGATCGATTTATAATGTGAGAATGTCTTAAATCCTTCCGCTCCATGGTATGCCCCAATGCCGCTCGCCCCAACGCCGCCGAGAGGGAGATGGTCGTTTGCAAAATACAAGACGGTATCATTATACGATCCGCCGCCAAACGATAGTTTTTGAAAAATTTCTTCCTTGATGGAATTGGAAGAGCCAAAAAGATAAAGCGAAAGGGGTTTTGGAAATTGTTTTATTGTGGAAATAGATTCTTCTAAACTGTTATAGCTTACCACGGGAAGTATCGGTCCGAAAATCTCTTCCTTCATGATCACATCATTGAATGTCGAGCGATGCAAGATCGTAGGACTGATGAATAACCGTTGTTTATCAAATATCCCGCCATAAAATATCTTCTCTCTTTCGACAAGTGAAACAATCCTGTCAAAATGTTTTTCGTTCACTATGGCCATGTAGTTCTCGCCAAAATCATTCTTGGGGTAATGATTTTCGAGTATTGTTTTCATTGCATCAAGAAGTTGTTGTTCAATTGAACTATGAACAAGGATATAATCCGGAGCAACGCAGGTTTGTCCTGCATTGAGAAATTTTCCCCATACTAACCTCTTTGCACTGGTTTCTATATCGCAATCTGGTAATACAATTGCCGGATTTTTTCCACCAAGTTCAAGAGTAACCGGTGTAAGATGTTTTGCAGCAGCCTCGTATACTTTTTTCCCGATTGCGGTTCCACCGGTGAAGAAAATATAATCAAACCGATGTTCGAGAAGTTCTTGTGCGGTTTCAGCTCCTCCTTCAACGGCATAACAATATTCCGATGGAAATGTGGTGTTGATGACCTTTGTGATTGCTGCAGAAGTTTTTGGAGAAACCTCGCTTGGTTTTACAATGGCGGTATTTCCTGCAACCAATGAATCGACAAGCGGCAGCAGAGTAAGTTGATATGGATAATTCCAGGCACCGGCGATATACGTAACACCATACGGTTCAGGCAGCCTGTAACTACGGGATGGAAAATTCACGAGATTCGTTCTCACCCGCTGCTTTTTGCTCCATGAACGAATATTATTCAAGCAATATGTTATTTCCCGATAGATCAATGATAGTTCGGATGTGAATGTATCAAATCGCGATTTTTTAAGGTCTGCAAAGATCGCATCAAGCATCAATTGTTCATTTGCCCGCAATGCTTGGTCAAGCTTTTTTAACTGGGCAATTCTAAAATCGATGCTTCGTGTCGTACCTGATTCAAAGAATTCTCTTTGAGCTGAGATGAGTTCCGCTGTGGTCATAAAATTCTTTCAAAAAAATATTATTTTCGTCCTGTAAATCCATCCATTGTTTTATAAATCTTAAGATACTTTCCAACAATCAGATCGAAAGCACGTGTTGGTAAAATTCCTTTGAAGAATTGCAGTGTATACACGATCAACGGCATTCGCACATGCAATGTATTCTTTTCAATGCCCCGAATGATCTTGTTGACTGCCGCTTCCGGCTTGTTGATCGGAACAAAGATAGATGTTTTTACTCCATCGAACATACCCGTGCTGATATAATAGGGTGTAACACATGTAATATTGATATTGGTTTTAAGTTTTTCCATTTCAAGACGGATAGAATCGGACCATCCGATGGCAGCCCATTTGCTGGCGGCATAGACAGACATTTTTGGATTGCCTACCATTCCTGCGGCGGACGAAATTGTAACAATATGGCCGCTCTTCTGTTTGATCATTGCCGGTAGGAATTCCAGCGTTGTATGCATTGCAGCATTGGCATTGATCGCCATGGTCTTTTCAATCTCTTCGTGAGTGTGTTCATGAAAATATTTTCCGACAACAATTCCAGCGTTATTAATGAGGATGTCGACCGAACCAATATCCTTCAATATTTTTTGTGCAGCAGAGCGAATTTGATCCGTGTCAGAAACATCAACAACATATCCGTGAACATTCGGAAAGCCATCAGAAAATTCCCGAACCGTTTCATCAAGCATTTTGTTATTGATATCCCAAATGACGAGGTGCTTGATTCCTTTTTGAATCGATGTTTTTCCCATCAATTTTCCAATTCCGGAAGCGCCGCCGGTTATGAGAACTGTTTTGTTGTGAAATGAACTCATATCATTTTCCATTCTTATTCAAAGAGTGATTCAGTAAATTTCGCACATTTTCTGCAAGAGCAGTTGCTGCATAAGGTTGAAATCGAAACCAAAGTTCCGGTTCAATCAATTCTAATTCTGATACAGCTAGTTTCCCATCGTTGTCGATAATGATATCGACACGGGCATATGAAGGAGTTGGCGAACAAACAGACACGGCATATTCGGCAAATGCAATCTCTTCTTTTGTCGGTATATATGGGGAGACACTTCCGCCAAAATCGTCCTGCACGCGGAAATCACCAATTTTTGCTCTCTTTAGTATTGCATGAGTATATTTCCCATCAATGATAACAAGTGTAATTTCTCCGCGCTCTATAATAGAATGAAGAAATGGCTGAAGCATCATCGCTTCATTCCTGATCAATTGCTGGAATAATGTTTCATGGTCTTCAAGATTTTCGATGTTCAAGCGATACGTGTGGCGTGCTCCTGCAGACATAACAGGTTTAAGAATTGTTTCAGTTAAATTGTTTCTCTGATGGATTTCATGAAGAGTTCTTTGCTCTTCCTTTTCAATATAGATTGTCTGTGGTACATTGATTCCACGGTACTGAAGATCGCGAAGATAATGCTTATCTAAATTCCACAGAACAATCTCCAAAGGATTGATCAATAATGTTTTTGCAGAAACTGTATTCACGAACGATAAAAACTCTTCGTACCGATTTGTATAATCCCACACTGCGCGAAAAATAACCGATGAGGTTGTTGTCCAATCGAAGTCCTGATTCGTCCAATCAATTCTGTGTACGTGCAAACCCCGTTGTTCCAATGCTGAACAAAGAAGTTCATCCTCTGTTAATATTTGTTGGATATACCAGTCGGGATCTTTTGGATCGAGATATGCTGAAGCAGTGAGAAGTGTAATGTCGTAGTTCATATACTATAGAATTGATCGTTGATGAATTTCCAGATTAAATAGATTGGAAACAAGATTTTTTACTATAGAATATTTCTTTTCTTTTTCTTTCCATTTTTAATACCTACCTTTCTTACACCCGTGCTAACGATTGTATCATCCGTCGTCGGCAGGGGTAAGTGCGTTTTAAATGAAATCATCACTCGTAACTATGTCTGATTATACTTCAAAAATATTTGATTCAGCTCTTTTTCAAAAACTGAATGTTCTTAATGTTTCAGCAACTAATCCTGCTGTTGTTCATGGAATTTCCGGGTCGTTATGGGCGTTTGCTGCGGTGGCATTGTTTCGACAAGCGAACGGACAAGTATTAGTCGTTGTCGATGAACCGGAGCGGGCGGAAAAACTTCGCGATGACTGTGCTGTTATCATCGGAGATGCGAGTGTAAAACTGTTCATCAGCGAACCACAGCATGCATCTCAAGTGGTCGATATGTCTGCACCTCTGTCGCAGATTGAAACTTTAAAAGCACTTCAAGCAAACACTCCCGCAATTTACATTACCCATGCTACAGCATTAGGATATGCCGTCCCCGAACAAAAAAAATTTTTAAAATCCATCATCGAACTTGCAACACACAGTGAACAGAATTTTGAACAACTGCTCTCCAAGCTTTCAGAAAATGGATTTGAACGGAAACAATTTGTTGAAACGTACGGAGATATTGCAGTGCGCGGCGGAATTCTGGATATTTTTCCGTTCATCGGTGAACACCCTGTTCGAATAGAGTTCTGGGGCGATACGATCGAATCGATCCGTGAATTTGAAGTGCTTTCGCAGCGTTCCATTCGGGAACTGCAGAAGGTGAGCATTGTTCCCGATGTCCTTAAACGGGACTCCACTGAAGTTGAGACAATCGAGACACGTACCGCAAAGGAACATTTGTTATCATATTTCTCTACCGAAGCGATGATCTTTTTAGAGGATGAAGAACTTCGGAAAAAAGAATTTGACGAACTAGAATCAGAAGGTGTTATTACAGACTTTTCATTTGATGATGTTGAAAAACAGATCGCGAAATACTCACGGATCACTCATACCTCATTTCAGTCTTCAAATGCAGAAATAGATTTTCAATCTACCACACAGCCAAGCGTCAACGGAAGCATCAAGATATTAAAAGAAAAGATTACCGAATTTTCCGAAAAAGGATTTGACGTAATTATTACTTCCGATCGAAAGGAAGAGCTAGAGAGAATTCAAGATTTGATCGAAAACTCTGAACATGACGAATCTGAGTCTTCCAATGAAATTCAAGGTGAAGAATTTGACATAGAGAACATTCCTGAAACCCAAAACCTGAAACCCGAAACAACAATTCAATACTCTTCTGAATCTTTCCACACCGGTTTTGTCTTCGAATCTGCCAAAATAGTCATCTTCACTGAACATGAAATATTCAATCGTATTAAGGCTCGTGCTGAGCGAAAACGGAAACGGTTCAAAGGAATTTCCGCCAAAGAACTCCACGCATTACGACGGGGCGATTATGTTACTCACGTCGATCATGGGATAGGGAAATTTCTCGGACTCGAAAAGATCAATGTCGGCGGTTCGGAACAGGAAGTTGCAAAATTGGAATACGCCGAAAAAGGAACACTGTTTGTCAATCTCAATTATATCACCAGAATTCAGAAATACTCTTCCGCAGAAGGTCATGAACCAAAACTTAATAAACTCGGAACACCGGACTGGGAACGATTAAAAGCGCGAACAAAGAAAAAGATCAAAGATATTGCTCGTGATCTGATAAAACTCTATGCAAAACGAAAAATGGAATCGGGCTTCGCTTTTCAACCGGATGCACATTGGCAGAAGGAGATGGAAGCATCCTTTATGTATGACGATACACCGGATCAGGCTCGCACAACCATTGAAGTGAAAGCCGATATGGAATCTCCGCATCCAATGGATCGGCTTGTTTGCGGTGATGTTGGATTTGGGAAAACCGAAATTGCCATTCGCGCGGCATTCAAATCGGTGATGAATGGAAAACAAGTTGGAGTTTTGGTTCC
>CAYPEM010000054.1:10582-29848 GCA_964409765.1 uncultured Chitinophagaceae bacterium
AAATTCGATGTTCTTGTCACGACAAAGATCGTAGAATCGGGAGTTGATATACCAAGCGTCAATACCATCATTATCAACCGTGCGGATAAATTTGGGCTTGCAGAACTCTATCAATTACGAGGAAGGGTTGGGCGTGCAAATCTTCAGGCATATGCGTACCTGCTTGTTCCTCCGATCAGTCTTCTTCCAAAACAAACACTGCGTCGATTACAAGCCATTGAAGAATTCACTGAACTTGGTTCCGGGTTCAATCTTGCAATGCGTGATCTGGAAATCCGTGGAGCCGGTAATATGCTTGGAGGAGAACAAAGCGGATTTATCATGGAAATGGGTTTTGAGATGTACACAAAGATATTAGAAGATGCAGTTGCCGAATTGAAAGAACAGGAGTTTGCAGAAGTATTCGCTTCCGATACGCTTGAGATAAAACAGCGAGTCATTGAAACACAAGTTGATGCCGATATTGAAGCATATATTCCGGAATTTTACATTGAAAGCGATACGGAGAGGCTCGATATTTATCGCCGTCTTTATAAAACGACCGCACAAAAAGAAGTAGATGAACTAAAAGCGGAATTGAATGACCGTTTTGGTGCTGCTATGGAAGAAGTTGACAATCTTTTTGCTCTCGCTTCTTTACGTGTTTTTGGTTCTCATTCCAATATTCGCAAGGCAGAGTTGAACAAGCGCACTCTCAGATTGTATTTACCTTTGGAAGATGATAAGCAATTTTATGAAAGCGGCGGATTTCAACGACTAATGGCTTCGGTCTCAGCCATCAAAGAACCAACAATACAATTGAAGCAAGAGGGAAAAAATTTATTCCTTCAAACATTTTTGAAACGATCCGAAGGCATTGAGCGTGTGACGGAGTCGATAACAATTCTTGAAAAATTAAATTATGAATAACGACATCAAAGTAATTCTTTTCGATCTCGGTCGTGTGTTAATGCATATCGATTTCGACGCTTTTCCTAATGGGCTTGGACTGACAACGAAAGAACTACGATCTCAATATGATCAGTTGAAGATCCAGAAAACAGTTCAGGAATATGAAACGGGAATTATATCAACAAATGAGTTCCTCGATTCATTATATGAAGTATTCAATCAGGAATTTTCCAAGGAAGAGATTTTAGCAGCATTCGATAATATCATAGTTGAAGATAATAAAGAGATCATTCCATTTGTTGAAAATGTTCGTCACCATTATCGCATTGCCGTTCTCAGTAATACGTGCGCAAGTCATTGGGAAAAAGTACTTCGTATATCATCGGTAATAAAATTATTTCCTGATATCTTTACATCATTTCAACTCGGTGCAATGAAACCATCATCAGGTATTTATGAACAAGTTTGTAAATCTATGAACGTTCAACCGCAAGATGTAATTTTTATTGATGATTTAAAAGAAAATATTGATGGCGCAATTGCATTCGGAATGAAAGGAATTGTTTTTACGAGTGTTGATCAAGTAAAATTTTTAGAGAAAAAAGAGAAAAATTAAAAAATCACTTAAAGTAACCATTTAAGTCCCCGCCGTAATAGACTATCCTCTAATATCAAAATTCCGATTTTTGCAAAAATCAAAAACCATCAATAAAATCAATGATTTTATTGAAAATTACTTGACTTTCGATTGAAATTCCGTAACTTTGTGTCCAGTAGTGGGTGAAAGTGGGTAGAAATTAATCAACAAAATAAGGTGTTTAAGAACTGTGTCATCATTTAAAGGTTCATTCAATTATACAGTAGATAACAAGGGACGGATTAATATTCCTGCAAAAATGAGGAAGAATCTTTCACCTGAAGCGAATAACGCATTTGTGATTACGCGTGGATTCGAGAATTGTATTTTTGTATACCCAAATGACGAATGGTCTAAACGTGAAGCAGAACTTGGAAAATTACAGCAGACAAATAAAGAACATCGACTATTCACACGATTGCTGCTGGAAAATGCCAGTGATGTTGAGTTAGATGGACAGCATCGCATCATTCTCTCGAAAGAGTTGATGGAATATGCGAAAATTACCGGCGAGGTATTTATTCTTGGGGCATTCGATCGTATCGAAGTGTGGAATCCTGAGGAGTACAAAAAATATCTTGATGCCCAGCAAGAAGATTATGTAACAGTAGCGGAAAAAGTGTTTGAGAAAAAAGGGTGAGCGAATCAGTATACCATATTCCGGTAATGCTCAACGAAACACTGGAACATCTTGTTACAACACCGAACGGAATATATGTTGACGGTACACTGGGTGGCGGTGGACACGCGGAAAAAATTTGTGAACGACTGGACGCAAACGGAATACTCATCGGCATTGATGCCGATACAGACGCGATTCACGAAGCGGGAAAACGTCTGCAACGATTTCAATCGAAGATTCAATTGGTGAACGAAAATACTGCTCACATCGAAACCATACTTCGCTCGCGAAACATTTCAACAATTAACGGATTGTTGCTTGACCTTGGTGTCTCTTCATTTCAACTGGATGAAGCGAGCAAAGGTTTTTCATTTCGCGGCAATGAGCGATTGGATATGAGAATGGATCGGAGGCAATCACTTGATGCTCACATGGTGGTGAACTCGTACAGTGAAGAAGAACTTGCCGATGTCATTTTCCATTATGGGGAGGAACGGTTGTCGCGCAGAATAGCGAGAAGAATTGTCAGTCAACGAACAACGGCATTGATTGAAACAACCGGAGAGCTCGCTTCAATCGTCGAAAGTGTTGTCGGCGGAAAATTTAAAATGAAATCACTTGCAAGAGTTTTCCAGGCAATTCGAATAGAGGTGAATGATGAACTGCATCGATTACGTGCAATATTGAATGATTCAATGCAATTTATCGCAAGCGGCGGAAGAATTGTTGTGATCTCCTATCATTCATTGGAAGATAGAATTGTAAAAACATTTTTTAATGAGTGTGCGGCGAAACTTATCCCTTCCGGAAATAAATTTCAACCGGATATTCCGCGGGTACCTGAATTGATGGTCATTACAAAAAAACCATTGGAAGCATCTGAGGATGAACAGCATAGTAATCCCCGGTCACGCAGTGCAAAAATGAGAGTTGCGGAACGAACATAGTATGGCAAAGAGTGTTAAGAATAATCCAATAGATGTTGTAGATATGCCGAAGTTTAACGACCGGCAGTTCTATAATAATGCCATTGCAGTACCTATCGATCCTCAAGCAGTAAATCCCGGATATGCCGTTACGAAGCAAAATGTTCGCCGTGTGAATACAAAGAAACGAACTAAAACTTCAAATGTGGTCGGTATTCTTTTTCTGATTGCAGCAATTGCTCTATTCTATGTAGGCAATGTTATCGCTGTTAATAATCTTGCAAAAGAAGTGAACGATTTGAATGCTAAGCACAATCAGATCATCAGCACCAATGAAGTGATCAAAGCGGAGATTAACCGCAAGGCCAGTTTGGAGCGGATCAGTTTAATGGCTCAGGAAAAACTTGGAATGACGAACCCTAAAGAAGCACCGGTATGGTTTGAGGTAGATCCGGAAAAAGAAGTTGAAGTAAAAGAACAATTGAAGCAATAAGAATCGCAGAAACTATCATTATGTGGAATCCCTTCAAAAAGAAATCAGCAATACAAGAGACACCTCAACAAAAGGATTATAAACACCGTTTGCTGATGGTGAAGATCGTATTTCTGTTAGCGTTTGTTGCAGCCGGTGCGCGATTGGTTCAGATTCAATTGATTGAATCCGGAAAATATCAGGATATCGCAAAAAAACAATATGAAGCAAGGGTTCCGTTAGTTGCTGAACGGGGGAATATCTATGACCGAAACGGCAATGTGCTTGCAGCAAATTCACAATTCGTTTCCTTTGCAGCAGATCCGAAAATTGCCGGGGAAGATGCACGATTCATTGCAAAGGAATTTTCGAAAGTAACGGGAAAACCGGAGCGGGAATATATTGCCAAACTTCAAAGTGATAGACGATTTGTTTGGATCGAACGCCATCTTCGTCCTGATGTTGCGGAATTAATCCCGTTAAAAAAAATGGGTGGAATAGTGAAGATGAATGAAGCGATGCGTCTCTATCATTATGATGAACTGGCAGGTCAGGTTCTTGGAGCAACGAACATTGATAATGTTGGAGTGAGCGGAATCGAACAACAATTCAACGGTGTGCTTCGAGGACGGGACGGGTATGTAATCATGCAGAAGGATGGACTCGGAAGGAAGCGACCTTCGGTTGATTATCCGAGAGAAGAAGCAGTGAATGGACATTCCATCGAGTTGACAGTCGATCTTCAATATCAATCAATTGCTGATGAAGAGTTGAAAAAGGGGATCGCAAGGACACAAGCAGATGCAGGCCTTGTTGTGATGATACGTCCGCAGACAGGAGAAATCCTTGCAATGGCAAATTTTCCACAGGTGAATCTGAACAAAGTACAAAATGCAGATGCGTTGAAAAACCGGATCATTTCAGATATGTATGAACCGGGTTCGGTGTTTAAAATTGTTACGGCATCGGCGGCGTTGCAAAATGAAGTGGTAACGCTGGATAAGGTTTTTTACGGAGAGAACGGAAAATACAAAATAGAATATCCCGGTAAGAAATTTCGATTGATCAACGACTCTCATCCGTTGAAGAATGTGACATTCATTGATGCGATGGCGCAATCATCCAATATCGTGATGGCGAAAGTCAGCGATCTGATCGGACAAGAAAAATTATACAAGCAAGCGCGCGATTATGGTTTTGGAATGATGACCGGTGTTGAACTACCTTCGGAGAGTAACGGGCAGTTGAAAAAAACTTCTGAATGGTCGATGGCTTCTTTGAATTCTATCGCATACGGATATGAAATTGGTGTAACACCGTTGCAAATGGTCTCAGCATATTCAGCTATCGCCAATGATGGAATGCTGATGAAACCGTACATCGTGCAACGTGAAAAAGATGAGCTTGGTCAGGAAGTGTATACCGGTCAACCCCAAATGATCCGAAGAGTAATTTCGAAGAACGTCAACGAGCAAGTGAAGCATATGCTGGAAGAGGTTGTAGAGCATGGCACCGGGTCGGTTGTGAAAATTCCCGGCATCCGTATTGCCGGAAAAACAGGAACTTCGAGAAAACATGTGAATGGAAAATATGAAGAAGGAAGTTACAACGCTTCGTTCATCGGATTCTTTCCGGTTGAAAAACCTGAAGTTGTTTGTTTGGTAATGATTGAGAAACCAAAAGCCGGAGGATATTACGGTGCAACAGCAAGTGCGCCAATCTTCAAAGCAATTGCAGAACGGATCATCAATAATAACGGGTTGATCGCAAAAACAACGATTGCAGAACAGAATGTTTCTTCAAAAACTCTGCAGGACAGCGGATCGACGGTAATCGTTCCGGATGTCATAAGTAAAGATATGAATGATGCAATTGCATCCCTGAAAGAATTTAATCTTGCAACAAAAATAATCGGTGTCGGGGAAGAGGTTGTGCGTCAATATCCCCCGGCATGGAAAAAAGTCGAACGAGGATCGATCGTTCAATTGATGATGAATGAAACTGAACAAACGGCTGTTTCGGGTGCGGTAAAAGTTCCGGAAGTGAGAGGAATGAGTATCCGACGTGCAGTAAATAAGTTGGCGGCAGAGCAATTTGGAGTCTCCATTATCGGTTCGGGCATCGTGGTCAATCAATTCCCGACTCCTGGAACAGCGTTGAAACAAGGAGTCAAAGTAACAATCATGTGCGAGCCAAAAGTAATACCGATTGCACAATTATATTAGTCTACCTTAAAACATCATGACGTTATCGCAATTATTAAATGGAGTTACGGTTTCCAAAATGTTCCAAACGATGTATGGAAAAATGGTGACGACTCATGATGTGAAGATCAGCGGCATTCAATATGATTCAAGAAAAGTTCAGCGTGAGAATCTGTTTGTTGCATTAAAAGGAGTTGGAGTTGATGGGCATAAATTCCTTTCATCAGCGATTGCCAATGGTGCAAAAGTGATCGTCATCGAAGATGACAATGCAATTCCGGATTCTATGTGCATGCATACCGGTACAGTGAAAGTAGTCGTTGGCAATACGCGAAAAGCGTTGGCACAGATCTCAGCAAATTATTATGGGCATCCGGCGACAAAGATGACGATGATTGGTGTTACGGGAACAAACGGCAAAACGACAACCACATTTCTGATCAAACAAATGATTGAATCTGTTTCCAATACAAAAGTCGGATTAATTGGGACAGTAGAATATGCGATTGGAAACGAGAAATATCCCGCAACACATACAACACCTGAATCTCTGGAAATTCAGCAGTTATTCAATCAGATGGTTCAAAAAGGATGTACGCATTGTGTGATGGAAGTTTCGTCGCACGCGCTTCATCAGTTCCGCGTATTTGGAATTCCGTTCAAAGCGGCGGTCTTTTCAAACCTGACACAGGATCATTTGGATTATCATGGAACGATGCAGGAATATTTCTTTGCGAAGAAAATTTTGTTCGATGGATTGAATGAAGACGCAATTGCCGTAACCAACAATGATTCGGAATACGGTCATAAAATTGTTGATAGTTGTAAGGCAACAATAATATCATACAGTGTAAACACTCCTTCGACGATAAAAGCGGAAAATGTAACAGTGAGTGTGAATGGATTCTCTGCTGTGATCAACAAGGAGAAAATCACCACAAAGTTGGTTGGAAGATTCAATGTCTACAATTTCCTTGCCGCCTTCAGCGTTGCAAACGGTTTGGGATTACAATTATCATCGTCGGTGTATTCAAATTTGGTCCCTGCGCCGGGACGATTCGACCAGATTCAATCACCCAAAGGATGGACAGCGATTGTTGATTATGCTCATACACCCGATGCGCTCGAAAATTGTCTTCAGACAATTCATGATGTTCTTCCCGCTGATCGAAAGAATAAGATCATCACAATTTTTGGAGCTGGCGGCGATAGGGATATTACAAAACGACCGAAGATGGGTACAATCTCTGAACGGCTCAGCGATATCATGATCGTAACATCCGACAATCCGAGGACAGAAGATCCGATGAAAATCATCGTCGACGTTATGGAAGGAATATCAGATAAAAAGAATGTCATCGTTGAAGTGGATAGAGGAAAAGCGATTGCAAAAGGAATTTCGTTAGCGACATCTGGCGACATTATTTTGATTGCCGGAAAAGGTCACGAAGATTATCAGATATTGGGAAAAGAAAAAATTCATTTCAGCGACAAAGAAGAAGTATTAAAATTTATCAATTGATGAAAAAAATCACCGCATCAGATCTGAAAAAATTGTCCGACGTTACTCTTGTCAATCTGGACTTATTGAAACGCAGAGTGATCTCCGGCGTTTCGACCGATTCGCGGGCGGTGAAGAAGAATGATATTTTCTTTGCGTTAAAAGGTGAAAAATTTGATGCCCATGATTTCATTGATTCAGTCGTTAAGTCAGAAGCAGTAGCAATCGTTGTTCATCGTGAATGGGCGCAAAAGAACGATAAATATTTTCGAACGTTTCCCTGTGTTTTTGTTATTGTGAATGATACGACAATTGCATTTGGTGAACTCGCAAGGATCTATCGACGGAAATTCGATATTCCCGTCATAGCAATCGGCGGGAGTAATGGAAAAACAACGACCAAAGAAATGGTCACAATAGTTCTTCGAACAAAGTATGATGTCTTGAGCACCGAAGGAAATCTGAACAATCATATCGGTGTTCCACAGACATTGTTTCGGTTGACGCAAAAGCATGACATCGCCGTCGTTGAAATAGGAACAAATCATTTCGGCGAATTGAAATATTTATGTGAAATTGCCGAACCGACCCATGGATTGATCACAAATATCGGCAAAGAACATCTGGAATTTTTTGGTGACGAAACCGGTGTTGCTAAAGAAGAATTGGAACTCTTCAATTATTTGAATGGTCATCGTGCAGTTGCATTCGTCAACTCTGATGATCGATATCTTGAAGAAGGTGCAGCAAGGTTAAAAAAGCAAATCCGCTACGGAATGTTTTCCAAAGCTGATGTCAGGGCAAAAAAGATCCAGACCAATGAACTTGGGCAATCCGGATTTGAAATAGTGTGGCAGAAAAAAAACATCTCGTTCAAAGTAACGCTTGGAGTTCCCGGACTACATAATGTAACCAATGCACTTGCCGCAAGTGCTGTCGGACTACAATTGAGAGTAAAACCAAAAAAGATCTCAAAAGCGTTGAAAGAATTTTCATCGGCTTCAAAACGGATGGAGGTGTTGACATTAGATGGAATTATTATTCTCAATGATACGTACAACTCAAATCCGGATTCAGTGATCGTTGCTTTAAAAACATTATCGTCATTCAATGCGAATGGGAAAAAAATCGTTGTTCTTGGTGATATGCGTGAACTTGGCGATGCATCGAAGCGGGAACACACGAATATTGGTGTTGTTGTATCCGAAATGAAATTCGATCATTTATTCACATACGGTCCATTCTCAAAATATACCAGTGAAGCGTTTGGAGTATCGGCAAAACATTTTGAGTCAAAAGAAGAACTTGCAATGGAGTTGAAAAAAATATTGAAGCAGGGTGATGTTGTGTTGGTGAAAGGTTCGCGAGGAATGAAGATGGAAGATGTTGTGAATCAATTGCTCGTTGCCAATGGACAATCAACAATGAAAGAGAAGCACTGATGTTATATCATCTTTTGTATTGGATCGAACAAGTCTATCATCCACCGGGATTTGGTGTAGTGAAATATCTTACCTTCCGCGCGGCTATGGCAGCTATTACGGCACTGTTCATCAGTTTTATCATCGGCGGGAAAGTGATAAAACTATTGAAAGAAAAGGGAATTGTTACAACTTACCGTGAAGGCTCACCGGAAAAACATAAGTTAAAAGCAGGAACGCCGATGATGGGCGGCATTATTGTTATTGCGTCTGTTCTCATTCCGGTGTTGCTGTGGGGAGATCTGACAAACACGTATGTGCAAATGATCTTATTTGTAACGGCAGGACTCGGAATAGTTGGATTCATGGATGACTACCTTAAGATCGTTAAAAAGAAAAAAGAAGGACTCATCGGTTGGTATAAGATCATCGGACAAGTTACGATCGGATTAGTCCTCGGTTATGTCCTTTATTCAATGCCGGAATTAAAATCGATCAATGCGAATACCATAACAACGGTTCCTTTTTTGAAAAATTATGAATTTAATTTTGGAATTTTCTATATCCCGCTGGTCATTTTTATTATTACGGCAACTTCCAACGCAGTGAACCTCACTGATGGATTAGACGGTCTTGCAATTGGAACTTCGGGAATTGTGGCGTTCACACTCGGAATCATCGTATATGTTTCGGGTAATATTGAGTTCAGTAATTATCTCAACATTATCTACCTGCGCGGCAATGGTGAGCTGATCGTTTTCTGTATAGCACTTGTGGGAGCATCGCTGGGGTTTTTGTGGTACAACTCCTATCCGGCTCAAATATTCATGGGAGATACCGGTTCTCTGGCTCTTGGAGGTGCGATAGGAGCTTTGACAGTAATGGCAAAAAAAGAATTGATCCTTCCGATCCTTGGAGGTGTTTTTTTCCTTGAAACAGTTTCCGTCATTTCACAACGGTTGTATTTCAAATACACAAAGAAAAAATATGGCGAAGGCCGCCGCATCTTTAAAATGGCACCGATCCACCATCACTTTGAATTGCTTGGATGGCAGGAACCGAAGATCGTCACGCGGTTCTACATCATCGCAATTCTGCTGATGATCTTAAGTTTAACGACATTTAAAGTGCGGTAAAATAAAGTGAAAATTGAAGAGTTACGGAATAAAAAAATAAGTGTGATTGGTGCAGAACGAAGCGGTGTTGCAGTTGCCACGCTGCTTGTTTCGCATCAATCAACAGTATTCGTCAGTGATTTTGGAAAGAGCGAAAGTACACAGCAACACATCGCTGAACTTCGCGCCAAAAAAATCGAATGTGAATTTGGCGGACACAGCGAGAGGGTGTATGATTGTTCGTTGATGGTGATCAGCCCGGGTGTTCCGACGAATGCTCCGGTAGTCATAGAAGCACAAAAGCGTGGAATAAAAATCGTTGCAGAGATAGAGGTTGCAAGTTGGTTTTGTAAAGGTTCAATTATTGCGATAACAGGCAGTAACGGAAAAACAACCACCACAACATTACTCGGGAGGATTTTCAGCGATGCAAAGAAAAAACACGTTGTTGCGGGTAACATTGGAACGGCATTCTCATCACTCGTTTTGGACGTTGATCAAGAAACTGTTGTCGTACTGGAAGTAAGCAGTTTTCAACTGGATTTTATCGATACGTTTCGTCCTAACATTGCAGTTATTTTGAATATCACACAGAATCATCTCGACCGGTATAATAATTCCATGGAACAATATGCGGACTCCAAGATGCGGATCGTGATGAATCAAACGGCGGATGATATTTTGATTTGTAATGCGAATGATGAGTGGACGAAAAGGAAAGTTAAAAGTCAAAAGTCAAAAGTGTTTCAGTTTAGCAGCGTTGGTAATGTGATCAGCGGTGCGTTTGCAGAGGATGGACTCTTAAAGACAAGAATTGCAAACGATGTTCATTCAATAATTTCTGTCAGCGATATCTCGATTAAAGGTGAACATAATCTTCAAAATGCTATGGCAGCATCTCTTGCAGCACAATTAACGGGGGTGAAGCCGGCATACATCAAATCAACATTGCGAAATTTCAAAGGTGTTGAGCACCGTCAAGAATTTGTCCGGGAAGTGAACGGGATAAAATATATCAACAATTCCAAAGCGACGACAGTTGAAGCAGTTGAAATGGCATTAAAGAGTTATGATGAGCCGATCGTGCTGATCATGGGTGGAAAAGACAAAGGGAATGATTATTCAACGATCTATGATCTGGTAAAGAAAAAAGTGAAAGCGATCGTTGCTACTGGATATTCAGCGGATATTATCGTTAAAAATTTTGAAGACAAAGTTCCCGTATCTAAAGTTGCAACAATCGGTGAAACAAAACCAAATTTAGAATCAATGCGAAAAACAATTGATGTTGCAACTTCACATGCGGCAAAAGGAGACGTAGTTCTGTTATCTCCTGCGTGCACATCGTTCGATTGGTTCAAAGATTATGAAGAGCGTGGAACAATTTTTAAACAACTGGTGAATCGTTTATAAATGGCATCAGATAGAAATCATATTGACAGGATCACATTATTCGTTGTTCTCGTCTTAATGGTGGCAAGCACCGTTGTTGTGTACAGTGCATCATCAACATGGGCCATGCAAAAAATGCAGTCCGCCAGCGGTTTAGTGAATAAACACATCGCAAAAATTCTTATTGGATTAGTGGTGATGTTTTTTGCTATCAATATGGATTACAAAAAGTACAAACCGTTAACTAAATGGGTGCTGATCGGATCGATCCTGTTGTTGGTGGCAACACGAGTACTGGGTGGAGAGGTAAAAGGCGCAGCGCGGTGGTTATCGATCGGTGGATTCAGTCTGCAGCCTTCTGAGATTGCAAAATTTGCTCTGTTGTTTCATCTGGCATATTTGCTATCGAACAAACGTGAGAAACTGGCAGATTTTAAGACCGGATTCATGCCGTTAATGATCTGGATCGGTTTGGTTGTTGTTTTGGTGATGGTACAGCCGAATTTCAGCACCGGGTCGATGATCTTTGTGCTTGGAATGATCTTAGTTTTTGTTGGCGGCGCTCGAATAAAACATGTCTTTCTATCGCTGTGTGCTTTAATTCCTGCGCTTCTCATTTATATGGTAAGTGCGCCGTATAGGATGAAAAGAATTTTATCATACGTCGGTTTTGGAAGCGATGAAACCGTGACATCGACAGCGAATTATCAATTGCTGCAGGGAATTATTGGATTTGGGAATGGCGGGATATTTGGAGTAGGGATGGGACAAAGCAAACAGCGCGATCTTTTTCTGCCTGAATCGTACGGTGATTTTATTTTTTCCATTGTCGGCGAAGAATATGGTTTGATCGGTACGATGATCTTTATGGGATTATTTTTAATGATCCTTCTCAGGGGATTAAAAATTGCAAAATATGCACCGGATGATTTTGGAAAATATCTCGCCATTGGAATTACATCGACAGTGGTGTTGTATGCAATTGCCAATGCGTTGGTCACACTTGGACTTGCTCCGACAACCGGAGTTCCGATGCCGTTTGTCAGTTATGGCGGAACAGCAATTATCTTTTCGTCATTTGCTGTTGGAGTGCTGTTGAATATTTCTTCGCAGACCGATCTTCATCCGCGCGAACGGGAATTTGTGGAACAAACGACTGTTAAAGCTGAACCGGCAGTCGGAAAAGTTTATTAATTCTATGACGATTCTTTTTGCCGGCGGTGGAACAGGCGGACATTTATATCCGGCGATTGCGATTGCGGAAGAGATCATAAAGCACGAGCCAAAGGCAAAGATCGTTTTTGTCGGAACAAAAGAAAAGATCGAGGCCCGAGTTGTTCCACAAAAAGGATTTGAGTTCCATACAATATGGATCAGCGGTTTCAGCAGAAGAGTAACGATCAATAATGCAGTTTTCCCGTTAAAAGTAATTGTTTCATTGTTCCAATCGTTCTTTGTCATCAAAAAAATAAAACCAAATGTTGTTGTGGGTACCGGAGGATATGTGTGCGGTCCAATTTTGTTTGTGGCATCACTGCTTGGAATTCCGACCGTTGTTCATGAAAGTAACAGTTATCCAGGTGTAACAACGAGAATGCTTGCAGGGCGTGTTTCAAAAGTATTTGTCCAATTTGATGTAACGAAACAATGGATTACCTCAAAAGCATCAATTGAGGTTGTCGGCAACCCGACTCGTGATGAGTTATCAACCATTTCGCACAAAGAGGGATGTGAATTTTTCAAACTCGATGCGAATAAAAAAACAATTTTTGCCTTCGGAGGAAGCCTCGGTGCGGCATCGATCAACAACGCAATGCCAGAGATTGTGAACGATGCAATTGCAAATGATTATCAAGTGGTTTGGCAAACGGGTGAATCGGATTGGCATTCAGCGGAAAAAATTCAACACCATAAAAATATCAAAGTAATGAAATATGTTGATAGGATGGATTGCGGTTATGCTGCTGCCGACATTGTCGTAAGCCGTTCAGGAGCGACAACATTGGCGGAATTGACACGAATCGGAAAACCGGCGATACTAGTTCCGTATCCATTCGCGGCTGCGAATCATCAAGTAATGAATGCAGAAACAGTGGTTGCAGCAGGTGCGGCAGTCATGATGAAAGACTCTGATTTGAAGAAATCGCTTCTTCCAATGGTTCGGGAGTTATTGTTTGATGATGAAAAACAAAAGATTATGCATGGAAAAAGTCTGTCACTCGGTAAACCAAATGCAGGGAAAGAGATCGCTCAAAAAATAATATTACTTTCAAAAAATTAACAACGCAGCTACGAGAAAAATACAACATGCAGAACGAATTCAAATACAAGTTAGATTTTTATTATCAGCAGGCATTGATTTATCTGTTGACGTTAATATTGTATGCCGGGGTTAAAGGAACCTTCTTTGAGAACAATTTTACACTTGTCTTTGGAGATCCAATTCTATACGTCATTGTTTTTTTTGTGTTCATCGCATTCATCACATTATTCTTGAACAGGATCCGCGATCGAAAATTGATCGTGAATGAAAAAGAGATTGTGTTTCAACATCGGTTCAATAAACGGGTAATATCAATCAGTGACGTTGAATGGATTCATATTGGAAAAGAACGTTCTGTACAAACAGCAGGACGGTTTCAGATCGTGAACATCAAAACGAAACATCGCCGAAGAGTCTATCGCATCCGATTAGGACGATATGAACGGGAGAAAGAGCTGCTCCAACTGATCGAACAGATCAGTGTAAAGGTTCCTAAAAGAAATAAACGATTTCAATTCAAAAATTAATAATCAGATACAGAGGATACAGCGGTTATGTTTTCATCAATTAAAAAATTACACTTCGTCGGAATCGGCGGAATTGGTATGAGCGGGATTGCAGAGATTCTTCTCGATCAAGGATTCAATGTCAGCGGTTCCGACCGTGCAATGAGTGAAGTGACCGAGCGCCTGCAATCGCTTGGCGCTGTGATCTTTGAAGGACACAAAGCAGAAAATCTGGCGGCGGATGTTGATACACTTGTTTATTCATCTGCAGTGATCAACGATAATCCTGAAGTCCAAGAGGCGATCCGTAGAAAAATTCCGATCGTGCGGCGCGCTGAAATGCTTGCCGAAGTGATGCGATTGAAATACGGTGTTGGAATTGCCGGAACGCATGGAAAAACGACCACGACATCAATGACCAGTTTGGTATTGATGGAGGGAGGATTGGATCCGACAGTGATTGTTGGTGGTAAATTGAGCGGACTTGGAGGAACGAATGCACGGCTTGGGAAAGGAGAATTTATTGTTGTTGAAGCTGATGAGTTTGACCGTTCATTCCTTTCGTTGACCCCTGCGATTGCAGTGTTGACGACACTTGAAACCGACCATCTTGATTGTTATCGCGACCTGGAAGATATCAAAGGAGCGTTTATTCAATTTGCCAACAAAGTTCCGTTCTATGGATTTATTGTTTTGAATCTTGATGAGCCCGCATTGCAGGACATTTTGCCTCAATTGAACAAGAAAAAAATCATCACATACGGATTACAATCGCCGCAAGCTGATGTTCAAGCGGTTGATATTCATCATAAAGAAAATAAAACGATCTTCACCGTTGTTCAAGGATATACCGAATTGGGTCAAGTGACGCTGCAGATTCCCGGAAAGCATAATGTGCAAAATGCATTAGCTGCAATTGCTGTTGGCTTGAATTTGGGTGTTTCGTTCGAGAACGCAAAAGCTGGAATTGAAAAATTCACCGGTGTATATCGTCGTTGGGAAAAGAAAGGTGAAGCAAAAGGAATTGTCGTGTATGATGATTATGCTCATCATCCAACCGAGTGCAAAGTGACATTGAGCGGAGTGAAGTCCGGATGGAGGAATAGAGTTGTCTGTGTATTTCAGCCTCATTTGTTCTCACGTACCAGAGATTTTTATGAAGATTTCGGCAAAGCATTTTTATTTGCCGACGTTTTAGTAGTTACAGATGTATATCCTGCACGCGAAGAACCGATCCAAGGAATTACAGGAGAATTGATCGTGAATGCAGCGAAACAATATGGACACAAAGAAGCGCATTATGTTCAGGACAAAAAAAATGTCCCGGCTTATTTGAAACAGATCACCAAAAGCGGCGATATCGTAATCACAATGGGTGCTGGTGATATCTGGAAATTCGGAGAACAATTCTTAAAAGAATTGAAATAACGTTAAAACTGATAATGGACAACGGACAATTCAACAGTGAAACACCAGAACAACAACCGACACACGGAAAGCGTGTTTATGTCTATTTCGTGTTATTGTTGATTCTTGTTTTTGCTGTATTTGGCGTAAAAGCGAAATGGCAAAAGCATGTTTCTGTTCGACAAATATCAGTTGAAGGATTAAGCGTTGTCTCCAAAGAAGAAGTGGTTCGGTTGATGAATCTGCCAACGAATGTTCCAATGTATCAGCTTGACCTAACGGCAATCCAGAAAAATATTTTAAGCAACAGTTTTGTTGAGTATGTAACCGTGCAGCGTGATGCTCCGTCGACTTTACGAATCGTTGTACGCGAAAGAAAACCTGCTGCAATTTTGGTGGCAAATGAACTCTATTATATCGCAGGAGATGGAACAGTACTTCCGTATATCGCTTCATCGGAAACGTATGATATTCCTGTGATCAGCGGAGTGGATTCGGTAAGCAGAATTAAAACCGGACAACGATTGATCAATACCGATGTCCAGGAAGCATTAGAGATCATTTCCGCTTCAAAGATGACGAGCGAAAATTTATTCCATGCTATATCAGAGATTCGTCTTCGTAAAGGACACGATGTGCTTCTCTATTCCTTTGAAACCGGCGCACCGATCATTTTTGGAAAAGGCGATGCTGTAAAAAAAATGATCAAACTGGAAGCATTTTGGCAAACGTTTTTACAAAACAATGATACAAAGGATATTCAATACATCGACATCCGGTTTGATGACCAGGTAGTCGTTTCAAGAAAATCGTAAATAAAAAAGGATCAGATACTTTTTGAAGTATCCGATGAAAGAACTTTCTTAAAGGAAAACAATGAACGAAAATATTTATGTAGGATTAGATATTGGTACGACAAAGATCTGCGCGATCGTAGCGTCGGTGAATGCAAACAATGAGATCAACATTCTAGGAATCGGCAGAAGTAAATCTGAAGGATTAACGCGCGGAGTGATCACACATATTGAGCGTACAGTCGAATCGATCAAAGCAGCAATTCATGAAGCGGAAGCGCAGTCAGGAGTGAAGATCCAATCCGTTGTTGCAGGAATCGCCGGTGACCATATTCAAAGTTTACAAAGCCGCGGTGTTGTCGCCATCAGCGGTGCAGACCAGGAGATCACACAAGCCGATGTCAATCGGCTGATCGAAGATACGAAAAAGATCTCTCTTCCATCCGACAGAAAAATTCTGCACGTCGTACCTCAGGAGTTTATCGTTGATGGGCAAGATGGCGTTTACGAACCGGTAGGAATGGCTGGAGTGCGAATGGAAGCATCAGTTCATATCATTACCGGATTAGTAACTGCTACACAGAATATCATCAGATGTGTGCAACGCGCCGGAGTTAGTGTCAGCGATATCGTGCTGGAGCCATTTGCTTCCAGCGATGCCGTTCTTGACGGAGAAGAGAAAGAAGTTGGTGTTGTGTTGATCGATATAGGAGGCGGGACGACTGACCTTGCAGTTTTTGCCGATAGAACTATTCGTTATACCGCAGTCATCGGTATTGCCGGAAGTAATGTTACCAATGATATCAGACGCGGACTGGGAATTTTAACTACGCAAGCGGAAGAAATTAAATTGAAATACGGTCATACGCATATTGCTTCGATCGCAGAGAATCAATCGTTTACGATCCCGGGAATTGGCGGACGTGAACCGATGACAGTTGATACGCAGATGCTGTGTCAGATCGTTCAGCCGCGAATGGAAGAGATTCTTGAAATCGCTGCTCTTGAAATAAAACGGTCAGGATATCAGCGACATTTGTCAGCCGGTGTTGTTTTGACCGGAGGCGGTGCCTTAGTAAAAGGAACGACAGATCTTGCGCGCGAAGTGCTTGGAATGCCTGTAAAATTGGGAATTCCCAGAGGTTTTCATGGCGGTTTTGTTCGGGAGATTGAAAACCCAATGTACGCCACAGGTGTTGGGCTTGTTCTGCATGCAATTAAGAATCGAGCACGCGGTGTTGCTTCCAATGTGCCGGAAACTAAAGTTCGTGGTGATAAACGAAATATTGTCGATAGAATGAAGGGCTGGTTCGATGAGTTGTGAGAACTGAAATCAGACCATCAGATTTTTGGATAGTAGATTATTAGACAAAAACTAAGAGAAAAAAGACGATGCATAATTTCCGAAAACTTTTAGTCTATCAGAAAGCGATAAAATTTACTTCTATTGCACGAAAGGTAATTAAAAAGTTTCCCAAAGAAGAGATGTTTGCTTTGAGTTCACAATTCAGAAGAGCGGCAGATTCAATTTCATTAAATATTGCAGAAGGATCTGGTAATGAATCCACAAAAGAAACAGCAAAATTTCTTGGATATTCAATTCGATCAGCATATGAATGTATGTGTTGTTTAGATATTGCTGTTGAAAACGATTATATGTTGGTATCGGAGAGTCGTTTGGTAGAAAATTTTATAGAGGAGCTTATTAAAATGCTTGTAGCATTGCAGAAAACAATTTCAAATTCAAAAAAAATCTAAAATCTAATGATCTAATATCTAAGTGTCTTTTTCAAAAGAATAGAAAGTTTATAAATAATCAAAACCTAACATTCACCAACACAAAAGGAGTCATTATGCCAATTGAATTCGACAGCCCAGCAGAAAATGGTGCAAAGATCCGTATCGTCGGAGTCGGAGGTGGCGGAACAAATGCAGTTCACAGTATGATCACGCGGGGATTAAGCGGCGTTGATTTTGTTGCGATCAATACCGATGTACAGGCATTGGAACGAAATTCATCAACACAAAAGATCCGTATCGGAAAAAATCTCACCCGAGGTCTTGGTGCCGGTGCCGATCCGACAGTCGGACAACGCGCGGCTGAAGAAGATAAGGAAGAGATCGCACGAGCACTTGCCAACAGCGACATGGTCTTTGTGACTGCCGGAATGGGCGGAGGAACAGGAACAGGTGCTGCTCCGGTGATCGCCAATGTGGCAAAAAGTCTGGGTGCACTGGTTGTTGGTATTGTAACAAAACCATTCACGCACGAAGGGAAAAAGAGAATGGCTCAGGCAGAATACGGAATTGAAGAACTCCGTAAACATGTTGATACATTGATCGTCATCCCAAATCAGCGCTTGCTGACACTTGTTGATAAAGCTACACCGATCACACAGGCTTTTGAAGTTGCGAACAGTGTTCTGTATAATGCTACGCGTGGCATTTCGGATATCATTACAGTTCCCGGTCTTGTCAATCGTGACTTTGCCGATGTGAAACGCGTTATGCGCGATATGGGCGATGCATTGATGGGAACAGGAATTGCGACCGGAGAAAACCGTGCAACCGAAGCTGCAAATATTGCAATTTCAAGTCCGTTGCTAGAGGGAGTTGACATCAAAGGTGCACAGAAACTGCTCGTTAATATTACCGGCGGTCAGAATCTTTCCATTCAGGAATATGATGAAGCCATCGCAATTATTTCTGAAGCAGCCGGTAATGATGCTGAAGTCCTTGCTGGAGTTGTTGTTGACAATAATCTCACCGAAGAGATCATGGTGACGGTGATCGCTACAGGTTTCAACAAGAATGGTATCAAACCGCAGCAACAACAGGACCGCTTTGCTGCAGCGCGCCCGCGCGGAATTCAAGTTGATCACATTCCGACCGGTGTACGAGATCTGCAGAAATTCGACACGCCGACCTATCTTCGCCGGGGTGTTGCGATCAATCCATTACTAGCCCAAGAAGACACCAAAGTTCATCCGATCGAATCAACACAGCAAGATCTGGATAAGCCGGCGTTTCTTCGACGAATTATGGACTAACGAAGAAATCAAATAGTTAGATTTCAGATTGCGAACCCGCGTGATGAACGCGGGTTCTTTGTTTG
>CAYPEM010000055.1:0-29219 GCA_964409765.1 uncultured Chitinophagaceae bacterium
AAAGCGAAGAAGAAGTAAAAACTAACCCCACCCTTACCCTCCCCTTACAGGGGAGGGAAAACGCAATTCTCCCCCTTATAGGGGGAGAAAAAAAGAGGGGATCAAATAAAAAGACCGCTCCCCATCAATCCAACCATCTGTGCAATTTATTCTTTGCATCTTCGCGGCTTTGCGAGAAAGGATTTATTTCTTCAACAGCTCTTCTGCCACATCATACGGAGTTCGATTGCGGGAAAGGATCCTGGAAAGTTCATTGTCGAGCAGCTGCTTTCGGTCGGAATTCCAGAAGGTGATCTTGAATTTATCGTTGATGATCTCTTCAATGCGGGAACGTAATTGTTTTGCGCGGCGCTTTTCAAACTCACCTGATGTCTTCAAATATTCCTGATGACGAGAGATTTCCGAAGCGATCTTGTCGATCCCAACTCCTTCGCTTGCGGTCGATTTTACCACATCAGCCATCCACGAATGTTCGTCGTGCGGACGGAAACCGAGGATCATCTTAATCGACATCACCGCCTGATCTGCACCGGGTCTGTCGGATTTATTCATCACAAAGAAATCAGCGATCTCCATCAATCCCGCTTTCATCGCCTGAATGCCATCCCCCGATTCGGGAACGAGTACCACGACAGTCGTATCAGCCGCTCCTGCGATATCCAACTCCGATTGACCGACGCCGACCGTTTCAAAAAGAATGATATCAAAACCGGCAGCATCCAGAATATCTGCCGCTTCACGGGTCTTTTTGCTGAGTCCGCCGAGTGAACCGCGAGATGCCATTGATCGTATAAAGACACCTTCATCCATTTCAACTTCGTTCATTCTCACACGATCACCAAGCAGCGCACCGCCGGTAAAAGGACTTGTCGGATCGACCGCAATGATCCCGACTTTTTGATTTTGCGAGCGGTAGAATTTTGCAAGCTTGTTTGTCAGCGTACTCTTCCCTGCACCCGGTGGTCCTGTGATCCCAATTCGATATGCTTTTCCGGTCTGTTTGTATAACTCCGAAAGGAATTGCTCCGCTCCCTCATTCTCATTCTCCACGAACGAGATCGCCCTCGCAACGCTCCGTCTGTCACCTGAAAGAAGTTTTTGTATGTCGATTGTTGGACTCATTTATCGTTAGTACTAAAATCCTTATTTTCTAAAACTGTTGACCAGCATTTAGCTGTTAGGTATTAGCCGTTAGCGCCTATTTTTTTCTTCTATCTTCTACCTTTTCACTTCTATCTTCTCATTTTTTACTTCTCACTTCTCACGCCTTTGCTTTGAAGAACTCCACCGTTCTCTTCAATCCATCTTCAATTGTCACTGTCGGTTTCCATCCGAGCGCTTCACTGATCTTTTTGGATGTGATCACGCTGCGCATTTGCTCACCCGCTTTTGCCGGAGCATGGTTCTCTTCGGCTTTCGAACCGGTCAGGTTTTTTATGTGATGGAACAATTGATTCACATCCGTTTCTATTTCAGTGCCGATGTTAAAAATATTTGACCCTTTATAATTCAACGCCAGAACATTCGCTTTCACAACATCACCGACAAAGACATAATCACGGGTCTGCTTTCCGTCACCGTTGATGACCGGCTGTTCACCCTTGAGCATTTTAAGAGTGAAGATCGCAACAACTCCCGCATCACCATGCGGATTCTGACGCGGTCCGTAGATATTTGCGTACCGAAGAATCACATGATCGATCCCGTAGATCTCTTTATAAAAGAAAAGATACTTCTCCGTGGTCAGTTTCGTGATACCATAGGGCGACAGCGGACGGTTTGGATGCTGCTCATCCGCCGGAAAATAATCTTGCTCACCGTAGATCGCACCGCCGGTCGAAGAGAATGTCACTTTCTTCAATCCATGCTTTCTTCCCGCTTCCATCAGATTAAGGAATCCCAAAACATTCACCGATGCATCGAATTTCGGATCGGCAACCGATCTGCGAACATCCATCTGCGCGGCATGATGGCACATCACTTCGATCTTTTCATCGCGGAAGATGTTTTCCACTGCAGCATCCTGAATATCCATTCTATACACTTTTGCTTTCGGGTTTACATTCTCATCTTTTCCGCTTGAGAAATTGTCCACAATCACGACATTATGACCTTCGTTGATGAATGCATCAACAACATTCGATCCGATAAATCCTGCTCCGCCGGTGACCAGTACGTTCATTGTTTTGCGAGTCCTTTCATTCCAATATCAGTTCTAAAATATGCGCCTTCAAATGTAATTCTTTTCACTGCATCGTACGTTTTTTCAATGGTATTCTTTAATCCAAAACCGATTGTCGTAACACCAAAAACCCTTCCTCCAGAAGTGACTACTTTATCTCCGTCAAATTTTGTTCCTGCATGAAAAACAACAGCTCCGTTCTTTTCTGCATCATCAATTCCGGAGATTTCTTTGCCAACTTCATATTCATCAGGATAACCTTTTGATGCCATTACAACACACACTGCAGATTCTTTTTTCAGCATCAATGTGTACGAAGAAATTGTCCCAATTGCAGATGCATGGAACAACTCATACGGATCACTTTCGATCAACGGCATTAACACTTGAGTTTCAGGATCTCCCAAGCGGCAGTTATATTCAACCACTTTTGGACCGTCGTTTGTCATCATTAATCCGACATACAGACAACCTTTGTATGGATATCCTTCTGACTTCATTCCCGTAAGTGTCGGTTTAATAATTTCTTTCTCAATCCGATTAAGAAGTTCATTGGTCACAACAGGTGCAGGAGCGTACGCTCCCATTCCACCGGTGTTCTTTCCTTTATCTCCGTTGAGGATCTGTTTATGATCCTGTGCTGAAGAAAGCAACACATAATTCTCGCCGTCGCAGATCGCAAAGACTGATGCCTCTTCACCCACCATGAATTCTTCGACAACGATATTACTTCCCGCATCGCCGAATATGCCATCCTGAAAATATTCTTTTACAGTTTGAATGGCATCATCTGTAGTCTGACAGATAGCAACACCCTTGCCGGCGGCAAGTCCGTCCGTTTTGATCACATACGGAGCAGGATTCGCCTTAAGATAATCTATCGCTGTTTGAAATTCACTCTGATTGAATGTTTGATATTTTGCAGTCGGAATATTATGACGTTTCAAAAAATGTTTCAGAAACATCTTACTTCCTTCAACCTGCGCAGCAGCTTTTGAGGGACCGAAGATCGTCAATCCTCGCTCGTTGAAAAGATCGACTATTCCTTTAACTAAAGGAGCTTCGCTTCCGACTACCGTTAGATCGACCGAATGAGTTTGTGCAAACTGAGCAAGTCCGTAAATATCATCTGCTTTGATCGGAATACATTCTGCTAACTCTGCGATCCCTGCATTTCCCGGAGCACAGAATAATTCCGTTACAGAACTGCTTTGTTTCAATCGCCATACGATCGCATGTTCCCGTCCTCCGGAGCCGACCACCAATACTTTCATCCGTCAGACCTCCAGGAATTTTGTGAATATTTTTGTCAGTTCGCCTGTCAATTTTACGCGATTGTATTTGTCGATAACTTCCGGACGTGCACCTTGCAGCTCATTTCGTTCGTATTGGTGATAGAATTTCACGATCATTTCCGCAATGGCTTTAATGTTTGTCGGATCGACACATGTTCCCCCCGCTTCTTCGATGATTGAACGGATATATCCTTTCGGCACACAACCGAAGATCTTTTTACGCGTTCCAATATATTCGAATATTTTTCCCGGTGTGGTCCAATCATCCTGCATCATTACCCACAATACATCCGATGCAAGCAGATATTTCACCGCTTCCTTGTGTTCTACATATCCGACAAGGTTCACGGAGTTTTGCAATCCAAGCTGGTTGACCAAGTTGATATGTTCCGGTCTGAACAGACCGACGAAACATGCTTCGATACGTCCGCGCAGTACAGGGTTTTCTTTCAATACTTTTGCGAGTGCCTGTAAGAAATAGACAGGAGTAATGTTGCCATAGAACATCCCGGAATTCGTGATCCGCATTTTATCGATATGAGGGATGATGTCCGGATTACTGATGTTCACATCCTCCGGATCGAAACCATGGGGTAGTATGACGACATCGTCGTGGCGTAAAAATTTATGACGGGTAAGTAATTCTTCTTTCACCCTTCGATGCGTCACGGTGATCATATCCGATTGATGCACAACAGAACGTTCTTTCCTAAAATGAATATACCGGTGCAATGGTGTCGGAAAGAACTTGAACGGATAGTTCAGCCACGAATCGCGATAATCCAGCACCAGCGGAATTTTAAATCGTTTTTTCAGTTCAATACCGATCAAAAAATCGGTCACCGGCGGAGCCGTTGCAAAGATCACATCGTACTTGTGTTTTGAAAGAAGTTCAGATGCAGCTTTAAGTGCATGCCGCTTCCATCCGATCTTGTTATCAGGAATGAAGAACATATCGCTGATGAAATTAAGGATTCGTCTCATGCGTTCTTTTGGCATCTTGACGATATCTTTATTCTTCCGCAGCAGCGCATTCGGATCGTTTGATTGTGTTCGAATGATCTGGATGTTCAAATGCTCGATCTCTTTCAGAAGCGATTCATCTTTTGAATAATACGCGGTCGGACCAATGGTGAGGATCGTCGGCTGCCATCCGAATTGCGGAAGATATTTTGCGAACTTCAGTGTCCGTTGAACCCCGCTGCCGCCAAGCGGAGGAAAATAATATGCAATGATTAAGACTTTTTTCATCAGATCATTATCAGTTCTTTGGGTGAGCCGGTCAACACTTCGCATCCCCGTTCTCGCACAATCACTGTATCTTCGATACGGATGCCGAATTGTTTTGGGATATAAATACCAGGTTCAATAGTGATGACATGCCCGGCACTCAGTGTATCGTTGCTTTTGGGTGCAATTCTAGGCAATTCATGGATCTCTAAACCAACGCCATGACCAAGCGAATGTCCAAAATATTTTCCATATCCGCGAGATTGAATATGTTTTCGCGAGATCGCATCGATCTTCTTTGCAGAGATTCCTGAACGGACATAATCACACGCTTTTTGCTGAGCATCCTGCACAATACGATACACCTTCTTCATCTCAGCAGTTGGTTTCCCTACACAGATCGTTCGGGTCATATCCGAATGATACCCATCCACTACACAGCCGAAATCGATGGTGACAAATTCATTGTTTCCAACTTTTTTGGATGTTGCTGTTCCATGAGGCAATGAACCGCGAACCCCGCTGGCAACGATCACATCGAACGAATCGTTCTGCGCACCATATTTTTTATTGAGATAGGAAATTTCTGCAGAGATCTCCAGTTCGGTCATCCCCGGTTTTATCGATCCGATGATCGTTTGAAATACTCTGTCGGAAATATCGAATGCCCGTTTCAATATGGTGATCTCATCGTCATCTTTCACAGCGCGTAGGTTTTCCACAATACCGGATACCGGAATAAGTTTTTTGCCGCGGAGATTCTTATTAAGATGTTCAAGTTCCGAGACAGTCAGGTGGTCTTTTTCGAATGCGATGTGTTTCACCGAAGAGAATACTTTTTTCTCTGAAGCGGCTTTGGATAAACTTCCTTGAGCGATGATCTTTACATCGGCAGTAACTTCAGTTTGAATGATCTCGTTGTAACGGAAATCGGTCAGGAAAATAGTTGTCGATTTTGTAACGACAAGAAATCCATTAGATCCATGATATCCGCATAAATATTGTGTCGTCGGCTGGAATGAAGAAATGAACGCGTCGATCTTCTGACGATGCATTTCAATCCGCAGTTTTGCAATTCGTTGCTGGAAATTATACGACTGAGACATGATCATCCGTGGTAATTCGGTGCTTCTTTTGTGATGAGAATATCGTGCGGATGACTCTCGCGAAGACCGGCATCGCTCATTTTCATGAATTGTGCTTTCTCTTTCATTGCGGCAATATTTTCTGCTCCGCAATATCCCATTGCTGCACGTAATCCGCCCACCATTTGATAGACGGTCGCACTCAGTTCACCTTTGAACGGAACACGACCTTCGATTCCTTCCGGAACAAGTTTCTGAACATCATCTTCAACATCCTGAAAATACCGGTCCTTACTTCCTTCTTTCATCGCATCGACCGATCCCATACCGCGGTACATTTTGTAAGTTCGTCCTTCGTATAAAATCTTTTCGCCGGGACTTTCCTGAAGTCCTGCAAATAATCCTCCGATCATGATCGAATCAGCACCTGCCGCGATCGCTTTGGCGATATCCCCAGTTTGTTTTATCCCGCCGTCAGCAATAACAGGAATGGAAAATTTTCTTGCCATTGCAGCACAATCCATGATCGCTGTTACCTGCGGAACACCGACACCTGCTACGACCCGTGTGGTACAAATAGAACCGGGACCAATTCCAATTTTAATTGCATCAGCACCAGCTTTGATCAGATCCTTTACCGCTTCCGCCGTTCCGACATTTCCGGCGATCACATCAATGGAGAATTTCGATTTCACCCGCTTCACCATCTCGATTACTCCCTTTGAATGTCCGTGTGCAGTGTCAACAATGATCACATCTGCGCCTGCTTTGACCAATGCTTCGATCCGTTCAATGGTATCCGGTGTGACACCGACTGCTGCTCCGACTCGCAAGCGGCCATGCTTGTCTTTGCACGCATTCGGATATCGTTTTTTCTTCTGAATATCTTTGAATGTGATGAGTCCTTTTAGTTTCCCATTTTTATCAACAACAGGGAGTTTTTCGATCTTATGCTTCTGTAAGATCACTTCCGCTTCTTCCAATGTGGTTCCCAACGGTGCAGTGACGAGATTGGTTGAGGTCATCACATCGGCAACTTTAAGATTTCGATTCGGCTGGAATCGCAGATCTCGGTTCGTAAGAATTCCGACAAGTCTTCCGTCTGCAACAATAGGGATACCGGAAACACTGAATTTTGTCATAAGATCAAGAACATCTCCCACCGTCTTATCGGCAGTCAACGTCACCGGATTCATGATCATCCCGCTTTCCGAGCGTTTCACCTTATCAACTTCTTCAGCCTGCCGTTCGATCGAAAGATTTTTATGTATGATCCCGATTCCCCCTTCGCGAGCCAAGGCTATTGCCATTTCAGATTCCGTAACGGTGTCCATTGCAGCGGAAAGAAGAGGGATATTCAATCGAATATTCTTCGTCAAACGAGTTGAGACATCAACATCTCGAGGAATTACAGATGATTTCGCTGGAACAAGAAGAACATCATCATACGTGATCGCTTCACCGATTATTTTTTTTGACTTCATCATGATCCGTACCTTGGCCTTTCGTTGTAAAACGAGCGAAGGATGCAGAGAGCATCCTTCGAATGTATGTTAGATTCGTGTTTGACAATTCAATGGAAATATGTAGTGTATTGTTTATAAGTTCCAATCCAAAACCAGATTAATGTATTGTCATGTTCTACTGCCAATGCTCTGTGTCTGCTGCCGATCCGCATTGACCAGATCCCATCGATCTTTTTCAATCGCAGCAATGGATGATTTGGATATTCTTTAATGACTGAAAAATTATGCTCTGCTAACTTCCGTGTGGCTATTGAAAGTTTGTCATGCAGCTGCCAATATCGATCCACCGCGACGTGTTTCATACCTCTCTGAATTTACCGTCAGAAAAATCCTGTTTTGCTTTCCCGGCTTCTGGTTGAACCTTTTTTTCTTTCATGGTCTCGTCAAATTCCTGATCCCACGAATCTCCTTCAAATTCATCGAACCATTCGCGTAAGCGCGAACGTTCTTCTTTCGACAGTTCGTATATCCTTGATTGAATCTCTTCGAGTAAATTCATATCGCAAGACAGTAATTTTAAATATTATTCAAATGCACCGATACCGGTTATATCTTCACCGATGATCAATGTGTGCATTTCATGAGTCCCTTCGTACGTCTTTACCGATTCCAAATTTGCAGCATGCCGCATGATCGGATATTCATCAAGAATACCGTTTGCTCCATGGATCTCACGAGCCATACGTGCAATCTCGAGTGCATGATGGACATTGTTCCGTTTCGCCATTGAGATCTGTGTGAATTTTATTTTTCCATTATCCTTCAATCGGCCGAGCTGTAGACACATCAATTGAGCCTTGGTAATTTCAGTCACCATATGCACCAGCTTTTCCTGAGTCATCTGAAATGCGGCGATCGGTTTTCCAAATTGAATTCTGGATTTTGCATATTGTAGTGAAGAATCATAACATGCCATTGCCGATCCGATCACTCCCCAAGCAATTCCATAACGAGCCTGACTGAGACACATCAGGGGAGATTTTAATCCGCCTGATTTTGGAAGAAGGTTTGCATCGGGAATAAAACAATCTTGGAAGACAAGTTCAGAAGTTACCGAAGCGCGAAGCGAATGTTTACCATGCATTTCGGGTGCGGAAAATCCTTTGGTTCCTTTCTCAACTAAGAACCCTTTTACTTCACCGTCAAGTTTTGCCCAGACGACAGCAACATCGGCGATAGTACCGTTGGTGATCCACATCTTTGCTCCGTTCAACAGATAACCGCCATCTTTTTTCTCTGCCCGTGTGATCATTCCGCCAGGATTTGAACCCGCATCCGGTTCTGTCAATCCAAAACAACCGATCTTCTCTCCTTTGGCAAGTTTTGGAAGCCAGTAATCTTTTTGCTCTTCACTTCCAAATGCATAGATCGGATACATGACCAAACCGCTTTGTACAGACGCAAAACTACGGATACCGCTGTCGCCGCGTTCCAATTCCTGCATCATTAAGCCATACGCAACATTGTTCAATTCGGCACAACCGTATTTTGCGGGAAGAGTAGGACCGAATAAACCCATCTCTGCCATTGATTGTATTAAATGCGCGGGAAATGTACCGGCGCGATTGTGTTTTTCGATAATCGGTAGGACCTGTTCTTCAACAAATTCGCGTACGGTATTTCGCACAAGTATTTCTTCTTCTGACAATAATGAATCTAAATTATAATAGTCGACTCCTTGAAATTTTGCCATTGTATGACCTTTAGGATTGAAAATCTGGTTGGATAATTCTGTAAGAGAAAATACCAAAACTTGGCTCTATTTTCAAGATAAGATTTAGTAAATCAATAATAAGAATTTGTAAGATTCGGAGAAATTCGGAGATTTTAAAATACGAAAGTCAGATGCAGCGGACCCCACCGAACGCTACAGTCTGACTTTTCGTGTGAGAGAAAAGCTCTCTCAAATTTAATTTTTATTTGAGGCTTAATTCTTCGGAGGTAGAATTGATCAATTGTTCGCAGAATTTGGCAACCTTTTCACTGCCATCATAGATTGCAGCTTCTTTTACAGCAACAATTCCTTCGGAATTACCCAGTTGAACCAACGCTAATGCAGATGCCATTCGCACTTGTTCGACTTTATCTTCACGTAATCGTTCAATCAACGGCTGAACAGCACCCGTCAATCGGTATTCAGCAATAAAATTCACCGCACTGTTCCGTAATCCAATGTTCTCTGAATATAATGCAGCGACATAATTCTTCTCTGCTGTCGTCCAATTCACTTTTGAATAGTGTGCTGATTTAGGGGTTGTTGCAAACGCGGAAAAAGCAACGATCATTGCTACAATTGACATTCTCAATACAGTGGTAATCGTTTTTTTCATATCTCTATCCCTCTCTCTCAAAATTATTTACTGTAGTATTCGTAAGTCTTGCCAAAAAGTTTCGCCGATGTTGTCACTCAAAAAAAAATATCATGACAATCTTCAACTATCGCATGGCGCAGGGGATGGGAAAAAATGCAAATTCTGAGGGTATAACAAGAAAGAGAAATTATTCTTTGTCTTCGACAGAGATCGTATATCGTTTTATCTTGAGGTAGAGAGTCTTTTGAGTGATGCCGAGTGCTTTTGCAGTTTTACTACGTGAGAAATTGAACTTTTTTAATATTTGTTCTATATGGATCTTTTCTAATTCATCAATAGTAAGCACTGAAGAATCATTTCGTTCCAAGAGTTTTGACCCGGCTGTAATTTTATTTTGTGTTAACAGAAAATCGTCTGCGGTGATCAAATCGTTGTGTGATAAAAGCATTGCCCCTTCAATAGCATGTTCTAATTCGCGAATGTTACCCGGCCAATCATAAGAAAGGAGCGCTTGCATTGCATCATCACCAATTTTTTTGGAGGTCTTCCCCTTCATTTTTCTTTTCAAAAAATATTCAACCAACGGCGGAATATCCTCTTTTCGTTCTTTTAAAGGCGGGATTCGTAATGTAACAACATTCAATCGATATAAAAGATCTTCGCGGAAACGTCCTGCAACTACTTCAGATTGAAGGTCTTTATTGGTCGCAGAAATAATCCGGACATCAACCTGCATTGCCGTCGTACCGCCAACGCGGCGGAATTCCCCTGTTTCAAGAAACCGAAGCAATTTTGGCTGGACGATCGGACTGATATCTCCCACTTCATCCAAGAACAATGATCCCCCGTTAGCAACTTCCACAAGCCCTTGTTTCATTTGATGTGCATTGGTGAACGCACCTTTCTCATGACCGAATAATTCACTCTCAAGTAAATTGTCCGGAAGTGATGCACAGTTGACAATGACAAACGGACGATCTTTTCGCGCACTTTCGGAATGCACAAGATGCGCAATGAGTTCTTTCCCCGAGCCGCTTGCACCGTGGATATGAACGATAGAATCACTTGAGGCAATTCGTCTGGCTGTTTCCAGAAGTAAAGTCATTGCAGGACTGCGTGCAATAATTTCTTTCCCTCCCATTTTGCGTGAGAGTTCATACTTCATCAGTTCATTGTCAATTGCCAAACGCCGATGTTCTATTGCACGATTAACGGTTGCAAGGAGCTCATCCCGATTATATGGTTTTCCTACAAAATCATAAGCCCCCAGTTTTGTTGCTTCAATGGCGGTCTTGATATCTGCATAATTGGAAAGCATGATAACATGAGTGGTTGGATGGTGTTCGTTGATAAATTTCAAAACTTCCATACCGCCAACGCGGGGCATTTTTACATCGAGCAGAACTACATCAAAGGGACGCTGCTGTAAAACATTCATGGCAACAATACCATCTTCAGCGGAAAAAATCTCGAAATTTTTTTGATCGGAAAGTTCTTCTTTGAGGAGAAAACAAACACTTGGTTCATCATCAACAATAAGAATGGTACTATTGCGGACCATTGATCGTACCTTTGCTTCGTGACAATTAATCAGGGGTGATTATTCTGCGGAAAGAACACGCTCAATCGTTGTAAGCAGATCAACAAGATCATATGGTTTGCTGACAAAATCTTCAGCACCAAGTTTCTTGGATTCGATGGCATTTTTAAGATCAGCAAAACCAGTAAGCATGATCACTTTTGTGTCAGGTTTTTTTTCTTTGATGAATTTCAATACTTCAAATCCATCGACTCGGGGCATTTTAATATCTAAAAGGACCAGGTGAAATGATTTTTGTTCTACTATGGCAATCGCTTCATCACCATCGGCCGCTGAAACTACCGAATACCCTTCACCTTGCAATTCACTGCTTAAGACATTACGAAGTGCATCTTCATCATCTACGACTAGTATATTAAAAGGCTGTGCCATATTATTCCCCGGATAAAATTGAGATATTGTTTTTACCAAACAATAGTGATGAAATAATAGCCAAACGCAGTTAAAAAATCAACTATAAAGTTATTATAAGTCTCAAAATCTTGCTCATTCTGGAATCTTCTTGTATCTTGTTTTATATGGATATTAAAGCATTTGCAAAAATTAATTTAGGACTATATGTCATTGGTAAAAGACCTGATAATTTCCACGATCTGCAAACCATCTTTTACCATATTGCCCTTTTTGATGAATTACAACTCTCATTGGCGAACAATATTAGCATCACAAGTTCAAACGTGAAAATTCCAACCGATCATAATAATATATGTTGGAAAGCGGTAGAATTACTGCAAAAAGAACTCAATGTCTCGCGCGGAGTTAACATCTCAATCAATAAAAAGATTCCTGTCGGAGCGGGTTTGGGAGGTGGAAGCAGTGATGCAGCTGCTATACTTCGATTTTTACCGAAGTTATGGAATATGAGTATAGACCATTTGCAATTAGAAAAAATCGCATTGCAGCTTGGATCTGATGTACCGTTCTTTCTAAAAGACTCGCCGGCATATGCAGAAGGACGCGGAGAATCACTTCACACTGTGTCACTAACACTTCCCTATTGGATAGTTTTGATCAATCCAAACATCCATGTTTCAACACCATGGGCATATAAGATCTTGTCCGAACAGCGAAATGGCATTTTCCCTGTTCGACAACGATTATTTGACCAATTTTCACACGCTCCAATCCAAACGATCTTAAATTCAAAAAACGATTTTGAGGATGTTGTTTTCCAAAAATTCCCGCAGATACGAAAGATCAAGGACAAGGTATCAGAATTTGGTGCAGTGTTGTCGTTAATGTCCGGCAGCGGTTCATCGGTATTTGGATTATATGAAAATGAGCAATCGGCAAAAACTGCAATTGAATTTTTCAAAAAAGAATATTTCGTTCATCTCACAGAACCATATTTTAGTCCTCTGCCCCAATGAAAAATTTCCTCTCCATTCTTTTATTAATTTTACCACATCTGCTTTCTGCACAAATTGTTGATTCCCTTTCTGTAAAACAAGATTCACTTGCTGTGATTGTTCAAGATTCTGTGATCAGAGTAATCCCTATACCGGAACTCGGTTCACTTGAACCATTTGGGGATTCCTTGTTCTTCATTTCTCAGAATAAAATAACATTCCAAGAATATCGATCATTGTATGATATTCTTGGATCGCAGCCGGGAATCTTTACCCGTGATATCGCCAATCCGGGACATCCAAACCAAATACTTTCAAGTGGTCTTAACGATAGGTATATCGCCGTGATGGTTGATGGAATTCCCTACAACGATTATTATACAGGAGGATTCAATCTATGGAATATACCGGTCGATGCAATCGAAAGGATTGAGTTTTTCACAGGAACGAATGCAATGTTCTATGACGGAAAATCTGCAGGGGGAACGATCAACATTGTGACAAAAAATTTTAATAATAATAGAGCTATCACCCACTTGCGGTACAGTCAGGGAAGTTCCGGGTATACACACACCGATGTTTCGTTTGCTCAGAATATTGCAAACGGTATAAATCTATCGTTTGCTCTTGCACACTACGGGTTTGGATCCAACAAAGAAAATCAAAAATATCGCGGACGATTTATCAATTCCAATGATGATGCGTGGAATATCCGTTCTAAACTACGATACAATGTAACGGACTGGTTCAATCTTTCATTTACACACTACTATAATAAAACCTGGACCGGACTCAATGGAGGCGTAAATTTAAATACGACTTCCAATATCTACGACGGTTTAGAAGCCTCTGTTGAAAATTTTGAATCGTATGAAAAACTCTATTCAAACAATTATCATTTAACGGCGGCATTCTATCCATTTGAAGATTCAACCTTCCTCGCGACTATGTCGGTATATGGTTCAGATAAATTACGCGAATACAGGAATGAAGAAAACCGAACATATTTCACTACTGACAGCTTATTCCAACGAAGAGACTTTGCAACGGTCACGAAAGGTTTGAAAGTGAACTTTGTCTCCCAATATTCCGATATCCGCTTTTTAGGATATGCTGATCTCGCTAAAATTGAGACAAAAGATATCATCACTGCTGGAGTAAAAAGTGAAATATTCCGTTCATCATTCTTTGTTCTTTCACCATTTGCAACAATGAAAGATCTCCAAAATCAATTTATGATCAACGGAGGAATCGATGGGAAATTCAGAATTGCATCCTTTGAACTGTTCGGAGGAATAACTCAAAATATCGTTAACGATAGACCTTCATCAGGGGTGTTGACGTCTATTTTCTCAAATACGACAAGCTTTGTCACTACACAAAAAAGCGATGAGATGTTTTCATTATTAGAGGCCGGAATAAGGTTTTCTACACCGAATGTATTTTCATTTCAGACAATCTATAAAAGAATCACTCAAAAAAACCCGGTAATTGAAGATACCATTTCTACATTTAATTCCTTTTTTGATTACAATTATTTTTATCCGGGAAAGTATACATTTGAGTCCGTCACTGCTTCTGTTCATTTTATTTGGAATGATTTCCATCTGGAAGGCACTGCAAATTATTTGAAACAGCCTGCGATCAAACGAAACAATGCTTTGTTGACCCTCTATCCTGAACTTACAATGAATGGTTCGCTCTATTATCAAGGACTTCTTGCGAATGGATATTTAGACATTAAATTCGGTATTCGAGGGAATTTCTTTTCTGAACAAACTGGAATGAAGCCGTACGATGAGTTTGGGGTATGGATCCCTGCAAATATAGTTTCATACGGACCAAGCGGAACGGTAGATTTCTTTGCGGTGGGGAAAATTGGCGATGCTTATGTTCACTTGATATGGGAAAATTTGAGCGGTACTCAATATTTTCTTGCACCCGTCTATCCCATGTATGAGCGGAACATTCGATTTGGTGTATCGTGGGAATTTTTGGATTAGGATCTATCGAATCAAATCACTTACCGTTACAAAGACAAAGCCCCGTTTTCGCAATCTCTCAATAATCTCAGGCAAAGCTTCCGCAGTGTGCCATCCGCGTTTGTTCATATGCATGACTACTATCGAACCATTCTTTGTTTTACGAGAGACATAAGTGATCAATTTTTTCTTCGTCGCCGATGTATCCGGATCGCCCGACGGAAGATCATATTCGACAGTTGTCATACCAAATGATGCAGCACATTGTACGATCGTATCATTAAGTTCTCCGTAGGGAGAACGAAAGAGCTTTGGAGTTTTTCCGGTCAACGTAAAAAGTACGTTTTGTGTCAGTTGAAGTTCTTCCTTCATTCGCCGCTTTGATAAACGAGGAAAATGCGGATGAATAAACGAATGATTTCCAATTTCAAAAAAGGACTGTTGTGCAAGAAATTTTGTTTCTTTTTGATGCTCAATTGCCCATTTACCAGAAATGAAGAGTGTCGCAGGAGTCTTTGATCGTATCAAAATTCCAATGACCGCACTGTCATATTTGCTTTTGTACATATTTGCACAAGCATCAAATGTGAGAGCGATCTGTTTGACGCTTCGAGAACCATTGGTGAATGTTTTAGGAACAATCGAGTCGAATGGAGCCGGTTTAATAATTATTTGAGATGGGATATATTTTGTTAATTCTTGCCCGGACAGTAGAAGAGGTATACTCAAGATCAATATTTGGATCCGGTTCATTTTTTTATGATGTTCCTAGTTTTTTTCGGGAGTTTTTTAACTACTTCATCATACGAATGATCGATGAGTTCATAAACCAATTTTTCCTGAAGTGTTCCGTCTATCTCTACGGTATTCCACATTTTCTTATGCATATGCCAAGCAGGCGTTATGGAAGCAAACCGTTCTCGCAATTTTATTGCACGTTCACTATCGCATTTAAGATTGATGGAAAGCGGAACTTCATTGATATTAGTCAGTAAGAACATCTTCCCGAACACTTTAAACACTAACACTTCTTCACCAAAAGGAAACTCTTCGGTGATCTTCCCTTTTTTCTTCAAGCAATAATTCCTTATCGATTCAAGGTCGATCAAATTGAATCTCCGCGGAGTTGACGGATCTTTTTTCGTGCTTGTTCAACAAACAGTGAGAAAGGATACTTTTCTAATATCACCTCATACGCGGCAATCGCTTTTTGCTTATCATTCAGATAGAGTTCATATAACTCGCCAATCTTGAACTGCGTCCTGTCTTTTTCAATACTTTCTTTGTAATCCTCAAGTAATTTTTGATAATCAGCTAACGCTTCAGCATATCGCTTTAGAAGAATAGAATATTCTGCTTTTTTCAGCAAGACATCATCTGCCAATGGTGCGGTCGGATAGATATCTATAATAGACGATAGCTCTTGGATCGCTTCACTCAGTTTGAATTGGCGTGCCAATAGTTCGGCATGAGAATATTGTTTCAGAGCTTCAAGAAATTGAAACTGGTTTTCCGTTACAAAATATTGAAGTATTAACGCATCATTGGATTCATCAATTCTTAAGTTTTCTGTCAGGGGGGTCAATAAAATAAGGACACTGTCGAAATTATTCTTAAAGAACTGGATTTCCGCCAATCGGAATTGTGCAGCAGTTCGTTGTTCCTGGTTTGAATATGGAGATGTTGCCATCCCAACGTACTTCTTTGAAGCTGCGTCCAATTTATTTTGTGCAATAAAAATATCTCCGGTTGCAGCAAGGACTGTCGGAATCATAGGTCCGGCAGGAGAACTGACCAATACTGAATCAAACATCTGCAAGGCACCATCAAGATCGAACAGTTGTTTATATCGGATCCATCCGATGCGGTATAATGCATTGGCACTGATGGAAGAAAACGGGTATTCTTTTGCTATTGATGAATACAGATTAATCGCACCGGAAAAACTTGGCTGGGTTTCCAATAATGTTGTATTTTCTTTCTTTGGATCTTCAGTGCTCACACCTCTTAAACTCAATTCTTCAACACATCGAGCATATCCAAACTTTGCCGCGGGAATAAACGCCATTCTTCCGCCTTGTTGCAATGCTTGCTGATAGGCGTTAGCAGCAATAGCAAATTCATTCTCACGAAACACTCGTTCTGCAAACGCAAACAGTTCTTGTCCGTTCGAATTGACCAATTGTTCGAGTTTTTGAGTTATTGTGAGTGCATCGCCGTGGCGATTTGCTTCCATGTATAACCAAATTTGAAGCCGGATGAGCGAAATCGTTTGTTGTTTTTGTAATTCATCTTCAATAACAGTTGTACAGGAAGTTAATCCGTCAGGACGTGATATGATTGCAGAAAGTCTGGATTGCACAAAATCAAATTGCAGTTCATTCTGTCGAAGCATTCGTAAATATTCTCTGGTGGTATTTGCGAAATCCATCGTAAAGGAATAGAGATATCCGAGTTCATTGGCAAAAATATATTGATCACCGCTCTCGTTTCTTCCCCGCAGGTATGTTGCAATTGCTCTGTCAAACAGTCGTAGATTTGCCTGTTCATTGGCAACAGCACGAAAGATCATCTGATTTTTATTTGCAGAGTGAAGAACCATATTCCATACAGAATCTGCCTTTTGTTCTTTCCCTGCCATCGAGAATAAACTACCAATATTTGACTGCAGCGTAAAATCTAATGGTGTGGAACGAAGTCGCCGTACACTGAGAACGATCGCTTCATCATACCGTTTTAATTGAACATACATTCTACGAAGTGCGTCAAAATAAACATAGTTAGCAGTGTCTTTAACAAAAAGATCACTATACAATTGCAATGCTCTTTCGTATTCCTGCTGTTGTTCAAACGCTTGTGCTAGGCGTAAAATATTTTGCGATTGCTCTTGTGAGAATAATGGTCCGCAATAGACCATTGTAAACACTATGTAAGTAATAATTTTCATCTCTCTATAAATATAAGAATTTGACCGTCTGTATTGCAATGAATCTCACAGAATTAATGAAACACCCGCTTTACTTTCATTGCATCCAAGACTCTATTTAGGTATTTTGGAATTAGAATTCATAAGCCTGAGTATTCGATTGCAAAAAAACATAGCTATTCTAGGATCTACCGGTTCTATTGGAACACAAACATTAGATGTAATTGCCAATTTCCCTAAAGAATTCAAGGTAAATTATCTTACCGGAAACAATAATGTTCAACTATTGCTAAAACAAATACAACAATTCAAGCCACAAGGAATTGTTGTTACAAATGAAAAATCTGCTAAAGAGTTAAAAAAACAGGTTGGCGCAAAAACCGAGATCCTGTTTGGAGAAGAAGGTTTGCTCGATATTGTGCAACGGAGCGATGTTGATATTGTTGTCTGTGCTCTTGTTGGTTTTTCGGGCTTACGGTCTACACTGAAAGCAATTGAAGCAAAGAAAAAAATCGCTCTTGCAAACAAAGAAACATTGGTGGTTGCCGGTGAGATCATCATGCCAATGGTAGATAGATATAAGGTCGACCTGCTTCCTGTTGACAGTGAGCATTCTGCGATCTTTCAATGCTTAGTTGGCGAACTGTCGAATAAAGTAAGCAGGATCATTCTCACAGCTTCCGGCGGACCCTTTAGGACAAAAAGCAAAGAAGAACTTTGCACAGTAACATTAGAACAAGCATTGCAGCATCCTAATTGGAAAATGGGAAATAAAATCACTATCGATTCTGCTACATTGATGAACAAAGGACTTGAAGTAATTGAAGCGCATTGGTTATTTGGTGTCCCGGCTGATAGAATCGATGTCGTCATACACCCGCAATCGATCATCCATTCAATGGTAGAATTTGTGGATGGTTCAGTGAAAGCACAATTAGGAATTCCTGATATGAAGATCCCGATACAATATGCACTCACCTATCCATCCCGTTCTGTATCGACATTTCCTCGAGTTCATTTTCCAACATTGAGCGAGATGACTTTTTTTGAACCTGATAGAGATCGCTTTCCCTGTCTTCAATTAGCATTTAATGCACTCAAGGAAGGCGGTACTATTCCTGCGGTGATGAACGCTTCCAATGAAATTGCCGTAGCAAAATTTCTGAAGAATGAAATTTCGTTTATGGATATTCCGAAAATCATCGAAAATGCGATGAGAAAACATAGCAACAAAACGAACCCTTCATTAGAAGAAATTGTTGAAGTAGATAGAGAAACAAGAGCAATTCTCTCAAAATAATTTTTTAGGACTGACAACACTTGCAATCCCTAGTTAAAAGGACACACAATCAATGGAAACAGTAAGCACCGTAGCATATTTTTTAATCACCATCGGAATCCTCGTCTTTGTTCATGAGCTGGGACATTTCCTTGCTGCCATCTCCTGCGGCATGCGTGCCGAGGTATTTGCGCTTGGAATGGGAAACCGAGTGTTCGGATGGAATAAACTTTCAGGGTTCAGTTTTGGAAAATTAAAAGAGGATCTTGAACTTCATGGAAATACTGATTACAGGGTTTCCGCCTTTCCAATCGGCGGTTATGTTAAAATTGCGGGTATGATCGATGAAAGTTTGGACTCAACCCTTGAGAAAAGCGACATTCAACCATGGGAGTACCGTGCAAAACCTGTTTGGCAGAGAATGATCGTTATCTCAGCCGGTGTGATCATGAACATTTTTCTTGCTATCGGAATTTTCTGGGGGATTAATTACTCCCAGGGTGAAACGTACATGCAAACGACCGAAGTCGGAATCGTGGTCGCAAATTCACCTGCAGAAAAATCCGGCCTTCTCGTAGGCGACAAAATATTATCCGTCAATGGGAAAGTAATCGAATATTGGGAAGCGATCCAATCTTCGATCTATGTCGATTTTCTCGGGAAAGATATTTCATTAGGGATCGAACGAAACGGGTTGCAGCGTACAATTTCAATTCCACGAAACAACATACCCGATGTTTCAGAAACAACCTTTGGCATTGGACCGACAAATACAGAGGCGATCATCAGCGATGTTGTAACAGGCAAACCGGCTGCTATAGCAGGGATACAGTCCGGTGATGTCATTTTGTCGATCAATGGCGCTAAAGTTTTCAATCAGGAACATGTCATAAAAATTGTCGGTGCGAATTCTGAAAAGGAAATTACTATTCTCATTCGAAGAAATGATGAAACAAAAACTTTTTTGGTTACTCCATCGTCCGAAGGAAGAATCGGGATCATTGTCGGCAGCCGATATAATGGGCCGATCTTATCCAAACAATATGGATTATTTGAATCATTTCCCCGCGGTGTAAATCAGACAATCAGTGCCACAACGTTGTATGCACATTCCATTTGGCAGTTGATTGTTGGAAAAGCGGATTTTGCAAAATCCGTAGGCGGACCCGTAAAGATTGCACAAATGGCAAATCGCAGTGCAGAATCAGGATTGACTAATTTTCTTGCTTTTACTGCTTTGTTGAGCATCAGTCTTGCCGTCATGAACATCCTCCCATTTCCTGCTCTCGACGGAGGACATTTGATCGTCCTGATCTATGAAGCAATTGTTCGGAAACCATTGCCTAATATTGTCCAAATAAGGATCCAGCAAACAGGAATGGCTATTCTTCTTGCATTTATGGTGTTTGTCTTATTCAACGATATTTTTGGATAGGAAATGTCAATTGACAATACCCTTTGAGGCAACGGTCAACCAACACCCAATCAGGTGATAATTAACACACTATAGAAGATAAAAATGTCTATTTTGAATGGTGAAAAAAGGAGAAGAACTATGAAAAAACTATTTCTACCATTGGCATTGATCCTCTGTGTAATAGCTGTAGGTTATGGACAATCGCTGAGTGTTGTCCCAAAAATAACTGATGCAGACATCATCAATGCTGCCGTGCTCGTTGATCCGCTTGCTGAGAAGATCAAGGATATTGCCCCAACAAATTTTTCATTGAGCTTTATCAATAACACAAAACTTCCGATCAAAGCAAGTATGACCATTGAAGCGTATGTAACTCTTGAAGAGGATCGACAACGCACTTCAATTTTTAACGGTTCGGCAAGGACAAAAAAACCGTTCCTCATTCCCGATATAGGGCGAACATTTACCAGCAGAGATGCTGATAATCCAACTTCAGATATCGACCTTGAGCATTCAGTCAATGAAGAATTAAAAAAGAAATTAAAAGATAAAGTTTTGGAACCAACTAGCGGAGGCAGAGTTCCATCCGGATTATATGAAATACGAATTGTTGTCACCGTTGATTCGGTCAATGGGAGAGCACAACGTGAAGCACCCATTGAGATCAATCAATCGATCAATGTAACCAATCCAACAACGGCTGTACTCGATGTACCATTTTCAAATGGTTATGTATATCCAACTCCCTTCCCTCAGTTTCAATGGACGTATGATACCCGTTCCGTAAAATTATCGGTGTATGAATTACGACCGGAACATCAATCTTTGGAAGATGCGATAGGCTCATCAGCACCGTATCTGCAAGTGGAGATATCACGATTCGTTGATATCGGCGGAAGAAAAGTCCCGACCAATATTTCTTCTTTCACATATCCTCAAACCGCAATCAACCGTGACGGTGTGAAGTTCAAAGGAGGAGTTCGCCAGCTTGAGCGGGGAAAAATGTATGTTGTTGTTCTGGATGGATTGTCAACTGCCTTCGGTTTTGATGTTGACCCTATCCGCACGATCCGTTCTTTCATTATTTCCGATCCTCAGGGGCAAGTTGTTGTGAATATTTTGCAGTCGACATTCAGCAGCGGCGATTTTCAAAATGTGTTCAATCTAATACAGGATCAAAATCTGCAATTAAATGCAAATGGAATAACCTTGAACGGTGTTGTCTTAAGTCCTCAGGACTTCCAAAAATTATTGTTGGAAAAGAAAGACAACATCATTTCAGTACGGTTTGAAGATTAAGGGGGAAAGCCATGAACGTTCATTCAAAAATATTTTTTACAATAATAATAGTGTTAAGTTTAACCGGACTTTCGACCGCTCAAAAGAAAAAACCTGTTGCTACGATATTCAAACCTGTTGGTATCGTCGATTATAAAACAGCAGATAATGATTGGAGCAAAGCTAAAGCTGCGACCCCACTTGTACCCGGTGATATTGTCCGAACACAGGAGAATTCCTTTGCGATTATAAAATTCTTGGAAAATTCCGTCCTTCGCGTTCAAGAAAAATCAGAAGTGACGATCAGCGGGGTGATTGCAAAAGGTGAATTTTCGAAGAATGTCTATCTGGAGAGAGGTGAAGTGGGATTCCAGGTAAAGAAAAGACCGAATGAAAAATTTGAATTCTCCACTCCAACATCGGTTGCATCCATTCGCGGTACTGGTGGATTATTGATTGCAGGACAGGACAGTAATGATGTATTGATCCTTGGAAATGGAATTGTTGATTTTAAGAATCTCTTCTCGAATAAGATATTGAATGTAAAAGGTGGGCAAACAGCATTTTCGATGTCCAACGGAACGATCAAAGTTGAAGAATCAACTCCGGAAGAAAAACGATTATTGCACAAAGGTTCGATCGAATCTATTCAGTCTGAAGGGAATAATCAGGGTGGGTCAAAATCAGATACCTCTATGTCAACATCGACAAGCGGAATCACGCTTGGGCTGACCGTCAATTCGCCCATCGGCAGACAAGGACAGAACCTGATTGTAACCGTTGAGATCAACCAATCGACAATCACTATGGATTCATTGAAGAATATTGTTGCTGATATGGCGCTGTATCATAGGGCAAAACCAGATCAACCATATAAAATTTTAAAGGGAAAATTATCGGAGCGTTCCGTTCAATTCTCAATCCAAGCTTCTGAAGTTTCTGCACCAAGTATTCAAGTCTATGCTGTACTAACATTGCTGGATGGATCTCAGTTTAGTTCTCCGTCAGCATCACCGGAAACCAATCCGATCAGTATTGCTGTGCAATCGGTTCAGAAGAATGAACTTCGAGTTCCATTTACCGATCCAAACGGAAAACAAAAGACAATGATTATCGAGTATAAATAACAGCATATACATAAGTCAATATCAGAACACATCGCTTGCAACTCTTGACCGCTTTTAATAGATTGCAAGCGATTTCTTATTTCTAATAACTATTATCTCGAATGAAATCTAAGGTTCTCCTTTTACTTTACACCATCGTATGTATGACTCAGGCTTTTTCCCAATTGAATACATACATCAAAGGGATCAACCCAAAAAATACTGTTGAACAACAACCATTAGTTGTTTCAGCAGGACTGCAATCTACATCAGAACTTTCTCGAGTTGAGCTATTCTACCGCCAGTTCGGTCAATCCGATTTTCGTTCTCTTGAGATGAGGCTATTAAGAGATTCGGCTGTCATCGATATTCCGGCTAATGAAATCTTTCCCCCATTCATTGAAGTCTATATCGTCGCGACAAATCAGAACGGAACTTCGGAAACCTTCCCGATGGAAAATCCACAGACTAATCCTGCGCGTATCATTGTCGATATTAAACCGAAATTCGAATCCGAAATAATCATCTTAAGCCCCGAAGAGGGAGAAAATATCAAGGAAGGCGAAACATATATTTCGTTGTCATTCGTGTATGCCGATACTCTTGTTGACAAGTCAAAGACAAAAATCCAATTGAACGGAGTCGATCTGTCCGACAAGATTGTTTTCTTCGACGATCTTCTGATCATTCCACCTGAAGCTATTCCCTCGACGACATTAATCGCCGGTGCGAATCTTTCGGTGCAAACATTTACGATCGATGGTTCTCCGTATTCCACGTTACAACGTGCATTTACCGTTCTTACAACCGATCAGGCTGAAGAGATTGAGAATTCGTTTCAAGGGTATGGAAATGCCCAGGCAGAATCAAGGAATGAAAACATAAAAGGATCAAAGAAGACGTATAATCGTCTTGATGCTCGAGCATTCGGAGCCTATGCAAATTTTTTAAAAGCGAATGCCCAATTGACCTTGTCATCAGAAGAAAAACCGGAGAACCAGCCACAGAACCGATATTTTTTCGGCCTCGATGCTCGTTATGCAAAATTAGGACTTGGTGATGCATATCCGCGTTTTCCATACTCCGTGATGGACGGAAGGAGACTTCGAGGATTTACATTCGATCTCTTGCTCGGAGGATTCAATGTGAATATCGCAAACGGAGAATTGACTCGCAGTGTTGTGATAAATTCAAGTCAGCAAACACTACAGAGAAAAATGACAGTCGTTAGACCAAGTTTCGGAAAGGGAGAACAATTCCAATGGGGCTTTACGTATTTAAAGGCGAAAGATTCTTTTGACTCTACTAAATTAATGCCTGTCAATCCTCAAGAGAATGTTGTCTTCGGGACCGATCTTTATGTTTCGTTCGACGACAAAAGAATTGAATTCACTACACAAAGTGCATTGAGTTTGAATAATACCGATATTTCCGCTGCACCATTCACGAAAGATAGTATAGATTCCGCAATCGTCCGCAATCCTGATTCAAAAAGTGACTTCGACAATCTAAAGCGATTCCTTCCGTACCTAGAGAAGATCATCACTGTGAATGGTTCGATTGAACCAATAAATCCTATCGGCGGAACATCGTTGATCTATGAGAATGGATTATCATTCAATTACTTCGGTAATTATTTGAAAGTGTCGTATTTATTCCATGGGAGATACTATTCTTCTGCAGGAGCTTCCTCACTGCGAAAGGATATCAAAGGATTCAATATCACCGACCGAATTCGATTATTGGAGAACAGATTATTCGTTACCGGTAGTTACGAGAAATTACAGAACAATACTGCACGGAACGAAATTACCACAACAACCTACAACGCAATCAATACTTCGGTTTCTTATTATCCTTCAGGAAATTTCCCGAATTTTACCATTGGATATGGCTTGAATAAAAATTCAAATCCGCTCAATTCAGATACCATCAATAAGAACCCTGTTGATAAGCAAATTGCATTACGGGCACTTGATGATAGAACGAACCGTTATTTCCTGCAAACTTCGTACGATTTTAGTTATTGGGGCAGACATAATGCAGCATTCAATCTCGATCTCTCGGATAAAACAGACAAGACAATCAAACATCAGGAAATATCCACGTTCAACACATCAGTCCTCATCAGTACTGTTCATGATCCAAAATTGGAAAGTACGGTAGGCTTTGCTGTCAGCAGTTTATCATTCCTTCAATTTAATGCATTGTCTCAAACCACTGATGAATCATCACTTTCCTATCAAACAATTTCACTGAGTGGACGATATAAAATCCTCGAAGATATTCTATTGGTGAATGCAACATTTGCTCCTACATTTGGTGATTTTGCAAGGACGATGTTTGAATCAAGCTTAACCTATATGATCACACAGCATCAAACAGCGGTCGTCCAATTCCAGTTTATCGCAAATTCGTCTGCTGTTCTGACCCCTACTGTCACGAGTAAAAATGATTCTTATATAAGTCTGCTGTACCGAATAGATTTCTAAAATGGATCAATCTCTTACTACTGTCAGCCCTCAAAAAGAACAACGTCTCAAACTATGGATGCCTCGAATTGCTGCAAGCGCCGGCATAGCATGTATCGTTATTCTTTTTGTTCAAGATCCGTTCTTTGGCTTTAATTTTTTCGATCGTACAGCGCTGTCATTTATTGATCGGTCGTTTGAAGAACGAGGATCGCTCCCCTATTCCAAAGATTCACTCGATGTGGTCATTGTTTCAATTTCAGAACTCTCCGAAACGACTGTTCCAGACCGATTCCCTTTTCCCCGGAGTTATTATGCTCGGGCTATCCGAAATCTTAATCGTGCCGGTGCAAAAGCTATAGGAATCGATCTCACGTTTGAACAGCCCGATCTGAACGGTCCTTATAATGATGATGAACTGTTCAAAACAATTCAGCAGTATAAGAACGTCGTTGTCGCCGGAAAAACCGATTTTCGAAATGATGATGCAGTAACAAACCGTGAGGATGAAAATTTTCATTCGATATTCTATGCTGCTGACAGTGCTGTCGGAAGCGTCTTTGTCCCGAATGATGCTGACGGAATCTATCGACGATATATGCCTTTTGCAAAAGTACCGGATCAAGAGCGATATATTCCTTCTTTCGCTTTTGGACTGTTCAATAAATTTCTTGACCTCCCTTCTCCGACCTATGCACTCAATGAAGAGAATGAATTCATTCTTGGTGATCATCATATTCCGAAGTTTGATGACGTCTCAATGCTGATCAATTATCATGGGCAGGCAGGGAAAACCTTCATGGTATTTGATATTGTCAATATCCTTGATGATTCTGCATTTCAAACCAATGAAGAGCGTGAACTGAATACTTCCATCAATATGTTTGATGACCCCGATGGTGGATTGCTCCATGATGGAATATTCAAGGATAAGATCGTTCTTATTGGACCGTATTTTTCCGAATCAAAAGATCTGTTCAATGTTTCAGTTTCAGAAACAGGATCGGATGATCGAAATCTTATGTACGGCGTAGAACTTCACGCCAACGCCCTTCAGACTCTCATCCATCAGAATTATCTCAGAAAATTCTCAGGATGGAAAGAGTCAATGATGATAATTCTTCTCTCCATCATTACATTCAGTCTTGTTACGTGGTTGAAATTATATAAAACCCACTATGCTTTTATCATTGAGATCGCTGCAATTTTCGTTGTTGCGGGAATGATCTATGCGGTGTTGAGTTTCTCTTATCATGCTTTTGCACAATATGGTCTTGTCTTTCCGGTCGTTACACCCATCGCTGCGATCATCCTGAATTATATTGGAAGCGCAGTCTATCAATACTTGACTGAGCGACGGCAAAAGACAATGATCAAAGGAATGTTCAGTCAATACTTGAATCCTTCCGTTGTGAACGAATTGATCGCACATCCTGAAAAACTCCGTTTGGGTGGCGAGAAAAAAGAATTGACCGTATTTTTTTCCGATATAGCATCCTTCACCAACTTTTCAGAAAAACTTGATGCTGTCGATCTTGTGCAGATCCTGAATGAATATCTTAGCGCTATGACCGATATTATCCTTAAGAACGACGGCACTCTTGATAAATATGTCGGTGATGCTGTTATGGCAGTTTGGGGTGCTCCTATGCAATTGCCAAACAATGCTATGAATGCATGTCGTGCAGCATTGCAAATGCAGGAAAAGATCGATGAAATTGCTGCTCGGTGGAACCAAGAGGGAAAACCTACACTGATTGTCCGTATGGGATTAAATACGGATTACATGGTCGTAGGCAACGTCGGGGGCTCCGGCAGATTTGATTACACTGTGATTGGAGATGCAGTAAATGTCGGATCAAGAATGGAAGGTGCCAATAAAACATACGGCACTCGTATCATGATCAGTGAGCGAACCTGGATACTGGTAAAGCATGAAATGCTTTGCAGAGAACTTGATTATCTGATTGTCAAAGGAAGATCAGAGCCGATCCGGATCTTTGAACTTCTCGGTGAATTGAATAGCAGTTCTGTAGATACAACGAAAGAGCTTCTTGAGATTTACAATCTTGGATTATTATACTACAGGAACCGGGAATTCAAAAAAGCGATCGATGAATTTCAATTTGCGCTCAAGATCAATCCTGATGACGGTCCATCTCAATTATATCTGCTCCGCTCTCAGGCATATCTAAAAAAACCGCCCCCAAAGAATTGGAATGGGGTGTTCGAGTTGAAAACGAAATAATTAGTGAAGATGCCTGACACCGCTGAGATGCCAGACATCTTTCTTATCGTTCGTATAACGTCACTGCAAATGTTACAAGATCATTCGTGAGTACGTCAAACTCAGCAGATGAACGTTCCTGCATCAATTCAAGCTCGAAATACTGTTGTTGTTTCTTATAAACAATGACACGCCGCAATAGACCCTTCTCCGAATAGGCATACGAAAAGAAGTTTCTCTTCATATCAATCACTTCAGGTACTCGCGTCACACGGTAATCAGAATTATTCTCGGGAAGTTTTGAAAGCAGAGAAATGTTCGTTACAATGTTCATATCGTCTTTTACCAAAGATTTCTGTGTAGAAGAATCTGTATGAAATTGGCGAAGGACCATTGTTGCAGAATTATCGTGATTTATAAGCCAATATTTTATATCGGGTCGGAGTGATTTTGAAGTGATATCTGCCCAACCTTCAGGCGCAAATTGTTTTGCAACAGTTACTGTTGGTGAGTTTTTTTTTATTGCTGGCGCAATTTGCTTTGAAGCCGGAATCGACGAGGAACAGGAAGAAAGGATAACACTCATTGTCATCATTCCAAGTAGTGCAAGGAATCTTTGTTTTCCAGACAATTCCATCACTGAGATTTCTCGCCGCAATGCTTTTATCACTGAGGTGAGAAATGAAAAGGAACTGCACTTCATGGAATGCGTAGATTTATTCCGCGCCACGACGATACTTTTCTTCTTCAATCGTCAGTCGAAGGGAGATACGGTGAGTGTTTCCAAGCTGATCAGCAGCATCGAATTTTGCAAATGAATAATCAATATCAAGTTTTCGCAAATGGATGCCGGCTCCAAGGGTGATATTCCCGATATCATTATATCCTGCACGGATTGCCACGAGATTCTTGTAATCGAACTCCATACCGACTTGAGGATCAAAACTGATCGGTCCAACATTCACAACAGATGAAAACCTTCTGTTTTCAAAACGAACATCGGTACCAACAGCCGGTGTTAGTTTTCCATTGAATATCTCAACAAAGTATGCTGCGCCAAGTTTGAGCGTCGGCGAAATGAGTTCGTTTGTTCCGGTATTCCATGATACCAATGTAGTCGTTGCATCCTGCAGATTTGCCCCAAGGACGAAACTTTCTGTTGCCAAATACTGAATCCCAACGTCAAATCCAATTCCAGTTCCATGAAATTCACCGACGTTGCGACGAATGAATTTCACATTCGCACCATAAAATAAATTTTCAGAAGATTGTTTCGCATAGGTAAAATATGCGACCCAATCGCTTGCATTAAAGAATGTGATCGCGCTATAATCAGGCCGGAGATTTGCACCATCATCGAATAATTTATTTCCGTTGCTGTCTGCCCAGGCTTTCCGGGTATCGGGAATTCCATCAACTCCAAGTCTGATTATGCTGAATCCAAAGGATGCTGCATTATATTCTTTTTCTTGTGATTCAAGATTGATCGTGTTTGTTCCGGATGGAAAAGCAAATGCTGCATAATCATAGTTGATAAGATTACCGTATCGTTCATCATGCGAAACCGCAATTTGGGGATACTCAATGCGTGCAAGTCCTGCAGGATTCCAGTATGATGAAGTCACATCATTAGCAAGTGCTGCGTAAGCACTTCCAACGCCTAATGCGCGCCCGCCAATACCAATTGACATAAACTCTCCGGCGTATTTCCCAAATGTCTGAGAATACGATGCAGTGGAAATGATCAATACCATAAAAACAACAGATCGAAATTTCATAACGCCTCAAAAATGAAAAAACCGAATCTCTCTCCAACGCTCGAGTGAAATTCGGTTGATATTGTTAGAGAAATAATTGAATCTGACATCATTATTTTTGAAAATCTCTAACAATTGTTCTGGCTTGTATCTCCTTTGTTCTGTTCAAAGATACTGATTTTTGGAATAAAGTCAAA
>CAYPEM010000056.1:0-29067 GCA_964409765.1 uncultured Chitinophagaceae bacterium
AAAAATTAGGTACATAAAAATCTATCAGTAACGATTTAAAACGAAGAATCCTGCTTTTAAGCAGGATTTTTTGTACTCCCAACGGGAAATAGAGATATTGTATGTTCTCAATTCAATATATTAAAGTACATAGAAATTAAAGTCCGGAAATAACATAATACCATATTCAGGTAATTCCTTAATAGCCCCCTAAACATTTCGACATTTCAAGCCATTTTAGCTTAAAACACTAATTAATTGAATACATTATATCTTATATATTCGTGTTGGTATGGAATTTGCAGTATATTCTAATAGGAAAATGTGATTATTTAAACTATCAATATGAAAGGAGATAACAGTATGCCAACTCCAATTCAACGCATTAATGTGGTTATTTTCAAAGCTGTTTTCATATATTGCCTGTCAGCAATATTTATTAGTTGTTCTTCAAAGAATGACTATTTAAAAATTGGCGCAATACTTCCTTTGACCGGTAATTCTGCCTCATGGGGAGAACAGGGTAAATATGGAATAGAATTAGCTGTTGAGGATATAAACTCAAAAGGTGGTATTAATGGTAAACTAGTTAATGTCATATACGAGGATTCAAAAGCAATCCCTAAAGATGCTGTTTCAGCAATTCAAAAACTGATTAATGCCGACAAAGTCCCTGCGGTTATTGGTGATATTGTCAGCGCAACAACACTGGCAATGGCTCCTATTGTTGAAAAAGGAAAAGTTGTTTTAATTGGAATTTCTTGTTCAGCTCCCGCTATTTCTCAAGCAGGACAATATGTGTATCGAGTTTGGCCAAGTGATCTTCTTGAGGGCAGCACTTTTGCAAAATATGTCTCTAGCAAAGGGTACAAAAACATTTGCGTGCTTCACATGAAGAATGATTATGGTTCTGGTCTTGCTAAAGTATTTGAAGAAACTTTTATTGAAAAAGGTGGCAATGTTCCCCTAGTTCAAGGTTATTCACAGGATGAAATTGATTTCAAACCATATCTTCGGAAAATTCAATCTAAAAATTGCGATGGTATTTATATAATGGGATACTATCAAGATGCAGCACTTATTCTAAAACAGGCAAGAGAAATTGGACTAAAAACTCAATTTTTTGGTGCAACGGCGGTTGAAAATTCAAAATTGATTGAAGTGGCTGGTGATGGAGCGAATGGATTAATATATCCAACAATCACCGATTTTGATATTAAAAATCCAAGTCCAATTGCTAAAGATTTCATTTCTAGATTTGCCAAACGATTTGGCGTTGAACCAGATTGGGCGTCCTCCCATGCTTATGATGCAACTCTGGTTATTTGTGAAACAATGAAAAGGGGAAGTTTATCTGGATCAGACATTAAAGCGACGATTGATTCAGTAAAAATTTTCAATGGGGTAACGGGAACAATTACTTTTGACTCAAATGGTGACGTTGTCAATAAACCGGTGACTATCAAAATTGTTAAAGATGGGAAATTTCAAATACTTGAATAATACATCAATAAAAAATAATGGATTTCATACAGTTATTTATTGACTCTTTAGCTTTAGGTTCGGTTTATTCCGTTATCGCGATCGGTTTTTCGCTGATTTATACTACCGGGCGCTTCTTTGATCTGAGCCAAGGAGCTGCATTTCTTATCGGTGGATATGGAGGATATTTTTCAAAATCCGTTTTGGGTTGGACTCTTCCGCAATCATTCTTGTTCTCAATTATTTGCGCCGGTTTTTTTGGGATGATAGTAGAAAAGATTCTGATTGAATCACTTCGTCGTAAGCATGCAAATCCGCTTGTATGTTTTATAGCTACTTTAGGAGTTCTCATTTTTATAGAAAGCGTGTTGTCAATTTTCTTTGGCTCTGAAGTAAAGGTTTTTCAAAGTGGACCCTCTGCATCTTTTAATTGGAATTCAATTCAAATTACCCATACTCAATTATCAGAAATTGGTTTATTCATAATTATTGTTCCTATTCTCCTATCAATAATACAATGGACAATTTTTGGAAGAAGATTAAGGGCAATTTCTGACAATCAATTTCTCGCTAAAACAATTGGTATTCCAGTGACAAATATATTTTTGATAGTTGCTGTCTTAGCCTCCTCCTTATCTGGGATTGGAGGTTTTGTTTATTCTTTTGAGAGAACAATTGATCCCACACGTGGTCTTTTTGTTGTATTATCTGCTATCATTGCATCAATAGTAGGTGGAGTAGATAAGGTATCCAGTGCAATTCTTGGAGCGTTCATTCTAAGTTTTCTCGAAAGCATTGTTGTGATTATGTTTCCCAGTGAATGGAAACATGCTATAGTATATACCATTTTCATTCTCTTTCTTTCATTAAGACCCCATGGAATTTTTGGTAACACATTGAGAAACTCATAAAGACTTTATGGAATATATAATTTATCTTGTTTGTGTTCTTATAATATTCTCAATTGCATCTCTTTCGATGGGGCTAATGGTTGGGTACACTGGTATTATTTTTGTTGGAGGTGCGGCTTTTATGGGCATCGGAGCATACACATCAACGCTTGTAACTCAAAATGAAAATATGCCTATTTGGCTCGGAGTAATTTGTGGAATGATCACTACAATGATTATTGGTTCAACGATATCCATATTATTTAGAAATATAAGAAAAGATTATTTAGCACTTGCGACACTTGGAGTTGGTGTGATCCTATTTGACGTCTTTAATAATTGGATTTCATTAACTTATGGGCCTGTAGGGATACCAAATATAAAGCCTTTAAATTTATCATTGCTGACGACACTTTTTATACTAATATCCATCTTAGTAATTGTCTTCATGATATTTAGTCATTTAGAAAAATCTAATTTCGGTTGTGTTATTCGAGCAATTCGCGATGATGAGGGTTTATTACAATCGCTAGGGTTTTTTACATTTCACCACATTCTCTTGGTATTCAATATTGCTTTTGCTGGTCTTGGACTTGCTGGGGCATTGTTTGCACACTATTTCACATACATTGACCCAACTTCATTTGGATTAAGTGAATCAATGGCAATATTGTCAATGATCATCATAGGGGGTATTGAAAGTAGAAGTGGGAGTTTGCTGGGTGTCGCATTGTACCTTTTTATTCCAGAAGGTTTGAGATTTTTAGGATTGCCTTCTTCTTTAGCAGCTCAGGTGCGACACGGTATTTTTGGATTATCGCTTGTTCTTCTCATGGTAGTAAAGCCCCAAGGGATACTTGGAAAATATAGCGTCAAGTGATACTTTCCGTTAAAAATATTGTTAAAAACTATGACGGTTTTACCGTTTTGAATGATGTTTCATTTGTTTGCGACAAAGGAGAAATAACTGGTATTGGCGGTCCTAATGGTTCAGGAAAAACCACAATTCTAAATATTTTAAGTTCATATACCCCTGTTTCAGGAGGGGAAATTTTTTTTAAGGATATAGATATTACTAATCTTTCGACTGTGCAGCGAGCAAGAATGGGTATAACAAGAACTCATCAAAACGGTAGAATTTTTCCCCAACATTCAGTAGCTGAAAATGTATTAATTTCATTTCTTTCCACAAATTCCCGATCTATTTATAAATCAATGATGAGCACTTTTAATGACGAGAAAAAAAATGAAATTATTCGAGAGGTGTTGGAATCCGTTGGGCTTTCAAAAATGCTTGAAAAGCGAGCTGGAGAACTTTCATTTGGACAGAAACGACGGTTAGAGTTCGCACGAACATTAGTTCATCGGGAAGAAAAATCCTTATTCCTTTTTGATGAGCCAACAACTGGTGTTGATATTGGATTTGTTGAGGTTATTGAATATTGGTTAAAAAAGTTGCGAGATGAAGGCAAAACTATTATTTTGGTTGAACATAATGTTGGTTTTATGAAACGCATTGTTGATAAATTGATTATTCTTACGGGTGGCAAGATACTATTATCTGGTTCGCCGAGTGAAGTGCTATCTAAACCAATTGTAAAGGACAGCTATCTTGGAGTGACAAAAAGTGTTTTTTGAGGCTAATGATATAGAGGTATGTTTTGGAGAAACATTAGCTGTCAAAGGTATTTCTTTTTCAATGCAAAAAGGAGATACGTTAATTATAATTGGACATAACGGCTCTGGAAAATCCTCTACTGTTAAAGCATTAGCAGGGGTAACTAATATTTCCAAAGGTTCAATTCGATTAAATGATGTTGATATTTCAAAACTAAATGCTCGGGAAAGGTTAAGAGAATCAATTGTTTTTCTTCCTCAGGGAGACGATGTTTTCCGAACTCTCACGATAGAAGACAACTTACTTTTGTTTGTTGATGAGTTAAAGCATTTAGGACAATCGGTAAATGTTGATGAAGTTTATTCAATTTTTCCAGAGTTCGAAGATAAAAGGAAAAAATTTGCAGGTAATCTTAGTGGTGGTGAGCAAAGACTCCTAAGTATTGCCCGTGCCTTGGTTGCCAAACCCAAACTTCTCATTCTGGACGAGCCATCTTCCGGATTATCCCCTCTGATGTGCGATAAAGTATATGATAAAATTACTACAATTCTTTCTAAGGGTTATTCTTTAATTCTGGTGGAACAACTCATTGATTACGCAATAGATAAAATAGAAAAAGTATATTCTAAAGTATTTACAAAATCAAATAGTGTAGGTAAGGTTATTGTATTGAATCAGGGGATTGTGGTTATGGAGTTTAATGTTAATACTTATAATCAAAATCGTGATAAACTAGCGTCTATTTTTCTTACATAATTAATAATTGCTTAAATGAAAACGGAAGAAAAATTTGAAGCTGTGAAAATATTGAATGCACTAGAAAACCTTTTGTTGGTTAATAGTAGAAATAGCTTGAATTTATTAGAGCTATGCGAAGCAATATTTGAGTTCTTATTAAAAATTGACAATGAAATGAGAGTTCGAATTTATGTAAGTAGCATTGGAGATGAAAATGATCAGTTTTATTATGGCTATAAATGCTATAATATGGACGAAACTTTTACGAAAGTATTTTCTTCACCATCTGCTGCGCATTCAATACAAGAAAAACGGTTTCCTATATCTCGGGAAAAAGTACCGTATGAAGAGATACCGCTGGAAAACAATTCTCATGTTAAACTTTTAAAAACAGAGTCATTACAGGAAGCAATTGTAAATAATAATATTAATGAGAAAAGTTTAGAATGGGTTAAGAAAATTGGAATAGGAGTTACAGTCTCACAAACAGCAACTTTTGATATTACTTTATTTAATGATGAAATTTGTCTAGGTGCAATTTCGATTGATTATGGAAGAATGGATAAGTTATTTTCATTAGATATTCTTAAGCACATTGAAATTGCGGTTCGTGCAGTTATCGCCCCAAAGTTTAGGAGCTTGCTGGCTCGTGAGATCACGAATCAAATAGTTCCTCATAAAAAAACAGAAAAATATTTAACTCCTAAGATGTTTACCTCTCTTGATGAATTTGGATTTGAGTTAGGGGTTAATTATCCGCTTATCATTGGGATGGAAAAAAAGAAATTCCACGCGTTTGTTTATAATGCAAACTATATTGGCAATCATCCCTGTAAAGGCTTATTTGAAAAAGTTAACGTGGTTGCAAAAATATCCTCACCAATATTGATTCAAGGAGAAAGTGGAACTGGGAAGGAAATTATAGCAAGAATATTGCCTAGATTGAGCAACAGACCATTTGGACCATTTGAAACTCTGCATATTGATAAATACCATGGAGAAACTTTTGATACAGAATTATTTGGACATGAAGCGAATGCTTTTGGGCCAACTCCAAAACCAAAACAAACAGGAGTGTTTGAGCGCGCAAATGGAGGGACATTGTTTATAGATCAAATTGAAAGTATTCCAATCTCAAGTCAGCAGAAACTTATGCGTGTTCTTCAAGAAGACAGTCAATTTAAACGACTAGGAGGTTATGAATATATAGAGGGTGATTTTCGTTTAATTGCTGCCAGCACTGGTCGTCTTGAGAACAAGAAGGAAGACGATGTATATGCTCATAACTATAGAGGAAACAATCCAGTAATAGACGAAACAGGAAACCCTCTTAGAGTAAGACATGATTTAATGCGAAGAATTAATACGACTGTTCTTAATATCCCACCTCTATCTCAAAGATGCTGTGATATCCCAGTTATATTTTCCTATTTAGTTTGGAAAGGTATGAATGATGGTAGCAGCAATCAAAAATCTCTTATAGTAAAACGTGAAGAGTTAATAATGTTATGTTCTTCCAATTGGGATAGAGAAAATGTTGGAGCATTATGGACGATTGCAACATCTACTATAGTACAAAGTCTTTATGTCAATAATAATGGGATATGTCAAATTGTAATGCCAGAGGGTAGTATATCAACGAATCCTTTGTGTCCTAAAAATTGTCAACTGTGTAAAAGTGAAGTAGAATATGTTAAAATATTTCCCCTTCCTAAACAATGGGAAGAAATAATTTATAACAACAAGTCAATTGCTGAAGAATATATAAATAATGAAGAAAAATATAAAAATGAAAAAAATAAACAAATTCTTACTGGAAATGCTTTAATAGAAGATATTGTCAAACAGACTGAGAAAAAAATTTATTTTACAAACATTTTAAAAATATTGAATCTAATGGGATCAACTTACTCTGCATTTCAAAAGAATAGAAACATTACTCAAACCAAACAAATGTTTGAGCGAATGACGGGTTTGAATGTTGATGATTATTTTGTTGATCATAGACAATCTAAGGAAAAATAAAGTGTAAAAATGTGAAGATCAATTTATTGGAAATCTTACAATCTATTGCAAGCAAATAACCGTTTATATACTATTTTTGGATAATTTTATGGAAACCAAAAAAACAGATGTTAGTGGAAAACAACACCTTTTTGAAAAAGAAAACTTCGAATTCCCTTTAACTCTAAAGCATGAATCAAAGAAGATAAAGTTTATTTTTGAAATTATGGATGTCCGAAAGACTGTCAAAACTGGAAGCAGTAAAAGTCTCAGGTTTGGAAATTGATTCTATAACTCTTACTGATATATATAAAGGTTCTATGATTTAGACCTGTTCCTTTAAGTGGGTATTAACTACAGTTTGTTATTAAGTAAATTCGGATTAAATCAAAAACAAAGAGAATTATGAACGTAGTTTTGGTGATGATAGATTCTGTATATCAAAACTCATTAGCTCTTGATTATATTCGAGAGTTCGCATTGTCAGATTCCTTGGTTGCATCAAACACCGAAATTGAAGTAATGGTTTTCTCGCCTGAGGCAGAAGATGATTATATAGTATCTTCGATTTTAGAAAAATATCCTACTGTCATTGGTTTCTCCGCCTACCTTTGGAATATCAATAGAAGTTTAACTGTTGCGAGTTCAATTAAAACTAAGCGTAAAGACATAGTAACGGTTTTTGGAGGAGTTGAAGTTTCTTATGACTCCGATAAAGTATTGCTTGAAAACCCAATGATTGATTTTATAATTGAAGGCGAAGGTGAAGTATCATTTCGTCAGCTTCTTAAGAAGCTAGATGGTGTTGATTCAATTCCGGAAAATATTCCAGGTCTATGGTTTCGAAAAAACGGTAATGTAATGTTATCAGCATCTAAGGAAGCTGTTATTGATCTAAACGAAATACCATCACCGTTTACTTCTAAGAATAATATTACCGAAAACCTAAAAGAAAATGTTTTATATGAATCCTATAGAGGCTGTGCTTATAGCTGTGCGTTTTGTTTGTATCATAGAAATGGTAGTGCAATTCGAAAACTCTCATTAGAACGTATCGAAAAAGATTTAAGAGCTATTCTAGCAAGTAACTGTAAAAGTATTCGTTTTGTTGATGCAATGTTTAACTATGATAGAAAGCGGACAATTCATATCCTAAACCTTTTGCGAGGGACAGATAAATTTATAGAAGTTGAAATCAGTGCAGAACTACTGGATGATGAAATGATTGAATTGTTTGCATCATGCGGTATTAGGCATGTTGATGTAGGATTACAAACTACAGAAAGAATGAGCCTTACTGAGATTAACCGGAAATGGTATAAACCAGATGTTTTTACTAGAAATGTTAGAAAATTAAGTTCTTTTCATCAAATGACAGTAAATATAGAACTAATTGTCGGTCTTCCTGAAGACACTCTGGAAACATTTAAAATATCTTTGGATTCAGCAATTTCTCATAATCCTGACCATGTTAGCGTATACAGATTACTTCTTTTTAAAGGAAACGAATTAAGACATCGAGTGAAAGAATATGGTTTTAAGTATTTTGATTCACCTCCTTATTCTTTAATTTCCAGCAACAAATTTCCTGAAAAAGATTTACAGACTGCAGATATTTATTTGTTTGCCCATTTTGTCCTCTTTAACAGTGGATTAGGTAGATGGGCAATGGCATTTATGGAGTATCGTTGGAATATCAGGCCAACAGAAATTTATTTTAATTTCATTGAGTTTTGTTTGACCAATAATATCTTATCAAAGGAGCAAATGGTCGAATCCATTAAGTGGTATGGTTTAGGTAATCGGTTTGATCGCATTTTCCCTAAGGAATTTGATATTGAAGTTATGAAAAGCGTTTGCAACAAATTTTTTACATTTTTTTCTTCTCAAAAAAATGATTTTGAAGGTGAAATATTATTAGAATTGATAGACTATGGATTTGAACTAGCAAAACTTGACCAAGTTGAAGTTGGTTTAGAGTCTATTCCCAAAAATTCTATACATGGAACACCTCAACTCAACGACTTTTGCATACTGAAAGAATATTCCGAAGGATTTTTTAATGCTATTAATTCTAAAGTTGATAGTTTGAACAATAATTCTTCGAACGATTTAAAAGCGGTAGCTTTTTTCTTACATCCCAAGTATAGAGCTACTGCAATGGCTTTGTCTAATTCCACGTATTTACTCCTAAAAATGTGTGATGGTTCTACGGCAAAAGAAGAAATAACAGATCGCATTGCAAAATATTATCAAATTGATTCGAAGGATATCCTTCCTGAAATTGATTATACGATTGAACAAATGACAGCGATGAATATTATCTTCAACTAGATTTTCCAAAAACATTGTCCTCCAGTTATATAGCATTCCGTCTATATAAATAATATTTGTTTTCCAATTCTATTTTCTTTCCAACTACTATTTGCAATTTTACATCTTTTCCCCAAAAAATATTTTTAGACAAAAAATATTTGGTACGGAAATTGCACAATAATTTGGGGGAAATAAGAAAGGAAGAAGAAACAAAATCTCTGGTATGGAAATTGTAAGTTTAAAGGAATAGAAAATAAAAGGACACCCAACCTTCTAAAGCTGCATGCTTGGCGGCGCGAGCTTCAAGAAGGTTTCTGAAAAGACATTTTCATGTCCCGGTGCCCTTTTGTTTTAAGATAAGCTGAAAATGAAGATGATGCAAGTCGATGAAAGTCTGACTTATTTTTGTTGATAAATTATTCTACGATAACATTATTCACAATAATAGAGGAGGTATTATGAGAATTGAGACTGCGCAAAACAATGCAATTCCTATTCAGGAACAGCGAATTAAAGTGAATCTAGTTACCTCAAAGGAATGGGCGGATTTAGAAGTTCTAATGAAAGAAAACCATTGTTCTGAATCATATATGCGACATACAATCCACGACCATATTCTACACCAAGCAGAGATTAACACTTCATCGCGAATTATTCATGATGATGAAAATGGAGAAAATGCATTACTACTCATTGCTTATCTAGGCGAACAACCTGCTGGTTATCTGCTTGCGGAATGTATCGGAACATGGCGCCAACCGCATGTAGTATCATTTCACATGTTTGTGAGTACAAAATTTCGTGGCATTCATGTTGGGACACTCATCTTCGAGGAATTTTTAGAATGGTGCCAAAGGCATCCAAAAATATTGAAAATTGAGCTTTTAGTAATGGAGGAAAATATCAACGCCCGTGCGTTATATGAAAAACATGGTTTTGAAGTAGAAGGAAATCGTAAAAAAACGGCATTTAAAGATGGAAAATTTCATGACCTAATCCTAATGGGAAAGGTTTTGAACAAAGATATTAACTATTCATTATTTCAACCGATTGGAGGATAATATGCAAAAAAAGAATAATAATTTTAAACCAACAGTTCTTTCGTGTATCCAGCCGACAGGTGAATTTCATATAGGAAATTATTTTGGAGCAGTTTCAAATTGGGTTCAACTTCAAAATTCTTCGCAGTATGAATGTATCTTTGGTGTAGTTGATCTTCACGCAATGACAATGCCTTATGATCCAGAAAAGCTCAAGTTGAATACACAGATGATGTATTTAAATCTATTAGCTGTTGGTATGGACCCTACAAAATCTATTTTGTTTGTTCAATCTCGAGTTCCAGAGCATACATATTTAGCCTGGATTTTAAATTGTGTTTGCTCTTATGGTGAGCTTTCTCGTCAAACACAATTCAAAGATAAGTCAAAGCAGTTGGATGAAATTAAGAGTGGATATATATCTGCTGGATTATTTACTTATCCAATATTGCAAGCTTCAGATATTCTTACCTACCGTGCAGAATATGTTCCAGTAGGAAAAGATCAAGAGCAGCATTTGGAACTTTCTAGAGGAATATCATTAAGGTTCAATAAAACTTTTGGGGATACTTTTCCGGAACCTAAAGTTCTGTCCACAGAGACTCCGAAAATATGCTCACTCGTCGATCCACAAAAAAAAATGAGTAAAAGTTTAGGCTCTAAACATTATATCGGGCTTTTTGAAAAACCAGAAATGATTAGAAATAAAATACTTGGTGCCATAACTGATACAAACACCTCAGTTGCCAATGCTGAAATTAGTCCTGGTGTTGAAAATTTATTCCAAATTCTTTCTGCTTGTGGTAAAGAAGAACAAAAAGTTTATTTAAGAGGGAAACTTAAAAGTGGAATTCTTCAATATAAAGAATTGAAAGAAACAGTTGCTGAGTCGATTATCGAATACACGAACCCATTTCGACAAAAACAATCGGAGCTTATCGGGGATATCAAATCATTAGATTTAGTGATGACAGAAATGTCGGAAAAAGCGCGGGCTATTGCTCGTCAAACAATGCAAGACGTTTGTGGTAAGGTTGGAATTTCAAGTCAAGTATTTCAATGAAGGTAGTCTGAATGTTAGTCTAGCGTTTAATAGTTTTGGTTCTAATATCAACACCCATACAAACTCTTACCAATTGTGAAAGGAAATGCTATGAGTAATAATTCCTATAAGCATCAAAACATAGAATCAGAACAACAGCGCTTGGTTTTACAGTTTCAAAGGGAGTGGCCGTGGGAAAAAGAAGTCTTAAAAAAATTAGGAGTTGTTTCAGATATGCCATTGAATAAAAATGCACTTTCTTATGGTTGTGGAGTTGGAATAGATGCTGCAACATTATTTGAAGAAGGATATGCAGAAGTTGTTGAAGGATGGGATACCTCGGAAGCTATGATCAATTTTGCAATGGATCATTTCACCAATAAAAAAGTAATCTATAAACATTGTGATCTTCTAGATATTGAGTTAAATTCTGTGAAAACGAAATTTGATCTTATTTATTGCAGACTTGTTTTATTCCATAATAAATTATCTAGTCTGACTGAAATCCTTAAACGGTGCTCTGATATGTTAAATAACAATGGTCTTCTGGTTGTTCATGATGTTAATAAAACAAAAGATTCTATATCTCCAGCAAACCATGAATTCAATATAATTCAACAAAAAATTAACGACTACTTGTTACGATGCGGAAATAGCCCTATGACTGGATGTTTTGTCCCAGAAATCTTCAATCAAATTGGTTTACATAATGTTCGCTCTGAAGAGGTCGAAATAATTAGGACATTTGATGAAACCAAACTCGATTTAGATTTTAGCGTTAATATTAAAGATGAATCGAAAAAGAATGGTAAGTTGATATCTAAAGAATTGTGGGATATTGCTTCTAATAAAAAAATAGATCACTTTATGCGGAAAACATATCGCATCTTTAGCGTAGGGCAAAAATGAAGGGTATTTTTAACGCATAAGGAATTAAGTAAAATAACTGAATGGATAAGATTTGCCAAAAAGTTCAACTATGTTAGCGACAAAATAAATTTTGGCAATTTATATTAAATGAATAATTATGACTGAAATTACAATTGGGGTAATAGTAGCAATAGTTACCATCGTTTTGGATTTAATAATTAGGGGCCCTGATAAAGATAAAGATTCCCCGCTGATAATCTCTTTTATATGGGCGTATTCCAAACTAGTATCGATTAAAACATTATTTTCTTCTGACTATAAAAAAATGAAAGAAGAATTAATTGATTTCCTTGAAAAGGATCAATCGAAGGATGGTTTTCACAAAGGACAATTTGGAAAAAACCATAGGGTAGAAGAGGAAAAACGTTATCAAACCAGTAATGAAAAATTAGATACTAAGCCCAGGTTGTATTTAACCGGAAGACCAGTTTACGTTTTGCAAAAATTACTACCTGATTGGCGGATTTCAAGATTAATACACAGGACAATTGAAGGATTAAAAGAATTATTAAAAGATGGCTGGATAAGGGTCGGGGCCGGAGCAACACAGTACACGGTGCCAGATGGTTCTAGTACCCAAGGTGCAATTATTAGTTATCGTCATACTATAAAAGCGGTTTTAATTTTATTGAATGTTAACGAGCTATTCCCAGTTTGTAAAAATGTGTTGGGAAGGATGATTGACGACCAAAGCGATATGCAAGAAAAAGAAGGTGGTTGGCGACAATGTGACAAAACATTTGTACAACCGGATTTGTGGGGGTCTGTTTATGCATTAAATTATTTGTCTTTGGTTTTGGCTAAACAAGAAGAATTGGAGTTAGACAATTATCAATGCTCAAAAATTAAAAATGCATTACAGAAAACAGTTGTTTGGTTTATTAATGAGTGGAAAAGTAATAAATGGTCGTATGGTGAAGTTAAAAGTGAAGAAAATATTCCCATTTTATTTTGTGAAACCGCAACAGTATTTATACAAAACGACGAAGAGTTTGCACTTTTAGTTTTAGGTGAAATTAGTAAATATCTTGATCCTCTAGGAAATCCGACTGAAATATATATCAACAAACTAAAATTAATTGGTGAGTGTGCTGTCGCAACGAGATTGGCATATTGTTTTTATTTAGCGAGGAACATTAATGAAAAGTTTAATCAAACCTGGTTGGCGCTTTTTAACTATTCGGTACAACGTAAACATTTTGGCTTTAATTCGGTGGAGGCTGCAATGTTGTTAGACATGCAAGTATTTTTACTTAAGAATAAATGATTTTAATTTTAAGAAATGTTATAAAAATATTAACCTGTCCCATATAGTGTTTACTACAATAGGTATTAAACTATTTATTGATGAGAATATTAAATGTGAAATATTCAAATTATTTTATATGCCAATGTGGTGATAAGAATGGCAATAAAAACAATTCAAATTACCCATAAACTTTAACATAATGAAAGATATTGTTCCGGAACCCTTATTAGCAAAAATCTCTGATCATCTGATTCTTCGTTCTAGATCTGTAACGCATATTTGGGAGGCGTCAAGTGATGAGGAAGATTCAATTACAGGGCATTTTTGTGGACAACTCCAAAGAGGCTGACTCAACAAAAAGATTACGGAAATAAAGGTAGATGGCGTTGGAGAATATCCTATAAAAAATTCCGAAGCAAGGGGCCAAAAGCATTTGAAAATATAATTGGGGCTGATGGAATATTTCAAATTGAGATTGAGCAAAAAGGTTCAGTCAAATTGGAAACGAAAGGGATATTATTTCAAGCAAAAAAATATGGGTTGAACTCGGATAATAAATTGTCGGAACAAGTTGATAAAATGGAAACACTGGGAGAATCTTCGTCGGCCATTTTCGTCTACAAAAGAGAACAATTTCAGGCTATTTCATCATCTGAATACATTGATCAACAAGAATCTAATCATAACCCAGAAAAATCTTTGCAATCCATAGGCACATTTTTGGGTAAAGAATTTTTGGAATGTCGGGTTGGGCTCCGGGGAATGTATTATGATGGATTACGAAAAATACTCAATGTCCCTGAGTCTAATGGGTCAGTTAAGCAATATCGTGTTGATGTAGGTCATCGTTTGTCGGTTGATTTACAAAAGGGAGATTAATGAAGACCGTTAAACCTTCTAAACGACATCATTACATTTCTCAATTCTATTTAGCTGGATTCACTTCTGATAGTACCAAAGACGGGGATATTTATTGCTTTGATCTTGAAACGAAATTATTCCGAAAAACAAAGACAAAAGAAATTGCCTTCGAGAATCATTTCAATGATATAGATGCTAAGAATGTTTCTGCTGATGTATTGGAATCGAAATTATCTGAATTTGAAGATAAAGTGGCGCCAGCGTTTACAAAACTTAGGAAAACCAAAAACCTACCTTTTGGCATTGAGTTGGATAAGATACTCAATTTTATGGCTCTTGTACTGGTTAGAAACCCAAGTGTAAGAAGCGCTGTCGATAAATCCAGGACAGATGCTTATTTCAATTATTTGGAAAGAAATTTGTCCTCCAAGAAAATTTGGGAACGATTCAAAGAAAGAATAGAATCTTCAGGTAAAACGATTTTTAATGGTTTACCCTACAAAGATGCACGAGAAAAATTACTTCCTCGAAGTGTTAAACTGCAGGGTGATCCGTCATCTTACCATGAAGTTGAATTTGACACTATAGATGAAATTCTACCATTACTTGCTCTTCGCTCATGGGAGCTGGTTTTTGCACCACCAAATAATTCTTTTATTACTTCTGATCAACCGTTAAGCAAAATATGGACTGCCCCTTTTCAACCTCCACCTAATACACACGGATTAAAATCTCTTCATACAGTATTGCTCTTTCCTGTTAGTGAAGACATTTTATTGCTTGGTACCTTTGAAGATGATATTTATAAATCAAACCCTGCCCTAAAAAATCCACCAATGGTAAATAATCTAATATTGGATCAATGTAATAGGTTTGTGTATTCATCAAAATCATCATTTGCAATTCTGAATGAGAAGCAGGAAGTGTATATTTCTGATAAATACTTTTCTCTTTATACACGTTAAATTGTCATATTCAAAATAAATTAAAAAAGTTTACCAATATGTTTACACCATTTCAAGAATTCTGGCATAAAGTTGAAAGTAATCTACATTCAGCAAGATTAAACTTCCAAACGGCTGATTCTACCGAAGACTTTCAAGCAGTCGGTGTGCAATGCCGTGACACGATATTATCCCTTGGTGAGGCGGTGATGGAGTATCAACAGTTAAAAGAACGTCCTTTAATTTCAAATCAAACAATCGATCTTATATTTGAGAAATTCTTTAATGAACAATTTTCCGGATCATCAAAAGATCAATTCCGAGTGTATACAAAATCCTGTTTGAAGGTTGCAAACGCACTACAACATGATAGGACTTCTACGTATTTACAAGCTACTCTCTGTGTTGAAGCAACAGCCCACTTAGTTGGTCTTGTTGATGCGATAGTAACTAATGAACCAATGCCGGTTAATAAACGATTTAAAAAATCACCTTTTGCCTCAGCCGAAGCAACATTCATGGAGACCTGGATAATTGAACATTTCAACACTCACCCAGTGGCAATTCGTTATGGTTTTACGTTTAAAATGTTTATGTACAAACGGTCTGAAATGATACTGGCGGTTAATCAAAATAACAAAGAGTACACGATCAAACTTAAAAAACCATTTTGGGTGAAAGAAGCTAATAGGGTATCAGCAGATAGATTACTTGATCAATTTATTGTAGAATTACTATCAGAACAAATGAGAGAAGAAATTATTGCATCGGGGGCCCCACCCACATAATTACAAGGGCAGATGTAATTGTATTGGATTGATTTTCCCTCACTATTAGCCTACATTAGCATATCGTTGAATCCGTGGGAAGGGCGTTTTTATGTGCTTTCTGCGGATTTTTTTGTATAAAGAGGATGAAAATGGTAATTAAAAACTACTATCTATCTAAGGTATTATTTGTTTTCTTCGTTTTTTTTCAGGGATGCTCACTTTTATCGCCTGTATCATATTATGATACAACGACTCACAGAAATCTTATTGAGTTAAAAGTCTACACTATGTTTTTATATGAATCATTTATGGATGATTCTGTGGATCATACTGAGATTAAAAATGTCCGATTCAAAATTGCTTTTTCCTACGAATATGAAAAAGGCAAAGGAGAAAAAAATATTGAATCTGCTCACCTCATAAAGTTGATACAAGATATGTTCAAGAAACATGTCGATGAAAGATTAAAAGATGGAAGATGGACTCAATCATACTTCCAGGATAAGTTAGAAAGTATTAGCGATGCATTTGATACTGCAATTAGTGCCGAATTATTAAAAAATACACCAAAATAATGAGATGATATGAGTGCTATCGAAGATTTTTTGGAGTCTGTCGGTAAGGGAGTAACAGGTTTGGCAAAGGATGAAATTCTAAATTTCTTTAATTGGTCTGCTGATGAAGGAAATGAATTTGTCCAAAAACAAAAAGTAAAATTGAATCGTTATATGCTTAAATTGGCAGCAGGTGAAATTACGGTCAAGCAATTTAAGAGTAACATTGATGACATTAAAATGCTTACCGAAATGCAGATACTTAAAATGCAAATTGCTGAAAAGGCTGCTGCCCAACGAATTGTTGATGGAATTCAAAATCTGATTATTGATAATCTATTAAAGTTCTTATAATTATGGCTAAAAAAATTTCTGTAAACAAGACCGCGAAAAAAACGACGGTCAAAAAACGACCGATTGAACAATACGAGCATAAAGATAAAACTCGCGTCAACAATCCGCCGGTTGGTCTGGTTACACCGGACACTGATAAGGATGCCGAGAAGAAAAAGTATTCGTATGATCCGCATCTTGATCCTCAGTTGCTGTGGGCAGGGAAAAAAGAACGAACGTCGTTTGAAGTGCCGACAGTTTCCTTGCATGTGCATGAACGTATTGATCCGCGCTCTATCATAGAAGCAGTTAGAAAAAAGAATGGCAGCAATTACGAACAGCTTTCTCTTTTTTCCAGCAAAGACGAAAACCCTCCGATGCGTGACGCAGTAGATTTTTACCAACATCCGCACAATTGGAGCAATCGATTAGTTGCCGGTGATTCATTACTTGTTATGAATTCCTTGATCGAGAAAGAAGGGCTTGGCGGACAAGTGCAGATGATATACTTTGACCCACCATACGGTATTAAATATGGATCTAACTTCCAGCCTTTTATAAACAAGCGTGATGTGAAAGATGGTAGAGATGAAGATCTAACGCAGCAACCAGAAATGATTAAAGCATTTCGCGATACATGGGAACTCGGCATCCATTCCTATCTTACCTACTTACGCGATCGATTATTAATCGCAAAAGATTTATTGCATGAAAGTGGGAGCATTTTTATTCAGATATCTGACGAAAATGTTCATCATGTTAAAGAAATTCTCGATGAAGTTTTTGGAAATAAAAATTTTGTAAGTCAAATTCCATTTGCAAAAACCAGCGGTTTTTCACCAAACTATCTTTCTAATGTGTGTGATTATTTACTTTGGTTTGCTAAGGATATATCAAAACTTAAGTATAGACAAATTTATAAAGACAAATCTTTGGGAAGAGGAATTCAGGTATACCAATGGATTGAACTGCCAAATGGAGAAAGAAGAAAATTGACAAAAGATGAAAGAGAAAATAATGATCTGATTCCAAAAAACGCACGCCTTTTCCGTTTAAGTGATATCTGTTCACAGGGGGCAACGAATTCTGACCAAAAATTTGAATTAAATGGTGTGGAGTATTATCCTAGAAAAGGCACACATTGGTCAACAAATGTTGATGGTTTGAAAACGTTAGCATCAAAAAATAGAATAATGCTATCAGCTGGGTTCCCAAATTTTGTTCGTTTTCTTGATGATTACCCTGTAACACCAATATCAAATTTTTGGGACGATACGGCGACAGGGAGTTTTACAGATGATAAAATATATGTTGTTCAAACAGGAACAAAAGCAATACAACGATGTATTCTAATGACAACTGATCCGGGTGATATTGTTTTTGACCCAACATGCGGAAGCGGTACAACAAGCTATGTTGCAGAGAATTGGGGCAGACGTTGGATTACTTGTGATACATCTCGTGTAGCCATATCTCTAGCTAAACAACGATTAATGACTGCAACATTTAATTATTTTGAGCTCGCCCATAACGAAGAGGGAATTAGTAGTGGTTTTAGGTATAAAACAGTTCCACATATTACTTTAAAATCAATTGCAAACAACGAACCAGTAGGACAAGAAACTCTTTACGACATTCCATACAATAATGATTCAAAAGTTAGAGTTACAGGTCCATTCACAGTTGAAGCAGTTCCTGCTCCAGTTGTTAAACCACTCGGTGAAATAACAAAGCAACAAGCGAATGATCAATCAATCGCTCGTAGCGGAGAAACACTTCGTCAATCCGATTGGAGGGATGAATTACTTCGAACAGGAATTCGTGGTAAAGGTAAACAGTTTTTTAATTTTTCTCGACTTGGAACGCTGCCAGGAACCAGATATTTACATGCAATTGGTGAAACAAGAGATGATTCACTACGAGTAGTTGTGTCATTCGGTCCAGAACATGCCCCACTTGAACAGAGACAGGTTGCATTAGCGCTCGATGAAGCACAAACTCTTGTGCCGAAACCGAAAGTTGTTGTGTTCGCTGCGTTTCAATTCGATCCAGAAGCAGCAAAAGACATTGATGAAACAAATTGGCCCGGGATAACTTTGCTAAAAGCTCAGATGAATCCCGATTTACTTACAGAGGATCTTAAGAAAGCACGTTCAAGTAATGAGAGCTTCTGGCTTATCGGTCAACCAGATATTCGTGTTCAACAAATCAAAAAAGGAGATAACAAAGATAAATGGCAGGTCTCCGTTGAAGGATTTGATTATTATAATACCAAGACAGGACAAATTGATTCTGGTGGTGCAGATAGAATTGCTGTATGGATGCTTGATACTGATTATGATGGAAGATCACTGTTTCCCCGGCAAGTATTTTTCCCAATGAGTGGTGAAAGCGAAGGTTGGGCACGACTAGCAAAGAATCTTAAAGCAGAAATTGATGAAGAATTAATTGAAGCATATCGCGGTAATGAGTCTGTGCCTTTCGAACTTGGTAACTACAAACAGATTGCGGTGAAGATTGTTGATGATAGAGGAATTGAGTGCTTGAAAGTAGTTAAGATTGAGTGATTAATATTTCGAGGTGAGTATGGATACGCGACAGCAATTAAAAATTATTTTTGATCGATTAGTTATGGATGAGCTAAAGGATAATTTAGTAGCGCATCTTTTTGCTCGTCTATGGGGTTCACATCAATTAGAAGTAGATTTGACTAAAGAGCAACTTTTTGAAAGGCTTCAAAAATTAATTCGACAATACCCTGATATTACCAGCATTCCGGGAACAACAACAAACAATATAAAACAATTAGATGACTTAAAAGGTGCTGATTTTAGACTTAAATCAATTCGGTTATCAAGTTTAAAAGGAATCCCAGAAAACATTAATAGTGTTCCTTATGGAATTGATTTCTGTGACGAAAACAAAGATCCTATTTCGGCAATATTTCTGGGTAATAATGGTTCGTGCAAAACTTCAGTTTTTTCAGCAATCGAATATATCTTTTGCAATGAAATAGGAGAACAACAACTGCGAAGCGAAGATCCCACCTCATTAAAACCCAGAGAATATCTTGATCGGTTTGGTGAATTGTCAGCTAACACATGGTGCGAGCTGACAACTACAACAAAAACATATTCTCTTGAAGAACCAATTTGGAAACATCACGTAAGTTTTCCTCAACAAGCCAGACCTAATACCCATTTTATAAGTGATTATGATATTTATGAAATTGGTAGAATGTCTGATATGCATTTAGAAGAAAGAATTGCGACATATCTTGGTTTGGAAGAAGTGAATAAAGCGTTTGAAGCATTGAAAAGATTAGGAAATTATAATCGAACAAAAGAAAATAATGCTCTAAAAAGTACTCAATCAAAAATTGCAAGTGAAGAAAAACAAATCGCAGAGCTTAATGCAGAATTAAGCAAAATATATCCTGTCCTAGATCAAATAACATCTATCGGAGACAGGTCGTTGGTTAATTTAAGCTCACAACAAAAACTGAAAATATTGCGCGAGAGTATTCAAAAGACCCCAGAAATAAATCTCGATACGAACATAATTAAAAATACTGCTTCGAATTATCGCAAAGCCTATTTCGAATTAAATCAGTTTTTAGCATACAATATCAATAAAAACCTTACTGAGTTTTTACAACTTGGAATAAATTTATTGCCACAGGAAAAAGATTGTCCATTTTGTCAAAATTCGAAACTGTCAAAAAAGGAAATTGAATCAAAAGTAAAAGACAGATTATCAAAACATGACAATTATTTAGCAAAAGATAAAATAGTAAAAGAAAGCTTTGAGAAGTGTCGTTCTTCTTTGATCACTGCAATACAATTACTCGACTCATTTTCTAGCGCACTCAAGACAGAAGCAGAACTATTCAAATCATTAAATACTAATTCAACACTAACTCAAATAATTGATGATCTCGTTATTGCTGCAACCGCAATAACTGAATATGGTAATATAATTGAAGTTATCGAAGAACTTGAATCTGTAAAAACACCTACAACAGATGATTACGAATCATTATTATCCATCACAACAGATAAGCTAAACGATTGGATGGATGATATCGTCGAATTTAACGAAGATGTAAGAATATTTGTGCAAGAAAGAAATAGATTAATACGGTCTGAAATTACCCCTCTAGAAAATGAGTTTACACAAAATGATATTTTAAACGCCGAAGAAAGCATTCGATTATCTGAACGTCGTAAAATAATTGTTAGGGATATTGAACGAAGACGGAAAGAAATTCAAGACCTGAAGCTTGATGAAAAGTCTCTACTTGATGAAGTTACATCAAACACAAGAATCACCAAAGAGCTTCAGAAACTATATGCAGAATTAGAAAAAGAACGTAATAAAATTGTAAGACAATCGATAAGTTCTATTCTTGGATCGATGAACGACTTTATCTCTGAATTTTGGGAAACCGAGGAGAAAAAAAATTATGAACTGAGGTTGGAATACGACAAGCTTGACGCGAAAGAAGATCAATCTGAGCAATTGCTTCTTAGAATAGTAAATAAGACTACTGGGCAAAAACATAAATTATCATATTACTTTAATACTGCAAGGTATAGATTAATTGCAAGTGCAATCGCAATCGCTTTAGCTGTTGAAGTAAGAATAAATGAAAAAATAAATCTTCCATTCATAATTGATGATGAGTTCTTTGCAGCCGACATTGCGAGTCGGAACAAAGCATATTCATTCTTTAATAGAGTCATAAAACGGGTAGTTGAAACAGGATTAAAAATTCAAATTATAATATTTACACACGATGATTTAGTATTTCAGGCTGCAAAAGAGGCTTTTGATGATACAGATCAAGGCTACATATTAGCTAGACTTTTCTCACCAGATCCAAGTGTGGATATACCCGAAAATAGTTTAATCGGATCAAAATATAGAAATCTAGTTTACCAATTAGATTCTATCTCTCAAACATCTGTATAGAGATAATTTATGATGAAATATATTTCATTCGGACTAGTAATAATACTTTTTATTGCCAACTTATTTTTAATAAAGTGGGGGGTAAATAAAATATCTGAGACAACAAGATCGATAGAATTTCATAACCTCGAGTCCCAAAAAGATATTTCTAAATCGACAGATAGTCTTATAACGTTAATGTATCAAAAGAAATCATTTACCAGTGAGAGCATAGAATTAGTCAACAAAAAAATCGATCAGGTAGTGAATTTTGAACACGAAGAGAGACGAGTGTGGATAGATAATATGTATTCGTTTGCGACTATTGTTATTAGTGTATTGGCACTCTTCACAATATTTATTCCGATTGTAACACATTTGTCTCTTGCAGAACAAGTTAAAGAGATTAAAGATAATGTTGAGAATCTTAAAAAACAAAAAACCGAATTAGATGATTTACTTTTTGTCATTTCGAAAATTGATATTTATCAATTTCAATCTAGTATACTGCAAATTATTTCACCTTATCAAATAAGAGCGGCAACAACGAGACCAGTTGAATTTAAAAAAATGTTTATTAGTGTTTTTTCAGAACTTAGATGCAGGACCGATGAAATAATCGAGAACATTGGTGATGAAAGAGTTCGAAACGGGAAAGTTGGTGATTTGCTGAAAACTTCAATTCTTCAGTTCAGTCTGAATATAAAAGGGCTTTATATTTTACCCATATTTATAACAAGACCAGAATACATACTATTAAATAATTTAGAAATCAGTTTGCACTACCTCACACAACATCACGACAATAAAGTTGCTTGGCAAGATTTTGGAACAAAACTGGATTTATTGGTCGCTCGATTGAAGAGATAGTAAATTCAAAATGAATACTTCAATAGATAAATTAATAATCAACACCCCATACGAAGAACCTCTTCGATATTGGAGTTATATCCGTGAAGAAAAACGATTTTAATATGTCAGTTCAATTTGATAAACGAAAATATATGCAACTTGCAATTGATGAGATGAAAAAATCGATTGCTGAACAACGTGAAGACTATAAGGCAAGCCCTAAAGTCGGGGCGGTGTTGGTTTCATCCGCAGGGAAAGTGATTGGGAAGGCGTATAGAGGAGAACTAAGAGAAGGGGATCATGCAGAATATACACTGCTCGATCGCAAGCTTCGGGACAAAGATGTTACCGGTTGTTATTTGTTTGCGACACTTGAACCTTGTGCGCCGGGTGCAAGAAAGCATCCAAAACTTGGGTGTGCGGAAAGAATTGTTAATGCAAGAATCGAAAAAGTATGGGTGGGAATTGAAGATCCTGATCCTACAGTTGATCGTAAGGGAATCAAGTATTTGGAAAATTCGGGTATCGAAATAGAAATGTTCGATCCCGATTTTCAGGATATCATAGAAAAAGAAAACAAAGAATTTCTTAAACAAGCGTTAACAAGAGCGCATGAAGTAAAAAAAACAAAAGAGATTACACTTACGCCATTAGAAAAAACGATTGATAATACAACCATTGAAGAGTTCTCACAAGATGCATTAAAGCAATATATCAATCGGGCAAAATTGAAAATGGAAGCGGCTAGTCCAGAGTTCTTTTCAATGTTAGAACAACAGCAATTGATACAATACGAAACTTCTGTTGATGATAATGTTTCTGATGATGAATTCCGAAGAAATGATGTGATGCCATACTTTCAATGGCGCAGCGGCATTAAGAATGCCAGAAATTTTACAGATACTTTTGTAAACAGCGGAGATCGAGCAAATATACTTTCGTATCATAAGTATGAGGATAATGAAGCCAACATTCAATTACATCGCGGCTTTGTAGAAAAAGATCAGCAGTGGAAGGTTGCAGCACAGATTTCCGATAAAAAGACTCAAAACAAACTCAATGGATATCATATTGATGTAGTATTTGAAGATAAAGACGGGCGACAATATCGTCAAGAATTTCGTAGGGATAATGATAAAACAATGGTTCGTCAGCCCAAGCGGATCAATTTAACTCAAAGTAAATATAAGCCTACCGGATTGGGAATATTGTTATTTGGGAAGAATCCCCGCGTTCGTTTTCCGCAAGCAGTGTTAAAAGTTGAAGCACGCTACGGAAATTCAGAACCGGAAATTCAAGACTTTGATGAGGCATTGGTGCTCATTCCGGATAGGGTTGAAGATTGGTTAAAAAAAGTATTGTCGTCTCGAATATCACGCGAACAATTTGCAAAAACGGTGACATACGATTTTCCTATCAAGATTCTTAGAGAAGTTGTCATTAACGCAATTGTTCACCGAGACTACGATATTGAAGGTGCCAAATGTTATATCACAATTACGGATGATGAAATTGTAGTAAAAAGTCCCGGCCTGCCTGTAAGTCCCATAAAGTTTGAAGATTTTAAAAACCTCAATGCTCCGTCGCTTAGCCGCAATCCTAAATTGATGGCTATATTTAATGCTATGGATTATGTAGAAGAAAGAGGAATCGGAATGAGGGAGATGAAATCCTTGCCTGAAGAATATAATTTGCCGCTGCCTAAAGTTACCTGGCAAGACCCTTTTCTAATTATAACTTTTTCACGGACATTGAACTTCCTTGAATCACTTGTCGGGACTAATCTATACAATCAATTAAATAATGAGGAACAAAAAGGATTATTATTTGTACGCGAAAGAAATGGTATCAGTAGTATGGAATACGCCAAACATTTTGGTTTTAATAAGAAAAAAGCGGTCCGGCACTTGACAAAATTTGTGCACCTCAGATTAATTAGAACGGTAGGGAAAAGCATAGCAACAAAATACCTTTTTATAAAAAAGTAATGTTTTAGTGCAAAATTGTGATTTTTGTAATAGCCTTAGCGGGACATGAAGCGGGACAAGATGTCCCGCTTCAAAGATTAAATTTTTAACCAAAACCTAAAGCGGGACATATTGCAGGACACAATGTCCCGCAATTGACAGGTTCTGTCCTCAAATTCTTGAATTTTGGTTTAATACCAGACATTTTATCCAGATTATATAAAAAATAACAATGACATCAATAGATAAACTTATCATTAACACTCCATACGAAGAACCACTTCGCTATTGGAGTTATGTTCGAGAAGAAAAACGTTTTGAACTAGTTGAAGGTCAACGAAGACCGGCAGGCTATGTTGTTGCTACACCGAACGCTCAAACACACGACGATCCGGGAATATTCATTCCTATTGATTTACCGAATCAGATACGACCACGTATAAAAAAATGGAGAGAAGAAGAATATCCCGGAACAACAGGTATAACAAAAAGACTCCTCCAGCATTGGAACGACAAAGAGCAACGGCCACACAGAGCATTCTTTTTTTGTCAATTGGAAGCAATTGAGACCATTATATTTTTAACTGAAGCTCCTGAAGCATTCAAAACAGGATTAGAAATAAAAGGTGATGGTGGTGATTTTGCACGCCTCTGCTCAAAAATGGCCACAGGATCCGGTAAAACATTGGTAATGGGAATGCTCATTGCTTGGCAAGTGCTAAATGCCGTGTCAAACGAAAAGCGTTATCAATATTCAAAGAACATTTTTGTTGTTGCGCCCGGACTCACCGTTAAAAAACGTCTTGAAGTGTTGTATCCTTCGGATCCATCCAACATCTACGAAGAATTCAATATGATTCCAACGGGGATGATGGACAAACTTAGACAAGGGAAAATTCTTGTTCACAATTGGCATACACTCAATTGGGAAACAGATGCACAGATCAGCAAGAGGAGATCTGTTGATAAGCGTGGTGCAAAATCTGATGAAGCGTATACCCGAGAAGTTCTTGGAGATATGGCATCAGCAAAGAATCTCATCGTTATCAACGATGAAGCACATCATGCGTGGAGAGTAGCGGCTGAATCGAAAATTAAAGGGGTAAAAAAAGAAGAGATAGATGAAGCTACAAAATGGATCGGTGGACTTGATAGAATTAATCGTGTGCGTGGTATTCTCACTTGCTACGATTTTTCCGCAACACCATTTGCACCAACAGGAAAACGGACAACCGAAGAAGCATTATTCTCTTGGATCATCAGTGATTTTGGTTTGAATGATGCAATTGAATCCGGATTAGTAAAAACTCCTCGTGTTGTTATACGCACCGATGCTGTACCAGATGCAACGACATACAAAGATAAACTATATCATATATATCAACATGTTTCTGAAGATCTCAATGCAGAAGTGAAGCCGACTACGCCGTTACCAAAATTAATACTGAATGCATATCTCCTTTTAGGTAAGGATTGGCTGGAACTGAAAAATTTGTGGTCGAAAAATAATGCGCCGACTCCACCGGTAATGATCACTGTTGCTAATCGCACCGAAACTGCTGCAAGAATAAAGAATGCGTTTGTAAAAAATAAAGTCCTCATTGAAGAATTGTGTGACGAAAGTAAAATTCTTCACATCGACTCAAAAGTGTTAGAATTTGCTGAATCTCAAATTGAAGACAGTGATGAATCAGAGGAGCCAATAATACAGGATGAGGAGAATAAACAAGAGAGAAAACTAACACGAAAAGAACAAGCAGAACTTTTGCGCAAAACAGTTGATACAGTCGGCAAGCCGGGGAAAGCTGGTGCGAACATACAAAATGTTATTTCCGTAGGCATGCTTTCTGAAGGATGGGATGCAAAAACAGTTACACACATTATGGGTCTTCGTGCATTTTCTAGTCAATTGCTCTGCGAACAGGTTGTAGGTCGTGGCTTACGCCGAACAACATACGATGTAGATCCTGAAACAGGAATGTTCATCGCAGAGTATGTGAATATCTTCGGTGTGCCGTTCTCATTCCTGCCTCACGAGTCAAAAGATGGTCCTGCACCATCCACAAAACAGTATTGGAGAGTGCAAACAGAAAACACTCGAAAAAAATATGAGATACGCTGGCCCAATATCGTCCGGATTGATCATGTTTTTCGACCGCAGCTCTCCTTAGATGTTAAAAAAGTAAGCGCATTAACCATAAACGCCGATGATGTGAGAACAATAGTTGAGCTCGCCCCTGTTGTTGAAGGGAAGGCAGATTACTCTAAAATAGACCAGATAAAATTAGATGAAATCGCAAAGAAGTTCAGGCTGCAAAAAATAATATTTGAGGCAGCGGGTGATATTTATGATCAAATGAAGGATGAATGGAAAGGCAACAAAGAATATCTTCTAGGACAGATCGTAAAAATAGTTGAAGAATTTATCTATTCAGACAAAATTGATGTCAAGCCACCTCTTTTTAATCAGGATGCATTACGTCGCCGTGTTCTTCTTGCTTTAAACATGTCGACGCTTGTGCAACATTTAACGGATGCAATAATATTTAATAACACGGAAGAAGCGATACCGATATTTTCAACAGAAAGACCTATTCGTTCCACTGGTGACATGAATGCTTGGTATACTACAAAACCTTGTGAACCAACAGTGAAATCTCATATCAATTTGTGTGTTTATGACAGTGGATTGGAAAAGTCGTTTGTGACAAATTTTGAAAACAGCCACAAAGTAATTGCGTGGGCAAAGAATGATCACTTAGGATTTGAAATTCTGTATATGTTTGAAGGAAACATTCACAAATATCGTCCGGACTATATTGTAAAACTTCAAGATGATAAATACTTGATTGTTGAAGTGAAGGGGGAAGTAGACGAAAAAGATAAAGTGAAAGCCCGGTATCTTGATGAATGGGTGAACTGCGTTAATGCTCAAGGTGGATTTGGTTCTTGGAGTTGGATGATGAGCAATCATTCGTGGGAAGTCGAAAGAAAATTGTTAGCTTTATAGCAAAATGAAATTATAGAAATTAACCCAATGAATAGTTTCTTTTTTTATGATCCAGCTATTCCACCTGTGAGAATTATTCTTCGTAAAAAACTTAAACGTCGAAAACTAATTATAAAAAACTCAAACAATGTTTGGGAATATTTTAGGAAATCCAATATTATCGCTGTCATTCCCTATGGCAAAGAATTTCGTTTTTACACCAAAGATAAACAAACATTAAAACCAATAGAGTTTTTCTCTCTCCTCAAGAAACCGATAATAGAATTACAACGGGAAAATAGAACCATCGAATTACGACCTGTAAGACAAACAGGATATATCGCAGATATTAATCGACAAACCAAATGGGAAAACAAGTCGGTAGTAGTGGATCGGTCAAAAGAACAAGAATTAGTAAGTCAATTAAATATTATTGCAGATTACTATGCTTCTTGGCTAAAAATGACCGACTCTCTCTTAGTCGGGACGTTGGAAATACCACATGATTTGCAATTTAACAAAGACAAAACATGGTCTCAAGAGAGACAAAATAAAAAAACGGTATTAAATAAAAAGAAGAAATGGACAACTTCAAAGAGTGCATTTGCTCAATTTGTAATCGAATCATACAAGGAAGATGAAAAAAGAAAATCTAACAAACGATTGTTTAAGGATAAAAAAGATGCAAGCAATAAACTTTTTCAAAAGTATGAATTCCCCAAAGAGTGGAAATGGTCTGAATCAAGATGCTATCAAAATGTTGTCAAAGTGAAATAAAAGGAATTTAAATGAAAATTGGAGAATGACATTAGAGAAATAACATAATATTTTTGTGGTGTGATTAAGAACTAAAGAATAATCATGCCGCATTCAAAACGAAGAAGCCTCAGAGCTGAATGCGATTAAGCATCAATTCTGAGGCTTTTTTATTGGTGAAAATTTCAAATGAGCAGAATGAACTCCCGGTTTCGCAAAAAACTTTATCCTGTTCTTGTTAACCGTGATGGTGAAGAATGTGCAATATGCGGTAAAGTTGGGAATAAAAACTCTCTTGTCATTGATCATAGAGACAATATTAACTCACACAATGAACCAGATAACCTTCAGCTCCTTTGCCGAAGTTGCAATGGTAAAAAGAATCCAAGAGGTAAAGGAAAAAAGCAGTCGCCTATGTACGTACGAGGAGATGAATATCAACATCCAAAAGAGCCTTCACCGGAATTAAAGAAGAGTGAACGATGTGAACCGATATTCAGAACCTGGCTTGAAGAAACGATCTCTCAAAGACATTTATTAAGTGTTTATGATGTAATAACAGGTGGAGCAGAGAAAGCAGGATGCGCTCAGGCAACCGTCAATAGGTATCTACAAAAGGTCTGCTCAATCGTAGGGAACTTCGAATACTTTGAGAATGCAGAGCAACAGAAATGTGTACGGTTTAAGCCGGAATATGCAGCAAAGATCAAAGGTGATGAAAAGAAAACAATAAACGAAAAGGTAATACCACTACAGAACATATCAACAGGTACATAATATTCATGGGTCCTTCTCGGAGG
>CAYPEM010000057.1:0-3779 GCA_964409765.1 uncultured Chitinophagaceae bacterium
TTCCGAATTATCAGTCAGTCAATCCAAGCATCTTGACTTTGTCATAGTATTCAAGTTGACGTGGCGACCGCGGTTTGAAAAATGTCTCAAGTTTCGTGAAACGAAGCGACAACATACAATTCAACAAGAGATCAGCAGTTCACAAAAGTAGCGACCGCGTAAAAACGTCGCCACGCAGCTTAGTTCCAGTCCGTTAGGGCACAAAAATAAGTTGTGACAAAGACAAACAAGGTTTATTAATATGAAATCAAGATATTGCTTTTATGTTATGCAACAAGTAATCATACTGTTGACTATTAATATTCTATGTAATAGCCAAACCAAACTATGGGAGCAAATAAACTTTCCTGTTTCGGGAGGGATTAATACAATTACGACTAACGCATTAGGGCATATCTTTGTCGGGACTAATACTAACGGAGCATATCGATCGATTGATAACGGCAATACATGGATTCAAATCATAACTGATTCAGTCAAAATAGATGTCAACTATTTATCGTTTGCACCCAGCGGAATTCTATATGCTTCAACAAGGTATCATCTTTATAAATCTACTGATAATGGTAAAACATGGATTATGTTAAAAACAGATCCTTCAATAAAATGGTTTAACAGGCTTGCTTTTGATGTTCAGGGCAATATTTATTGTTGTGGGGCAACTACAAACGCCGGGATTGTTTATCGGTCAACTGACAATGGAAATAATTGGACAAACATTTTGTACACAACAAATTATGGTGAGATCATTTCTATATCATTCGATTCTAATGATAAACTATTTATTAGCAGCAAAACCGACATTCTTAGCTCAAACGATTATGGTAAGACATGGAATCGCTTAACAGGAATAACTCAAGGAGTTCGAAGTTATTATGCAACATCATTAACTATTTCAAGAGAAGATAACATATTTGTCGGTACGAATGGTGGCGGTGTGATGCGTTCAATAGATGGTGGCATTCATTGGTCTTGGCAACAGAATGGTTTTCAACAGGATGTTTATGGTGAAAAAAATGTTTATTCACTTTTAGCTAGTCGAAGTGGAATTTTGTTTGCAGGCGCTGGCACTGGTATTCATGTATCAAGCAATCAAGGAGATGGATGGTATCCATATATTTCTGGAATGGAAAACAACCCATATCAACTAGTTCTCGATGAGCGTTCTGACGGTACCATGTTTGCTGGCACATATGATGGATTTTTGTATCGAAGTTTAAATCAAACAACAAGATTTATTGTTGATTCAAGATTTAGACAAAAATATTCGGGTAGTAAAGGGACATTTGTTTTTGATAGTATTTTGGTTAAGAATCACTCAACAAGTTCACTTGTAATAAACAGTATTTCAATAAATATGCCGAATTGTTCCGTAGAGCCAAAGGATGCAACCATATCAGAAGGAGATAGTATCATATTCAAAATAATTGCACAATCTAACTCTGCAGCTTTAATCGACGGTAGTATAATATTTAATAGTAATTCATTTTTAAATCGCGATACAATATTGATCCAATTATTTGCAAGTGTTCCATTCCTTCGTTTTAATACACGCTTTATCGACTTTGGAAATGTTCGTCGACGGCAATCGAAAGATATATTATTGGAATTAACTAATCCGGGTTATGATACATTAATAGTAAATACTCAAATAGTACCTCAGCAATATTTTAACATATTTCCCTCATTATTTCGAATACCTCCTCAAAGTGGATTTGCGCCAACAGTCAGATTTACTGCTGATACAACTGTTAACACGGGAATAGGAGCATATGCTTCCAGCCAACTGATTCTTCAGAGTAATTCTCCATTATCGCCAGACATATTTTATTTATCAGGGGCATCCTATGGTTTTCTATCGGTAAAGAATTTGGATGTTATTACGGATAAATTTATGCTAGGACAAAACTATCCTAACCCTTTTAATTCATCAACAATTATTTCGTTTATACTTCCAACGAGCTCTTATATTTCTATCAAAATATTTGATGTACTAGGGAAAGAAGTTGTTTCTCTAGTTAATGATAAATTATCTGCAGGTACATATTCCCAACAATGGGATGCAAGTAAAATGGCAAGTGGTGTTTATTATTATCGGATGTCTGCTGGAGTGTATGCAGAAACAAAGAAGCTTATATTATTACGGTGATGTGATTGCGCCCTAACCAGTCGTTCAAGCTGACGTGTGAACCGCCGACGCGCAAAAGATTTGAATATTGAGATTTCTAAATACAACTTACGATACAAACAGTAATCAGCAAATTAAAAAACAATCTCAACGCGCTGGAACGTTACAACGCGGCTTAGCTCCAGTCCGTTTGTTGGCTTTACAAGTGAAAAAAATATTAATCATACTATTTAGTAATCTCCTTTTGGGTTTAACATTCTACTCTTGTTCATCGCATAAAAGTTATTTGGTTATATGTAATATATCCTTGCGTAATGATAACAATACAATTGTTCGAGGACAAGTTGTTGATGCAAAGACGAATGAAACACTGCCAGGATCGAAAGTTAGAATAGGTTCACTAACCGTTAAGACTGATTATGAAGGCAAATATAGAATTGAAAATGCTTCTATTGGAAAGATTGAAGTTGAAGCAATGTGTCTTGGATATTACACTGTAAAAGAAGAAGTACAAATAGATATGAATACCAATGTTGAATTAGACTTTAGAATGTTGACCCCAGAAATTATATATGAAAAAATAGAGGTCACAAAAAGATAAGCCACCTAACCAGTCACTCAAGCAGACCCCGTTTAGAATCATAACGGGGCAGGCTGTTGCAACCGCCGACGCGCAAAAGTTTTGAGTGTTGAGAATTCTAAATACAATTTACGTTTCGATGCATAATTTTATATTTAATAATGTAATCCATTAACACGCCGCCGCCAAAAAGCGGCGGGAGGCAAAAAATGCGAATTAAAAAACAATTGCAGTTCGCTGAAACATTTCGATACTATTTAGTTCCAGTCTTTTAGATTGAACAGCATTGTGAAAGGAATCAAATGAAATCAAAATATTATTTTGCCGTTTTTATTACTGTTGCAGTTATTTCTATTCCTTGTTGTAAAAAAGACAATAACCCGGTTACAAGTGAAAACAGTCAACAAATTTTATCTGGAAATGTAATTGATAACCAAGGGAATGCGCTTGAAGGAGTTGGAGTACATTATATTTACAGCTTATCATCAGCAAAATTAGTGAAAACCCAGCAACCGAATCCGACAACTCACATAAATTATTCAATTCCTAAAAGATGTTTCGTTAGTTTAAAAATCTTTCGTTGGTTTACGAGAGATACCATTGAAACCATTATTCAGGACACACTTAATTCTGGCAACTACAGTGTTAGTGTTAACATGACCAAATATACAAATGGTCTGTATATCTACCGTCTTACTTTTGATACTACAGTGGTTGAAAAATATCTGTTCATGCTGAATTTGGACATTAGTAGTTTAGTTATTACAAATCCACTGTGTAAATCGAATTCCGACGGACAATTTAAAATTCCATATGGAGTATTTGGCTTTAACGTCCCGATACTGCGTACAACTGAATCCAATCCAACTGTAATTGAAACGACATATATTTCGCCCACTATTCAGTTAGTACTAAGCAAAACTGGTTATAAAACAATTGTTCAAACATTATCCATCGATACAACAAAAGAAACTTTACAAACATTTAAGTTTGAATAAATATCAAAGTGCAACGACTAATTTGTCGTCAAGCTGATCCCGTTTAGAATCATAACGGGGCAGGCTGTTGCAA
>CAYPEM010000057.1:3879-28886 GCA_964409765.1 uncultured Chitinophagaceae bacterium
TAATTTGTCGTCAAGCTGATCCCGTTTAGAATCATAACGGGGCAGGCTGTTGCAATCGTCGGCGCGCTCTGAGTTTTAATTATAGTGTTCAAATGACATCTTAAGAAACAAACAGATATCAGATCGCGCCAAAAAAACGCGAATTTAAAAAATAATCCACTGTGTTAGAACGCCTGTCTGCCAACAGACAGATTTTCACTCGGCTTTATTCTAATCCATTAGATCCCAAATGAAAAGGCAATTAATTATTGAAAAATTATCAAGCAAAGTTCATCGTTGTATTGTTCTTGTACGTTCAACTTGGATACTCAAATACCGCAGATGATATTATATATCTAAAAGATGGAAGCTCTATTGTTGTGCAAATTGCATCTGTTGATTCATTTGCTTTTTACACAAAAAACGCACAATCAATTAGTCTTAAAATTGTCGATTCGATATCCACTCAGAATGAATCTTTAATAACAGAATTGTCTGCATTGTATTCAAGCGTTGTTGTTATCAAAGGAAGCGGTTCAACGTTGGTATCGCTGGCAAATATTGTCATTCCGGTTCGCATCTACAAAGAAAGAAAATTGTGGAAGGAATTTTCATCAATCTTTAATTATACCAATGAGGGGAAAAAGAATTGTGAAGTTCAATTCAATATTACGCCTCAATGGTCATCAAATTTTATTCTTCAGGTAACCCTTTCTTCTGCAATGTCATTCAAGAAAGTACAAGATGTTAGCCAGGCATCAATAGGGTTAGGGTACAAATATGATCTTCAACTAGCGGAGATGCTGCTTTTGGTTAACTATGGTGAAAAGCGGGTTACCGATAATTTGAATCCATTTGTTCAAAAACAGACACTGTTTGGTTCGCTTTACTTCCAGAAACGAGTTGATGATTCCAATATCTTTTTCTCTGTTGGCAGTCATATTTATGGTATCAATAATCCTGCTCAAGTCAATGCAGCAAAAATTAGTTTTATCGGCGGGATAGGTTTTATGTTTCAGTAACTTTTTGCCTTCTAACAGGTCGCCAAAATGGGCCCGGCGTTGATGTACATCCTGTTGTAACAACGTATGCGATTGGTTAGTTATGAGAGACATCTGAAATATCAACGATCATTGTCATTCCGATCCCGCTTTAGCGGGAGAGGAATCTTGCTTTTCAACTCAAAATTAAGAACTAGATTTGCCGCTTTACGGTATCCCGTACAGCAGGACTTCACTTCGTTCAGAATGGGACAAAGGGCAATCAATTTTTCACATTTCTCTATTATTAAAGTATCAAATGAAATAGTTTCAAAAATTCACGACACATTACTACATAACTTGATTGCTGCGTTTGGTTAGACAGTCAAGAGATCTGAATCATTATTAAGGAGAAAAAAATGTTCTTGAATAGTATTCTAAACGCAATCATTCTTGGTATTGTTATATTTATCGTTAATAAGGGACAGAATGTTCCGGATATATCAATCCTTTTAGGTCTGCCGATTGGCTTGGGAGTGTTGGGTAGTATCTTAATGTTATTTTTTGGGATCTATTCTTTAATAATAATTTTTGGAATTGCTTTGATTTCATTAAAGTGGGCTTTCAGTCTAACGACAGGACAGTCCGCTATAGTTACAGGTATTTGGTGTGTGTGGCAAGTTGTATACACATTTATTTAAGAGATTTTTCGAACGCTTCTTGTTAAGATTCGTGATCATCAATCTGAAGTATAAAAAATCTTCGATTTAGATTGTGAGATCATAAAGTATTCCATTAAGAATTTACATTTATAATTCTTTCGGCATTGAACATTTTCCTTCATCTCTAATTCTTTGGAGGTTTTTATGAACAAACGTTCTATCTTTATTCTTTTAGTCACAATTTTAGTAGCACTCATGATGGTTGGATGTTTCCCCAATCAGGATTCATCGGTTAGTAATGAACCGGCAGGATTCTTTAAAGGGATTTGGCATGGTTGGATTGCACCTATTTCACTTGTCATAAGTTTTTTTGATTCAAGCATCAGAATATATGAGAAGAACAATACCGGTTGGTGGTACGATTTCGGATACTACATTGCTATTATATCAGGCTTTGGAAGTTTGGCATTATCACGCCGTCAGCAAAAGTACGAGCACTAATACAGAGATCAATAACTACTTTTTCGTGGGTTTTTCCAATTCTTTAGTCAAACCCCAAAAAACTTATACTATTCCATTCATGAAAAATATAACGTTCATTCTTTTTTTATTAACACCGGAAATACTCTCTTCACAAGAAATGCCGGCTTCGTATTTAACGGTTAACTATGGGAATTATACTTTCTTCGAATCTTCCAGGGTGAAACAATATCTTTCAACATATTTTACACAAACACCTTCGCTCACGTTCAATGTTCCGATCAGTCAATCGTTTTCCATCAATACTAAAATTATCTATTTGGATTATAAAAGTGCAAACAGCGGGCATTATTCCATCAAAGAAGTTGGACTTAAAGAATATTTGTTATTCCCACGCATGCAATATTTTATTTACAATGGTGAATTCATATCCCTTTACTGTGCTCTCGGCGGATATTTAGGTTATATTAGAAATTACTATGTTGCCAATTCTTATCGGAGCAATTTTAATGGTTTTACTGTGTTCCTTTATAGATCTGAAAATGATTTCTTTTCAACAGGGGCATCCGGAGGATGTGGAATTAACTTAAAGATACCCAACTCACCAATATTTTTGAATATCAATTGGGATATCCATTATTCTAATCCTGGTCAGAAGAGTATGCTACTAGAAAGAAGTGGATATGTATTCGATTGCGGATTGGGAATACATTTGTAGATCTACATTAATTGGTTGACGGTTCTCAGTATACAATATTATATAAAATAACGGTAGCACCTTGTTGGAACAATGCAGTACTGGTTCATTCATGTCAATTAAACAGAAGGAACGTAGGTTATGAAAGACAATTCAGAATTCGTTACGGTCTATGAAACAGGGAACGTGGCTTTACTAGCCGTTGTAAAATCATTGCTTGATGATGGAAACATCAAATATTTTGTAAAAGGGGAGAACTTGCAAAATCTTACCGGAGCCGGATCAATAGGTTTTGGATCCAATCTAGTTCTTGGTCCGATTGAAGTACAAGTTGAGAAGAGAAATAAACTGCGTGCAGTCAAGTTGCTGCAAAATGTAAAATAGTTTTGGTGTCTTACAGATTGCTAAACCCGATCTATTGTTAGCGGTCAAACGATTGCAACAGCATCAGCATGAAATCATCGCAATAATGCAGAATTTCTTCCAACAATTCATATACCATGTGAAGGACTCCTTTTCCGTTATTTGATGATTGTATAGTTGCAACTTTCCCCGCTAAAATGTAGTTTCTAAGAGAAATAGAATTCTCATATGAAACGATTAGTTCTCAATTTAATCCTCATCATTCTCATCGCGTTTCCACTTTCTGCGCAATACTATTATTTCGGGCATAACAAAGTTCAATACACCGATTTTGATTGGCAAATCCTCCGGACAGAACATTTTGATATCTATTATTATCCGGAAATGAAAGAACTTGCCGAGCAGGGGGCGTTCTTTGCTGAAGAAGCATACGACCAAAATGTCAGCAGATTCAATCATTCACTGAATAACCGCGTTCCGCTTATTTTCTATTCATCCCATCTTCATTTTCAACAGACGAATACAACTGGCGGTTTCATTCCAGAAGGTGTGGGCGGCTTTTTTGAATTTCTAAAAGGAAGAGTGGTCATACCGGCGGATGGTTCTCTTTCCCGTTTTCGTCATGTGATACGACACGAGCTTGTCCATGTTTTTATGCACAGTAAAATCTCCCGTGTGCTGGTCGATCATCGTTTGCCGCAGGATCGAATGCCACCGCTCTGGTTCACCGAAGGACTTGCTGAAGTGTGGTCAACAACTCCGGATGATCAGTCGGAAATGTTGATTCGAGATGCGGTTCTCAATAATTATATCGTTCCTCTGCAGAATATGGAAGCGATCTACGGAACATTTTTAATGTACAAGCAGGGACAATATATCCTGAAGTACATTGAAGATCGGTACGGCGAAGAGAAGATCATGCTGCTGATGGAAAATTTCTGGCGGAGCAATTCTTTCAGTGAAGTTATGAAGGCAACGATCGGGAAGAGCTATAAAGAACTTGATGATGAATGGCTCTATGCATTTAAAAAAAGATACTATCCCGTATTAGCAACGAGTGATTATGCCAGCCAGGTTTCGAAGACGGCGGTGAAGAAAGGTTTCAACACAAAACCGGTGTTTTATCGCAACGGTGATACACGAGAGATATATTTTATTGGGAACCATACTGGTTACACCTCCATCTATAAAGTGAACCTTGGCGGAAAAACCGAAGAAGAGCAGGAACCCAAATTGGTCATTGAAGGAGAGAAAAGCGACGAATTTGAATCGTTCCATGTCTTTCAGAGCAAAATGGATATTTCGAAAGACGGGATGCTGGTATTCATCACCAAAAAAGGAGAAACGGACGCACTTCATTTGTACGATGTAAAAGAAAATGAATTGAAGCGGACGTTCCAGTTTCCAAATCTTGTCGTGTATGCATCTCCCAGCTGGTCATCGGACGGAAAAAGAATCACATTTGCTGCGAATGATAAATCCGGTAAGATGGATCTGTATCTCTTTGATGTTCCCCGCGAAGCATTGACACGGTTGACCAACGACCCGTATGATGACCGCGATCCAGTCTTAAGTCCCGATGGTTCGAAGATCATTTTTAGTTCGGACAGAACTGAATATCCGAGGACAGATATTTATAATCTTTTTCAAATTGATGTGGATTCAAAAATAATTTCTCCGGTAACCCATGGAGTGGAAAATTACTATTCGCCGTCATTCTCTCCTGATGGTACATATCTTTCATTCACATCGAATTATGACGGTGCACAGAATGTTTGGACGATCCCAACGGATCACATAGGACTGAATAATTCTTCAATGAAGAAAGTGACCCATTTCACCAATGCTGCGTTCGATCCACGGTGGACCGACAGTGATGAAATAATATTTTCAGGATTCGAAAATTATAGTTTTAAGATCTACACATTGGAGAATGTTGCTTCTATAATTGATTCTTCTACCGTGCAGCATCAATTTCTTTTGTCGGATCAGATCGTATCATGGAATCCGAAAAAAATTACAGCAGATACCACCATAAAGTTTGAGCCATACAAAGGAGAGTATTCACTTGATATTGCACAAAGTCAGGTAGCGACCGATCCGGTTTTTGGAACATCAGGAGGAGCTGCATTAGCTATCAGCGATGTTCTCGGGAATGATCAATACTATTTTTTGCTCTATAATAACGCACAATCATCCGATGAATTTTTAGAGAGCTTCAATCTTGCCGTGACCCGTGTATCACTCGGACAGAGAATAAATTATGCCGCAGGTATTTTCCATTTTTCCGGCCGCAGATACGACCTTACCGATCCCGATCTTTTTTATTATGAACGGAATTTTGGCGGCTATTTTGTATTGAGTTATCCCTTATCAAAATTTCAACGCATCGAAAGCACGATCAGTTTCAGTAATTCGGATAAAGATAATTATATCAATCTTCGTCCCCGAAAAGCGTTGATCCTTTCGAATTCGTTAACGTTCGTACACGATAATTCTTTATGGATGCAGACAGGACCGATCGACGGCTCACGGTTTTTAACGACCCTTGCATATACTCAAGATGTGCAATATGGTAATGTCGGGTATTATACGATCATCGCCGATTACCGAGTCTATAATCGTATCAGTGAACGCACAGCACTGGCATCGCGCTTCGCGTTGATGATGAACGAAGGAGAAGAGGCACGTCGATTTTTCATGGGGGGAAGCTGGGATATGCGTGGCTGGCCCCGATGGTCGATTCGCGGGAAAAAATTATGGATCATGAGTCATGAAGTTCGATTTCCATTTGTCGATCAGCTTGCAATTAAATTTCCGTTCGCTAATTTCGGGCTTGGTTCATTTCGTGCCGCGGCTTTTTTTGATGCAGGATCGGCATGGGATCGATCATATCGATCCACCATCGGCAGTATCGGTACCGGATTGCGATGGAATATCGGCGGTTTCTTGGTTTTGCGTTATGATGTCGGTAAACGGATCATCGATGATTTTAATGATTTTCAAACCGGATTATTCTATCAATTTTTCTTTGGATGGGATTTTTGAGATCACGTCTTGTTGTTCTGATAATTATTCTATTATTGAATGGATGCGGCTCGACTCTAAAACTGCGATTGAACATGGAACATTCTCTCCACAATGTTCCAATGCATGGAAAAAATGCCGCTCGTGATTTTACAGATTCCTCATTTTTTTCCTTTCCGCTCAGCATTGCATGGGAATATGACGCTTCTGCCGGATTCGGGAATGGTGCACCGATCGTTGTCAATAAAACATTGATCATCGGAACATTGCAAGGTGAATTACATGGCATTGATATCGAAACCGGAAAACGGATTAGCTACAACAAAAATTTCTCGCCCATTTCCTCATCACCTGTTGCGTATCAACAATATCTCATCGTTGGCTTGGAATCCACCAATGATAATTTGATCTCATTCAATACCGATCGAGGAGATATTCAATGGTCAAAAAACATCGGTGGTGTGGTCTCCTCACCGTTCGTAGATAATGATCTGTTATATGTCGGCGGAATGGATGGGATCTTCTATTGCTTCAAATTACCGTATGGTGAGCTTGAATGGAAGTATGATACAAAAGCATCGATCTATGCATCGGGTTGTGCGTTCGATGACTTAGTTTTCTGTGCAAATGCCGAAGGGAATATCTTTGGTCTAGACAAAAAGAGCGGTGAGAAGAAATGGAAATTTTCAACGCGTGACGCACTCTTTGCCGGTTTAACTTCGTACAAAGAAAAAGTAATTGCCGCTTCGCGCGATTCAAATGTATATATTTTGGATGCTGCTTCCGGAATGCTTGAGAGAACGATATTCGTGGGAAATAAGATAATGTCCACGCCGGCTGTTTCTAATGATATAATTTATATTCCTTCACTCGATGGGACAATGTCGGCTTATACAATCAGTGACGGGTCGTTGAGGTGGAGATTTCAAGCACACAGTGCAATCAATTCAACCCCCGTTGTTGCATTAAATGCTCTGATTGTCAGCTCATTAGATAATAAAGTCTATGCACTTTCACTGGATGATGGCACTATCCAGTGGAAATATGATGTAGAAAGCCGCATTAAAACCACTCCACTAGTGTGGCAAAATTCAATTTTTATAGCGGCAGAGAATAAAACTATCTACTGTTTCAAGGAGGTTAAAAAATAGAACAGCATCACTCCGTACTCCTAGAAATTCCCTCTCGAAAATTCATATAGTAAAAGTTAACAAATCGGCAAAATATTGGTCATTAAAAAATGAACTTTTCATTTTGACCGTAGATTGGTGCTTGTAAGAAGAAATTATCTTTATTCCGACAGACTTTTCTGATAGCAAAAATCCTTCCAGTCACCGATGAGTGTTTCTGAAAGATTTTTGTTTTTAATGCAATCTTGACTTTCATCACAACACACTCTATATTTAGCCAGTTTAATAACGTTTGCTTCTAACTTAAAATCATGGTGGTTCCCAATGTCTGAAGAAGTAGATGTATTGCGAAATGTCCCCATTTTCAGTGAACTCAGCGATAAAGACCTGGAACATATTGTTGCCCTAGGAATCCGAAAGAAATATAAAAAGGGAAGTATTATTCTTCTTGAAGAAGAGACCGGTGCGGCTCTTTTTGTGATCATTTCCGGCAAAGTAAAGATTGTCCGCATGGATGATGACGGCCGTGAAGTGATACTTTCAATTCTCGGCGAAAGTGATTTCTTCGGCGAGATGGCGATTCTCGATGGTTCCACACGTTCTGCAAGTGTTGTGGCAACCTCAAAATCGGAATTGTTCATGATCCATCGCGGTGATTTTCTGAAATCACTGACCGATTATCCTTCGGTTGCAATCGGATTGCTCCGAGAAATGACCGGTCGATTACGAAAAGCTGATGCTCAAATTAAAAGTCTTTCCTTGAAAGATGCCGCCGGTCGGGTTGCCAATGTTGTGCTTCAATTGGCAGATGATGTAGGAGTATTCCGAAAAGGAAAAGTGGAGATCGACGAACTTCCATTGCAGCAGGATCTTGCGAACATGGCAGGAACATCGCGCGAAACCATTTCACGAATGATCCACAAGTTCATTAAAAAAGGATATCTCCAGCTTCAAGGGAGCAAGTTGATCATCAATGATTACGAAAATTTTAAGTCACTTCATTTCTAAGGAACTATGATCAAAGCAGACATGCATATGCATACCACTCACTCGGATGGAATTTTCTCTCCGTACGAGCTGATCAAAAAATGCAAACAGCGCGGTCTGTCTGTCATCAGTATTACCGATCATGATAGTGTTGCTGCATTTCCGGATGCCATAGAATACGGGAAAGAATTCGGCGTTGAAGTGATTCCAGGTGTGGAATTGAGTGCATTAGTTGATGAACGGGATGTCCACATCCTCGGCTATTTTATGGATTACACGAACAAGCGGCTGCTGGAATATTTGGAGTTCTTCAGACAAGAACGGATAAAACGTGCTGAGCGAATTGTTGCGAAACTGAACAATATCAATGTTCCACTAACAATCGAATCAGTGTTGAATAGAGCCGGGCACGGAGCCGTCGGTCGTCCGCATATTGCTTCTGCAATGGTTGAAGAAGGTTATATTGATACATATCATCAAGCATTTGAAAAATTCATCGGCAATGGGGGTCCTGCGTTTGAAAAAAAGTTCCAATTGACGCTGAAAGATGCAATCCAGTTGATCTCATCTTCGGGGGGTCTTTCGTTTCTTGCACATCCAGGGCGTTTTACTACGGAAGAACTGCTTCATCAGACAATCAGGTCCGGATTGGACGGGATTGAAGTGATCCATCCATCGCATCAACCGGCACATACATCGTATTACCGCGGTGTCGTCAACGAATATTTCCTTCTGGAAAGCGGCGGGTCCGATTTTCACGGAGGCAAAAAAAATGATGATGAAGTGCTCGGAAATTTTTATATTGATGAGAGCCGGGTGAACATGATGAAGCATCGATTATTTTCCGGAGACTCACCAACACAATAGAGGACGTTGATTCTGCACACCATGACATCTGAAGTTCTTTCCCATGAGTTTGAAGGGGGCGTAAACGCTCGCAATAAAAAATTTGCAATCGTTGTCAGCAGATTCAATAAGACTGTAACACAGAAATTGTTGGACGGAGCACTGCAGTGTTTTAAAAAAAACGGAGCTACGGATGTTGAGATCTTCCATTGTCCCGGTGCGTTCGAATTGCCTCAGGTTGCATCGTTCATCACATTAAAAAAGAAGTATGATGCGGTTGTTTGCCTGGGTGCAGTGATACGCGGAGAAACACCGCATTTTGATTTCATCTGTCAGGAATGTGCACGAGGGATTGGTTCAGTTTCCTATGAACGGAATATTCCGGTGCTCTTTGGAGTAGTTACCACCAATACGTTTGAGCAGGCAATGGAACGAGCCGGTGGAAGTGTCGGCAATAAAGGATATGATACAGCGTTAGGTGCCATTGAGATGGCAGATCTATTTTCTAAAATTGTTTGAAAATCAGAAAGGGAAGCACGAAAGACTCTTTGATACCGTTATTCATTTCAATCATTGAGAGGAGTCTATCGTATGCGTGCCGGAAATGTGTTAATGAAGAGTCGTTGGTTTTTTTCACTTTTGCTTACCAGTAGTTTTTTCTTTCCATCTGCCGCCGTTGCGGGAATTGGTGACTGGAAAAGTTACACCGATATGAAAAATGTTCGTTCCGTTACCTCCGACGGAACGACACTATGGGCTGCAACCTCAGGCGGTGTCTTCCAATTCGATCCAACCGATTCATCCTATCAGCGATTCGTTAATTCAGACGGACTTTCCACCAATGATATTACCTCAATTTTCGTTGATTCATTGGGGAATATCTGGATCGGTCAACAATCCGGAAATATCGATATTTATAATCCCAAGAAGAGAACCTGGAGATATATCACCGATGTTGTCCGTTCCGGAAAGAACAATAGAAGCATCAATGATTTTTACCAAGCCGGTGATAAGATGTACATTGCTACCGGATTTGGTGCCGTTGTTTTTTCCATTGCTAAATTTGAATTTTCGGATACTTACACGCGATTTGCGTCGATCATAGAACCTGCAGTCACCGCAATACATATTTTCCAAAATAGGATATTTGCAGCAACCGCATCAGGGATTGTTGCGTCTAAAGTTGGTTCAATAAATCTTCTTGCCCCGGAATCGTGGGATATTCTCTCCAATAATGCGACTGTAAACAACCTTGCAGTATTCAATGGTAATTTCTATGCGTCATCAAAAACAGGATTGCTGCGATATCAAAACAATGGTTGGAGTATCACGAACGGAATTGTCATTGCGGCGAAGATTATTTCAGCCGTTGATACTTCTTTGATTTTTGTTGAGGGCAATTTTGTAAAATCGCTGAACACAGCAAATACCATATCAATTCTTAGCGGCGCTATTCCTTCGGAAGTTTCTTCCGGAACGATAACTTCGCAACGGAAAATATTTCTTGGATACACCGCATCAGGAATTGGTTCGTGGAATCTTTCGTTGCAATGGCAATTTTATATTCCGAACGGACCAAATTCCAATTCCTTTCCCCAAATTGTGGTTGATGAGAACGGAATGTTATGGTCGGCATCCGGCAGGACCGGCGGATCCGGATTTTATAGTTTCAACGGCTCACAATGGAAAAATTATTCCACTGCAAACACATCGATGTTACCCTCCAATGATTGTTACGCTATCGAACTCGGTCCTAACAACAGTAAATGGATCAGCACGTGGGGCTTCGGATTGATTGTTGTCGATAAGAATAATACCGTTGTAAAAGTATTCGATTATACTACACCGGGCTTTGTCGGAGTCAGTGAAAATACCAATTATATTGTCCCCGGAAAAATTGCATCGGACCGCAAAGGAAATGTTTGGGTGCCGATCTTCCGTGCGGCAGACTTCAATAAAACGATCTGGAAAATGAAACCGGATTCGACATGGGAAACGTACGACGGATTTCCTTTGAGCGGTGATCCCGCGTATATGTTTGGAGTCGTGATCGACCAGAATGATACAAAGTGGTTCACTAATACTGTTCCAACAAATTTTTCACGACCCTCAGCTCCCATTGCTTTCTATAACGAATCGCGTGTGCTGCCTGGTTCACAAAATGGCTGGGGTGTGATAACAGAAGCTGATGGCGCTTCCGATCTTCACACGCAATCGATCGTTGTTGATAAAGAAAACGATGTATGGATTGCAACAAGTCAGGGGATCACGATCATTACCGATATCAACAATCCAAAGAGCCGGGTTTCAAAAATATTCCTAAATTTTATTGCTGACCAATATATCAACTGGGTCACGATTGATGCTCAGAATAATAAATGGATAGCGACTTCGTCAAAGGGTGTATTTGTTGTTTCACCTGACGGCAGACAATTATTGAATCAATTTACGGTTGAAAATACGAACGGAAAACTAGCCGATAACAATGTCCTCTCATTGGCATTCGATAAGAAAAAGGGAATCATGTATTTCGGCACTGATAAAGGATTGTCCAGTATAGAGGTGGCAGCAATTGAAACACAATCTTCCTTTTCTTCCATTGACCTTTCACCAAATCCGATATATCTTCCTGACCACCAATCCGTGGAGATACGAGGGTTAGTGGATGAGAGCACGGTGAAGATTCTAGCACTGAACGGTAAAGTGATCTCTCAATTTCCGGCTCAGGGTGGCGGTCGAGCATTTTGGAACTGCAGGGATGGAGAAGGAAGATTAGTAGCAAGCGGTGTTTACATTGTTGTGGCTCATAACAGAACCGGAGATCAAGTTGCAACATCGAAAATAGCAGTTATACAAAGATAACATCATTCAACATCCGTGCAGAAATGCTGCACAATTTTTCATTCACTATTTACAGGAGGGGTAGAATTGGAAACTTCTACTATACAATCGACGGAAAAAAAAGAAGAAGTATTTAGCAGACGTGTACGAGCGGGCAAGCGTACTTACTTTTTTGATGTGAAAGCAACCAAATCCGAAAAGGACTTTTACATAACGATTACGGAGAGCAAGAAAATTGCTGAAGATGAATTCAAAAAACATAAAATTTTCCTCTACAAAGAAGATTTTGAAAAATTTGCCGATGCATTGGCTGAAGCGGTGGATTTTGTCCATGATGAATTGGGGAAACAGGGAATTCCTGTTGCAACTCCCCGTGAAGAAGCACCGGTAGGTGAAGTTGTCGCTGAACCGGCGGCATAATTTTCTATCTGATCCCACATAAAAGACTCTTTGGGTAATTCTCGAAGGGTCTTTTGTATTTTAAGCAAATTCTTGACTCTCTCCCTCAAACTTTCTATATTTGTGCGGACTTTTACTATAAATTCTTTGAAATTTTAGCAAAAACAGCAATTCCCTCTGAATTTGAACGAGGAAACAAGAATGAAGATCAATATTTCTGGCCTGTCAGAGGGTATTCATAGGTACGATTTTGTAAAACCTGCCGTAGCATTGGGGTTAGAAGAAAACTATCCGGGTGAGGTTCACGCGCACGTTACCCTTGAGAAAAGCATTCACCAAATTGCGGTGATGGTCAATGCTTCTGTCAAGGGTGTTTTTGTCTGTGACCGTTGTGCTGATGAATTTGAAGAAGAGATTAAAACTTCGTTCACATCCATCTATACATGGAACGACGATGGTGAAGCGGAAGATGATGATGATTTTCACCTTTTGAGAAAAGAAGATAATTGTATCGATCTTGATACTTCGGTCAAAGAATATCTCGTGATCGCGGTTCCATTGAAACTATTGTGCAAAAAGAATTGTGAAATTCCGGAATCACTGATCGCAAAACCGGAAGTCGAAGTGGTGATCGATCCACGGTGGAAGAAATTACAAGACTTATTACGAACTGAAAAAAACTAAAACATTATTGTGAAGGGAACGAAGCAATGCCAAATCCAAAACGACGACATTCCAAAACACGCGGTCGTAAACGCCGCACACATTACAAAGCGGAACTTCCAACTGTTGCTATCGACAAAGCATCAGGAGAAGCACATTTGAGTCACCGCGCTGTCTGGACATCGGAAGGTAAATTGATGTACAACGGCAGAGTGATCAAAGAAAAGAAAACTGCGTAATAAAAATTTGTTTACTCACAGCCACTGCCGAATGTTTCCGCAGTGGTTTTTTTTTAGGTGCTGCTTCACCAATCCGATAATGACGTGAATCAATCCTCACAAAAGATCCGAGTTGCGTTAGATGCGATGGGAGGAGATTTTGCTCCTGCGTATGAAGTGCAGGGTGCAATAGAATGCCTTCGTCAAAGCAATAACCGGTTTCATGTGGTGTTGGTCGGCGATGAGAGTAAGATCAAAGAAGAATTGCGAACGATCGGGAATATCGATGGTTTGGATTATTCCATTGTCCACGCACCCGACGTGATTGATATGCATGACTCGCCGGTCACGGCGATCAAAACAAAACCGAACTCATCACTCGTAAAAGGAGTGACGATGCATAAAGAGGGATTGGTTGATGCGTTCGTTTCACCGGGAAATACCGGTGCGGTTACGGCGGCATCGACATTGATTCTGGGAAGAATTCCCGGCGTGAGCAGACCGACCGTCGCTGCAATCTTTCCGAGCGAACAAGGTCCGACACTTATTGTTGATGCAGGCGCGGTGTCGGATTGCCGTCCGCAGTTTTTGTTCGAATTTGGGGTGATGGGAAGTATCTATTCTGAATATATATTCAAGAAAAAAAATCCGCGTGTTGGATTGCTGAACATTGGTGAAGAAGAATCTAAAGGGAATGAGCTTGCAAAAGAGACATTCAAATATATTTCCGAACGAAAAGAAAAAATGAATTTTGTCGGGAACATTGAAGGCCGTGATATTCTTAAAGGCCATGTGGATGTTGTTGTATGCGATGGATTTGTCGGAAATGTGCTGCTAAAATTTGCAGAAAGCATTCCCGGGTATCTGAAATTTCAGTTCAAAAAATTTGCAGATAAGAGTATCATCAATAAATTAATGATCGGTGTGCTGCGCGGTTCACTCCGCGAGATATTTAAGGATATGGATTATACCGAGCATGGCGGAATTCCATTGCTCGGAGTGAATGGCGTAACGATCATAGGTCATGGTGGATCGCCGCCCAAAGCAATTAAGAACATGTTGTTTCGCGCAGAAGAAGTGGTTCAATATAAAATCAATCAGCATATTCAGGAACAATTAAAGAGCTAGAGAGTTTTAATGAGTACAATCAGAGCGGCAATTACATCGGTTGGTCATTACGTTCCACCGAAAGTATTAACAAATTTTGATCTCGAAAAATTAGTTGATACCAACGATGAATGGATCCGAACACGGACCGGTATCAGTGAACGACGTGTTGCTGAAGGGGGCGGAGCATCAGATCTTGCAGTTCCGGCAGTTCAAATGTTATTGAAGAACCGAGGCATTGGTGCCGATGAACTTGAAGTGATCATTTTTGCGACTGTTACGCCGGATATGTTCTTCCCGGCAACAGCATGTGTGCTTCAGGAAAAGATTGGTGCAAAAAAAGCATGGGGATTCGATATCTCCGCAGCCTGTTCAGGTTTTGTGTATGCAATTTCTCTGGGCACACAATTGATCGAATCTGGTGCTTACAAAAAAGTTCTTGTCGTTGGCGCTGATAAAATGAGTTCAATTATGGACTATACCGACAGAAATACTGCAATTTTGTTTGGTGATGGTGCCGGAGCAGTATTGTTGGAACCGAGCAGTGATGAAAATCTCGGCGTGTTAGATCATAAATTATACTCTGATGGCAGCGGTGGACAATACTTATATATGAGCGGCGGCGGAAGTTTAAATCCTCCAACTCACGAAACGATCGACAAAAAAATGCATTATCTTGTGCAAGACGGGAAAGCAGTCTTTAAGGTAGCTGTAAAAGGAATGGCGGATGTTTCGGAAGAAATTTTACAGCGAAATAATCTTACCGGTGCTGATGTAGATTGGCTTGTTCCACATCAGGCTAACTTACGCATTATTGATGCAACCGCGGAGCGGATGGGATTAGATAAATCGAAAGTGATGATCAATATCGGTCGCTACGGAAATACAACAGCGGCAACAATTCCATTAGCACTTTCAGAATGGTGGCACGCAGGAAAAGTGAAGAAAGGACAGAATCTTGTCCTGGCAAGCTTCGGTGCGGGCTATACGTGGGGAGCGGTGTATGTGAAGTGGGCTTACTAACAATTAACAATTAACAATGAAGGATGAACAATTAAAAGCTGAAAAGTTAGTTAAATAAAAATTTTTAACTTTCCACTTTTAAATTTTAACTTATGACAGCGTATATATTTCCGGGACAAGGTTCGCAGTATGTGGGTATGGGAAAAGATCTGTACGATCAGTTCCCTGCAGCGAAAAAATATTTTGATGAAGCAGATTCTGTACTTGGATTCTCTCTTTCGAAGATCTGTTTTGAGGGGCCCGAAGAAGAATTAAAGCAGACAAAGAATACACAACCGGCAATTTTTCTGCACAGTATTGCGCTTTGGAATATATTGAAGCCGACGGATGCATCTATGGTAGCCGGGCACTCGCTCGGAGAGTATTCAGCATTGGTAGCGGTGGGAGCATTTTCGTTTGCGGATGCGATCAAACTTGTTCGTCTGCGCGGTGAACTGATGCAGAAAGCCGGAGAAGAAAATCCTGGAACAATGGCTGCAATCGTTGGTCTTGATGCAAGCGTTGTCGGTGAAGTAACGTGCAAAGCATACGAAGTTGGAATTGTTCAAGCGGCAAATTTCAACTCGCCGGGACAGATTGTTATTTCGGGTTCGGTTGTCGGGGTTCGTAAAGCTATGGAGATCGCCAAAGAACGCGGCGCAAAATTGGTAAAAGAATTAGTTGTCAGCGGCGCGTTCCATTCTCCGTTGATGCAATCTGCAAAAGATAAATTAAAAGAAGCATTGGACGCAGTGACGATCAACGATGCGAAGATTCCTGTCTATGTAAATGTTACTGCGAAACCTGTTCAACTTGCTGCTGACATTCGTACTATGCTATTCGAACAGGTAACAAGCCCGGTGCGGTGGGAAGAAACAATGAATACTATGGCTGCAGATGGTGCGAAAAAGTTTGTAGAAATAGGTCCGGGAAAAGTTTTGCAGGGATTAGTGAAGCGGACAGTGGCTAGTGCAGAAATTTCAGGGATCGATAAAGCTTCGGAAGTAAAATTATAATGGCAGAATTAAAAATTGGAAAATATACCATCGATCCGGTACTCTTTGAAAAAGGATTTTCACGAGGATGCGGTCCGTATCAATGTCAGACCACATGCTGCTCATCAGGTGTGTATTTGGATCCGACCGAGCGTGATGTGATCATTCAACATAAAGAAGAGATCAAGTTGAAAATGGATGAAACTCAAACGACGAATGATACTGTTTGGTTTGATAACATCAGAGTTGACGATCAGGATTTTCCATCAGGTTATGCCGTTGGGACGGAAGTCCATAATGACAAATGTGTTTTCCTTGGAAAAGACGGACGGTGCAGTGTTCAGCTTGTCAGTGCTGAGAAATACAACGATCCATGGAAGATCAAACCATTCTATTGCATCGCTTTTCCAATTTCTCTTGATACAGGCGTCTTAACGTTCGACGATTACCAGCAGGACAAAGCGCAGTGCTGTTCCATCGTCAGCGATACTGATTCGACGTTGGTCGATTCCTGTAAAGCGGAATTGGAATTTGTTCTGGGAAAAGATGGATATCAAGAATTGGTTGAACACAAAGCTAAATTAAATATAAAACCTGCATAGAGTTATGTCATGCCAGCGAACGCTGGCATCCAGGCATGAAATACTTTGTGTATATATTGACAAGTCTACGAAACGGCACGTTATATATTGGAATGACAAATAATCTTCGACATCGCGTTGATGAACACAAACAAGGATTGATACCAGGTTTTACTCAAAAATACAAAGTTCATTTGCTTGTATATTTTGAAGAATACAACGACCCTCGTGATGCAATTGCGAGAGAAACACAATTGAAATGGTGGCATCGTAGTTGGAAGATTGAATTGATCGAATCATTTAATCCAACGTGGAAAGATTTAATGTTCGAACTTTAATAACTGGATTCCGGCTTTCGCCGGAATGACAAAGACTCAACCATAGCATACTTTATGACAAATTATAATCTCTCCGGAAAAGTTGCTCTCGTTACCGGCGGTTCGCGCGGAATCGGACGCTCCATTGTTCTGCATCTTGCGCAATCGGGAGCAGATATTGCGTTCACCTATCGCAGCAGAGCCGAAGAAGCAAACTCTCTTATTGCTGAATTACAAGCTTTGGGACGAAGAGCGGCTGCATTCCAATCGAACGCTGCGGATACCAATCAAGCGAATGATGTTGTTCAGAATGTCATCAAAGATTTCGGACGTCTTGATATTCTTGTGAACAATGCCGGAATCACTAAAGACGGGCTGTTGATGAGAATGAGCGAGCAGGATTGGGATGATGTCATTACTACGAACTTGAAAAGTGTTTTCAATTTTACAAAAGCTGCGTGCCGCCAAATGATGAGCCAGCAATCAGGAAAGATCGTAAATATTTCCTCAGTTGTAGGTGTTGTCGGAAATGCCGGACAATCGAACTATGTTGCATCTAAAGCAGGGGTTATCGGATTCACCAAATCCATTGCTAAAGAGCTTGCTTCCAGAAATGTTCAGGTGAATGCTATTGCACCAGGATTTATTGAAACCGATATGACAGAAAAGTTGAATGAAAAGCAAAAAGAAGCTATCTTGGGCATCATTCCGCAGAAGCGAATTGCCAAGCCGGAAGAGATCGCGGCAGTGGTCTGTTTTTTAGCGTCGAATGATTCCAGCTACATCACCGGGCAGACAATTAATGTTGACGGCGGTATGGCAATGTAGAATAAGTATAGTATATTGAACTAAACAAATAAGAACGCAAAAAAATAAACGTACACCAATAAACACATAATAGGAGAAACATTATGTCAGATGTAGCAGCAAAAGTAAAAGAGATCATCGTCAACAAACTTGGCGTTGATGCAGCACAGGTAACAGAAACCGCATCATTCACAAACGACCTTGGTGCTGATTCCCTTGATACCGTTGAATTGGTCATGGAATTTGAAAAATCATTCGGTATGAGCATTCCGGATGAAGATGCTGAAAAGATCGGTACTGTTGGCGATGCTATCAATTACATCACCGCTGCAAAAAAATAATTGATCCACCAGAGCCACACCTTCACAACATTTCGTCATGTCGGGTCCATTCCGGAATGACGATCGCCGTGACGGTGTGGTTTTTCATTGTTATTCAACAATAGGAATTTGTTATGGCTTCTCGTCAAATGCGTCGTGTCGTTGTTACTGGTATGGGTGCAGTAACACCGATAGGATTGACAGTGAAAGAATTTTGGGCAAACGCACTTGCCGGAAAAAGCGGTATTGCCAATATCACTTATTTTGATACGACCCAGTACGACACAAAGTTTGCCGGTCAATTAAAAGGATTCGATCCGCATAATTATATGGACCGAAAACTTGCACAGCGGGTCGATCAATACACACAATATGCACTTGCCGCAGCTGAAGAAGCGGTTAAAGATTCCGGTGTGAATCTTGAAAAGGAGAATAAAGAACGGATTGGAGTCGTATTTGGATCGGGAATCGGAGGTTTCAAGACTTTCCAAACACAGACGACCAATATGGTAGAGGCAAAAGGTCCACACCGCATCAGTCCTTTTTTCATTCCAATGATGATCCCAGATATTGCCGCCGGACGTATCTCTATAAAGTATGGTTTGAAAGGTCCGAACTATGCAACAGTTTCAGCTTGTGCAACAGCATCGCATGCGATTGGTGATTCATTGATGCTGATACAGCGCGGGGTTGTCGATATGATGGTCTGCGGTGGATCGGAAGCGGGAATCTGTGAAATGGGAATCGGCGGATTCAATGCATTGAAAGCACTTTCCACAAGAAATGATGCTCCGGAAAAAGCGAGCCGTCCATTTGAAAAGAACCGCGACGGATTTGTGATGGGTGAAGGTGGCGGTATCATGATCCTGGAAGAATTAGAACATGCAAAAGCACGCGGAGCGAAGATCTATGCCGAACTTGCCGGTATGGGATTTACCGGAGACGCACATCATATCACTGAACCTGCGCCGGGCGGTGAGGGAGCTCAACGGTCGATCAAAATGGCGTTGAACGATGCGGGATTGAATCCGACTGAGATTGATTACGTGAATGCACACGGAACATCGACATATTACAACGATAAATACGAAACGAATGCGATCAAGACTGTCTTTGGCGACCACGCACAAAAACTTGTTGTTAATTCAACGAAGTCAATGATCGGACATTTACTCGGGGCTGCAGGTGTTATTGGCGCAATCGCGACGGTGATGAGTGTTGTGACAGATGAAGTTCATCCGACGATCAATTATGAAACACCCGATCCGGAATGCGATCTGAATTATGTGCCGAATGTTGCGATCAAAAAAACAATCAACGCAGCAGTATGCAATGCGTTCGGATTCGGTGGACATAATGCGACACTTGCATTTAAGAAATTTTCAGAGTAAAACGTATAAGCATCACACGAAGTCTCAAAGACACAAAGGATATAAACTAGGACGGACGAGAGTCCGTCTTTTTTTTGAGAACTACAATACCTTATCGTCACCTTAAAGGTGATGGTAAGATAGGAATTCAACGGAGCAGTATAATTGTATAAACTGATTTTAGCCGATGCTGATGATACTCTTTTTGATTTTCAAAAAGCGGAGAAAGTCGCCTTCGAACAGTCTTTCTTGGAGATGGACCATGGTCTGGACGTTCAAGGAATGAAACAAAAATATGATATCATCAACAAATTGCTCTGGAATGATGTTGAAAAAGGATTGTTGACTAGCAAACAGGTTCGTGTTGAGCGGTTCAGACGTTTATTCCATGACCTTGAAGTGTCCTTCTCTGCTGATGAATTCAGCGAACTGTTCATCAACCATTTGAGTGAGGGAGCATTTTTACTGGAAGGTGCGGAAGAAGTATGTAAATATTTGAGGAGCAAATACACTCTTGCAATCGTTACAAACGGAATCAAAGAAATACAGTTGTCGCGTTTGAAACGATCGGTAATTAAAGAATACGTCACTGAAATTATTATCTCAGAAGAAGTCGGCGTAAGCAAGCCCGATCCTCGGATCTTTGAGTCTGCATTGAAGAAACTGAATCACTTTGATAAGGAAAACGTACTGATGATAGGTGATTCATTGTCATCCGATATTCAGGGAGGAATTAATTTCGGAATCGATACTTGCTGGTTCAATCCCAAGCATAGTGAGAATACAACAGCATTAAGACCGACATATCAAATCGATCGCATTGATCAATTATTTGATATTCTATGAATGACTAGAATTCAGCGATAATGACGATTGACTCATTTTAGAAGTCGATGGAAAGAAACTTCTGAAGCCGACCACCATCCTCGATTCAAGCCGAAATTCAACAACGATCTCTGCTTAACCCAATTCATTTAGCTCCTAAAAATATTCACTTTTTCGTATTGATATTTCAGGAAGTTGCATATACATTTAGTTCCGAAAATACTTTATCATTGAACAACAAGACAATAATAATTTCATGGCTAAACAGAATGCAAACTGCTGGGAATATTTTAAATGCGGATGTGAACCCGGGGGCAAAAGCAATTCAAGAATCGGAATCTGTCCGGCGGCATCCGAAGAACGATATGACGGCATCAATAATGGTACGAATGGAGGTCGATTTTGCTGGCTGGTAGAAGATACACTGTGTAATGAAGTTGCATATGAATCATTCTTAGATAAATTCACGCAATGTCTTGATTGCGAATTCTATTCAATGCTGCAAAGTGAGACGAAGTAACAGATTTGCTTCCTCACGATGTCGAATTGACTTATTACTCTTTTGCGTGAGAATAAAATTGCAATTGTACCGAACATAGACTAATCTTTTCCAATATGAAGAAATACTCCAAAAATATAGTGATGATCCTTATCTTTGCCGGTCTTGCACTTATTATTCCGAATTGTACACAGCCGGTGAATGAAGAAGAAAATACATTCAAATCCGAAGTGCTTTTTGATAGGATCATTGAATACCCAAATTCCAACGGTGGAGAAGCCTATACAATTAAGGAACTTGCCGACCGAAGATATATTGCAGCAGGCAGACAGTACACTACTGAGGGCATCAAGGCATTTTTTCTCTCTCTTTCAGAACAAGGTGAGGTTCAGTGGCACAAACTCTATTCCGGTCAATCAATCTATTCGTTCATTGAAACCGACAACGGCGGGTTCATTGGAACGGGAAGCGATAACGGTGATATTATCTATGTCCTTCGTGTCGACGGTATCGGAAATCTTTTATGGGAACAGAGGATTGAATTTCCTTATGCCGATGCTGGTTTTAAGATCATTCAGACTTCAGATCACAATTTTGTTGTAGCCGCAAATTCCTATGCAACCACCTCCAGTTCAAGAATTATAAAATTAGACGACAAGGGAAAAGTATTGTGGACGAAAGAAATTCAAGGAAAAGATCGAACAATAACATCATCGCTCTTTGAGAATACGGATGGAACGATGAGTCTGTTAGGAACGACAAGAAAATCGACCTCCGATATCTATGATACCAGTTGGTGCGTCAGGGTGGACTATCAAGGGAATGAAATACAAAGAAGTATCCTTCCCGGGAGCGGGTATAGCCTGTACAATCAATGGCACGAAAGCACCGTGATTAAAACAGGTGTTAATCAATTAGCCGGGACGACATTCAATTCATTTTATTTGATGGATACGATAGGGAGAGTACAGTCAGGCGGTGAAGTACGCCCGCTTGCTGTGGATCAAGGAACCATCGGATATCCTAGTAGTGTTAGAATTTATTCTGCAGCGAAAACAACGTCCGGTGATTATATCCTCTGCGGTGCTCATTCAAAAACAATTGCGGAAAAAGACACAGGAAACAATACGAATATTTATTCAATTTCCCATGGCGCTGTGTACTTGTTGAATGCTTCCGGCAGTTCTTTAGGAGGGCTTCTTATCGGTGATTTGTCCAGAGCTTACGATGCAGCGTATTCCGTTCTTCAGGCATACGACGGGTCTTATGTTATTTGCGGAGGCACATCAATTTCAAAAAATCGGTATCCGCTGTGGGTAAAAAAAATAAAGATATCGAAATAGCACCGATTAAACCATTGTAATAAAAAAAATCCCCGAAACAGATGTTTCGGGGATATCATGTCTTTGATTGATTGCCGACTTTTTTCGACGGCAATATCTTTATCGGTAAATCATTCCAACCCTCGACGTTTCAGCAATGGTTCTATGGACGGTTTTCTTCCACGGAATCGCTCGTACTGTACCGACGCATCATCCGCTTGTAACCGTGCTAAGATAATCTCCCGGAATTTTTTCGCGGTTGCTTGGTCGAATATTCCATTTTCTTTGAATGCATCAAAGGCATCGGCATCGTACACTTCTGCCCAGATATAATAATAATATCCGGTCGCATAATATGAACTGTTAAAAATATGGAGAAAATATGTGGTTCGGTATCGTGAAATAATTTCCGGCATGAGTTTGATCTTGTCCAAGGATTCTTTTTCAAACACATTCGCATCGACGGGAGTTGTTGATGTAAGTGTATGCCAATTCATATCGAGATAACACGCGGCCAAATATTCTACCGTCGCAAACCCTTGATTGAATTTTCTGCTGTTCGTTATCTTGTCGATCAGATTCTGTGGAATCACTTTTCCTGTTTTATAATGAAAGGCGTAGGTTCTCATCACTTCCGGTTCAAATGTCCAGTTCTCCATCGCCTGCGATGGGAGTTCAATGATATCTCCGGGAATGGAAAGTCCTTTATAATTAACGTTAGAGAATAATGCATTTAAAGCATGACCAAATTCGTGGAACAATGTTTCTACTTCGTCCATGCTCAGCAATGCCGGTTTGTCTCCAACCGGACGTGAAAAATTACCGACATTCGTCACCAACGGCGAAATCATTTTTCCGGCGCGGCGTTCCTGAGAACGGAATGCTCCGCACCACGCCCCGGCCTGTTTTCCCGGACGGGGGTAATAATCAGTATAGAGCAAACCGATATGTGTTCCATCTTTTTCCTGCACTTCAAATACGGTCACTTCATCTGAATAGGTGGTGATGTCTTTCCGTTCAATGAATTGGATGCCGAACAATGTCGTTGCAAGGTCGAAGACTCCTTTGCGCACATTCTGCATTAAAAAGTACGGGCGCAATTCATTCTCATCAAGATCATATTTTTGTTTACGGACTTTTTCAGCATAGTACCACCAATCCCACGGCTGAATGGTGAATTTTCCTTTTTCTTTTTTCACAATCGCCTGCATCTCATCCCGTTCGATCTTTGCATTCTTCAATGCCGGTTCCCACAGTTTATTTAAAAGTTCATATACATTCTGCGGAGTTTTTGCCATTGTCCTTTCAAGCGAAAAATCTGCATAAGTTTTAAATCCTAAAATATTTGCGCGCTCAACGCGAAGCGCTGCAATCTTCGATGCGATGACCTTATTATCAAATTCATTATTATTGTCACCACGCATGATGTATGCTTTATATAACTTTTCTCGCAACGAACGATTCTTTGCATATTGCAGGAAAGGGATCATACTTGGTTTTTTTACAGTAAAAAGCCAAGTGTTCTTTTTCCCCGCTTTTTCTGCCGCTTCTGCTGCTGCATCGATATTCGATTGCGGTAATCCTGCGAGATCTTTTTTATTGTCTATGAACAGTGTAAAATTGTTCGTTTCTTTCAACACATTTTCATCAAACTTCAACTGAAGAACTGAAAGAGCTTCATTAATAGCACGAAATCGTTCTTTCTTTTCGGGAGGAAGATTTGCACCGCCTCGGACAAATCCTGCGTAATAATCTTCGAGAAGTTTCATTTGTTCTGCAGTTAACCCCGCGCTGGTGCGTGAAGCATACACAACATTCACTCGTTTGAACAATGCTTCATTCAGATTAATATCATCCTGGTGTTTCGTCAGCATGGGAGTGACCTCGTTCGCAATCGCCTGGATCTCATCATTGGTATTCGCTCCCTGTAAAGCAAAGAATACACCGCTGACACGGCCCAGCATATCACCGGATTGGTCAAGTTTTTCTATGGTATTAAAAAATGTAGGGGGAAGAGTATCATTAATGATCGCATCCACTTCTTGTTTCTGTGCTTCCATTCCTTTTTTGAATGCGGGCATGAAATGGGCATTGGTGATCTTATCGAATGGAGGTGTACCAAACTGTGTTTCAAATGGTTTGTAGAACGGATTGGAGTCGTTCATTTGATTTCCTTGTTGTGCAAATATCCCTGCAGTGCAAGCGAACAGAAGCAGGGTTGTGAGTATAGTCTTCATAGAGATTTCCGTTAATTGATGATGAGAAAAATTGATTTGAAAGTTTAGGCAAATTCAAATTTAGAATCAATTAACAGAAGTAAATAAGATTACCGCATTTTTATCACGGACCAATGTATCCTTTTTGAACAGATTTGAGAAATATTATGAAGTAATTCGATTATACGAATGATAGACTTACGAGGAAACATAAATAATCTTGTGTGAAGAAAGTAAGTTGAAAAATAAACAAATTAGGCTATTGTAATTATTTGATATTATTTTTACGTTTATATGAGAGGGTGCTAACATATGAAAATGATACTTTCACTCTGTTGTTTATCGATGGTATTTGTTTCCTGCCAGGAATCCAC
>CAYPEM010000058.1:0-28553 GCA_964409765.1 uncultured Chitinophagaceae bacterium
TTGGGTCCTACGTATTACCGCGGCTGCTGGCACGTAGTTAGCCGACCCTTACTTTAGAGGTACCGTCAATCTCGCGAAGCGAGAAATTCTTCCCTCTCTACAGAAGTTTACGACCCAGAGGGCCTTCATCCTTCACGCGGCGTCGCTGCGTCAGAGTTTCCTCCATTGCGCAATATTCCTCACTGCTGCCTCCCGTAGGAGTCTGGACCGTGTCTCAGTTCCAGTGTGGCTGATCATCCTCTCAGATCAGCTACCCATCGCAGACTTGGTGAGCCGTTACCTCGCCAACTATCTAATGGGATACAGGTTAATCTTTTGGCGCCGAAGCTTTAACAACATCTCCATGCGGAGCCGCTGCATCATTCGGTATTAGCCCCGCTTTCGCGGGGTTATTCCAAACCAAAAGGCATATTACCTATATATTACTCACCCGTGCGCCGGTTTACTAAAGATATTGCTACCTTATTCTCCCAGACTTGCATGTGTTAGGCACGCCGCCAGCGTTCGTCCTGAGCCAGGATCAAACTCTCCATTGTAATAAATTTCTTTATTTTCAACTTAGAGAATTTGTAAAATTGAAACGTCAGTTTTTTGACTTGTTGAGCCGTACACACAAATTTTCAAAGAACATTAACCGTTGGTTTATTTCCAAACGGGTTACAAATATAATACATTTATTTCCGTTTGTCAACTACCAAATATAACTTTTATTAAAGAACAATTCATTTCCGAGTTTTTAATATAACAAGAGTACCCTTTGAAGTCAAGCTTTTACGCAGATATATTATTAATATTCCTTAACAATATCATTTCATCAGACTATAATGTCCGCAATTATTAAGGAATGGTTTTTATTGCAAATTCCATTCATTGCACTAATTTATTGCTATCCATATATTGTATCATTATGATTGTTTTTCAAATACTGTATAATTTTTTGGTCGTCCCAATTCTCTGGGTAGCATTTCACTTAGGTGGATTAATCAACAAAAAAATTAATACAGGAATACAAGGAAGAAAAAATCTATTCGAAAGGTTAACAACTCAAGTTAATAATTTTACTCCCGGTAAACGTGTATGGTTTCATGCTTCATCGTTGGGAGAATTTGAACAAGCAAAACCAATCATTTCACAACTAAAAAAAACTCATCCCGCCATTAACATAATAGTAACATTCTTCTCTCCATCTGGTTTGGAAAATTCAAAAAATTATAAACTCGCAAACAGTATCTCATATATTCCTTTTGACACTTACGATAATGCTAAAACATTTTTAAGGATAGTGAAACCCAATGCAGCAATCATGGTGCGGTACGATATCTGGCCAAATATAATTTTCGCATTAAAGAGAAATGTAATTCCAACGATGCTGGCAAATGCAACAATGCAGAAAAACTCTCCTCGTACATTCCCATTCGTTTTACAATTTCATAAAATTCTTTACAACTGTTTCACACATATTTTAACCGTCTCTAAAGCTGATGAAGATGCATTTTTAGAATTTCATACTGACATGCCGTTCATTACTCATATTGGCGATACTCGTTTCGATCAAGTAATGACGAGAAGCGAAGATGCTCGTCAGAAGAATCTATTTGCTGCATCTGTAATTGAGAACAAAAAAATATTCATTGTTGGCCAAAGCTGGGGTGAAGATGATGCGGTTATTATTCCTGTCCTTTCTAAAATTCAAAAGCTCGAACCACAACTGCTTACAATTATTGTCCCCCATGAACCAACGATTGAACATCTTGAAGAATTAGAAGCAAAACTCGATGATAATATTTCTTTTATCCGTTTTTCTGAAATGAATAACTACAACAATGAAAAAGTTATTTTAATTGATAGTGTGGGAATTCTGGTTGCACTTTATAAGTACGCGCATGTCGTATATATCGGCGGAAGTTTCAAACAAGGTATCCACAATGTTCTTGAACCTGCAGTGTTTGGAAATCCCGTTATATTTGGGCCAAAACATACCAACTCGCAAGAAGCAGTTGAACTAGTCCGTCGAGGTGGGGGCTTTGTGATCGAAAATGAAAAAGAACTGTATCGAACATTACGAACACTCTTGACGAACGATGAGGATAGAACGACTGCTTCTAACATCTCTAAAGCATTTGTCTACAATAACTGTGGTGCTACTGAAAGATTTCTGCAGTATCTTGAACCTTTTCTCAAATAAATGAATTTAAAATTTGTTGATGTTGCGCTTCCCGTTCCCCTTCCGCAACTATTTACGTACAGTATTCCTTATCACCTTGAGCTGAAAGCACATCAGGGTTCGATGGTAATGGTACCATTCGGAAAAAAGATCCTCACTGGGGTCATCATTAAATTCCGATCAGAAAAACCAGACTTTACACTGAAGAACATCATTGATATTATCGATAAAACCCCGACGGTCAATCAGAATGACCTTAAACTTGCTGAATGGATATCGGATTATTACAGTTGCCCCTTGGGTGAAGTGATAAAGATTTTTCTTCCAACAGGATTCAGTCAATCAAGCAAAAAAAATGTTGCCCTCTCGGATTTATTTGATAAAAACCAAAAACTCTCTGTAACAAAATCTAAGATCGTTCAATCACTTAGTGATCAGTCATGGACAATACTTCAACTCCGCAAAAAGACCGGTATAAAGAATATCTATTCGGTTATTAATGAACTTGAATCAGAAGGGATCGTAACGGTCAGTGAAGAATCATCAAAAAGACCTTCAATTAAAATGGAACGATTCTTCAAAAGAATATCTAACGATGCGGCAATACCTTTCCGGAGTAAAAAACAACTCGAAACATGGAACGTAATTCTAAAACTCGGACATGAAGAAATCAATGCGAAGTCCTTTTTGAAAGAGGCTTCATCATCGTTATCTATCTTGAAAAGTTTCGAGCAAAAAAAACTTATTGTGATGTATCAGAAAGAAATGAATCGAAGTACATCATTTTTTTATAACGATCACCTCGCAAAAAGTTTAACTATCCGATTGAACAAGGATCAATCCGAAGCAATGCGAACCATTTCAAATGCGTTAGATGAAAATTCGGCACATACATTCTTGCTGTATGGAGTTACAGGCAGCGGCAAAACGCAAGTTTATATTGAAGCAATACGAAAAGTGTTGGACCAAAACAAAACTGCTATCGTTCTAATTCCAGAAATTTCTTTGACTCCGCAAACCGTAAAACGATTTCAGATTCATTTCGGTGATCAGGTGATTTGGATGCATAGCAGAATGTCTGATGGTGAACGATACGATGCTTGGCGTCTTGCTCAATCAGGAAAATATAAAATCGTTATTGGGCCTCGTTCAGCATTGTTTGCACCACTTAAAAATATCGGACTTATCATTGTAGATGAAGAGCATGAGGCATCGTATAAACAATTTGATACCAGCCCCCGATATCATGCACGAGATGTGGCAATTGTCCGCGCTTCTTTAAATAGTGCTGTTGTCATTCTTGGATCAGCTACTCCTTCGATTGAATCATATTCTAACGCATTAAATAATAAATATACATTATTGACATTACCTGAACGGGCTGACAATGCGGTTCTCCCACCGGTTTCCATTGTAAATATGATTGATGAACGAAAACAATTGTATGCCGAAGCGAAAGTAATTTCAAAAGAAGTTGGGAAAAAAGCATTCGAAAATCTTTCTCATAGTATTTCGCGATTGCTGGAATTAAAAATTCGTGATCGACTCGAAAAGAAAGAGGGAGTAATTTTAATGCAAAATCGGAGGGGTTTTGCACCATTCATTGAATGCAAATCCTGCGGATATGTTGAACAATGTGACCGTTGTAATGTAACAATGACATACCATTCCACAAAAAAGCATATGCGGTGTCATTATTGTGGTAAAGTTAAATCCGCACCCACTTCTTGCCCGCAATGTTCAGGGTTTGAATTTGCATACAATGGATTTGGAACGCAACGAGTTGAACAAGAACTCTCGACAATGTTCCCCACGGCGATAACGATGCGAATGGACATGGATACAACAACTCGCAAAGGTTCACATGAAAAGATTTTACATCAATTCGGTGAAGGTAACGCTGATATCCTGTTAGGGACACAAATGGTTGCAAAAGGACTTGATTTTCCCCGTGTAACGCTCGTGGGAGTGATATCTGCCGATACACAGATGATGTTACCTGATTTCCGATCTGCTGAACGAACATTTCAATTATTGACCCAGGTTGCCGGACGTGCGGGAAGAAGCAATTTAGCAGGTGAAGTAATTATTCAAACTTCACAACCAAATCACTATGCATTAAAACATGTTCGCGAACATGATTTTGTGGGATTTTATAATGAAGAGATCGAATTCAGAAAATCTATCAATTATCCACCATTCTCACGAGTCATTGTTGTTGAGTTTAAAGGAAAATTTGAAAAGAATGTGGAACAAACCGCGGTCAATTTCGGGAGACAATTGATTACTCTATTAAAAAGAGATTCAATTTTAGGTCCATCTCCCGCAGTTCTTTCGAAGATAAAAAATGAATATCGCTGGCAAATCATTATCAAAGCGGATAAAGAGAGTGACAAAAACGGAACACGCGCCAGGCATGCCGCAGCGCGTGTTGTTCATGAACTTTCAAATCAATCAACAAAGAGTAAAGTAAAAATTACCGTGGATGTTGATCCCGCAGGTATTTTATAGATCACATACCAAATGCTCCACCGACAAATATTTTGATCAGATTCCACACAAGCCAAACCCCTCCAACAACTCCCAGTGCTTTTCCAATAGTAACGTTCCATACTTTGGACAATCCTATACCAATAACAAATAAATTCCAAAACTCGAATAGGTTCAATGCTGCTAACATTTTGTGTTCTTTATTCAAAGGATCAAAATTTGACACCAATAATGCCGCATTCAAAGAAGCATGAATAGAGCCCAACGCAACCACAAACACCATCGTTAAAAGTGAAACAACTGCAGCAACATACATTGCAAGACCATACACTTCCAATATTTTTGAGTATGAAACAGATGAATGAAATGCAATTTTTCCAATTAAAAAATAAACCAGTGAATATAAGAAGACCATAATTGCAATAGCAAAAACAACTCCAACAGAACCGAATATCAAGAACATCGGTGAGCCGGGTTTTGCTGGATTCATTTCCACGGCACGATCCATTTGTTCTTGCGTCATTTTACCATCTTCAACACTTTTTTGCATTGCTTTATACTGTGTCGCTTCCATTTCCTGTTGAATTGCCGGTTGCGTAAAAACAACAAAAGTGAAAATAATCCCGATGATAATTGTTAAAACCAGTGGTATCGACCAATTTTTAGTATTAGTCTCCTTACCAACGATAGTTTGATACACTTCAGCGGGCGATGAAAGAATTCCTACGAATTTATCACTGAGTGACATTTCCGTGGAAGTCTCGGGTAATCTAATCTCTTCTGGCATAATTGGTCCTTTCTAATAGATGAAATTGCGTTGTAGTTTAATAAATGAAATCCGAAGTGTCAAATGAAGTTTTTATTGAAGAATATTAAACTTCATGTTTCTCGCTTGTAAAGTTTCATAAAAAGTCGTACATAGATTCATAAAAACAGGATAATAAAGGGATACTATGTTTATTTCATTTGAAGGAATTGACGGCAGCGGAAAATCCACCCAGGCAAAATTATTGATAAAGAAACTTGAAGAAGAAAATCGGAAAGTTCTTTTTTTGCGTGAACCGGGCGGGACAGAAATTTCCGAACAGATTCGCACCATTCTTCTTAATAAAAAAAATTTACGAATGACTCAGATAGCTGAATTATTGTTGTTTTCCGCAAGCAGAGCTCAACTTGTCAGTGAAGTAATAAAACCTGCATTGTTAAACAATACTATCGTTATATCAGACAGATACGTCGATTCAACGACAGTTTATCAAGGTTATGGAAGAGGTTTGCATCATGGGGGAATTAAAGGGATCAATGCCATCGCAACAATGGGTGTTATGCCAAAAAGGACATTCTTTATCGATATTACTATTCAAGAAATGTATGCCCGCCGCCACACGAGTCACCAGGATATTGATCGTATGGAGATGAGCAATGAAGAATTTTTTGAACGGGTGAGACAAGGATATTTAGAATTGGCAAAAGAAGAGCCCGGACGATTTATTGTGATTGACGGGAAACAACCGATCGAATCAATTCATGAGATCATCTGGAAGGAGATTGACGGAATGCTTCCAACCCATTCTTCGTAAGTACATCTAATTCAAATCCTCAATCCCGATCTGTTTTTTGCAGTCATTACAGAGTGTTGCACTTTTCAGATCAATATCCTCTACCGCGGTTGATGAATGCATTGCGCACTCCTGATTCTTGCAGTGATATAATCCGTATGTATGTCCTAATTCATGGACAATTTCCGTAAGTGATCGTTGAAAAAATAGAACCGGGTCCGGCTCCAAACCATAGACTGTATTATCTAATCTATATGTTGATACTATGGCAGCTGTTCCATCCAATTGCGCTTCTCCAAAAACATACGTTAAGACAGGAACAAAAAGATCGACTGAAGTGATTCCGATAATTTTTGATGGAGAAGAAGGAAATCGAAGGAGTAATTCTCTGATCAATTGAGTCGAATTGTATTGAAGGCGAGAATCGTCGTATGCAATATTCAGAACATTGCTGAGGGGAAGATCAACAATAATTTCCGTTTGAAATATAGAACGCAATGGATGAGCAAACGCTGAAACAAATTCGCTCGACATTGGCAATAATGGAACAAGTCGGATCGGAGCAATCATAATACGATGGTACGAAAGAAATCGATAATTCCAAACAACAGAAAGAGCGATTCCAAAGATAGTATTTTATGGTTTTTTCAATCCGTACTTTGCAATTTTATTATAGAGTGTTACCCTATCGATATCGAGGATATCGGCAGCACGTGTTATATTCCATTTATTGGAATCCAGAATAGATTCGATATGAACTCGCTCCATTGCAGCCAGTGTGTCATCCTTCGGCATTTCCAGTTTTGTACTGTTTTGGAACGGAAGATCATTGGCATGAATGGAATTTGATTGCGCAAGCACCATCGCTCGTTCGATCACATTCTCCAGCTCCCGAACATTCCCCGGCCAATCATACCGTACCAACATATCCATTGCATCACCGGAAATCTCGGACACGGTCCTATTCATGATGCCGGAATATTTTTTCAGGAAAAACTGAGCGAGACTCGGAATATCCATTCTCCGTTCTCTCAGCGGCGGAATTAATACACTGAATACATTCAAACGATAATAAAGGTCTTCTCTGAACGAACCTTCTTTGATCGCTGATTCAAGATTTCTATTTGTTGCACAAATGACACGAAAGTCACTTGAAATCTGATCGTTTCCGCCAACACGCGTGAATTGTTTTGTTTCGATCACTCGTAATAACTCAATCTGCATTTTGGGGCTCACGGTTCCAATCTCATCAAGAAAAATCGTTCCGCCATCCGCCATTTCAAATTTTCCTTTGCGTCGATATTGTGCACCGGTAAAAGCACCTCGTTCATGTCCAAACAATTCGCTTTCCAGCAATGTTTCTGCAACAGCACCGCAATTCACTGTGATAATCGGGAAATATCTTCGTGAACTATTTGCATGGATCGTTCGTGCGATCAACTCTTTTCCCGTTCCACTTTCACCGCGGATCATTACCGTGGTATCTGTTTGAGCAACAGTGAGCGACAGATCGATTACTCGTTTCATTTGCGGACTATCTCCGACAATCTCATTAACGCCGGAAAGCTCGGTGATATGTTCTCGCAAAATTGAATTCTCATCCTCCAATTTTCGCTGCTGTAATGCATTCGAAACAAGGTGTGAAAGATGATCCGGATCGATCGGTTTTGTCACATAATCAAATGCTCCATCTTTCAATGCCTGGACCGCACTTTCGACAGAAGCAAATGCTGTAGCCATAATCACTTGCGCGTTGCGATCAATCTCCCGCAGACGTTTCAACAATTCTAACCCGCTCATTCCCGGCATTTTTATATCAAGAATGACGACATCCCAGGGTCCTTTTTCCATTAATTTTAATGCAGCGTTTGCGTGTTCAGCCGCTTCAACTCTAAAACCATCTTGACGGAACCATTTTGTGAGGGATTCTCTTACAATTGGTTCATCATCAACTATGAGGATACTTGATTTTTTATTGTCTGACATAATTATTTCTCCTGCTCAAATTCTAAATAACATAAGTTGAAAATCGCAATGGATCTTATATGAAATCTCTAAGCGTTTATATTTTCCGTTGGATTGGTAATGAAATGGTAAATGTTGTTCCTTTGTTTATCTCTGAAGCGACAGATATTTTTCCGTTGTGGCGTTCAATAATTCCATACACAACGGCGAGACCAAGACCAGTTCCTTTACCCTCTTTTTTCGTTGTAAAGAATGGTTCGAAAATATGCGGTAGATCTTCGTCTCGAATACCAAGACCTGTATCAGAAAGAGCGATTGTTAATTCATTTTGGCCTGTTTTTTTCACTTCAATCGAAAGTTTTCCTTCACTTGGCATTGCTTCTACAGCATTGATCTCAAGTGCCAAGAGTGCTTGCAAAATTTGCTCACTGTCGCATTCGACAAATGACAACTGATCGTCAAACGATTGCTGGAGAACAATATTGTGCATTTTCAAATGATGTTCGATCAATTTGGTGCTTTGTTCGATCAGCCCGCGAATATCGTTCTCATTAAACTCTCCAACTTTTTTCCGTGAAAATAGAAGAAGATTCTTCACAATATTTCCGCACCGCGCAGTCTCATCAGCAATCATTGTCAATTCAGAGATGATTTCATTCTTTTCTTCTTCTGACAGATCCGGTTTATTCATCCGTTTGCGGATCAGTTTTGCAAAGGTCAATATGCCTTCCAACGGATTGTTCAATTCGTGTGCAACCGTAGCGGCAAGTGTGCCAAGAGAGACCATTTTTTCTACCTGGATCAGATTCCCTTGTGCACGGCGGAGTTCTTCTGTTTTTTTCTGCACACGTTCTTCAAGTGTCTGGTTCAGCAATTGAAGTTCTTCCTGGGTGTGTTTCAATGTGCGAGTCATGTGATTGAAAGATCCGGTCAAAAATCCAATCTCATCATTCGTTTTAACATCAATAGAATGATCGAGATCTCCGTTCATCACCGCGATCGTTCCTTCCGTTAACCGCTGCACCGGAATATTTACCATTCGCCACAAGAACCATCCGCAAAATCCAGTTAACACCAATAAGAGCAGCAAACCTCCGCTATATTGCAGTTTTTCAATCTCTGCAATACTTCGTTCGGTTTCAGACAAAGGAATCATCACATCAAGGACGCCAAGAATAGTCTGCGATTGATCGTGTGCGTGACATTCTGCTTCGTAACAACTTTGTTGATTCTTGATTGGAGTAATAACACCGATGAGATTATGTCCTGAAGCGGATCGAAAAAATCTGACACGTTCAACATTAGCGGGAGAAACGATATCGCTTTTTCCTGAGGGATGACATGCAATGCACGCTTCAGCATTCATATCAACAGTCGTGTTCAATTCTGCTTCGTTCGTTGAGAACGAAACATCCCCTTTCTTATTATAGATTCTGATCGCTTCAATACCGGGTTCGGAACCGATGGTGTTGATGATGTGATAAATATCTTCGCGGCGGTTCAACAACATACTGTACTGCGTTGAACGTTTCACGATATCACTGACACGTTGTGCGGTAGCAATGGAAATTTGTGTGTATCGTTCGGTCTGAATTTTTACGAGAACAAATGTAAGAACCCCAACTCCGACAACCATAACGACAAAAATTCCCACCAGAAGACGATACACAAGTAGGCGTGTATATTTCATAGGAGTGCTGAAAGTGTCAACACTTTCACAATGTTCTGCTGAAGGACTTTTAAAAGGTATCGGGAAATTGGTTCAATAACAATGAGAATCTTTGTCAATACGGACTCAAAAGTCTTAAAAGCAGTTTTGTGTACCGTTTCTCACCGATGAATTCCTCTATGTTTTCAATTCGTTTTCCACCGTCAAACATCGTAGAACCAACTGAGGGATGATTTTTTCGTACTGCGGCATGTATTGTCTGAGAAATTTTTTCAATCTCTCCATTCACAACATTCTGATATTCCTCCGATGTTAAATATTGTGAACTATCGGTAAGAGGTTTTGTTGGGATCAACGACAGCAACCAACCGCTTTCATACGGATCGTTGGTCAGGAGCGATGGTTTTGCGGTTAATGAAGCATTCAGAGTTGCGGTGATCGTCGAGATAGGATTATATAGCGCAAATGTTTCTGCATCGCGTATTAACCATGCATATGGTTGACTTGATTCAATGCGGGACGGAGATTGAACCAGCGCTACGCCGACAATTGGTTGCAGCAATTTTGCTAGAAATCCATCAATGCCAATTCGCATTGTCCCATCACTTCTGTTTTGTATCCAGGTATGAGAGGAACTGTACAATCTATCTGAAGGGAAATTTATTTTCTTCAACGGGGAGATCAGTTGACGAACAATCTCCTCATAAACATCATTACCATTCTGCTGCACGTCGCTTCCAACAACCGGCGAGAATTGTTCAGAAGCGCGTTCAGCAAATGTCTTGTTCTGAGACCTCATAGTGCCGTCAAATGTGCAGGTTTCACAATCGAAATTTTTATCACACAACTTGTAGTTCACTAATCCGGCTTCCATCCATACACACTGTTGTTCGTGTTCCGGAATTATTTGATGTGATTGTTTCATGATGTAAACCCTTTCCTGACGTAATCGATCGTACAACTTATACCGGAGAAGAAACTTTTCTGAGATCTTCGTGCATCGAATAAGCATTCGCAGGATGCTTATGTGCATCTTCATGCTCATGTTCGTCAACAAACACCGGGAAATATTTTGCAATAAAATAGAACGCTGTAAATCCCACCGTTACAATCATCATCGTAATCGAAAATTCAGTCCACGAAGGAACATATGTCGTTCCGGACCAACCTTCCATCCCGGTGATTGCAATGTTCATTCTGTTCATGATGAATCCTACTACAACAAAAATTGAACCAATGAACAATCCGGTCGTGTTCTGCCTGATCTTTCGCTGTGAGAACATGATGAATGGCACGATCACTCCAACAGTAACTTCAAACCAAAACATATATGTTTCGAATCTGGGAACCGTAAGCAACGAGAGCATTTTTCTGTCATTGAGGTCAACAACTTTCATCACAGAATATACGCCAAGCATCACGACACAGATGCGGGCAATTTCTGTTAACAAATTAAGTTCTAATCCGCGTTTAAATGCCCGGCTGCTGAGGAACGATTCAAATATGATCATAGCACATCCGGCAGCAATTGCGGAAACATAGAAGAAAATCGGCATGTATGCCGAATACCATAGAGGATACATCTTATCAGGAACGATAAGATACAATGACCCAAGAGATGATTGATGCAGTGTTGATAGAATTACTCCAAGAATGATCAATGGAATACTGATCCGTTTGATCATCTTAATAGTCCGTGTCATTTTAAATTTTTCTAAAATAACAGGTGCAAATTCCAATGCAAGTACCGTGTTATACAACATTACACACCAGGCAACTTCAAACATCACCGACCGTGGATTCCACATAATGATGGCATGCCATATTTGTAACGGGCGTCCAAGATCGAACATCAAACCAACGACGACAAGCACATAACCAAGAAATGCCGTTAAGATTGTTGGACGAATGATCGGTTCAAACCGTTTGATATTAAAAATGTACACAATGGCGGCCAATGTAAATCCGCCTGCTGCAAGACCAACACCACACAACACATCAAAGCCGATCCATATTCCCCAGGGAAATTTATCGCTTAAATTAGTCGAGGCGCCAAGTCCATGGAAAAAACGTACATAAGTTGAGTACAGTCCGGCAATCATAATGGCAACCGCCGTCATTTTCCAAAATCCAAATGTTGTGAATAATTTTTTCATGGCTGTACCTAATTCTTTCCGTAATTAGAATGATTCGTGTCGTGCATTTTTTGCTCGAATTCTTTCACTTCTTGACGACGATTGGTGATCCACCAGATACCAAATAACAATGTTCCGCCGACCGTTACAACTCCGGGAATCTTTGAGAGTGCATTCCACGTTAGCTGCGGCAGTGCTGTTGTCTGCAGTGTTGTTTTGAATCCGAGGTTTTCAAATGGCACGGAAGAGATATATAAAACAGATGTTCCGCCTACTTCTTTTTCACCATAGATCTTCTGAACATATTTATCCGGTTCTGCAGCAAGTCGTTCGTACGCTTCTTTCAGTAGATCATCTCGATCACCAAACTTCGTTGCACCGGTGGGGCACGCTTCTGAACATGCTGTCGGTAATCCTTGAGCAAGACGTTCGTGACACATCACGCATTTTTGAACGCGCGGATATGTACTTGACCATTCGTACCGCGGTACCTGGAACGGACACGCCTGCATGCAGTATCGGCATCCGATACATTTTTCCACATCATACACTACCGGTCCTTCTGGCATCTTTGTGAATGCACCAACGGGGCAAACCGATGCACAGGTCGGATCATCACAGTGCTGACACATTCGACGAACAAATACACCGTCATATTCATCCAATGCGGTGTATGTTGTTGTCGAGAGAGCTTTTGCCTCTTCTGCCGGCATATGATTTACTTCTTTACACGCTGCCTGACATGCATTGCATCCGACACAGAGCGTAAGATCTATTAGCATTGCTTTTTTCTTTAGCATAACATCCTCACCTTAGTCTACGAGCAGAAATTGGTTTTCAAATTGTTTGCATTGTTCTTTGTTCAGATTCTTGAATACACCGGGAGCAATATCACCGCCATCTTGCAGATACACTGGAACCGGGGCAGACATATGTGCAAAGAAATCACGCAATCGACCCATTTCTTCTTTCAACCATACACGAGTATCATTTCCAAGATAAAATGCTCTGAGATCATTTGTTCTGGATGGGGTTATCGTATAAGCCCAGCCTTCACTGAATAAAGCTTCGCTCAACAGTTCTGGTTTTTTTGCAAGCTGCATATTGGCAAGCTCAATAATCCCTTCAATCGGTGATCGAACGATCACTTCTTTTTCATCTTGTTTTAAGCGTAGAATTGCATCACCTTTTTTAATTGCATCGCCATTTTTCTTCAGCATTTCAATTTCAGGACGATTGAACATGCGAGCTACAAAATCATCGATACCAAGTTGAACTTTTCCTGATGGAAAAAGGCTCAGCCACGTATGTGATTTTGTAAAGAAAATTCCTGCAGGAGTTCTCATATGAACTGTTCGGATTGGAACTGGTTGCATCACAAGCGCTGTCTTTTTGTTTCGACGAACGAAGTAATCGATTGTCAAAAAAAGTGCAATTGTCGTTATGAATAATAAGACTGTCATTGTAGTATCCTTTCGAAATGGTCATTTGTTTGTTGATGTTGACAATCTATATGTGGCAAGTTGTGTGCCAAAGAATAGTTTTGGACAGGATATTATATCTGCTGTAACCAATTATAAATGAATGAGTTGTACTTACATCGGTTTCAATAAAAGAATGATGAAAAAACGAACGCCTGATGAATGATGATTTATTCAACAGGCGTTCGATGATTTATACTAATTATGGCGGAATTTGTTTACAAAAGCTAGATTTGAAGTGTAGAAATGTACAACGCCACCCGTTGAATATATATACGTTTAAATTTTAAAAAGTGTATATAATCTCTCATATAAATTTATTGTTGAAAAATTCTTTTCAGTTCCTCTATCTTCACAATATCATTCATCTCTACTAATGAAGCGTTGATTGACTTTCCTACGCCATTCCATTTTTCATTTGCAGAAAAAACGGAAAGATCCCCGAAGTCTACGACTCTTCCTTTCCACCATGTTCCAGTAGAATCATGAACTTCTTCTTTGTTGATTGCTATATCCGCAATAATCGGCGACCGACCATCTGAAAAAATAATTGTCGCTTTCTCAATAATGAAATCATAAAGATTTTTTGTATTCATCGGAATATTTTCATACACCTCAGTGCTGGTTCCTTCGTACGATTTTGTTGCAATCGAGTGAAAAACGGATAGCAGCCCAACGCAGTTCAATTTACGGATGAACATTTTTTCACTGTCATCTTTCCACCCGCCTGATTCAATCAAAACGACACTGGTTCCCCATTTTTGGATATTATCTCCAAAAGCACGAGGTTCAAATGTGTCATCATATTTTCCAATATGGTCTTGAACAAATTGCTGAAGCACAAGGGTTAATTCTGACGCAACTTTCTTTGCTCGAGTCCTCACAACATTATCAGTTTTTTCAACATTATACGCAGGAGCAAGAAGCGAGATGACTGCAACAGTCCCTTTTTCCCCGACTGAATATCGCGGATCTTGATCGTGTAGATTAAAACCGATCTCCGGATTGAACCTGTCACGAGTTGATTTTAGTATTTTTGCTTCGGGTGTCTGTAACCGCACTGCATCACGGTTCATATCAATCCCCTGAGATGTTCGACGTTGAAACCGTTCTGCACCATCCGGATTGAGCATCGGAATGATGAGGAGTGTTGTTTCAGAAAAAATCTTCTTAACTTCAACAGAATTTTTGTTCTGCGAAATATAGTTCAACAGATCAAGTAGCCCCATCGTCGCAGTTGGTTCATCGCCATGCATTTGTGACCAGAGGAAAATCTTCGTTTTTCCAGATCCAAGTGTCAACAAGTTGATCGACCGGTTCTCAGCCGAACTGCCGACTTGTTCTATTGTCATCAAATCTCCGAGAGATTGTTTGATCGTCTCAAGATGCTTCAATAATTCAGCATGTTTGAATCGCCTGGATGAAATCCCGTTGAACTTGTAATTGTTGTACGAATCGAACAAGGTTTTTGAGAATTGTGAATCGGCTAATTGTGTATTCATACATAGCACCAAAAAGAAAAAAATAGTTTTCATAGAATTATTTAAAATATAAAATCCCGCCAAACCATAATTGGTGTGACGGGATTAGTGTAATAAAAAATTACTTCAATAACATCCCCGCTGTAAAAAAACGGGGTTTCTGTTGATATTATGGGATTATTTTAACATCAACATTCTCTTTGCATCAGTAAACGTGCGTCCGTCATCCATCTGAGCTGTAATTCTATAGAGATACATTCCGCTAGAGACTTTTAGTCCGGATGAATTCAATCCATTCCAAACAACTGCATTATAGCCTTGCTGTGCATTTCCGTTAAATAATTCACTGACAACATTTCCAAGAATGTCATACACCACAATGGAGATTGTTGCATTCGAAGGTAATGAATAACTGATCACTGTTGAAGGATTGAATGGATTAGGGAAATTTTGATGGAGAGCAAATTCTTTCGGATTCGTGCCATTTTCCCCAACAAATGTAGAATTTTGAGTGGAAATTGTGTCATATGCTCTGGTTGTGAGTGTTACGGTTGCTGTTTTTCGGGGAGTGGCAACCATAAAAATCTCTTCATTTGCGTTCTCAAACCAAACAATATTTCCTGCCCAGTCCAATGCTAAGTCTGCATTCGCATTATTATTTCCACCGAGACTACCAGGAACATCACCCGACTTAAAAATTCTTTTGGCTTCAAAGAAGCCGTCAAGTGCAGTGACTTCATGAATTCCAATATTAAGAGTATCTGATCCGTTTAAGCCACGAATACTGTAATAGAGAGTATCATCGGTTGCGCTATTTTTATCTGCACCATGTTTTAATACAAGACATACAGGTTGACCGGTTGTATGGGTTATCGAGAATGTTGCGTCGGATCTTCGCTTCGGTAAACCACTTGAAATATCGAACCGTTCTATATATCCAGGCGCTACTCCTGTCACACCGGTCCGCACTGTTGCAATTAAAAAGCCCGCATCATCAAGTATAACATCACGTACATAGTTGCCTAATGATGCTACTAACTCAAGCGGTGTTTTGAGCGTATCGTCATTGCCGATATTTGCTCTCCACACTACCGTATCAGCGGCAATGTATAATTTCAAATTTGCACCTTCACCAGTTGCAAAAATTCCACGCGGAGAAAGAATGTTTCTAAAGATAATTTTGGGAACTGCGGAGTCATTATCTAATCGCGTTACAAAACCTCCTCCGTTACTTACTTGATAGACTCTCCCTTTACTATCTAATGCTGCAGTCCAAGGAGCCGTTGCGCCCCAATTAAATGTTCCTCCATTTGCTGTCCCAAGAGAATTTGTTAAGCTAGGATGACCGGCTGCTGTTCCGGCGAACGAACCATCCGGGTTATAACGAAGAGTACCGGTTTTGTATCCGCTTGAACCGCCATCAGAGTTACTTGCATACCAATATCCGAATCCTCTTGTATTCATATTATTGTTGATATCAACACCTCGGGTAAATATCCCAGTTGTGATATCACCGATTGGAGAAGTAGCCTGAAAATAAAATGATGTATACTGTGCATCAGAATACACTAATCCTGTCGTTGCAATAGTGACATAATATTTTCCGCCAACCACTGAACCTGTTCCATCCCACGTAACTGAATTTGGATTTGAAAAACGTCCTTGATTGGAAGCATTGATCGTTGCAACAACAGCATTAGTGCTTGTGTTCATCACTTTTACGACGATTGCGGTTGCGGTATCGTTTAGATAATACCAGATCTTCGCTCCTGTACCGTCATTCAATTTCCCGTCAAACGGACTCCCGTTTGGATTTGTGACTGCTGTTCTTGACGCAAAAACATCTGCAAACATCACCCCGCACAATACCAACAACGCTGCACCAAACAGAGAAACAAGTTTCTTCATGCTGCCTCCTTTTGAGATTTAAATGAATTTATTTGTTGTGGATGTTTCAATTTTGGACTATCAAGAACATTTAAGAGAATATAGTCTGTTTGTATAATAGACGCAATATCAACGAATTTTTTACATAAAAATTGTCTTTTGGATTCAACCAGTTTCTCAATAAAATCATAGAAATATCCTATGAACTATTCAAAATGTATTCTTGGGATTTTGGTCATAATTTCGTATTTTGAAGGACATTTTTGCATCCCGATTTATCGGGATTTTTTTTCATTCTTAGAACAGGTAAGGAGTTTTTAGTGGAAGTTACAATCAAAAACAACACCGATTGCGAACAAGAAATGCATATTACGATGTCGCAAGAGGAATTAACCCCCCATTTTGACAAGGCGTATCGTGAGGCTGCTCCTGCATTGGAAATCAAAGGTTTCCGCAAGGGGAAAGTCCCCATGCATATGATCAAGAAAATGTTCGGTGCCAGCATTGAGTATCAAGCAGTTGAAGATATATCCAATGATATATTCCGAAAAGAGATCGAAGCAAGGGATATCAACCCGATCGGGACTCCGACGATCATAAAGCTGGATTTCAAACCCGGAACTCCATTGAACTATGCGATCAAATATGAAGTTCGTCCTCAGTTCGAATTGAAAGATTATTCCGGTCTCACGATCGAAAAATATATCCATAGTGCGAACGATACCGAAGTGACCAATGAGATCGAACGGTTACAACAGATCAATTCAACCTTGGAAGAGGCACAAAAAATCGATGATGAGAATTTTGTTGCAACCGTTGACATGCTCGATTTGGAAGCCAAAGGTCATTCACAGCCAGACATGCGTATTTATCTAAAAGAAAAATCCACTGAACCGGAGATCAAAGAAGCTCTGAAAGGAGTTTCCGTTGGTGATGTAAAAGAAGTGAAATTCTCTCACCAGCATGGCGATCATGCGCATGATGTCCATCTTCAATTAACCATCAAGAAAATTGAAAAAGTGATATTACCGGTCGTTGATGATGCACTTGCACAAAAAGTAAGCAATGGAAAGTTCCAAACGATCGAAGAGTTGAAAACAAACATTAAAAAAGACCTTGAAGATTTCTGGAAGGAACGAAGCGACCGACGATTTGAAAATGATCTTCTGTCTGAAATCGTAAAACAATATGAGTTCACCGTTCCTGAATCATTGATCCAAAACGTTATCGATACGTTCATTGACGATGCGAAGAATCAACAACCGAACAAACAGTTGCCGAAAAACTTCAATGAAAAATTGTACCGTGAACAATCACGTGAAACTGCAATCTGGCAATCTAAATGGCTATTGATCAAAGAACAATTTATTGCAAAAGAAAAGATTGAGATCGCTGAGGCGGAGATCGAAAAGATCGCAGCTGAGGAATCTGCAAAACTCAATATCGACAAAGAACGTTTGGTGAACTTCTATAAAAGTTCGGAAAATGCACTGGAACGATTAAAATATAACCGTCTGATTGACATTTTGAAGCAAAATGTCAAGATTAAGGAAGTTGTTACCGACGATTACAGTAAATTTGCTGTTCAGCAGTAATAATTAGTGGCAATTTTTTCCGGTTTCATACGTCTAATTATTTGACAGTGTATTTACCACATTTAAGGAGTATTATGATCATCGAAAAAACCATTCAAACAAAACCGTACGAATTATACAATCAGCTTGTTCCGATGGTGGTTGAACAAACAAGCCGCGGCGAACGTGCCTATGATATTTTTTCACGGTTATTAAAAGAACGTATCGTTTTTATTGGTACCGCGATTGATGACTATATTGCATCGCTGGCAATCGCACAGATGCTTCATCTTGAAGCGGAAGATCCGGAAAAAGATATCTCTATCTATATCAATTCTCCCGGAGGATCAGTAACTGCAGGACTTGCTATTTACGACACAATGCAGTTAATTCGTCCTCAGGTCGGAACGATCTGCGTTGGTATGGCTGCAAGTATGGGTGCAATCCTTTTACTTGCCGGTGAAAAAGGGAAACGACAGGCACTTCCAAACTCACGAATTATGATCCATCAGCCGTGGGGCGGAGTTCAGGGAACTGCATCCGATATCAGCATTCAAGCTGTGGAAATTTTGAAGACAAAGAAACGACTCAACGAAATAATCTCACAGCATACCGGAAAATCCGTTGAAGAAGTTGAGAAAGATACTGACCGCGATAATTATATGTCTTCAGAGCAGGCAAAAGAATACGGTCTTATTGATAAAGTACTTGCAAAACGAGCAGCAGAACCGAAAAAAGAAAAGTAATCTATGAGCAAGCAAAAAAGCGAAGACAAAGTCCGTTGTTCATTCTGCGGACGACGACCTGAAGAAGTAACCAGCATTATTGCAGGACCGGATGTTTATATCTGCGATATGTGCGTCTCTACTTCAATGGATATAATCCGCAACAACCTGTCTTCGGCCAGAACAAAAAAGATCAAGAACAAAGGATTGATGACGCCAACGCAGATTAAAGCTGCGCTGGATGAATATGTGATCGGTCAGGATCAGGCAAAGAAGACATTAGCTGTTGCAGTCTATAATCATTACAAGCGAATTGACACGCAGGAAATCTTCACTGAGACTGAAAATGTGGAGATCGAAAAAAGTAACGTAATGCTTATCGGCACAACCGGAACAGGAAAAACACTTCTTGCGCAAACATTGGCTCGAATTCTTGATGTTCCTTTTGCCATTGCTGATGCAACTACATTGACCGAAGCAGGTTATGTCGGTGACGATGTTGAAACGATTCTCGTCCATTTACTGCAAAATGCAGAATATAATGTTGAACGAGCGGAACGTGGAATCGTTTATGTTGATGAGATCGATAAGATCGCGCGAAAGAGCGACAGCGCTTCCATCACGCGTGATGTTTCGGGTGAAGGTGTACAGCAGGCATTGTTAAAGATCCTTGAGGGAACTGTTGCAGGTGTTCCGCCAAAAGGTGGACGAAAGCATCCTGAGCAAAGCCTGATCAACATCAACACCAAAAATATTCTGTTCATCTGCGGCGGTGCATTTGAAGGGTTGGAAAAGATCATTTCCCGCCGTGTTCATAAAAATGCGATCGGCTTTGGTGCAGACATTAAAAGCAATAAAGAAAAAGCCGGAGACGCATATCTGCAATTGGCTGAACCGGATGATCTCTTAAAATTCGGATTGATCCCGGAATTCATCGGACGTCTTCCTGTTCTGACGACGCTTCATTCGTTGGATGAAAAAGCATTGATGAACATTTTAGTCGAACCGCGCAACGCTATCGTAAAACAGTTCAAAAAATTGTTCAAGTATGAAGGGGTTGAACTCGATTTTGAAGAAGCAGCCTTGCAGCAGATCGTTGCCAAAGCAATTGCACGAGGTACCGGCGCACGGGCACTACGTTCGGTGGTGGAAGATATTATGCGCGATATTATGTATGAACTTCCTTCAAAATCTAACGTAACGAAATGCGTCATTACAAAAGAAACTGTTGAGAAGAAAAAAGAACCGATCTATGTTTTGGAAGAGCGAAAATCGGCGTAGTGCATTCACGCAAAGACGCTAAGTCACAAAGAGTTAGAAAATACAAATCCCGCTGCAAAGGCGGGATTTGTATTTTAAAGGGAATTAAAATTATTTCATGAAGATCATTTTATTTATGTTAACAAAATTCCCCGCTTGTAGTTTGTAAAAATAAATTCCCGAACTAAACGCCGATGCGTTCCACTCCACTTCCTTCCACCCCGCCGATTGTTCTTCGTTCACAAGTGTTGCAATTTCTCTTCCGAGCATATCGTAGATTTTTAATGTTACTAATGTGGGAACGGATGCCCATCCATTCCCGGTATTGGACCAACGAGTGTTCGTCGCTACACTATACCGAATTGTCGTTGAGGGATTGAACGGATTAGGATAATTCTGGCACAAATAAATTCGACCGAGAATTCCATCTTCCTTTTCTTGCTGCGTAGATGTAATTTCAGAAGTTGGTCTATACCAAACACCGTCATCGGTGCCAGCGTAGATGTATTTACCATCAGGATCAACAGCAAGTGTATTGATTTGATAGGTCGTCAATCCTGTATTGATTTGAGTCCAGTGTGATCCATTATCCATGGAAAAGAATACTCCGCTCCACCCAGTCCCCGTGAACAATTTGCCATCAACGGACATCACAAATGCATTAACATAGGTATTGGTCAATCCTGTATTGATCTTTTCCCAATTGGCACCATCATTGGTTGAACGATAGGCTCCTCCGGTGATTGTCCCCGCAAAAAGATTTTTCTCATGTGACAGGAGAGTAACAACATATGGTACATTCAAACCGTCATTTCGAGACTCCCAAACCAAACCACCATTCGATGAATAGAACACCCCTCCCATTGTTCCAACAAATATATTCGTGTCGTGAGCAACAATAGCACGAACATCCGGATTTGTTATTCCAGTGCTGATTGGTATCCAATGTGCTCCGGCATCGTTAGTACTATATACAGAACCATTAAAAAGCGTGTCATGGAAGCAAGCAATCACCGATGTATCACCAGTTGATTTTATTGGGTATTCAATAAAACCATTCACATTGGTGATAGAGAGTCCACCGCTTGCATCATGCCATTCATTACCATTGTTTGTGGAATAGAAGATACCGCCAGTGAATGTCCCAGCAAATAATTTATTCACGACAAAACCCATCGATAATACTTCTTTGGAAGTTAAACCTGTATCAGATTTAGACCATACAATACCGTTATTTGACGAACGGTAAATACCATCGCCCGTACATGCAAAAATATACCCATTTGATGTAAGCAAGTCGTTGACACTACCTTTGCAGAGTGTGTCTGAATGTATCCATTGAGATTGTGCAAAATTATTTGTGAAAACAATCACCAGGATTACGAGGAAAAACTTTCCAAACGTTTTCATAGATTTTTTTGGGGAAAAAGGATAAATGCAATATCACTCCTAAATAAGAATAGAAGACGATATTATCCTTTTTTATTGATTGTAAGTTTTGCTGACTGTGCCGTGGGATGGGATGAGGAAATATCTGTTGGGTGAAAGTGGTTTATAGTCTCAGAATCCTATTCGCGGCATGAGCCGGCGATATATATTCCTTATGTGAATCAAACGTACTTGAAAATAAATCAGGAATCAAGAAGGAAAATTTTTGCGCGAATTCATTATTCATTTCCCACAACCCAACTGACTGCAATGATCGCTGCAGTTTCAGTACGTAATCTTCGTCTGCCAAGAGAGACTTGAACAAACTGAGATTTCTCAGCCTGCAGAATTTCTTCATCAGTAAACCCACCTTCCGGTCCGATCACAATCAAAACGGATCGTGGTGGTTTGCGGTGCTTGAGAGCCTCGGAAATAAATAACACATGGTCAGTGCGTTCATATGGAATAAGTTTATAATCATATTGTGATGAATTCACAACGATATCGCTGAAATCCATCGGCGGCATTACTTTGGGAAGAATGCATCGGCCGGATTGTTTCATTGCTGCAACGGCAATATTGTTCCACCGATCCTCTTTGGGAGAACGAGCAATCGTCCTCATTGTCTGCATCGGAATGATGGTCCGAACACCAAGTTCCGTTGCTTTTTCGATCACCCAATCCATCCGTGAAGGATTTTTCAACTGAGCTACGGCAAGTGTTACTTCGATGTCCGGTTCATGATGATGATGATGTTCATAGAGAATTTCGCATTCGATCATTTCCGGTGCAACAAGGCGAATAACGACTTCATACGCTTTTCCTGCTCCGTCAACCACCCAGATACGATCACCCGGCTGTTTTCGTAATACGCGCGCAATATGACGTGCTTCTTCACCTTCAATAGCGACATGCTGATCAAGAATATATTCTGCAGGAATGTAAAAATATTCGCTCATAGTTCTTAGAGTAGATATGTAGTTGAATATTTGAGTCGTTGAGATTGGTACTGTGATTGCTGAGATCAATGTTCTCTCTCAACTACTTCATTACTCATTTACTCAACGACTTTGTTAAAGCGCTGCTCCAAAATCCAGGATCAATTCTCCCTTAGAAAGATCTTTTCCATACGGAATTCCAAATTCGACCCTCACTACTGCGCTATACGCAAATAAAAAATGAATGCCGACACCATAGCCAGAGTAAACATCGTTCACGGTTACTGCGTTTTTTCTCATCCACGTCGATCCCGCATCGGCAAAAGCTGCAACATTAATGGCATATCTGATATCGCGAAACTGTTCGAATGGAATGAAATCAAACCGGACATAACGCGGAGAGAGGATCGGGTAATGTGCTTCGATCGTAGAACCGACGATCTGTTCCCCTTCTAGGATGGTATTGAAATATCCTCTGATCCGTTCATTATATCCAAAGAATGTATGACCGTAATTCGGAACGACACCCCCCGATGCCATACTGCCGAACACTCTTCCGGCAAATGACGAATTCTCGTAGATTGAATAATACTTACGAAGATCGAATCCGAACCGCTGATAGTCGATCTCTTTTTCACCGATTCCATATTTAGAAATACTGAATGCGGCATAACTTCCCGCACTCGGATATTCGCGAAGATCGCGAGTGTCATAGAGATATGATACTTGCAGAGAAAAAAACTCGTCGCGTCCTGAAGGTGAGATCGTTCTTCCGCTAAGATTATTGGAAACCTGCAGATTCAAATACTCCGCACTCAAAGAAGTAAAGGTGTACAATGAAAAACGTTTACCGACCGTAACAATTCCGCCGGACCGCCGCTCATCAAAGTTGGCTGCACCGGCCAATGATATCAAACTACGGTTTCGTTGCTCAGTGTAATATGCTCGAAGTGAAAGCGATAATTTATTTTCAAAATCGATGACGGGATTGATATAATTGATCGACACGAACGGGTCGTATCCAACCGCAAATGCACCATAAAGCTGCACATTGTTACCGCCGACATTATTATGCGCAAGACCTAAACCGTAATAAAGCTTTTCAATATCCCTGTCTTTTATCCCGCCAACTGGAAAAGGGTAAAAATACCACCGTTCATTCACCGTTACGACTAATGATGCAATATTCCCCGATTCCGGCACCACTTCAATATCAACCTTGGTAAATAGCCGAAGACTATAGACACGATTGATATCGTATTGCACCTCCTGGCGCGTGATCAATGATCCTTTAGAAAGGGAAATTTCTTGTTCGATAATATAATCCTTTGTTAATTCATTGCCGACGATGATAATATTTCCGACATAATACGTCGAATCAGGAAATGTCAGTTTTGGAACCGTCACCTCCTGACTCTGCAGGAATAAAGAGTATGATACGAAAAGAATTATGGAATAAAATTTACTCATTATTTAAATATACAAAAAATAAAAAGGCATCCCCACTCTTGAGATGCCTGCTAATAACCTTTTATCAAATAAAAAATCCTTACCACAGAGACACGGAGGCACAGAGAAATATTAATAAGGCTAAAACACAGATCATATTATTCGACAACCAATTATTCAAATCCTTTGTGGCTCTGTGTCTTTGTGGTATTTGTTTTCAATTCTCTCAATAATTTACCGCATCAACGCACGGTGTTCAACAGCTATACAACGATCCATCACAACGGACAATCCGGCTTTTTCGGCGGTTGAGGCTGCCGCATCATTGACAACACCCAATTGCATCCAGACAGATTTTGCACCGACAGCAATTGCCTCATCGATGATCGGTCCGACCTCTTCGGGTTTCCTGAAAATATCAACCATGTCGATCTTATCAGGGATCGATCTCAAATCGGGATAACATTTCATTCCAAGCACCTCTTGATACATCGGGTTAACCGGGTAGACTTTGTATCCTTTTCTGTTCAAGAATTCTGCAATCGAACCGCTGTCGCGCCATGGTTTCGGCGATGCGCCAACCACGGCAATGGATTTGGTTTCGGTCAGTAATTTTTTAAGATCTTCGTCTTTAGTTAGCATAAAATAATTACAAGATTGCAAAATTATCAAGATTACAAGATTTGCAAATTTTGAAATCGTGCTATCTTGTAATCTTGAAACGATAGAATCAACTCTTACACATATTCTTCCATCGGCGGACACGTACAAATAAGCTGTCTGTCCCCGTAGGTATCATTAATGCGTCCGATGCTCGGCCAGAATTTATGCGCTTGAACCCACTTGGTCGGGTATGCTGCTTTTTCACGGGAGTATGAATGTTTCCATTCATCGCTCATAACCGTGTGTGCGGTGTGCGGAGCATGTTTCAACACATTATCTTCTTTGGTGAATTGGCCTTTTTCGATCTCTTCAATTTCTTTTCGGATGTGAAGAAGCGCATCACAGAAACGATCTAGCTCACCTTTTGGTTCACTTTCTGTCGGTTCGATCATCAATGTTCCGGCAACAGGAAAAGACACTGTCGGCGCGTGGAATCCATAATCCATCAATCGCTTTGCGATATCAACGACTTCAACTCCTGCGGATGCTTTGAACTTCCGCATATCGATGATCATTTCGTGTGCACAGCGTCCGTTCTTCCCGACATACAAAACATCGTATGCTTTTTCTAATTTTGATTTGATGTAGTTCGCATTCAGAATGGCGTACTTTGTCGAGTTCGTCAACCCTGCTGCTCCCATCAATTTGATATAAACATATGAGATGAGAAGAATGCTTGCGCTTCCCCACGGAGCCGCCGAAACTGCGGACATTTGTGTTGAAGGTGTTTCCGATTCATCATCGCTGTCGATCATATCAACAACAACATGTCCTGGTAAGAATGGAACAAGATGTTTCGCAACGCAGATTGGTCCCATTCCCGGTCCGCCGCCGCCGTGAGGAATGCAGAATGTCTTATGCAGATTCAAATGACAAACATCCGCACCGATGCGGGCAGGACTTGTCAATCCAACCTGCGCATTCATGTTTGCACCATCCATGTACACCTGACCGCCGTTCTTGTGGATGATGGCGCACATTTCCTGAATACTCTCTTCGAACACACCATGCGTTGAAGGATACGTCACCATCAAACAGGCAAGATTCGCTTTGTACTGTTCTGCTTTCGCTTTCAGATCTTCAACTTCAACATTGCCCCGTTCGTCGCACTTTACGACGACAACATTCATTCCTGCCATTACTGCGCTTGCAGGATTCGTTCCGTGCGCGGATGAAGGGATCAGTGCGATGTTGCGGTGCGATTCTTTTTTGTGTTTGAAATATTCCCGGATGACGAGCAGTCCGGTATATTCTCCCTGCGCTCCCGCATTTGGCTGAAGTGAGACACCTGCAAATCCGGTAATCTGTTTCAGATCGTTGGAGAGTTCTTCAAAGATCTGCGTATATCCCATCGCCTGTTCGCGGGGAGCAAATGGATGAAGCGCGCCAAATTCCGGCATGGTTACCGGAAGCATTTCGGTAGTTGCATTCAACTTCATTGTGCAGGAACCGAGCGGGATCATCGAGAAGTTGAGTGAAAGATCTTTCATCTCCAACGCGTGAATGTACCGCAGCATCTCATGTTCGGAATGATGCGAATTAAAGACCGGATGCGTCATAAAATTGCTGGTTCGGATGAATTTCTTATCCCATTCCATCTGAAGATTCTTCGACAGTTCCGCGACTGAAACTACTTTGCTCTTGATCGATGCAAAGATGGAAAGAAGCGTTTCAACTTCCTTCAATGTTATCGTTTCATCAATCGACACGCCGACCGATTTCTCATCGATCTTTCTCAGGTTCATCAGTGCCCCTGCTGCGCGGGTGATGACGGAGTTGGTTGCTGTTCCGGTTTCGATGTTCAGCGTATCAAAATATGTATCGTTGGATTGTTCGAAGCCAAGTTTCTTCAATCCTTTATCCAACACTTTTGCCAAACCATGCACACGGTTCGCGATCTTCTTCAATCCATTTGCTCCATGATACACGCCGTACATACTTGCCATAATTGCCAGAAGCACCTGCGCTGTGCAGATATTGCTCGTCGCTTTTTCGCGGCGGATATGCTGTTCGCGCGTCTGCAGCGCCATACGGTACGCCTGATTTCCATGTGAATCGATCGAAACACCGATGATTCTTCCCGGCATTACTCTTTTATATTCATCTTTGGTTGCAAGAAATGCTGCGTGAGGTCCGCCGTAGCCCATTGGTACACCGAATCGTTGTGAACTTCCGACAACGATATCGGCTCCGAATTCTCCCGGAGGAGTAAGAATCGTCAACGCAAGAATATCCGCCGCAACACCGACGAGGACATTGTTCTTTTTCGCATCCGCGCAAAATTCCGAATAATCATAAATTGCGCCATTTCCTGCGGGATATTGAAGAAGAGCGCCGAATATTTTATCAGTGAACTTCACCGTGCGATGATCGCCGACGATAACTTCTATACCGAGCGGAAATGCTCGCGTCTTCACCACATCGATCGTCTGGGGAAAACATTCTTCCGAAACAAAGAACTGATTTCCCTTTTTATCATGATTCGCCGAATACATCATGAACATCGCTTCCGCCGCCGCAGTCCCTTCATCCAGCAATGATGCGTTCGCGATCTGCATTCCGGTTAGATCGATCACCATTGTCTGATAATTGAGGAGCGCTTCGAGTCTTCCCTGCGCAATTTCTGCCTGATACGGCGTGTATGCGGTATACCATCCCGGATTCTCCAGAATATTTCGCTGGATCACCTGCGGAACGATCGTTCCATAATATCCCGCTCCGATGAATGATTTGAATATTTTATTTCTCGCTGCGATTCCGCGGACATGATTCATCACTTCAAATTCTGTCATCGGCTTCGCAAGATTCATCGGCGATTCGAGTCTGATGTGAGGAGGAACTGTCTGATCGATCAATGCATCGAGCGATGCAACGCCGATCTCTTTCAGCATCTCTTTTGTTTCTTCTTCGTTCGGACCAATGTGCCGCGGTTCAAATATGTCTGTCGGATTGATGTTGAGAGGATTGCTCATTTTGTTTTGTCTGTTTTCAGTTATATGTGATTAGTAAATACTTTGTCATTGCGAAGCGTTTTTTGCTGAAGCAATCTTGTTTCTAAAACTAAAAGAAAGATTGCTTCGTCGCTTCGCTCCTCGCAATGACCGTTTATTCCAAATTCTTTTTCCTGACCCCACCCTAACCCTCCCCTTGCAGGGGAGGGAACTTAAGTTTCTCCCCCTGAAAGGGGAGATTAAGAAGGGGTCATATTATTCCGCTGAATCACTTTCCTTCAGCAGATTGAGCTTGCTCACCGCTTCTTCCGCCGCTGCCTGTTCTGCTTCTTTTTTATTCTTTCCAACACCAATACCGTAAACCTCGGTACCAAGCATTACCTGCACTGTAAATGTACGGTCGTGATCGGGTCCTTCTTCTTTTGTTGTTTGGTAACGGGGAATTCCCGAGCCGCGCGCCTGCGAAACTTCCAGCAACTCACTTTTATAATTGTGATCGCTTGTGGTCAGGTAATCGTTGTTCAATGCCAGAGTCAATTGATCGAGAACGAATTTTTTTGCCTGCTCGAATCCGCCGTCAAGATAGATCGCCGCGATGATCGCTTCGTACGCATCGGAGAGGATCGTATCGAATCCTTTTTCCTGCACACCGGCGGAATTGGTATGGGTGAGCAGGAATTGACGAAGGTTGATCTCTTTTGCGCAATACGCCAATGCTTTTCTATTCACTAACC
>CAYPEM010000059.1:0-1936 GCA_964409765.1 uncultured Chitinophagaceae bacterium
TGCACGGTGAATAACGCTTCGTTGATGATCTGACAGAGAATTCTCGGCATCACCATCCCAATTCCATCCTGAACCATCGCGGTTTCCTTTTTGACGGACTCGAACAATGCTTTCGCACCGTCGGCAATTTCTTTTGAGGTATGGATCGATGGAGCAAGTTCGATCATTGAGTTTGATAACAAGGTCGGGAACGCAGCAATCCCGATGAACCGATGTTTATGTTTCAACAAATGGGACTGCGATAAAATTGTCTCTGTTATAGAAGAAGAGATAATCGGAACGTTTTCCGAAAGCACTTCATTCAACGCCTGAAGATTTTTCTTCTTTTGTTCGCCCGATTCCAATGTTAATTCAAATGCGGCGGTGATCTTCTTTGCTGAAGTCTTGAGCGAAGCAAGATTCTTCAATTCCTGAACGGCAATCCCTTTTTCTTGAAACGCGGCTGAGTATTCTTTTACCAAAGAATCATCGCCAAGCAGGCAGACCAATTGTTTTACTTCAATCGATTTGAGTTTCGGAGTTTGTGGTTTGGGTTTTGTATCCGATACTTTTTTAATTTTTGATTTTTCAGTTTTGGATTGTTTTTTCATTTCTCTTCGTAGTTATAAAATCCCTGTTTTGTTTTTTTACCGAACATCCCTGCATCAACCAATTGTTTTTGTATATGGCTCGGCTGATAGCGGGAATCGTTGAAGAATTGCTGGAACATCGATTCGGTGACCGAAAAATTCACATCATTGCCGATCATATCCATCAATTCGAACGGTCCCATTTTAAATCCGCCGCTTTTCTTAACGATTCGGTCAATTTCCTCAACGGTGGTGACATTCTCGCTTAAGATCTTTAATGCCTCAGTATAGAACGGTCGGGCAACTCTATTAACAACGAAACCGGGAGTATCTTTTGTGACGATTGTTTTTTTGCCAAGTTTCTCTGCAATAGCGATTGTTTGAGTGATCGTTTCCTGAGATGTTCGTGCACCTTTCACCACCTCGACCAATTTCATCAGATGAACAGGATTGAAGAAGTGCATCCCGACAACCCGTTCCGGCTTTTTTGTAGCCGAGGCAATTGAGGTTACAGAGAGTGAAGATGTATTTGTTGCAAGGATTGCTGTATGATGCGCTATTTGATCCAATTTTTTGAAAAGATCTTTCTTTACTCTGATATCTTCCAATACTGCTTCAATGATGATGTCGCACGTATCCAGATCGTTCAGGTTTATCCGTTTTTTAATACGGGTCAGCGCCTGCTTCATATCGTCGTCAGAGATCTTGTTCTTATCGACGCTCCGCTTCATCTCAAAATTAATCCGTTCAACACTCCGGCGGATCACCTCTTCGTTGATATCATAGAGTGAAACAGTGCATTTGTTCAATGCTGCAATGTGAGCGATTCCTGCTCCCATTGTTCCGGCACCGACAATTCCAATTGATATAGCCATTATTAGTAATGATGAATGATAAAAGGATAACGATGAATTACGGAATGAAATTACAGAATGATTGGTGGAAAACCAAAGAGAAAAGTGAAGAAAGAATCAAAGTTATCCAACATTCCTGAGTATGATGAATCCAGCAGAAACAATCAGCAACGCTCCGATCAATTTTATTGTAAGCCGCTCTTCGGAAAATAATTTTCCTCCAAACAGTGAAGCGTATAAAATAGAAGTCCGCTTCACCGCCAGCACCAAGGCGACGGGGGCAAGTTTTGTCGCTTCAAGTTGAGTAAACCGATATGCCAATGTGAGAACGGCAACCGTGATGATGAGTGGCATTTGGTCCCTACTTTTTATGATAACTGTTTTTAATGAGAATCGACGAATGAGCAATAGAGTACTAAAGAGTAATACGTATACGATATGCTGATAAAAAAGTACAATAAGAATATCGATTTTCATTCCATGCACAAGCAATCGGTCAAATACTGAAGAAAC
>CAYPEM010000059.1:2036-20087 GCA_964409765.1 uncultured Chitinophagaceae bacterium
GGCTGAAAGTAACGCTGAACAAGTTGCTAAAATGAACCAGAACATATTATAGTCTTTCTTGAATCTGAAAATTCCTAAAATAAAATAATCATGGTCAACCTGCCTGGTAGCAAAACAGACAAGGCACAGATTTGTATATTTAAAGTCATCCTTCGACGCAGTCGCGACAGTCATTCTGAGCAAGCGAAGCGCGTCGAAGAATATGTCGCGACCTTGCTCAGGATGACTGTTAATTCTGTGCTCTACGAGTCGTAGACCGTGTCGAACTATTTTGTTGAATAATAATTCTTACAACAATACACCATTCTTCATACGAGGACTGTTAATGAGAGAAAGAAATTTCTTTCGGGCTCCGACGTTACATTTCCGCGGATGGTAGAAAGATGATTGCGATAGTCAGTGTTAAAAATATTCTGAATCCCGCCGCGAATTATTATTGAGAACTGGTTGATCGTTATTGGAACTGAAGCCGCATCAATATCAAAGAGTGAATAACCGGATGACTGTTTCTCACCGAACCCGGTATAATATTGCGGAGCACTCACCGACGCAGAGATTGAGACACTCCCGATTTTTTGCTCACGAATGGTTAATTCAATATTCCCGTGGAGTGGTGAAATCAGAGGAAGATTACCGTGATTGAATGTATCTTCGCCGCGGACATACGAGAGTGAAAAATTCACCTCCGACCACGAAGTGAACATTTGGTTTCCGGAAATTTCATATCCATATAGTCGGGCTTTGCTGATATTCTGTTTAACAAATGCGCCGCTTCCTTCAAATGTTCCCGGCATGTCGGTGACAAGATTCGTTAATGTGTTGAGGAAAAAATCTATTCTGATATTCGACTCTGTTGTGTGCCAAAATAATCCAGCATTCACACCAATACTTCGTTCCGGTTTTAGATCCGGATTCCCGACATGGATTCCGTCACCAAGCGTGAGATATTGAAATCTCTCTTCTAAACTTGGTGACCGAAATGCTGTCGATGCGAGAAAGCTTAAATTGATATTCTCTCTTAAAGAATACTGTATTCCGGCATTTCCACTCCAAGATTCATTCTGCGTTGAACCTTTCTTCCATAAAATTATTTGATTTGTCGGTGAAGAATTGAGCATTCCATTGGTGATGATGTATTCCGGATTTCGTGTTTCTTCATTGCCGATGCTGATCCAATCATACCGCGCACCGATGATGAGGGTTGTTTTTTCCGGAATGATGATCCATTCATGTTGTCCATACAATCCGGTAGAGAAAAATTGTGATTCGGGAATCGGGCGCTCTCCGGTGACGGTGCTGTTTGCACTATTGATCTTTTCCCGTTTACTTTCCAATGACCGCTGCCAGATGTCTGCTCCAATGACGAGAAAATTATTTTCAAAGAATGAAATATTTGATTCAATCTGACCGCTTGTTGTTGCGTGGATCGCATGAGGGGTCAAGGTCAGCATTGGAGTCTGTTTGATCTCTACATTCCGGACAATATTCTGTTGAGAGATTCGTATCGATAGCGAAGAAATGTTTTGTGTAATATTTGGTATTTGATATTCCATACTGAACAATTCCCGTTTCGCAATCTTATATGTTGCTCTTGCAGTAGAGGAAATTGGTGATCCGCCGGAAATACCGGTGTTCTCTGCTTGAGAACGTTGATAGGAAAGATTCAGCGTTTGGTTTTCAAACATTTTCAACCCGATTGACCCGTTAAGAGTAAAATCAGTGAATTGAGAATTTGAAATTTCTCCCGCCGGAGTCATTGTATTATCGGCATTTCGAAATCCACCGCTGAACCTCGATGCGAATTGCTCAGATGAACCTTCAATTGCGATGTGTTGAGATTGGTAATTGTTCACGCTGGAATAATCACTGTTTAGCTGGCTGTTCATCTGAAATTCATCGCTGAACGAAGCGTGTTTCGACATCAGGTGAACGATTCCGCCAATTGCTCCGGAACCGTATAATGCTGCGCCGGATGAACGAATTGTTTCAACTTTTTCCAGATCGTATGAATTAAAGAGAGAAAGCGCTCCGGCAATATCATTCGCCGTTTCAATTCTGGAATTATCTATAAGCATAACGATATTCGATCGACTCATTCCGCGGATTGAGATTGCAGTTTCCCAAGCTCCATCGCGGACAATTGAGAGCCCCGGGGAATTACCGAGAACATCTGAAATTGTCATACTGTTCTTCCGAACTAGTTCGTTTGATGATAGAATGGAAGCTGGAAAGGGAGTTGTTTCTTGTGTCGTTTGTAATCTGGTGCTCTGGACTATGATGCCGTCAGATTGAAATATCTTTGATTGGAGAGCAATTTCGATTGTATCGTTGGCATTGAAATCAATCGTGATGATTCGCTCAATGGTTGCAAAGGCAAAGTGACTGATGGAAATTGTATATGATCCGTTATTTTTGATCTGAAATTGGAAATATCCTCGTTCATCGCTCTTTTTTGTTTCTCCGGTTTCTCGCAGCATAATTTGGGCAGCTGATACCGGCAACTGTGTAGTTGCGTCTACAATTTTTCCTTTAATAGAAATACTGTGTGCTGTGCTTTGTGTTGAAAGAAATAAAATGGTGAAAATATAAACGTTGAAGAGATTTACAGTTCTATTTACACGAGAAAGATGGATGCTGCAATGAAGATATGCAGAAAATATTTTTGGAAAAAAACATCGAAGCGGCTGAAGTGACATTAAGAAATGTCCGGAGTATAATTACTTTTAAAAAATTACTTAAACATTGGTCGGTTAGCAATCGAGATTTAGAAATAATATTTTCAATAAATACAATTGTGTCTTATTTAGAAAAAATAAAATTGATACGCTTTAATCTTTTGCTGTTTCTTGAGAAATACTTCTCTATATTTTATCAGTACCCATTGACATTCTCGATGGTTAAGCGACGTCATTGAATTTGAAGGAACTCGTCACACGCGGGATATCTTCTGTGAAAATATGAAATGAAACTTATTGATCATTCAATTCATTCAGTGGTAGGCAGTAATACTTGTACCAAATCCAAATAGCAGTTCCTCCAAATAGTCTCTCTTTCCAGCACTGCACGATACTGATGTGCAAAAAAAAACGCCGCTCAACTTCCCCCATGCACGGGTAACGGAATCGATTTACTATTTTTACACATTGCATTTTAAGTAATGACGACTCAGTCGATGATGGAGTATGCTGTCAATCCTACACGGCAGGATACTTATCGCATTTTTTCTACCAATGTTGTTTCACAACCATACAGATTATTTTCAATTTGAAAAGGAGCAGATATGGATGGATTACGTACGCTATCGCAGGAATTGCAGGAGATCGATGCTGTCATCTCACGATACAAAGGAAAACATGGTGAACTGCTCGGAATTCTTGAGGAGTCACAGATACTCAATGAACACAAATTTCTTTCTGAAGATGCACTGAATCATGTTGCTCTCAAGACGGGTGTTCCACTGTCCAGAGTATATAATGTTGTTACCTTCTATTCATTCTTCAATCTCAAACCACAGGGCAAACATACCGTTACCGTTTGCCGCGGAACAGCATGCCATACAAAAGGTTCCCGTACGTTGCTGGATGATCTTGGTCTGATCCTGAATTGCAAGAAAGAATTGGATGAGGGGGAATCATTTTTTACTACACCTGATAAACAATTTACCGTAACAACTGTTGCTTGTTTCGGACAGTGTGCGCTTGCGCCGGTTATTGCGATCGATGGAATTATCTATAGCAACGTGACAACATCGAAATTACAGATGCTCGTCCGCAGAATATCGAAAGTGAGGAGAATCCATGAACATCATTGATGCTTCGACAGTAGAAAAAATGAAACAAAGCGGTATGAAAAAACTTCTTCCTGAAACTCCTAAAATATTGGTCGGAATGGGAACCTGCGGAATTGGCAATGGAGCGCAAGAAGTTTTTGCTGCATTGGAAAAAACTATTAAAGCCAAGAACGCTCAGATTCGGCTTTCAATGACCGGATGTTTTGGATTCTGTGCTGAAGAAGTATTGGTGAATTGTTATCTGCCCGGAATGCCGCTGGTTATTCTCCATAAAGTGACTGTGAAAGATGCTGAAAATATAGTACAGAGTCTTTCCAAGGGACTGATGCCGCTGAAAAAGGCTTTGTGCAAGATTGAGAAGTGGGATTTTTTCACATCCAAAATTGAATTTGGAACAGGGTTGATCAGTGTTCCGTTATGGAATGAACTTCCATTCTTTAAAGGACAGAAAAAAATTGTCCTTCGCGAATCGGGATTGATCAACCCCGAAGATATTGAAGAGTATATCGCTGTCGGCGGATATTCGTCGTTGATGAAAGCATTGACGAATATGTCAAGAGATTCTGTTCTCGATGAAATAAAAAAAGCAAAACTTCGCGGTCGTGGTGGAGCAGGATTTCCCACCGCGATAAAATGGGAAATGATGAAAAAGGTTGAAACCGGTCAGAAATACATTATTTGCAATGCCGATGAAGGAGATCCAGGCGCATATATGAACCGGAACGAGATCGAAAGCGACCCTCACTCACTCATCGAAGGGATGCTGATCGGAGCATACGTGATGGGTGCATCAGAAGGAATTATGTATGTTCGTGCTGAATATCCGCTCGCAGTAGAACGATTTAAAAAAGCTGTTACAGTTGCGAAGGAGCAAGGATTTCTAGGGAAGAATATTTTCGGTTCTGAGTTTTCGTTTGATCTCTCGTATGTTGAAGGTGCAGGAGCGTTTGTCTGCGGCGAAGAAACTGCGTTGATCGCATCCATTGAAGGAAGAGCCGGAAGACCTCTTCCGCGTCCACCGTATCCCGCACAAAAAGGATTGTGGGGAAGGCCGACGAACATCAACAATGTTGAAACGTGGTTCAATATTCCGGTGATCGTTTCGATTGGCGGTGATGCGTTTGCAAAATTCGGTACACAGAACAGCACTGGAACAAAAGTATTTTCACTCGTTGGAAAGATCAAAAATACCGGACTGGTTGAACTTCCTCTCGGAACAACGTTGGATACGATCATCTATCAAATGGGAGAGGGGACAGGAACAAAAAAGAAAATCCGCGCAGTGCAAACCGGCGGACCTTCCGGCGGATGCATTCCGGTGGAACATTTTAATACTCCTGTCGATTATGAATCGCTTTCCAAACTTGGAACGATCATGGGTTCCGGCGGGATGGTAGTGATGGATCAAGATAATTGCATGGTGGATGTGGCGCGTTATTTTGTGGAAGTAACTGCATCGGAATCATGCGGAAAATGTACGCCATGTCGAGAAGGCCTCTCGCAGGCTCTCGCCATTTTGAATAAGATCACACATGGTGAAGGAACAATGGAAGATCTCGATACACTGGAACGATTGTCGTATGTCATCAGAGATTCTTCGCTCTGCGGATTAGGGCAAACAAGTTCAAATCCGGTATTGAGCACATTGCGGTATTTTCGTGATGAGTATGAAAAACATATTATCGAAAAACGATGTAAAGCGGGAGTATGTGAGAATCTCTTTATGGCACTGTGTGAGAACAGTTGTCCTCTTCATATGAATATTCCCGGTTATCTTCAGTTGCTAAAAGAAGGACGCATTGAAGAAGCATTTGAACTCACTCTTCGCGATAATCCTCTTCCCGGAACGGTTGGGAGAATCTGTTATTTCCACTGCCAGATGAGATGCAGACGAGATATGGTGGATGATCCTGTTAATCAAGGCGAGATCCATCGGTATCTTGCAGACACGATCTACAAAATGGGGAAAGAGAAAGAAATCTATCAACGATTGATCCGAGAGAAACTTTCTTCAACAGGAAAAAAGATCGCAATTGTCGGAGCAGGACCCGCCGGATTGACTGCGGCATTCTATCTTGTGCGTCTTGGTCACGCTGTAACAGTCTATGACAGTCATGCTCGGGCTGGAGGAATTCTGCAATATGGAATTCCCGCATATCGTTTACCGAAAGATGTCGTCAACAAGGAACTTGAAATATTCAAGAAACTTGGAGTAAAATTTCTTTTCAATACTCGTATTGGAAAGGATATTTCCCTAAAGACAATACAAAAACAATATGACGCTCTTTTCATCGCTGTCGGAGCTCAAAAAGATATTGAACTGCATATTGAAGGAAATAAACTCGATGGAGTTCTGGAAGGTTATGAATTTCTGGAAGATCTTGCAATTGGCGGTCGGCTCAAAGTCGGCAAGAAGGTGATTGTTGTCGGCGCAGGAAATGTTGCAATCGATGCTGCACGTTCTTGCCTGCGTCAAGGTTCTGACGTAACGATTGTGTATCGACGCGACAGGGATGAGATGCCCGCAAATGAACATGAAGTGAAGGATGCTATGGAAGAAAATATCCACTTCAGATTTATGTCAGCCCCCTATAAGATCATCGGTGATCATAACGATAAGGTTACCGGACTTGAGATCATCAAAATGAAATTTGATGGATTCGACAGTTCGGGAAGAAAAAAACCGGTTGAGACAAATGAAAAAGAGATTATTCCTTGTGACACCATAATCCTTGCGATCGGGGAAAAAGTAGAATTTGAAGCAGGGAAAGAAGCCGGTTTGGAATTACGGAAGAACGGTACGGTAAAGATACATCAGCCGAGCTGCAGGACGAATATTCCTAATGTCTATGCCGGGGGAGATGCAGTTACCGGTCCGGCTACAGTTGCTGAAGCAATGGGTATCGCTCGAAATGCTGCCGAAGCAATGGATAATGATCTGATGAAAGAAAAAAGATTCCATAAACTCTTCCGGGAATTCAAATACAAGGATGAAGTAGAGATGGAACCGGAAGAAGCAAAGATGATCGAACCGAAAAAAGTTTCGGTGAGAGAACGTGTTTCGAGTTTTCAGGAAGTGCTCGGCGGATATACTGGCGAAGAAGCATTATTGGAAGCGACACGATGTCTCCGTTGCGATGTCAAATGTCATGAATTTAACGATCAGTAAGGAGTTTCAATGAATACGACAATGGTCAATATCAAAATCAATGGAGACAATCATCAGGCTCCTCTGAATGCTACGATACTCGATGCGTGTAAACGAGCTGGAATTAAAGTCCCGACTCTCTGTTATATGGAAGATGTTTCAAAAAATGCCTCTTGTGCAGTCTGTGTCGTGGAAGTGAAAGGAGCAAAATCACTGCTCCGCTCCTGCACTGCTTGTGTGTACGAAGGAATGGAAATTGTAACAAACTCAGCACGGATCCGTGATGCGAGAAAAACAAGCGTAGAGCTGCTGCTCGCAAATCATCCAAAAGACTGTCTTTCCTGTCTAAGAAATCAAAATTGTGAACTTCAGTCTCTTGCAGCCGATCTTGGCGTAAAGGAAGATCGTTATGTCCGTACAAAGAAGATTCAAAAATATGACACAAGTTCAATCGCCATTCATCGCGATCCGAACAAATGTATTCTTTGCGGAAGATGTATCGCTGTCTGCCAAAATGTTCAGACTGTTTCTGCGATCGGACTTTCTGGCCGTGGAATCAAATCCAAGATTTCCACCTACATGGAAAAAGGACTCGGTAATGTTGCCTGTACCTATTGCGGACAATGCGCGCTTGTTTGTCCCACCGGTGCTATAGTTGAACGTGATGATACCGATAACGTATTTGAAGAAATGTCCAACCCGGACAAATTCGTTATTGTGCAAACCGCCCCGGCGATACGTGTAGGAATTGGAGAAGCAATGGGAATGGAACCGGGAAGTTTGGTCACCGGACAAATGGTTGCCGGACTTCGTAAACTGGGATTCAAGAAAATATTCGATACACAATTTACCGCTGACCTAACCATCTTAGAAGAAGGACATGAATTGATCAGCAGGATAAAGAACAAAGGGAAACTCCCGATGATCACCTCCTGTTCTCCCGGATGGATAAAATTTGCGGAGCATTTCTTTCCCGATCTATTAGGTCATCTTTCCACGTGTAAATCTCCGCAGCAGATGTTCGGTTCTGTTGCGAAGACGTACTATGCAGCAAAGATGGGAATCGATCCAAGAAAGATCGTCGTCGTTTCAGTCATGCCCTGCACTGCTAAAAAATACGAAGCGCGGCGACCGGAAATGACCGGTGCATTCGATTATTGGAAAGATAAACGTGCATGGTCCAGTGAAGATATGTTCTATGATGTTGATTATGTGTTAACGACCCGGGAGCTGGCACGAATGTTCAAAGAAACCGGAATCCGATTTACCTCACTTCCTTCTGAAGAATTCGACAGTCCACTTGGAGCGTCGACCGGTGCAGCTGTTATTTTCGGCGCGACGGGAGGTGTGATGGAAGCGGCACTGCGTACGGCATATGAAGTGATCACCGGAACTCCACTTGCAAATATCAACTTCATGCCTGTGAGAGGAATGGAAGGAATCAAAGAAGCTGAAGTAGTGATGAACGGTTCTACGATTAAAGTTGCGGTTGCTCATACATTGAAAAATGCACGCACATTAATGGAGCAGATCGAAAAAGGAGAGTCTCCATACGCATTCATTGAAGTGATGACCTGCCCCGGTGGTTGTCTCGGCGGCGGCGGTCAACCGATACCTACGACCTGGGAAATTAGAAAGAAACGTGCGGAATCGATCTATGCTGAAGATGCAAATAAACCCCTTCGCAAATCGCATGAGAATCCAAATGTTGCAGTGTTGTATAGTGAATTCTTGAAAGAACCATTGGGAGAAATGTCTCATCATTTGCTTCACACGTCGTATCAGCAGAGAGGATTAATTGTGTGGAAAACGAATGGAAAAATGAAAGAAGAATTAAAAACACTGATTCATTAGAAAGAAACTTCTCTTAAACAACAATCCCGTCATAAAAGACGGGATTGTTGTTTTTAAATTTTTTATAAGATCATTAGTGATGAAATGAGAAAATAAGATTGTCAAAATATGTTCCTCCAACAATATCGTGCCCCTGATATTCGCTATGGCTGAATCTAATTTCAAGATGAGTTAAAAGAAATTGAACAGGATTGAATTCTGAGCTGACGGTTTTTGTAGAGTTGATATATTTTTGAATGCCAAGTGAGCTGATTGTATATCCTGATGTTTTGTAAGAAAGATTGCCATCTCCTTCGTATGAACCTTGTCGGATTGTTACTGTTTCAAAAAAATTGGCAGAAAATCCTCTTCGTACGCTAATATATCCATATGCTTCAGCGGCAATCAAATTATTATAGAGATTGATGTTTCCGAAGGGAGCGCCTTCATAATTCCATGTCCCATCAAGGTTTTTCTTCACCAACAAATTTTCAGCTTCGCGGGCGATTGTCACATTGATCAATGAGACGTCAATTTTCTCTGATTGGAATTTTATTCCGATATCAATTGACCATCCAAGTCGTGCTGTTCGTGGTAATGGATCTGCTTGTGCAGGATCGAAATAAACTACACTCCCGCCGAGATTGTTAAGCGCATAAGCGGCAGTGAAATCAAAAAAAGGTGAAAGAGCATTGCTTTTTTCCATATCGCTCTTGATCAAAAAATCTGCCATCGGAATTTTAGCCAGTATCCCAAAATCTGAAGTCCAAAATTTAGCGACACCCGCGCCTCTTTCTTCAGCGGTCCCAATGGGAGTAAGATGTGAGGTTATATTTTTTATTGTTGTTCCGAATGCCAGTGTAAATCCAAGATTAATCCCAACACCGACACTAAAATTATCGCTGGATTCGTATCCTCTAAATTTATCGATCGATGTCGGAGGTTTTTCTGATGTTACAACATATTCCCCAAGATTTAGAAATACTCTAGAATAACCGAAACCTACACTGATACTGGATTTACCTTCATCCGGTAGTCTCATTCCAAACATCACAGAATAGTTATTGATCCAAAGGTCACTTAATCGGAACTGAGGCAGCCATTGTGTTTTATGTGAATACATTTCAGTGCTCAAAAATTCTGTTTGACTACTGATGCCAAGTTGCGCCGGATTAAACATCATAGAAGATGGGCTATAAGAATTTGCAACGGTCATGATGCCACCCATTCCGTTTGCTTCAACCGAAGATGAAATAAGAAGAAATGGAACCGCAGTGCTTCCGGCTTGTCCAAACAATAAGGATGAAAAAATGAAAATGGGAAGGAGTAACTTTTTCATATTGTCCCTTCGAAAAGTGGAAATCACGTATAACAAAGAGCCGAAATCAACAGATCTCGGCTCTTTAGTTATTCACTATCAATACAAGAACATCGGTTTACCAATGACATTCAAGATGCGAGGTCGATAATTTTCCGAATCATATAATTCCTGAACGTCAACACGTTTTACTCCATCAGTAATAGAATGAAGGGGAACAGTTGTATATTTACCGTCGCGTAATGCAACCATTCTTCCGGTATGTTTCTTAATGACCATATCCGTTGCGAGATTAGCATAGCACATTGCGACCATTCTATCCAACGCATCCGGTTCACCGCTTCGCATTAAATACGCAACTTGTTGATTGATGATATGTTGTCCGGTAATTTTTTGAATTGCTTCACCCGTGATCTGTCCGATGCCGCCAAGTTTTTTATGACCATAAGCGTCTGCTTGCCCATATTCGACAACTTTTCCGCCGATCATTTGTGCTCCTTCGGATATCGTCATGATCGCGTAGCCGCTTGGATTTGTTCTTTTATCCTCCATGAGTAAAGCTGCAAGTTTTTCCGGATCGAAATGAACTTCCGAGATAACAGCACGGTCAACTCCGGCAAGGTATGCAGAGATGAGTGAGGTTTCACCGGAGTTTCTTCCGAAAAGTTCGATCACAGCAATGCGCTCATGCGAACCGGTTGATGTACGAAGATTCGTAATGAATTCAACACTGCGAGTAACCGCCGTTGAAAATCCGATACAGTAATCTGTTCCGTATACATCATTGTCCATTGTCTTTGGGATTGAGACGACCGGAAACTTTTCGTTGTGCAGACGGACAGCGTAACTTTGTGTATCATCTCCGCCGATCGCGATCAGTGCATCGATCTTTAAATACTCCAAAACGCGAAGAACATGCGGAGTAAAATCGCTGATAGGATCACCCTCCTTTGGAGGATTTTCCGGGTCCTGAAGGAATTTTGGGATATCTGTCCATTTTACTTTTTGAGGATTTGTTCTTGAGGTATGAAGGAATGTTCCTCCTGAACGATCGATCGTACGGGTGTTTTGTTTTGTAAGAGGAATGATCCAGTTTTTTTGATCTTCAACATCATTAATATTAAAGTTCAGTAAACCGCCCCATCCGCGTCGAATACCATATACTTCTGCTCCCGCATTTGCTGCATGATACACCACTTCTTTAATACAAGGATTTAATCCGGGTACGTCTCCGCCGCCGGTGAGAATTCCGATACGCATAGTGTTACCTTTCGTTGATTACGGATATATTTATCTGGATAAAATGATTCCAAAATTCCAGTGGAAAAATGTGCAAAGAGTGTACCATTGAAATAGTGAAAATTCTTTGTGAATTGTAACAGGATATTATCATTTCCGAAAAAACACGCACGATTTTTTTAATTATGGAGATTACCGTTTATGTGATGCAACGTAAGAGATATTCAAAGGAGAAGCAAGCGGACGAATAGAATGAAACGACGACGACAAAATTCTTTCAATCTCATCCATAGTGATACATCCTTCAGAATGATTGTTGTGATACACGGTTTCATGGATCTTTTGCATCACATCAAATCCGGTTCTGTTAAAATCACCGATGATGACCGTACCATCAGAACGCATCACACGGACAATTTCTGCAAGACATTCGTAAGGATGATCAACTTCATGCATTGTATTCATACAAACAAGCGATGCTATACTGCCGGAACGAAACGGAAGTTTCTCCATATCCAATTGAAGAAAATGAATACGCTCTAAAAATTGTCCGGGGATCCTTTGGATTGTTCGTGGAAGATCGGTTAAGGAAATATCCCCCGAAATTACTAATGGAACCATGCATGAAAGAATTGCGCACATTCGTCCGCTCCCCGTTGCCAATTCAATGACAGGAGATTTTGTTATTGGAATATGCTGAGCGAGTGAACAATATTCACGAAGTAAATCATATCCCCACGATTGCAGTAATTGATCACTTTGAGATGGCGTGATTGATCGAAGAAGCGATTCAATGTCCATAAGTTCGGTCAAAAAAAATGACGGTATGCAATTATTGTCCTGTGAATTTCGGAGTCCGCTTTTCAACGAATGCTGAAACACCTTCTTTATGATCTGCAGATTGCGCTGCAATTTCCTGCATCATTGCTTCATAGGTGAGTAATTCATCAAAAGTCATCGTGAGCGATTTATTGAGAGTACGTTTAATTATGCCGATCGCTTTGGTTGCTCCGTTTGCCAATTTGTTTGCAACTTCGTACGTAAATTTTTCCAATTCAGCTTGATGTACAACATAATTCACAAGCCCGACTTCTTTTGCTTCGATCGCATTGATATCCTTTCCTGTTGCAGCATACTCGAATGCTTTTGCTGTACCGACAAGACGGGGAAGAAACCAATGCGATCCTGAATCGGCAACTAAACCGATCCGTACAAAAGCCTGAATGAGCTTTGCTTTATCGGACATGATTCTCATATCACATGCTAGTGCAAAACTAAATCCTGCACCAGCAGCAACACCGTTGATCATTCCGATGATCGGTTTTTCCATTGTCCGCATCTGTTTGATGATCGGGTTATATCCTTTCTCCAGCATCTCTTTCATCGAACTCTTGGCTTCCTGATATTCTTTCAGATCCTGCCCTGAACAGAAGGCTTTTTCACCGACCCCTCGCAGCACAATACATTTCACTTCAGGATCTTTTTCCGCCTGCTTGAAAGCATCAAATAATTCTTTTTTCATCTGTTCGTTTGCCGCGTTATAACTTTCGGGGCGATTGAATGAGATGGTAAGAACATTAGTAGAAATAGAATAGAGAACTGTTGAATAATTCATAATGGAGGAGTAATTGTGAATAAATAATTTAGACAATTATCCCGCTTTAAAACAAAAGAAGCAACCGTTTCCGGCTGCTTCTTTTTTAGTTTCGTTAAGTCACGCTTTTGTCAAAGCGCAGCGTGACTCACCAGCATAAATAACAGGGTATTAATCCTTCTTCTTTCTGCTAACCATTTTACGCACGACCTTATGTTCGCGCGGTTTAAATTCTCGTTCTTCGGGGATCAATGTCTTCCAGTCCGGTCCGCCATGTGGTTTCGGTCTGTCAAAACTTCGTGTTGTTTCGGTGAATGATTCCCTTTTTGCAAAATTATGTTCTCGTTTCTGTGCATCGAAAGGCTCACGTTTTGCAAAGCCACTGTCTCTGCGGCCTGCGCCGAATGAATCCCTTTTTGCAAAACTCTTTCGTTCTCCGCTTCCGAATGATGGTTTCTTTCCGAAACTTCTTCGTTCGCCGCCAAAGGATTCACGTTTTGGGAAACCACCTTCTTTGCGTTCACCGCCGAATGATTCTCGTTTTACAAAGCCACTCTCTTTTCGATCTCCGCCAAACGATTCACGTTTTGGATAACCGCCATCTCTGCGACCGCCACCAAATGAATCACGTTTTGGGAAGCCACCTTCTTTGCGAGCTCCGCCAAATGACTCACGTCGTGGGAAACCACCTTCTTTTCGATCACCGCCAAACGATTCACGTTTAACGTATACGCCTTCTTTTCGTTCTCCACCGCCGAATGAATCCCGTTTTGGATATCCCGTGCTTCGTTTTTCTCCGCCACCGAATCCACCGCCGCTTGTTCGACGATCGTCTCGTTTGAATCCTTCGCGTCTGTCCGGACGACTTCCAAAACTTGGACGGCGGTCTGAACCACGATCATTTCGTTTGAAACGATCTCCGCGATGTTCTCTGTTGAAATTCGGTTCATCGTCGGATTGAGATTGATGATCGGATCCTGCAAGTTTCACAGGTTTTTCTTCCACTTTGTTGTAATCAAAATCAGGATATTTTTTAATTTCAAATTTCTTTCCGATGAATTGTTCGATCTTCTTCACATGGCGTGCTTCACTTCGAGTTACAAACGTCAGTGCGTCGCCGGTTGAAAGAGCTCGTCCGGTTCGTCCAATGCGGTGAATATAATCTTCCGCATAGGTTGGAATGTCATAATTGATAACATGCGAAATTCCTTCAACGTCAATTCCTCGTGCTGCAACATCTGTTGCAACTAACACTTTGTATTGACCTTGTTTGAATCCGGCAAGTGCACGTTGACGCTGTGCCTGTGTTCTGTCAGAATGGATCGAAATTGCTTTGATTCCATTCTTATGTAAATTATTGGAAACTCGTTCTGCACCGACTTTCGTCTTGGAAAATACCAAAACACAGTCTAACTCTTTTGTTTGAAGAATATGAAGAAGGAGGCTTAATTTTTTGTCATCGTTCACCGTATAAAAATGCTGTGTAACTGTTGTTGCCGGTGTTCGCTGATGACCGACTTCGATCAATTCCGGATTCTTCTGAATGTTCTTCACTAATGCGCGGATTTCTTTTCCCATTGTAGCAGAGAATAACAATGTTTGACGTGTTGCGGGTGTTTGTTTGATGATCAATCGCATATCGTCGATGAATCCCATATCGAACATTCTGTCCGCTTCATCCAATACAAGCACTTCAACATTTGAAAGGTTAACACTTCTTCGTTCCAAATGATCGATTAATCGTCCCGGTGTTGCGATAAGAATATCGACACCGCGTGATAATTGTTTTAACTGATTCTGAATATTCGTTCCGCCGTAAATCGAAAGAGCTTTTACCGGAAGAAATCGTCCGTATTGTTTTACGGCATCTTCTATTTGCTGGGCAAGTTCGCGTGTCGGTGTAAGAATGAGTGCTTTAATATGATGTGATTTTTCTGTCTGTTCCGCCAAGCGGTTCAGGATTGGAAGTGTGAAGGCAGCAGTTTTACCTGTTCCTGTTTGCGCACTACCGATAATATCTTTGCCGGCGACTGCCAGCGGAATTGCACGAGCTTGAATTTCTGTTGGGGTGGAATACCCGGTCGCAAGAATACCTTGCACAAGTCGGTCGTTAAGACCAAGGGCTTGAAAAGCCATTATGTTAGATCCTTTTGTTTATTATTTGCCGTAAACAAAGCGCAGAAACAGACTAATCACTCTTATTCTGAGCGAAGCGAAGAAACTCAATCGAGAATACTCGCAGGGTGTTGATGTAAGGCAAATGTTGTGTTAAAAAATGACTCGCTGCTTTTTGGATGCAGTGTGCGGAAGGAAAATCCTAATGCGAATTGCCATCAGAGAAGCGTGTCGTATATCCGCTTCTGAGACAGTGTTAGATTTTCAGATGCGGCGTTGCATATTTGCAACAGTGTAAGATACAAAAAGAAATGGATAGTTCCAATTAAAGTTTGTTAATGAGTATTAGTAAGGAAAATTGCACTCACTATGGTAAAGATTGTTTTCCTTATTTGTTCAACGGCTCAATCACTTATTCTTCCAAACAGCTTTCCGCTTCTCAACAAATGCTTTCATCCCTTCTTTTTGATCTTCGGTGTCGAAAAGATCGGCAAATTTTCTTCGCTCATAATCCAATCCTTCATGCAATGAGAGTTCTTCAGCTTTGTTCACTGCTTCTTTCGATGCAATAATTGCCGTCAACGGTTTGCTTGCAATTTTTTTTGATAGGGACTTTGCTTCTTCTATTAAAAATTCACTTGGAACAACTTTATTGATTAATCCCCACTTCAGAGCCTCTTCTGCGGAGAACATGTCGCCGGTCAAAAGTAATTCCATCGCTCTATATTTACCAACCGCTCGCGTCATGCGTTGTGAGCCACCCATTCCAGGAATGACACCCAAATTAATTTCCGGCTGACCGAACTTCGCTGTTTCACTTGCAATGATCATATCGCACGCCATGACAAGTTCGCATCCGCCGCCAAGCGCAAAGCCATTCACCGCCGCAATGATCGGTTTTTTGATCGTCCGAATTTTATAAAATGCTTCAAACTGATTATCAGAAAACATCTGTTTGCCGTTTTTATCAGCCATTTCTTTTATATCGGCTCCGGCGGCAAATGCTTTTTCGTTTCCTGTTATAATAGAACATTTCAAGGAATCATCATGATCAATTTCAAACAAGGCGTTATAGATATCCTTCAATACTTGAGAGTTAAGAGCATTCAATGCTTGAGGGCGATTTATTTGAATCAGAGCGTATCCATTTTCCTTGGTGAGCAACAAGGTTTCGTAGGCCATTGTATCTCCGTGGTTTAACTGTTTTAATTTGCCGAAATATAGGTGAAGTGAACGGTAAATGAAAGTGTTGATTTTTGTAAAAGGAAGAGATAAGTTTAAGGGAAGGAAGAAATTATATGGATAAGAAAATAAAAGTCGGTCTTGTCGGTTATGGAATGGCGGGGGAGGTTTTCCACGCACCTTTCATTTCTGTCATTCCAAATCTAGATCTGACATCAGTTGTTGAACGAAATAGCGAAAACTCACGCAAACGATACCCGCAAGTCAATATTGTACGCAGCCTAGATGAATTACTAAAGGATAAAGAAATTGAACTTGTTGTCGTGGCAACACCGAATACCACTCATTTTAGCATTGCAAAACAATCGCTCCTTGCCGGAAAACATGTTGTTGTTGATAAGCCGTTTACAGTAACTTCTTCCGAAGCTCAAGAATTGATCGACCTTGCTTCACAGCAAGAAAAAATCATCAGTGTTTTTCAAAATCGTCGGTGGGATGGTGATTTTCTGACAGTTCAAAAAATTGTTAAGGGAAAAAAATTAGGACGGTTGGTTGAGTATGAATCTCATTTTGATCGGTACGTGAATTTTATACGTGACAACCCCTGGAAGGAAAGCGGCGATAAAGGAAATGGATTATTGTATGATCTCGGTTCTCATTTGATCGATCAGACATTGGTATTGTTTGGCTTACCTAATTCGATTTATGCTGATATGGGAATTCGGCGTGATGGTGGAAAAATAATTGACAACTTCGAAATGATACTCTATTACGATGCTTTAAAAGTAATCTTGCGTTCTGGTTTGCTGGTACGCGAAGCCGGTGCGCGGTTTATGTTACATGGAACAGAAGGATCATTTGTGAAATTCGGGATTGACCCTCAGGAAGAAGCGTTGAAGCAGGGAATGATTCCCAATGGAAATGATTGGGGAAAAGATCCTGAACAATGGTGGGGAATTTTGAACACGCAGATCGATGGAAAACATTGGACTGGAAAAGTTGAGACTGAAAGGGGTAATTATCAGGCGTACTATGAGAATATTTACAATGCAATCAGAGGAAAAGATGATCTTATAGTTAAACCTATTGATGGATTGAATACCATTCGAGTTATTGAAGCAGCAATTCAAAGTTCAACCGAAAAACGAGTAGTTTCATTTAAGTGATAATAAAAGATTGACTATAGGGCTTGATTCTCTGTCGGAATTCAGAGAAATTACATATAAACACTTATAAGGAGCAATTATGAAATCGCTATGCATTTCTATTCTAATGGTAGTCTCATTTGCATTTTCACAAGATGCGTTGGTAGAAGCTAAACCTGAAATTGGATGGGATTCACTGAAGAGTCTTATTGTCTATCCTGAAATAGCTCGTCGTGCGGGCGTTGAAGATATTGCACGGGTCAGTGTTGAAATAGATTCTCTTGGTACCGTAACTGCAATTGATTTTGGCGGATATGGAATTTTCAGCAGCTCAGTTAAATCCACATTGCGAAAAATAAAATGGATTCCCGAAACTTATAACGGTAGAAAACGTGCTTCCGAAGTTGTTTTTGATGTCCAATTTCAATTACAGGAACAAAAGAAATTTCCTAAGAGACGCGTTCTGGAGATTGAAGCGAGTAATCCGGCGGTTCGTAAAAACTAATAGAATAATATTTGTTGAGATCAACAGGAATATCGAAATCGACAATATTTCTGTTGATCGAAAAAATCACGCCGTGAAGTTAAAATATTCTACATCGACCGTAACATTTATATTCTGAACAGAGCATTTTTAACTCTTTGCGGAGGAGGAATTATGCTTCTCGCCAATCAAATTAAAATCGC
>CAYPEM010000059.1:20187-28531 GCA_964409765.1 uncultured Chitinophagaceae bacterium
GTTCCATTTATTATTGTAAGCTCTTTTCCGGTGATGTTATTTGCTTTTTGCTGGTTGAAGGAAAAAAGAAAAAACTTGATTGCGTTATAAATTTAGTCTCTGAACCATGAAGTAAATGAACGATTGAGTTCTTTTACTTTCAAAGTTTCGGAGGAAATATCAAAAAACCACAGATCACTTTTTTCTTTCCATCGAAGCTTTACGGCGAATTGATTTGACCTAATTCCTAAAATCGGTCGAATTTTTCGTGCTACGTCAACAGTAGAAAAACATTCCCTTGGTTTAATGAATCCTCGAATTTCAACCACTAATGTATCATGATCCCACATTTCCAACGTTTTGATCGAGTATCCCAAACAGGGAAATGTCTCCAATGAAGTGAGTTGAAGTGTTACGTTTGAATCCTTTTTCTCAATATAGAAGTTAAATTCCCTTAATTGTCCAAGCGACACCATTGGCAAAAACAACATGCAACCGAGTAATATTTTCATCGTAAATCCATCATTATTTGAATAATATATGCATTGTAGCAAAAGCAATCAATTGCACCACAACCTTTTACCGGTATTATAGGTCTAATACATAAACGCAGTCATATGGCGCATACGGATACGGAACTTATAGAGCAATCCAAGGCAGGGAATTATTCAGCATTTGAGCAGCTCATCTTTCGATACGACAAAGATGTTCTCAATATTGCTTCCCGTTATACTCGCAGTGCTGATGATGCAAAGGATATCTATCAAGAAACATTCATTCGTGTGTTTAAGGGGCTTTCAAAGTTTCAGCATCAGAGTGAGTTTTCGACGTGGATATTCAGAATTGCAACCAATGTCTGTTTAACACATCGGGAAAAGAAAAATCGAATCTCTCACGTATCGCTGGATGATGACACAGATGATGAAACCACTGTTGCATATGCAGTCAGTGATGATCAAACAGATGCTCAAACATTTGGAAATGAAATATCAAGCAGAATTGAAGATGCGCTTCACGATTTATCTCCAAAACAAAAATTGGTATTCACCTTAAGGCATTATCAAGATTATAAATTAAAAGATATTGCAGTGATGATGGATTGTGCCGAGGGAACGGTGAAAAAATATCTGTTTGAAGCGACTCAAAAAATGAGAATACGATTACAGGATTTATACGATTAACAATTATGAAAAAAGAAGAATACAAAGAATTGATGCAGCTTTCCATCTATGGAGAACTGAACAGTGAAGATCAGGTGAGACTGGAAGCATATCTCAAGAAACATCCCGATCTAAACAAAGAGTATCATAAGCTGAAAAAATTGAGGTCATTTATTTCGCAGAATACTTCGTCAAAGACATCGGACGATCTGCTGAATGATGTGCGCGGACAATTGCGCGAAGCATTACGCAAAGAGCGAAATAGAAAATCATTGATTCACCAAGTTATTACTGTGGCGACGGAATTCCTACATCCAAACATTGCATTTGGCGGTGCAGTAATATTGATGGTTGGTTTGGTGATCGGGTATTATTCATCATCTTTGTTGTCAGATAGAAATGATTTTATTTTTCAGCCGGTATCAAATACAACCGATTCAGAGCCTCAAACATCCATTTCAAATGTACGGTTCATTGACAATGATGCAAATGATGGTGAAATAGAATTTGAATTCGATGCCATTGCACCGATGCATCTTAAAGGAAAGATTGATGATCCCCAAATTCAAAAAATACTTACATATGCTTTATTGAATGAGTCTAACGCTGGTGTTCGATTATCATCGGTCAATGCTTTCAGAAATCAATCGGTCAATAGAAAACTCAGCGATCCCTCGATCAAAATGGTGTTGATAAAATCTCTTAAAACAGATGAGAATCCCGGCGTGAGAAGTGAAGCATTGAGAGTTTTACAGCAATATCTTTTTGACGCAGATATTCGCGACGCATTGTTACACGTCATCTCAAAGGATGAAAATTCAGGAATTCGTGTCTCAGCGATCAATGCACTTGAAATGGCAAAAATGGATGGTACAAAATTCGATGATGTGACAATTAATGCATTGAAACAACATATTGAAAAAGAACAAAATAACTATATCCGCAGTCGAGCGGTCAATCTAGTAAAGGAGATATATCAATGAAAACGAAACATATACAAGTGTTCATGGTGTTGATGGTGTTTACCTATGCATTGTCGTTTGCAAGTGATCAGGGAGTTGCAAAATCACCAAAACCACCACGGCAAACTGGTTCTCATGCAGGGATGGTTACACCTTCACCATCATCAGGATTGCAATCTCGGAAAGAACAAACATTTACGGTTGGAAAAGGAAGCTCGCTTGAAGTATCCGTCAGCGGCTGCGAAATACTCATAAAATCTTCTGAGAAAAATGAGATCAATATAGTTGTTGATGGAATTGATGAAGAGGATATGGAGTATGTTAAGATGACTCAATCCGGAGATGAAGTGAGAGTGTCGTATAGACCGAAATGGGGAGATCATAGCGATGGAAGATTTTTGATTACAGTGCCATCTCAAACAAAACTTGATTTACGCACATCCGGAGGAGATATTGAACTGCAAGGAAATATTACCGGCGATGTAAAGGGATCGACTTCCGGTGGAAATATCACCATCGAAAAAGTTAAAGGTATGGTCAACATGTCAACATCCGGAGGCGATGTGCGAACCGGAGACATCGACGGGAAAGCAGATCTTCGTACGTCGGGTGGAAATATGACACTTGCCAATGTGAACGGTGAAGCAACAGTAAGCACATCCGGCGGAGATATTCGAATCGACAAAGTTGCGAAGAAGCTTGATGCCCGAACATCCGGCGGTGATATTGAGGTTGGTGATATTGGAGGGGACGCATCACTTTCGACAGCTGGCGGAGATGTTCGTGTCGGAAAAGTGAGTGGAAGTGTATATCTAAGAACAGCCGGCGGAGATCTTAATTTAAAAGGTGCTTCAGGAACTGTTGAAGCAAAAACTGCCGGTGGTGATATCGATCTAAAGAATATTACCGGTTCAATTGAGGCAAGCACGGCGGGTGGAAATGTTGTTGCAGAATTGATACCCAGCGGAAAAGGAAACAGCAAACTGAAAACTGCTGGTGGTGATGTCCGGCTTTTCATTCCGGAAAACGCAAAGGCAACCATCGAAGCAACGATTCGCTTGCGTGACAACTGGGGTTCATCTTCACGGAAATCGAAATATGAAGTCCGATCTGATTTCAAAGCTGAATCGTATGAAAAAGATGAGGATGGCGAAGAGATACGTGCACGGTATGTGATTAATGGCGGTGGAGAAACTATTACGCTAGAAACGGTGAATGGTTATATCGATATTAAAAAGAAATAGTTTACAATCATCATGCAACAAATGTCCAAAAGCGGCGTAGCGATCTTACCTATTGCCGCTTTTGAATTATACGGAGGACGAATGAAAGTGATGTACCGTTTGATTATTTGTTTGATTGTTTTCAGCACGTTCAGTAATGCTGAACAGCAGATTCAGGCGCTTAAGCTCACTGATAAAATAATCGTTGATGGGAAATTAGACGAAAAGATCTGGAGTTCTTCACAATCATTTTCGGAATTCAAACAAAAAGAGCCGGATCAAGGATCGCATGCCAGTGAAAAAACTGAAGTGTGGGTTGCGTATGATAATGACGCTATCTATGTTGCGGCGCGAATGCATGATTCTTCTCCGGATTCAATCATTGCACTTCTCGATCGGCGTGATAATTTAAACACAGCGGATTGGTTCGGTGTTTTTCTTGATCCATATCGAGATAAACGTTCAGGAAATTATTTTGTTGTTGGACCTTCCGGCACACTTGCTGATGGTGTGATGTATAATGACGATTGGGATGATTCTGATTGGGATGGAGTATGGGAAGGAAAATCTTCGATTGATGAAACGGGATGGACAACAGAAATACGGATTCCATTTTCACAACTTCGTTTTCAAGACAAAGAACAACAAGTGTGGGGTATCAACTTTCGACGCGATATTGGCCGAAAGAATGAAATTGATTATCTCGTCTATACTCCAAGAATGGAAAGCGGATATGTTTCACGATTTCCTGAATTGGTTGGGATCGACGGAATCAAGCCTGCCAATGCTTTGGAGATACTCCCTTTTGCAACATCTAAAGCAGAGTACACTCATCCCGCGCCCGGCAATCCTTTCAATAATGGTTCTCGGTACGATCAGGAAATTGGTGCAGATCTTCGATATGGATTAAGCAGCAATCTTATATTAAATGCAACTGTTAATCCTGATTTTGGACAAGTTGAAGTTGATCCCGCAGTAGTTAATCTTTCCGATGTCGAATCATTCTTCAGTGAGAAACGTCCGTTTTTTGTGGAAGGCGCGAATATTTTCACAAATTATGGTCAGGGAGGAGGAAGGAATTTTTGGAATTTTAATTTCCCGTATACGACTCCATTTTATAGCAGACGTATCGGTCGCTCGCCACATGGAAATGATACATTAGGTAATACAGATTTTATGGATATGCCTTTTGCGACTGGAATTCTGGGTGCAGGAAAAATTACAGGGAAAATCGGAGACGGATGGAATGTGGGAACAATACATGCTGTTACCTCACGTGAATTTGCAGAATTTAAAACCGGAAATATTCAATCGGAAGCCGAGGTTGAACCGTTAACATACTATGGAGTAGGAAGAGTTCAGAGAGACTTCAATGACGGAAAACAAGGTCTTGGAATTTTAGGAACGTTTACTCAACGTCAGTTCTCTGATCAAGTCTTAATGGATGGACTGAACAACAATGGTTCGTTCGTAGGGATGGATGGATGGACTTTTCTTGACAGCAGTAAAACCTGGGTAATAACAGGATACGGAAATTTATCTCGAGTTGAAGGGACAAAGAACCGCATCACAAATATTCAAGCAAATTCACAACACTATTTTCAGAGACCAGACGCTTCACATGTTGAAGTTGATTCGAATGCTACTTCGTTGTTAGGCTATGCTGGAAGGTTCTATCTCATAAAACAGAAAGGAAGTTTTTTCTTTAATTCATCATTTGGTTTCATCGATCCAAATTATGAAGTAAACGACCTTGGTTTTCAATCGCGGGCTGATGTTATCAATATGCATATTGGTGCCGGATATAATTGGACTGAGCCCGATGGATTGTTCAGAAGAAAAGAATTAGGAGGAGGAATAGGACAGAGTTATGATTACGAAGGGAATTTAGTACATCGTGTGTTAGTGCATTTTGGCTTTGTTCAATTTATGAACTATTATACGATTAATTGGAATTTAGCAATGAATCCAAATGAGACTGTAAATAATAGACGCACGCGAGGTGGACCACTTACAATTAATAAATCGGGTTATGAAATAAACCTAAATGTAAGTTCTGATTACAGCAAAGCATTTATTGTTGAAGCGAATGGTAATTCATATTTTTCTGATCAAACAGATTATAGAAATTTTGGTTTGTGGTTTCAATATAGACCGGTACAGAATGTTACATTCTCTTTTGGACCTCAATACTCCAATGAAACTCAAGCCTTAGCATATATTGATGTGTTCGATGATGTGAATGCTGTTCCTACATTTGGCAGGCAATATGTTTTTGCGAAACTTCACTATCAAGAAGCTTCTGCTAATATCCGGTTAAATTGGACATTTACACCAAATCTTTCGTTACAATTGTATGTTCAACCGCTTATTTCTTCAGGTGATTATTATAATTTTAAAGTATTATCCAAACCAAAATCTGATGATTATTTAGAATTTGGTACGAGTATCTCGACAATTTCATACGATAACGGAAATAACGAATATGAAGTTGACAGTGATGGTAAAGCGGGAAACATAACCCCAAAGAAATTTAATGACCCTGATTTTAACTATAAATCGCTGCGTGGAAACGCTGTTCTACGCTGGGAATATTTACCGGGTTCAGCAATCTATTTTGTGTGGACACAGAACCGGTCCCATGATGAGACGATTGGGGCTTTGGAATTTAGCCGCTCGTTCGACCGGTTGCTCAGTGCTAAAGTTGACAATATTTTTTTAATCAAGATGAGTTATTATTTTAATATGTAAACATTAAAATTTGCTGCACACTAATTAATTGCCGCAACTTTCATGAATATTTTTGTATTTTATTCGTGAAAATTGCGGCAAATTTATTTGAGACCCCTTGAAAGAAATCGTACAAAAAAATAAGACTTACATAATCGGATGCGGCCTTTGGTTGATTATTTTCTCTTGCTACTTAGGAACGCTTGCTCCTACAGTTGGCTTTATTGATAGCGGAGAATTGTCCACTGTTGCTTTGACTCTTGGAATAGCTCATCCAACAGGATATCCCTTATTTACGATAAGCTCCAAAGTGTTTTCAATGATTCCGATTGCAGACGAAGTTATAGTTCGACTGAATATTTATTCTGCTTTATTGACTTCACTTGCCGCCGTTGTATTTTTCTTCTTTAGTATTGAACTATTTAAATATTGTAAGAAGGAAAATAATAATACATTAATTGCATCATCTTTCTCTGTTCTAGTATTAGCGTTCTCAAAAACCTTTTGGACGCAGGCTGTTGCTATCGAAGTTTATTCTTTGCACCTCTTGTTAATTACCCTGGTGTTATTTGTCTTTGCTAAATCAATCAACACAAATGACAAAAAAGTTTGGACTCTATTTGCTTTTTTAGTGGGCTTATCATTTACAAATCATCTTACAACAATACTACTTGCGCCCGGGCTACTGTTTTGGTTCTTTGCTGAATATGGATTCCATAAAAACACTTTCAAAAAGATCACATATCTGATTTCACCCTTTTTTGTTGGATTATCGGTCTATTTCTACTTACCAATTCGAGCTTCGCAATACCCCCTAATGAATTGGGGAAATCCACAAACGCTTGAGAAATTTTGGTGGCACTTTACAGGTAAACAGTTTCGTGTGTGGATGTTCACATCGAGTAATGCAGCAAAAAAGCAATTGAACTATTTTTTTGAAAACCTTTCTAACGAGTTTTTTTTCGTAATTTTGATTGTAGCGAGTGTTGGTTTTTTTGTTTTGCTTTTCTCAAGCCGAAGAGTATTCGTATTTTCAGTATTGTTGTTCGTTTCTTGCGTATTGTATGCCATTAATTATGATATTCATGACATCGATTCATACTTCCTGCTAGCATTTATTTCATTCGCAATACTTGTCGGCGTTGCAGTACAAAAAATTGTTGAAAATATTAAAGGAACAACAGGAAGCATCATCGGCTTAGCTTTACTTATTGGATTAGTTGGCGTGCAGTATTATACTGCTTACAAAAAGGTTGATCAAAAAAACAATTACCTTGTTGAGGATTATTCCAGTAATATTCTTCTTAATCTTCCGAAAAATTCTATCGTCCTATCGTATCAATGGGATTATTTTGTCTCTGCATCATATTATTTACAACATATCAAAAACATTCGCCCCGATGTTGTTGTTTTAGATAAAGAACTATTCCGCCGTTCATGGTACCTCGTGCAACTAGAAAAAATGTATCCAACTGTAATGAATAAATCAATACAAGAGATTGAATTGTTTCAAAAAGAATTATATAAATTTGAACACGAACTCCCGTATGATTTTTCTACCATCGAAGGTCGATATACTTTTTTATTAAAAAGTTTTATTGAAAAAAATGACTCTGTTTCGTTTTACGTGACTCCAGAAATAGAACCGCAGTATACAATCGGCTATAATAGAATCCCTGAAGGTGTATTATTTCGCTTAGCGAAGGATACAATATATAGTGCCTTAGAATACCCAAAAATTCAATTCAGAAATTTTTTAGGATCAGATGTTTATTCTACACAGATCAAAAAATTAACAATTGATGGATTGATAAGGCGTGAAGTGTACGAGAAATCATTCGGAAAAGATTCATTGGCAAATTTATACCACCAAAAGGCCCGCGAAATCAGTTTAATGCACAATTCTCAGGTTAGCAAATTTTAACGCTAAATCAGTTGACTTTGTAGGAAAAAAGTATATATTTGTTAACTCCACCACAATGCATTCTCAGCGAAAATCAATTTATTTGAATTTTACTGAATTTTTAGATCTTTGAAATATCATGTGCTGGCGTAGCTCAGTTGGTAGAGCAGCTGATTTGTAATCAGCAGGTCAGGGGTTCAAATCCCCTTGCCAGCTCCAAAGCATAGTTTAGGGTAGGTAGCGAAGTGGTTAAACGCAACAGACTGTAAATCTGTCGCCCTCGGGCTTCGGAGGTTCGAATCCTTCCCTACCCACAGCGCAAAATCTGCTTGCGTAGCTCAGTTGGTAGAGCACGTCCTTGGTAAGGACGAGGTCACCGGTTCAATC
>CAYPEM010000060.1:0-28518 GCA_964409765.1 uncultured Chitinophagaceae bacterium
GGGAACATTTCAGCAATATGTGGAGTCCAAGTACACCACAATGACCGCCGCACAGAAAAATATCATCGCCGTTTCCTTTGCAGCAGTATGCATCGGCATCACCTATTATTTCATCCATAAACATGATGAAGAATTGCTGAATAATCCTGCTCTCTGGGGAAGAACGATCGACTCGGTCGCCAACTCTTCCACGGCTGAAGAAAAACGGGTGGCGCTGCAGTTTTCGGATACGACGCTTCCGGAATTGAAACGACTTGGACTGATCAAAAGCTACACCCGCTCCGAGATCGAAACCATCATCACCGTATCGGGGAGGATCTGGAACGAGCGGTCAGTCTTCTTCAAAGAATCCCTGCTGGAACAGATCTTTGCCTTTAACAAGGTGAACGGTTTTTCGGTGAAGACAAAGATCATCGACGAGACCACAGCACACCTCTATGCAGAGATCATCCCTCCGGATGGTCGGATGATCTATTGATAAGGAACTAGAATGACTTTCGTCCACCGACTTCCTAACTTCAAACGAATGCACATTGCCCCGTGCGGTATCAACTGCGGAACATGTCTCGCCTATCTCCGAAACACGAATACATGTTCCGGTTGCAACAGCACAACCGGCACCAAAGCGAATCACTGCGAACAATGCAGCATTAAACATTGTGCGGAATTGAAAAAATCCGGCGGGCAATATTGTTTTTCCTGTGAAAAATTTCCCTGCCGAAGAGTTCGGCAGCTGGATAAACGATACCGTACAAAATACAGTTTGAGCTTGATCGAAAATCTCCGTTCGATCGAGCGGAACGGAATCAGAGAATTTTTACGAAACGAACACGAACGGTGGCGATGCTCCGGCTGCGGAACCACGATCTGCGTTCATCGTACGGAATGCGTTGCATGCGGTACAGTACGGTGAATGTACGATCTGTCCGGAATAATATTCCTTGTCGTCAGTCTATCGAACCAATGAAATGAATCGAGACTCAGTATGAAACAATGGTATGAATCGCTCTTTGAGAACTATGGAAAAAAATATGACAGCGAAGTCTTCACGCAGGGAACGCTTGGTGAATGCGACTTCATCGAACACGAGATCGGCAGCAACAGAAATTTCCGGATCCTCGATATCGGCTGCGGAACAGGACGGCATTCCATTGAGTTGGCAAAGCGGGGATATTCTGTTACCGGCATCGATCTGTCAGAATCCATGCTTGCCCGTGCAAAGGAAAAAGCAATATTGGCGAACGTTCGTATCGATTTTCAGCGGCATGATGCGCGCGATCTTCCGTTCCGGAACGAGTTCGATCTGGCGATCATGTTGTGCGAAGGGAGTTTTCCATTGATGGAGACCGATGAGATGAATTTTGCGATCCTCCGCAGTGCGGCGCAGAGTCTCAAACCGCAAGGAAAACTGATTTTCACCACGCTTAACGGTCTCTTTCCTCTGTTCCATTCAGTCAAGGATTTTCTTGCTTCAGTCCATCAGGATGGGAACGCGGCATACGAGAACAATACGTTCGATCTGATGACCTTCCGCGACAAGAATATAACGACTGCAACAAATGATCTCGGAGAAGAAATAGAACTTGCGTGCAACGAACGGTACTACGTTCCGTCGGAAATAACATGGCTGCTCCGTTCACTCGGATTCACGACCATCGATATTGCAGGAGCAACACTCGGCGCATTCAGCCGGACCGACACGCTGACAACCGATGATTTTGAAATGCTGGTCATTGCGGAACGATAATTCATTATCCCTTCAACAACATCTTGCACCAATGATAGCACCATCTCTTTTACTGCTGCGGCTCAATGATATCGCTTCGTCATTACGATCTTCCGGCAGGGCGCGTGCATTGCTCGGACTTGGTTCCGTTGGAAGAGAGCTCGGCAGGCTTGACGAATATTCCGATCTCGATTTTTTCGTGATCGCAAAGAAGGGAATGAAACAGCATCTCATTCATGATCTTTCGTGGCTCAGTTCCATTACACCGCTCGCGTACCATTTTCAAAACACAAAGGATGGACACAAAGTATTGTTCAGCGACGGCATCTACTGCGAGTTCGCCGTTTTTGAAGAAGAGGAGATGGCAAGTGCGGTCTTTTCTCCTGGCAGGATCATCTGGAAAGAAAATGATTTTGACGAATCGTTGTGTGTTCCAAAGAAACAATCCGAACCGTTCGTTCCTGAGAATCTTGAATGGGCGGTCGGCGAAGCGCTTACCTGCATCTATGTCGGTCTCTGCCGTTATGCTCGTGGAGAAAAATTATCGGGGACACGGTTCATACAAAGTTATGCCGTTGATATGATCGTTTCCTGCTCATCATACTTTGACCATGAACAACCGGATCACAAGGATCATTTTCAGCATGAACGGAGATATGAAAAGAGATTTCCGGATTTGGCGAAACGGCTGCCATCGGTCATTCAGGGCTATGAACGGTCACCTGAATCTGCGATTGCATTGCTGTCAATGATTGAAGAATATGCTCCGGTGAATCAAGCCATAAAAAAAGAGATCGTCACACTTGCAGAAGTATTGATCAAGCAAAGAGCATAATCTCTGTTTTTTAAATAATATGGATTCCCGATAACAACATTCGGGAATGACAATTTTTTTGAACCTCATAGGGAGTTTTCAATGAACAATAACGGATCACTCATGATTTTGGTTGCGGGACCGTACAGATCGGGAACGAACGACGATCCGAAAAAGATCGCAGCGAACGTGAAAGCCATGACCGATACTGCTTTAATAATTTACCGCATGGGACATTTGCCGGTATTGGGGGAATGGTTCGCGCTTCCATTGATCGAAGCAGCGGGATCAAAACGGATCGGTGACGCACCGTTCAACGAGATCTTTCATCCCGTTGCCGTTCAATTGATAAGTCATTGTGACGCGGTATTACGGATCGGCGGTCCCTCCTCCGGTGCCGATGAGATGGTGGCGACCGGAAAAGCAAAAGGGAAAAAGATCTTCATGTCGATCGATGAAGTGCCGAAGGTTTAAAATAAAAAATTCAGATTATTTTTATCCCCTCTTAATCTCCCCCTTACAAGAGAGAAATTTATATTCCCTCTCCTGTAAGGGGGCCTCGGGTGGGGTCAGTAATTACAGTACAAAACTCAATTCCTTCTGCGGTGTTCTGCAGTCCATATCGGTTCCGCGATCTTTGTGATCGGCAATTTCCGCTGCGCAGCCGATTGCACGTCCGAAAAGGAACATCGTAAAGACTAGATCCTGCACCTGTTTTTCGGAGAACGATTTATCCTGGATCTCTTTCCACACCAGTTTCAGTGAGATCACCGCAAGCACTGCATCGATGTTCACGCAAAAGACATTCTTTGTCACCCCTTCGTCAAATAGACTCAGCACCAGCTTGTGATAGAAATCGAGGAAAATATTATAGATGTTCTTTTTCTCGAATTCCGTCTGGACGAATTTTTCCCTCGGATCGATATTGATCTCATTCCCTTTGAAGACCGGATGATTCACGCATGGAATTTTCGCGTAATCAAGATTTCCGAGCTCTTTCGCTTCCTGTTTGTCTTTAGCATATTTCTTCACCACGTTCAGCGCGATCGCATCAAGATCAACGGTATGTTTCTTTTCTCCCGGATCGGTCAAGGATGTTCCTTTGAAATTATCAAGCAGGAATTTCACCGCTTCAAATCCGTTGCCCCCATGAGCAAAGCCGGTATTCGCCAAAAATCCGACGAACGACATGGAGATATGATTCCGCGCAGAGACCGATTCCTTCGCCCCTTTGGCAGAGATCGTTCCCGGTCCGTTGGTGATCGTCATCCCGATCAATGTTTTGAACTCGTACAGATCGGCATCGGTCGGCTTGCGGTTGAATAATATCTTAAATGCATTCTCAGTGAACGATGCGTTGATGTTCGAGATCTTCGTATCGATCAAGTGTTTCCAGAATGTATTGTTCGCTCTGTCAATGACGGAATAGGCAACGATGCGCGAGATAACATAGAAGTACGTCATCGAATCTTCCACTACTTCGCGGGAGATCCGTTTTTCCAACATCGGAGTCCAGAAGATGCATGTTGCGATGGAGCCGAGGAGGAATTCGTACGTATCCTTTATTTCCAGTTGGGATTTTTCTGCGAGTTTCAGAATATGCTGACAGACTTTTACTGCGATACATTCCTTTTTACTTTTCTTGATCTCTTTCATCAGCATGTCGCTCACTTCGCTTTTGATCTGCGGTTCGTTCGTGAGCATCGTTTTCATGATATAGTCGTCAACGTCTTGTGTGAATTCCTTCGTCCGTTCGTTGATGCCAAATTCGCGGATGAGATCGATGATCGACTGAACGCTTTTTTTTGTCTTTGCCAGCAATTCCTTATTCCCGATCAATGCGATCTGCGATGCGATGTATGCATTCGGCGATGCTCCGTTATTCTTCCCGATATCGACCCAATCCATCCGGGCTTCATTCATCTTCAGGAAAAGATTCAGAATAAGATTGATCGTGGGAATATCGGCCGCCTCCGGCATTACTTTCCCGAGCGAGAAGTAGATATTCTCTTCCATCGTATGCTGCGAAAGTTCGAGCACCGATCGTCCATGAAGTTCCGACACCTGAGTTTTCGGATCCATCTTTGATGCACCGCTCTTGTTCCTCATATTCTGGCGGAGATAATGAGCACCGACCTGTTTGTTGATCTCATGGATCTGTTTATCATACGGCGGAAGTGCCTTCACGATCGGAATATCCAGTTCAACGGGAACTTGAATGAGAGTATCGCCAAGCCATGGTTTCAGGGAAAGATCGCCGTATGGTTTGAAATCGGTCGGCTCATCGATCTTTTCATACACATATTTTACTGCATCGGGAATATTCTGGATGGATGAAACGCGGACCCCTTTTTTCGATACCTTCGGATTCTTTGGATCGAAGACGTCGACGCCAAAATATTCATCGAACCATTTCTCTTTGCTCAATGCATCGTCGCCGCTGCCGGAAAGTGCGCCGGCGTGACCGACTGCGCGGGTGATATCTTTTTTCCATCGCCCGGTAACACAGACGATGATCGGTTTATTGAATCCGAATTTCCGGTCATTGATCATCTCCAGCGCCATTTTCTCATAATATCCGCCCGGTTCAACATAGAGGACGATCGCTTTGGTGCGTGAGTCGTTCTGTGCAGCGAAGAGGAATTCCGGCAGGGCAAAATGGATAATGACATCTTTTCCCGACGAGACGGCGGTGGTGATACCGAATCCTTTTGTCTTGAGATATTCTGCTATCGTTGTGGTAAAATTTCCGGAGTTCGAGTGGATTGCAACGGAACCTTTCACCAGACTTTCTTCCGGATGATCTCCACCCAATGCACCGCCGACACGTACGTGATCCCAGATATTTGCAACGCCGAGACAGTTCGCGCCGATGACATCAACTCCTGCTTCCTGGCAGATGTAACGGATGTTGCGCGAATCGCGCAGAGAAACTTTTTCCGTGACAATAACGATCCGCTTCAAATGCTCGTTCAACTGTATCATTTCCGATACTGCCTGACTGACCGCCGACGGAGGGAGATAGATCACTCCCATATCGAAGATATGTCCTTGATGCATCACATCGCGGACACTTTGATACACGGGAATATTCCCGATAGCCGTTTCGAGCGCGCCATGCTTTCCGTACTGAACGCCCGCAACAATGTTACCTCCGCTGTATTCGTGCGAAACCGGCGTGACTTTTCTGCTTTCGCCGCCGAGAATATTCACAACGCAAACGCGCGAATCTTTATTAACAAGTTCTTCCAGGGATTGTACCCCGACGAAATAATCGAATGGTTTTGTTTTAATTGGTCTCATAATAATTGTTCAAGTCTAATTTTTAATTCTACAATGAATTTTATTTTAAAATATTTTGATTGAAAAATATCTTGTCATTCCCGCACGATGTTGGCGGGAATCCCCGCTTGCGTTGGGCAGGCATTTTATGGATGCCCGATAAGAGCATTCGGGCATGACACTGCTCGTTAACTTATCCGATCTTCTTCACAAATTCTTCTTTGCCGCTCTTCCCCCACCACTCCTCGATCTTCTTTGCATATTCAATGGTCGAGATCATTGATGTGTCGTAGCCAAAGACTCTGTACGGCATTTTCAGTGTGTCAAGAATATCTTTTCCGTAAAATAATCCTTTCACAAGATTTGGTCCACCTCTGCCGATGACGGTGTAGATCGGTCGTCTGCCATGAACGGCAACGTGATCGCGCAGTGCATCAAAGATCCCTTTGAACGTTACATAGATATCGGTGTTATTCGCTTTCCCGCCGATGATCAGCAGGACATTCGCTTTTTCGTACCAATATTTGAAGACGATCCGGCTGATCTCGTACATCTTTTCGTACGGCGGATTTCCTCCAAAGTCCGAGGAGAAGATCGCAGAGGTGCCGAGCGTTTCGGTCGCGGCGGAATTTGCACCGCCGCCGAACATAAACGGGATGATCGTTCCGTTCGGATTCAATTCCAGCACATCGGATTGACCCTGATAGGTCCGCAATTGATTGATCTCCGATTCGAACGGTGTCACATCGGACTGGAAGATCGTTTCCGGCAGACCGATCCGTTTCCACGCCGGATTATCTTTATCGAACCCTGCTTTGATATCACACGCGATCGGAATATATCCTCCCTTGCCATCTTTGCACATCCGTATTGGATTCAATTCCAATGTCGTCAAACCATACTCGTTGAAGAGTGTCCAGAGCTTCGGAAGATTCTGCACCAGCGGTGAAATGAACTCTTCGGGACAGCCGAGATCGCAGAGGGAGTTGGTGATCGAAAATGATTTCAATCCGATGAACGGCTCGATCGGAACGGTGATCTTTTGATTTTCCGGAAGCGATTCAATATCAACTCCGCCATGGGGAGTGATCGTAAAAATTGCTTCACGTTTCACCGATGACGAGGAGATGCTGAAATAGACTTCCAGATCGGACGGAATGAAGGCTTCGAATGTAACGCCGTTCGCGCGGATTGTTTTGTTCCCGTATTTGTGCTGTGCAAAATATAATTCACGTTTTGCCTGGAGCGCGTCGATCACCGTATCAACGATCTTGATCAGTCCCGCTTTTCCTTTTTTGCCGACACCGCCGTTGAAGATCGGCTTCACGACGAGTTTTGAATATTTATCCAGCATAGCCTGAAGTTCCTCGTTCGTGGCAGAACCGGTCAGAAATTCAGCAACGGGAAATTCGACTAAGTGGAGGAGTTTGGAACCGTACTTTAAACCAGATAATTGCATGATGTCACCATATTTTTTTAGAATGAAAGACCCCGAATGGGAGTTGCTGTCATTCCTACGGAAACCGGATCCATATGATTGGTGCCAGTTGGAGCGGGGATGGCAACAAAGTTGCCGTTTGGGGCGAGAGTGTGTTGACTCTTTGGTGGTGCGTGTTGTTTTAAAATAGAGATATTTTCCTTCAAACCCAATTGTTGCTTTTATTTTCTTCTTCGAAATTTTTCAAATAGTACTTCTTCCTTCATAAAATCTCTCTTACATTACATCAATGTCATCAGCCAAAGCAATTTCAACGATCATCTTCAGCATCATCGGCAACGGAGTCCTTGCTCTTGTTAAAGGACTCGTCGGATATTTCGGTAATTCCTATGCGCTCATTGCCGACGCGATCGAATCGACATCCGATGTCTTCTCTTCCATCGTCGTTCTGATCGGTCTGCGCTACTCCTCCCTTCCGCCGGATGAGAATCATCCTTACGGTCACGGTAAAGCTGAATCGCTGGTCACATTTATCGTTGTAGGATTATTGATCGGCTCAGGAGTAATTATTGCAGTGCAAAGTATCGAACATATCCTTACTCCGCACAAAGTCCCTGCTGCATACACATTGTATGTTCTCGGCGCGGTCATACTGATCAAAGAATCATTTTTCAGATTCGTCAGTCGGTCCGGTAAACAGACCAACAGCTCTTCGCTCAAAGCAGATGCATGGCATCATCGAAGCGATGCATTGACTTCAGCGGCAGCATTTATCGGAATTTCGGTTGCATTGGTCATGGGTGAAGGATATGAAACGGCGGATGATTGGGCGGCATTGGTTGCAACAGGAATCATCTTCTATAATAGCTATCTTATCTTTCGTCCGGCGTTCGGAGAGATCATGGATGAACATCGCTATGATGATCTGGTGAAAGTGATTCGCACATTGTCTCACAATGTGCCGGGTGTAATCGCTACGGAAAAATGCCACGTCCGAAAATCAGGGATGAAATATCTGGTCGATCTTCACATCACTGTCAGTGCCGTCATAACAGTGAAGGAAGGCCATGATGTTGCACATGCATTGAAGAATGCATTGATGAAGAATATTCCCGAGATCGCCGACGTGCTCATCCATTTTGAACCGGATGAACACTTATCATAACAGTATTATTTCAACAGCATCAACCTCTTCGTTGCACTGAATTTTTCCGATTCCATTCGGTAAAAATAAATACCGCTCGACAGATTTTTTCCGTCGAAGATCATTTCATAATAGCCCGGCGAACGTTCTTCATTCACCAGCGTTGTTACTTCGCGTCCGAGCATATCGAATATTTTCAGCATTACAAAACCCCGCACCGGCACCTGATATCTGATCACCGTCGTTGGGTTGAACGGGTTAGGATAATTCTGATGGAGCTTATATTCGGTCGGGATCGAAGATTCATTCTTGATGATACTGTTCGTCCCTCCCGGAGCAGTAAATGACCACACCGGCGACCAGTTTCCTACACCAAATCCGTTTGATGCCTGTACCCGCCAATAATATGTACTTACTTTCTTCAACAATGGAAGTGTCAGCGTGACAATCGGTCCCATTGAAAGCGACGTATCTTTCACATACAGCATCGATGAGAATGTTCCGGCGCTGTCAATTTCTATATGGTATTTTGACGCTTTCGGATCATGATTCCATGATAATTGAACTGGTTTCGCGACATTTTGAGTTTTGGATCGAGGAGAAACCAAGGTGAGATCTCCGGGAAGACTGGAATTTGAAATTTTTACGATGAACGGATTTCGTTCAAGCGTCAGGAGCGGTACCGCAGGGTTGGTTACCTTTGCAACAAACTGACCGGTATCAGCTGTTGACAGCGATGTAATCCAAAATTCGGATGATGTGGTACCAAATACCGGCACACCGTTTTTAAGCCATTGAAATTCATTTCCGTTTCCGTCGATATCAACGGCGAGCGTCACCCGTGACGCTTGTGAGATCGACAACATCTTCGTCGATGCAAACGGTTTCTGCGGTGCGTATTTTAATCCTTTTAAATTCCCGTTCACGTACGGCAGAAGATCAGCGAACATCACTTTGTTGTTCTCCACTTCTACGCGGCTTGTAGAATCGGTATGGACAACGGAGCTGTTCGGAATATTCGGAAGCGATTCAAGATCGTTGTTCGAAAGAAGGAATTCCCTGATGCTCCCCGAGTTCACCAAATTTTTCGGCACAGCGGTAAATTTATTGTTCTGCAAGTGCAGATACTGCAGCGACGGATATTTGATGAAGAATCCAGGAATCGTATCGGTCAATAGGTTGTTGTCCACGCGGAAGTCTAACAGAAAATTGATACTCGACAATTGGATCGGGATCGGCCCGGTCAGTTGATTATTGGAAAGCCGCAGCATTCGTAGCGATGCAAGATTTCCCAGTTCAGAAGGGATAGAACCGGTCAATTGATTGTTCGATAGGTCCAATTGACTTAACGAAAGTTTTGTTGTCAAGGCCAATGGGATTGTTCCGGTGATACCCAAATTGCTTAATTTTAATAACACCGGTGACGGCAGGTCAAGAATCCACTGAGGAAAGGCTCCTACGGGAGAAAAATTATTTCCGCCGAGATCAAGTTGTGAAAGGTGCGTCTTTTGAGCAAGCCATGATGGTACTGTTCCGGTCAATTGATTGTCGCCGATATTGAACATGAGCAATCCGCCGAAATCTCCCGGTGCTGTTGAACCGAGATTGCGGAGTGTATCGGGAATTGTCCCGGTCAGTGCATTCCTGCTCATATCAAGTTCGAGCAGTGAACTCAATTTACCGAGTGCAATCGGGATCGTTCCGCTGAAAGCATTGTCCGAAAGATACAATCCGAGAAGATTCATATCGCCGATGGATGCAGGAATGGATCCGGACAATGTATTTCTGCTGAGATTTAAACTGCCGATTTTCGTTAACGATGAGAATGATGCCGGAATTGTTCCGGTCAATTTATTATCGTTCAATGCAAGTGTATTCAGGTTCTTAAAATTTCCGATATCGGATGGAATGGAACCGCTCAGTTGATTGTTCTGAAGCTGCAGTTGTTCCAGTGTTGCAATAGAAGTAATCGATGCCGGAATAGATCCGGTCATTGTATTACTACTGAGATTCAGAAAAGTCAATTTCGAAAGCGAACCGATCTGGAGTGGAATTGTTCCGCCGAGCTGGCTGTTGTCGCTGATGATCAGCACGCGCAGCTGTGGTAGCATTGTCACTTCATTAGGAATTCCTCCGGTGATCGTGTAGGTTCGGTACAGATCGAGCAGTTCAAGATTTTTAAGATTGCCGACGGATGGTGGTATCGTTCCGCTCAAATTCGGATTCTCAGAAAGATTCAGCCAACGTAATTGAGTCAGATTTCCAATAGAAGATGGAATTGTTCCGGTAAAAATATTATTGCTCAGATCGAGAAATTCAAGCGCGCTCAGCTGATCGATACCAACGGGGATCTGACCGCTGACGGCGTTTTGATTGTTGATGAACTCGCTCGGATCGCGTTGCGATACTGAAGGTTCATGATGAAAGTTCCTTCCTGATAAATTTAAACGGCGAAGTGCGGTAAGGTCGGTCAATCCGTTCGGCAGCGGACCGGTTAGATTATTTGCCGCGAGATCGATGGAAACTACTCGTCCCGAACGAACGGCAACTCCGTACCGTCCTTTTACAGAAGCAGAGTTCCAATTTGTTTTATTGATCCATCCGGATCCTGCTGTAGAAGTATAAAGCGCATCCAAAAAAGCAGAATCCGATTGTGCCACTGCCACAGATGATGCAGACAACGCACACCATGAAGTTTCCACCACTCTCCTCATCAACGCAATCGTTGTGGGATGAAATTTCATTTCGCGTGTTGAACAGTAGCTCATGATCGTTCCGACGGTATCGACATTCGGACCAGAACTGCATCCCCCTTCAATATCCGAACAATGATCGATCGGTCCGTTCGGCCAGAGACAGCTGTGTGTATGATACGATCCAAAATTATGACCAAGTTCATGAGCAAAGGTGAGAATATGTCCGTTCGAATTCGTGTCAACGGCGGTCACTCCATATCCATATTTCGGATCGCAGAGCGAATTTAAATAAGCATATCCTCCAACTCCGGGTGATCCGGGAAATTTCAAACTGAAAAGATGGGTCGTTGTTCGTTCAATCCCTCCCGGATTAAGGATCCAGTATGTCTGGAATTGTTTCAATGATGAAAAAATATCGTTCGCAGCGAACGGCGGCGGCGTTGACCAAACCCGTGAGAATGCAACTTTGAGTGATACGGAAAGATCACGCAGATAAACTGCCGATACTTGCGAAAATGCATTCAGCATCAGTACCGTTGTGGAATCGAAAGAACTTCCTTTTGCAAGATACAATGATTGATCAGCATCCAGAGCAATCCGGACATCGATTGTATCCGTTGAGATTGCAGGTAATACGGATGATCGTGCCGTCATACTCTCACCGATGGTGGATTGTTTTGACAGATACGATTCCACAAGATTCTGCGCCGCGGAAACATTCGGCGACCCTGGGTACGAACGGAGCGCCTCCGATTTTGAACCGGTATTTTTTGAATCATCGATTCCGCATCGGATCTGTTCACTGTTTCCTGCATTGTCATTGATCAATACATATGATTGGGCAGCTTCTGCGGATGTTCCTACTTCCATTGCTTTGATGGAATATCGCGACGTGCCGAGATCGATCAACATTTCCATTCCAAATCTGGAGAATGTCGCAACAACAAGCGATCTAGAGTTTCCTTCCACTAAACCGATGTACGAAACCCATTGTTTTCTAAAATCGATGTTCTGTTCTCCACGTTCGGTCATCAACACTGTTCTTGCATCGGAAGCAAATACTGAAAATTGTTTCAATGAGACTACTGAAGGAAGAGAATGACCGGTAGGAAACGAGAGCGTAATTTTTTCCGGTTTATTGTTCAGTACATCAGCCAGTTCTTTTTTCATGATTGAAAGTAAAGCAGATGAAGGATACTGGGTGTTCAACCGCTGGCGTGCCGAAAACGACGATTCATATCCGGCATTAGCAACGCGGATGGTAAAATCTTGTGCAATTAAAAATGGTTGGAGAGAGAATACAAAGAGAGTATAGAGTGCACACTGTTTCAAAAAACCCATACGAACTCCTTTTAATTGGTGAAAAGAATTCCCCTCTCAAAAAGACTGTTTTGTCTGTTTTTGATGCTAAATGATAACTTTTTCGAAATTGATTGTCAAGGTAGTCACCATTTGATAAATGTACAATCGAAGGTTTCATTTATTCTTGATCGTATAGTACATTATACTATGATGAAAAAATTGACAGATTTTCTGGCTCTTCAAAAAAATACCGCCGTATTGCTGTTGATGGTAATTCTTGTCGGAACCGGGGAACGGATCGCGGAACGGTTCCTTCCTCTTTATCTTCTTCTCCTGGGAGGAGGAATGATGTCGGTTGGAATATTTTCAGGAGCAAATAATTTTGTCAATGCACTCTATTCATTCTTCGGCGGTTACATCAGCGACCGGGTCGGACACAAACGTGCGCTTCTGCTCTTCAATGCGATGACGATCATCGGATACGGAATGGTGATCGTTTTTCCGTACTGGCAGGCGGTAGTTATCGGATCATTCTTTTTTCTTTCGTGGTCTGCTATTTCAATGCCGGCAACACTCGATCTTGTTTCGCGAAGTGTTCCCCCAAATAAAAAAGCAATGGGTGTTAGTCTCAACTCCATCACGCGGCGTTTTCCTATGATGATTGGACCGTTGATCGGAGGCGTATTGATCGAACAATTCGGCGAAGGTGATGGAATCAGGTATTCTTTCACTATCGCAATTGCCCTTGCGTGCCTCTCTCTTATTGTTCAGCAACGTCTCATCACCAATCCGAAACAGCATAGTACACATGCTCAGCCCAATCCATTTTCGATATGGAAAAAAATGTCCCGCCCGTTGAAGAATTTATTGATGTCCGATATTCTTATTCGCTTCTGTGAACAGATCCCCAATGTGTTCGTCATTATCTGGTGTATCACCATCGTTCGCATTTCGCCGGTACAATTTGGTATTCTCACAACGATCGAAATGGTCACCGCACTTCTCATCTATATCCCCGTTGCGTACTTTGCTGATAAAACAACGAAGAAGCCGTTCATCATAGCAACATTCATATTTTTTACAATCTTTCCGCTGATTCTCTTATTCTCAAACACATTACCAATGCTCATGGCCGCTTTTTTCATTCGCGGACTGAAGGAGTTCGGAGAACCGACACGCAAGGCTCTGATATTAGAACTATGCCCTGAAGATCAAAAAGCGGGAATGTTCGGCTTCTACTATCTGCTTCGTGACAGTGTTGTTGCCTGTGCAGCATTTGCCGGTGCGTGGCTGTGGGAGATATCCCCCGAAATTAATTTCCTTTGTGCATTTGCTTTCGGGATTATTGGGACAATCTGGTTTATCATAAAGGGAACCGAGGTTATCGTTAAGAATTAATCTTTAGCACATTGTTTTAAAAACATTTCTCTATATCTTATTGTTCATTCAGAAAAAATTCCTTGCTTCTGCACCAAATTTCCGTAAACTTCTACTCGAAAAATATCATTGATACACAATTGTAAAATCACATTAGGAGAGACAAGATGAAAACTCTGTTGAACATCGTCGCACTCTTGGTGGCTGTGGTGATCTGGAATGGAACACTGTCCGCTGCGGACAGGATCCTTCCCTATCCCATCCATCAAAAAACACTGGCGAACGGACTCAATGTTGTTACAGTGCAGTTTGACAGCCCCGGATTGGCTGCATTTTATATCGTTGTGCGTGTCGGATCACGAAACGAAGTTGAAGAAGGAGTGACAGGATTTGCACACTTCTTCGAACATATGATGTTCCGCGGAACCGATAAATATCCTCGCGATAAATATAACGCCGTCTTAAAATCGGTTGGTGCGGGGGCGAATGCCAACACGTCGCTCGACCGCACCATCTATCATATGACCGGCGATGCGACGAAATTGGAAACGATGTTCGATCTCGAATCCGACCGTTTTATGAATTTGAATTACACTGAACATGATTTTAAAACCGAAGCAGGCGCAGTAAAAGGAGAATACACCAAAAACTTCGCCAGTCCGTATCAGCAGTCGTATGAAAATACAATGAACACTGCTTTCGACAAGCATACGTACAAGCATACGACGATGGGTTTCATCAAAGATATTATCGATATGCCGAACCAATACAAATACTCATTGGAATTTTTCAATCGATACTATCGTCCGGAATATTCTACTATCGTTGTTGTCGGCGATGTAACACCGGATAAGGTGAATGCTTTAGCCGATAAATATTTTGGCATGTGGAAACGCGGCAATTATGTCTCTGTCGTTCCTGTTGAACCACAACAGGATGCTACCCGTTATACTCATTTGCAGAACGGCGGAATTCCCCCAATGCTGAGTTTGAACTACAAAGGACCGGCATTTTCGGATTCTCAAATCGATATGCCCGCGCTTGATGTTATGACTACGATCCTGTTCTCACCGACATCGGCGTTGTACAAAAAACTGGTCATCGAAGAACAGAAAGTCCGCAACATCGGCGGCGGTGCTACTGATGCACGCGATCCAAATCTGATCACCGTTCAAGCATCCCTCATCAACAAAGCGGATATGCAGTACGTCAAGGATGAGATCTTGAAAGCAGTGGAAGAGATCAAAATGAATGGTGTTGATGAACAACTGCTGACAAAGACAAAATCATTATTGAAATACAGTTATGCAATGGGAATCGATAATCCCTCCACCATTGCCAATTCGATCTGTTCATACGTTACACTCACGGGAGACCCCGAGTCTTTGAACCGATTGTATGGATTGTACGATACCGTAACCGTTGCTGATCTGAAAATGGTCGCATCAAAATATTTTGTTCCATCGGGATTGACCGTCGCCACGATCTCTGCCGACGCTGAAGGAGGTGTGAAATAATGAAAACTTTCATTCTAACAATGATGATCGCAGCAACACTGTTCGCACAGGATGTTGTTGAATTGAAACAACCGAACTCCAACAAAGTTGTCATCAAATTAGCGTTCCGCAACGGATCCATATCAGATCCCAAAGGAAAAGAAGGACTCACTTCCGCAGTTGCAAATCTTATCACACAGGGCGGAACAAAAGAAATGACCTACAGCGAAATCCAGGATAAAATTTATCCCTGGGCTGCAGGATATAGTTCTCAGGTTGATAAAGAAGTAACCACCTTTACGTTCGCAGTTCACATTGATTTTCTCGATCAGTTCTATCCGATCGTTAAAGGATTGATGCTGACCCCGTCGTTCGCGGAAAATGATTTCCAGCGGGTGATGAAAAACCAGCAGAATTATGTCGATCAGGTGATCCGCGCTTCGTCCGATGAGGAATACAGCAAAAAATCATTGGAAGATCTTCTCTTCCGCGGAACGAATTATCAGCACATGGTTCAGGGAAAATCCGAAAGCGTAAAAGGTATTACGCTTGACGATATCAAAAAACATTATGCCGTGTTGTTCACAAAGCATAATCTTACCATCGGTATTGCCGGAAAATATTCCGATGCATTCTTGAAACAATTGAAAGCTGATCTTGCCACGCTTCCGGGAGCAAAACCAAAAATGACTTCTCCCGGAAAAGCAGCAATGCCAAACGGTGTGGATGTTGAGATCATCGTGAAGGACGGTGCATTCGGTTCCGCGATCTTTACGGGAACACCGCTTGCAATCACCCGTTCCAGTGATGATTTTGCAGCATTGATGGTTGCCAATTCCTATCTTGGCGAGCATCGCAAATCCTATGGCCAGTTATATCAAAAGCTGCGTGAAACCCGTTCGATGAATTACGGCGATTATTCGTACATCGAATGGTACAACAACGGCGGAGGATATATGCTTCCTCCTCCAGGCGTTCCGCGTGCTTCAAATTATTTTGCACTGTGGATCCGTCCTGTGCAGATCGGAAAACAATTGAAACAGCAATACAAAGAACTCTCCGATATCAAGATCGGCCATGCACATTTTTCATTACGAATGGCAGTTCGCGAAGTCGATCTGCTGATCAAGAATGGAATGCCGAAAGAGGATTTTGAAGCAACCAGAACTTTTCTGCGCAGCTACATGAAATTGTATGTTGCCAACCCTTCCGATCAGCTCGGATATTTGATGGATTCAAAGTTCTATGGACGAAAAGATTACATCAAAGAGATGGATAAACTGCTGTCGAAACTGACCGTTGCTGATGTGAACAAAGCGGTCAAAAAATATTGGCGGACTGATAATATGTTTGTCACGATCGTTACGGACAGAAGCGAAGCAGATGAACTTGCAAAGAGTTTAAAAGAAAATACTCCTTCGCCAATGACCTACTCCAATCTGGTGAAAGCAGGTTTGCTGAAATCCGTATTGGACGAAGATGAGATCGTTTCAACTTTCAAACTGAATGTGAAGAATGTAACGCTTGTTGATTCGAAGGATACGTTTAAATAACTCACTCAGTTGACCGTAATCTTTAAGGTGGCGGTCAACTGTTGTGCATTTCCATGTACACACCAATGCCGCGGAAAATAACCGTGGCATTGGTGTTTTAAATAGATGCCACATCTGAAAATTTGTTGTCTATTGTCATCCTGACACTGAGCGCAACGAAGTGGAAGATTCTCATTTTTATTTTTGAGTGGAAAAGCAAGATTTCCTCCCCGACGGCAGGCAGGTTCGTCGCTCCCCCTTCAGAATACCATTGATGTGAGGTTTTTCAGATGTTTCTAGAAATTGAAATTTCATTTTTTCTTTTCGGATAAATTTGTCTTGATCAAAAAATTAATTTGCCCCATGACTGCTTGACTTTAGAGCAATTATTCAAAACTTTATTTCACCTATTTAAAATAATTCCGGTAATTGCTCCCCATAAATATTGCCCTCCACCAATGGCAATAATTATGACGATGGAATCACATCCTAGAAATAGTACATCGCTCCCATTCGTTGGTATCCATTCTCTTCCAATTAACGCCGGCTATAATCGATTCACGATCAATCATTTTTTTTTCCGCAGGATTCATTTCATTCACTCAACAAGCAAGGAGAGTTATGAAAAATATAATGTTGTTTCTATCTGTTCTGATTATTGTCCCGATGGTTCTTTTATCACAAACCGCTACACCGCCAGCATTGGGTGATGGTTCGATCGGCAATCCCTATCAAATTGCAACGCTCGAAAATCTTTATTGGATTTCACAAACGAACGGTTCGTGGTCCAGTCATTTTATTCAAACAGCTGATATTGATGCATCCGCCACGTCGAGTTGGTTTAGTGGTGCTGGTTGGACACCAATAGCATACTTTTCCGGTAATTATGATGGCGGGGGATTTTCAATTAGTGATCTTTTTATGAACCGACCATCGACAAACTATGTCGGTCTTTTCGGACAAGTCTATTCCGGAGCAACGATTAAAAAACTTGGAGTCATTAATTTAACTATGTCCGGAAATCTTTGTACTGGAGGTGCGATCGGTGTCAATGGAGGAACTATTGAGAATTGCTTTGCATCCGGCACTGTTACTGGTAGTAATTATGTCGGAGGACTTGTTGGATCTAATTCGAGTACAGGAGTAATACGCGGTTCCTATTCGCATGTAAATGTAACCGGTTCCGAGTGTGTTGGAAGCTTGACTGGAGAAAATTATAATGGTGGCACTCTCCAAAATTCTTACGCAACAGGAAATGTTACCGGATCTGCATCTGTTGGTGGATTAACAGGATCAAACTATTTAGGGACGGTTACGAATTGCTACTCTACAGGAAGTTCCTCCGGCGGCGGATTAATAGGATTTGGTGGCGGAACATGCACAAATTCGTTTTGGGATACCAATACGTCGGGAAATATTTCAAGCGCAGGCGGCACTGGTACATTGACAACCGACATGCAAACACAATCGACATTTACCGATGCGGGTTGGGATTTTACAACAGTGTGGGTTATGCTTGGTACAAATTATCCCGGTCTTATTGATGCACCGGATCCCTCTCTTCCCGTTGAACTCGTTTCTTTTACCGCCGCAGTCCGACACGATGCCGTTATTCTCAACTGGCAAACAGCAACCGAAGTGAATAACTATGGATTTGAAGTGGAACGTCGCGCGGCAGATGTCCTACACCTTCAAGGTGTAGGACATCTTGCGTGGGTTAGTGCCGGATTTGTAGAAGGAAGCGGAACGACCAACGCACCAAAAACATACAGCTACGTTGATGCAAATGCAACCGGAAAAGTTGCATACCGCTTAAAACAAATTGATCGCGACGGAAAGATTGAATATTCACAAGAAGTTGAAGTGATGATTACGCAGACTCCGAAGTTGTTTGCGCTGATGCAAAATTATCCCAATCCGTTCAACCCAGCTACCACAATTGCATTTTCAATTCCGCAAGCAGGCAATATAACGTTGAAAGTATTTGATGCGCTTGGACGAGAAGTGTCAACATTGGTAAATGAAGTAAAAGATGCAGGAAATTATACTGTTTGGTTTAACGGTGCTTCACTCTCCAGCGGAATTTATTTTTATACAATCAAGTCTGGAAACTACACGGCGACAAAGAAACTCGTATTAATGAAGTAAATATCTTTGAAGTGTAAATCGTTCTCTTCATAACCACGGCTGCCGCCGTGGTTTTTTATTATTTTCATAAACCGCTCTTTTTTCAGTAAAACAGCCCCTTCTTAAAAAATCTATTTGGTTCCAGTCTGAATTATCTTATTTTATAGTGTATACACACTTGGGGAAACCTTATGCAAGCAGTCAAAAATCACCATACGTTCCATATTCCGGTCATGGGAATCGGGTTCACGATCGACACACCTGTGAAAGTTGCCCATTACGGGATCAGTTCGGTCATGTCTCTGGTTGACGATATTCTGGCAGAAAAAATGCGGGAATTTTACAGTAAAAAGCTCGACCTGCCGTACGACGCGATCACCGAAAAGAACAGTACCGATCACCGCGCGCAGCGTATCACTGCCTATTTGAATCTTGTCGACAAGATGGTTCACGATAAATTTGCGGAGATGAAACGGTCGTTCAATGAAAAAGGTGAAGAAGTTCAAAAGTACATTGACATGCTTCCCGATTTTTCCGAAGTGAAGAAACAGTTCAAAGAATTCATCGCAAAGAATACCGTCCGTGAAGATATTGCAGCGTGGATCGACGAACATCTCCATCCCGGCAGTATTGATGTGAACATCATGACAAAACTGGATAAAGAGAATTACCGGAACGATGAAAAACTCTCCAACGAATTTAATGATGCGCACGCCGCTCTTCGCGGATACGCACAAAGCAACCTTCGCTCTGCGATCGTGTTCTCTGCGGGAATGAATCCACGTCTCTATGGTTATATTGAAAAATTCGAAGACTTCTATCCGGATGCAAATGGCGATATCAAAAAGAAAATAATTTTAAAAGTAAGTGATTACCGCTCTGCCATCATTCAGGGAAAATTCCTTGCGAAAAAAGGATTGTGGGTCTCCGAATACCGCATCGAATCCGGTTTGAACTGTGGCGGTCACGCATTTGCTACCGACGGATATCTGATGGGACCGATCCTTGATGAGTTCCGGTTACACAGACAAGATCTGATCCAGACAACGCACGATATTGTTGTTGAAGCATTGAAAGCTAAAAATCGTCCGGTTCCCCCTTCACCGCTGCCGATCAAAATAACGGCACAAGGAGGAGTCGGTACCCATGAAGAACATCAATTTTTACTTGAGCATTACGGACTTGATTCCATCGGCTGGGGCTCGCCGTTCCTGCTTGTACCACAGGCAACCAATGTTGATGTTCACACCATGCAATTGTTATGCGATGCAAAAGAAAAAGATCTGTATCTCAGCAATATTTCTCCGCTCGGCGTTCCGTTCAACAGTCTTCGCGGAAATACAAAAGATATCGAGAAACAGGAACTGATCGACAAAGGCCGCCCCGGAAGTTCGTGCCCGAAGAAATATATCCAGCTCAATACGGAATTCACCGAACAGGCGATCTGTAGAGCTTCACGGCAATACCAGAACATCCGGATCAAAATGCTGGACGAAAAAGGATTAACGGAAGAGCAAAAGAAGGAAGAATTTGAGGCGATCACCGATAAATCGTGTATCTGTGTCGGACTTGGAACATCGGCATTGATCGTCAACAATTTGAATACAAAAGTCGAAGGACCGGGTGTTTCCATCTGTCCCGGACCGAACATCGCGTATTTCGATAAAATAATCTCGCTGAAAGAAATGGTCGACCATATCTACGGAAGGATCAATATCATCAGCAACGAAGAAATGCGTCCGAATTTGTTTGTGAAAGAACTGAAACTGTATGTCGATTATCTGAAAGCAAAGATCGCCGAAACACCGGCGCCGATCTCCGATAAGCAGATGAAATATTTCCTCACCTTCCAGCAGAATCTGAGCGAAGGGATCGAGTATTACAAGAATCTCTATTCTGATTTTGAAGCAAAGGTTGCTGTCTTAAAAGAAGATCTTCTCGGAGAATTGGAAGCGATCAGAATAGATTTACAGGAAATGTCGTTGGCAACAGCGTAAGATTTTTTTGAGGTTAAAATAAAAGAAGCCATGGATCATGGCTTCTTTTATTTTAAATATTCCACAACAAGATCATTGAAGACAAGTTCATTCTTTTCGAATGCTCGTTCAACGCGGGCTTTTTCCTGAAAGAACCACTCTCTGCTAATATTGTTCTCATTCGCTATCAGCCGAAGCCATCGTTCCTCACTCACATGCATTTCGTGATCGTATTGCGCGATGATCAACCCGTCCGTAATGAATTTTTTTGCTATTTCTTCCTGTGAAAAAACCGGCGGCTTGTCGAGAATATATTTATTGTCCAGAATATCCGAGAGCGCTGTTTCACAAAAATCTTTTGCAAAACCGAGTGACTTACCAACACGCATCAACAATGCAATCTCTTCTTCGGTTATTTTTTGATCCTTGCGGACCAATAACAGCAACCCTCGAAAATAGTTGCTTCCTTCTTGAATGGTCATTTGCATACAAATTTCCTTTCGTAGAGCAAGAACAACGGCGCCGTTTATCGATGTCTCAGCAACCGCAAACCGTTGGCAACAACAATAAGCGTACTTCCTTCGTGACCGACTACTCCGAACGGCAGCGGCATCGAAAAACCAAGCGCTGCACTGACAAGAATAACGATCACCGAAAGTGAGAATAAGATATTCTGCCAGACGATCTTTCGGGATCGTTTGCTTAAATTGACCGCATAGGAAATATTCATCAATGTTTCACCCATCAGCACGATATCCGCTGTTTCCATCGCAACATCAGTTCCGGCAGCCCCCATTGCAATGCCGACTGATGCAGTCGCTAATGCCGGAGCATCGTTCACGCCGTCTCCAACCATAGCAACAACACCGTATTTTTTTTGCAACGAGCGTAAGACTTCCACTTTTTGTTCGGGAAGAAGATTTGCATAGACTTCATCGATCCCGGTCTGATGTGCAATGCTTGCTGCAACAGTCGGATTATCACCGGTGAGCATCACGGTCGCTACTATTCCATTTCGTTTTAATTCTGCAATTGCTTTCACTGCATCTTCGCGCACAACATCCGCAACGGCAATGCAGCCAAGCCATCCGCCGTCATCTTCATGAATTCCCTTGTCGCCGCTTCGTCCAAGTTCGCGGTGAATGATCAATACCGTTTTTCCCTCTTTTTCAAACCGTCCTTTTGCTTCCATCAGATCGGAAGGGATAATTTCTCCATGTTCTTCGAACATTCGATAACCGCCGATGAATGTAAGATATCCTTCCGCTTTTGCATGCACTCCGCGTCCCGGCAGAGAAACAAAGTTGGTCATTTCTGGGATCTGTACTTTACGTTCATTCGCTTCTGCAACTACGGCTTTTGCGATGGGATGCTCTGAACGGCCTTCCAGCGCAGCGGCAAGTGCAAGCAATGATGATTCGGAAACATTATCCGGGTTATGTTTTCCAACATACACATCCGTTACTTTCATTCTCCCTTGTGTGAGCGTTCCGGTCTTATCAAATGCGATCGCTTTCACTTCTGCCATTCGTTCCACATACGCCCCTCCTTTAAAAAGGATTCCGCGCCGTGCCCCATTTGCAATTGCAGAGAGAATAGAAGCCGGCGTTGAGATGATCAGAGCGCAAGGCGATGCAACAACCAGGATCACCATTGCGGTGTAGAATGATGCATAGAACTCATGACCGAGAACAAGCCACGGAATAAAAATTAATCCAAGCGTGAACAAGATAACACCGATGGCATAATACGATTCGAATGTTTCAAGAAGATACTGAGTCCGCGCGCGCTGATGCTGTGCTGATTCCACCATTTGAATGATGCGGGACAATGTGGAATCGGTCGCTAAACGGGTAACGCGAACTTCCAGCACACCGCTTCCGTTGATCGTTGCAGCATAGACGGCATCGCCTGCTTCTTTATCCACCGGAACCGATTCGCCGGTGATGGATGCCTGGTTGATCGCAGACGATCCGTTGACGATCACGCCATCCGCGGCAATATTCTCGCCTGGAATAATGATGATGATATCGTCAATGCGAAGTTCGGCAATCGGAACTCGCTCTTCTTTTCCATCTCGTCTCACCGTCGCTTCATTCGGCCGAAGTTTCAGCAGTGCTTTGATGGCATTGCGAGATCGGTCCATAGCATATGTCTGAAGTACATTGGAGAGCGAAAAAAGAAACAGCAGTGTTGCACCTTCATGCCATTGATTGACCGTTGCGGCTCCGATCGCCGAGAGAATCATCAGCATATCCACATTGATCTTCTTTTCGCGCGCGCTTTCCACAGCTTCCTGGATTCCATACCATCCGCCGAACACATAGGAAAGAATATTCAACGCAAGAACAGCATACGGATGTGCATTGTACGATTCAGTGACCGCACTCGTTATCACGGAGATCAAACAAAGAATGGTAAAGATAACGGGAAGTTTTTGAGTATCAAATGCTTCATACAGCCGTGCAGAAGCATGAGCAGGACTTTCTAACGAAGAAACAGTATCCATAGTTGTGCAGTAAAACAGAGAAGAATATGTACCAAACATCCACACCACTATGTGGATGTTTGGTAATTATTTTAACAGCGTCATAAGATATGAAAAATTTGAGAGGACTTTCACAAATATATTTTTGTACTCGGACTAATTCGTCTTCATTGTGGTATAATTCAATTCTGTTCCCCACAAACTATGCGGAATAAGGAAGACCAAAAGCGTAACGATCGCTGCTGCAAGTATCCACCGTTTTGGATTCGGCGATTTCCAAACAGCAACAGAGGCAATGCCCCACGCAATAAATGCGATCAGGGTTTTATTGTCCGTGATATCGCTCCCGAACGGAAATCCTGTCCACCATTCATTGAATGCATAATTTAAAACCAACGGTCCAAAGATCATTCCTCCAATCGTGATAACGGCAAAGGTCAGATATGTCAAGTTCTTATACGCGGGCTGTTTGGTAAACATTTCCAATCCGGTTCGAGCAGAGAGAAGCATTCCGGTGAACATAAATGCGATATGCAGGATCAATACTGCAGCAGGAACTTCTCCGCGAAATCGAATAACTGTTGATGCAGAGAACGTCTGTTTTCCATCGGTCAAAAAAACTGTATAGTGAAGTTTCCCTGCCGGCGGTTGGTGCGGTAATTGTGCCGTTAATATTCCATTTGCATAGGACATCGGAATTGAAGTTGCTTGATCGTCAGTATTATACCGTTTCCATTCCACTCTGCCGCTGATATTTGGATTATTCGTTTCCACGGTGACAGGATGATCTGATTCACCGCCATGGGCGCGTTGCAATGTTACCGAAATTGCTTTGCTGTCCAATAGTGTTACATAATGTTTTGGATATGTCGGTCCGGTCAGTCGTTGATAGACAGCCGAAGCTACTGTTAATAGAAGGGCAAGGATCCAAAGATAATAGGTTTTTTTCATATGAGATTTTCCATCGATAAGTGAGCGATACGCTTTGTATTTCTGCAAAGAGTATGCCGAGGAATTCCTGAAAAATCCCTTGAAATCAGACAAATGATTCTCAATTCTGAAAATACAGAAGTTCTTTTTTCAAAACCGATAGATTGAATAGGCCGAATAGACTGAAAAAATTGACAAGAAAACAGTATAAATTGGCTGTGAAATAGCCTTAGGGGCAAGCCGGTAGTGAAATATGATTTTTACGCTACCGGTGTATTAAACATTCTAATGATTCTCCAGCGGTTTCTTTCATAGCTAAATACTGCAGTAATTGTAACTGTTTTACCTGAGAAAGTACCTGTGGATGTTACTTGTGACTGTGAAGCCGGTAAACCAAGATGGGAAGCTGAATAAACGACTGTTCCACCCATTAATGTAGCGGTCTGATTTGAATAAGAACGTGTTGCAAGAGAGTAAACACCACCCATTTTTGTCATTGCCAATGAAATGCCGGTGCGTGCGATCTGTTCTGCTTGAATAACATTTGCAGCGGATTCAGCTATCGAACTGTTGGTTTTATCAACCGCTGTAAAACTGACCGAATACATACCCAGGATCATGTAGACTCCGGTAAGCATTACTATTTTTGATGTTCCCATATTAAACCTCTTTTTATTTTGTGCTCTTATTTCTACTACAAAGGTAATCCCATGCACACCGTGATGCAAGAAAACAATCGTTAGATTACTATAAGAATGGACTTAGTCTTCTGTAAGTTTTTTATTAAATTATTCTAAAGATTTATTTTTAGTATCACACGACACAAGTTTGAGAATAAAATCGTTCAGAATAAGAATCATGCGAAACGAAGCGGAAAAATCTATTGATGAAAACATTTTGGGATGAACGGTACTCGCAGCAAGGATATGTGTACGGAACTGAGCCGAACGAATTCTTCAGGTCTCAATTGCCGTTGATCGAACCCGGCAGCATTGTGCTTCCGGCTGAAGGAGAAGGACGGAATGCAGTCTACGCCGCTCGTTCGGGCTGGAGTGTTTTTGCCTTCGATCAAAGTGTGGAAGGAAGGAACAAAGCGGTCGCTCTCGCCGCAACTCATAACGTGAATATTATCTATGAGGTTGCGGATGCACTTACGGTTCAACTGCCTCAACAGAAATTTGAACTGCTCGGATTGTTCTTTGCACATTTTCCCGCACAGCACCGCAACAAGATCCACAGTCGATTTATTTCTTCACTTCAACCCGGCGGAAAAATCATTTTCGAAGCATTCAGTACAGAACAGATCCGTTATCAGAAGCAGTTCGGTTCAGGAGGACCGCAGCAGAAAGAAGTACTCTTCACGGCGGGTGATGTTGAGAATCTCTTTGCGGGATGTGATATGCTGCTGCTTGAAGAAAAAGAAATTGTCTTGAATGAAGGGGAATTTCACAAGGGAAAAGCTTCCGTGATTCGATGTGTTGCGCGAAAACGATGACGATCTATTGATTGCCGATCACAACATTCCAGTGACGGATCTCCCACCGTTGTACCAATCCGTTGATCACATATGGATCGTGTCTCACAAATTCTTCGATGATTGATTTGTCGTTAACGTGAAAGACCAACAGAGTTTTATTAGCCGGGTCGGTGAATGCACCTCCAAGCAATAACTCTCCCCGTTTGCTCGATTCATTCGCTAATCGCAGATGTTCATCCCTGTATTGAGCACGTCGAACAACATAATCATCAACCACATCATACATCAACGCATAATAATTCATCTGCTTTTCTCCAAGGCTTGTTCAACATCAGTGATGATGTCATCAATATGTTCTAACCCAACGGAGATGCGGATGAGTCCCGGCAAAATTCCGACCGCGGCACGTTCTGCTTCGCTTAACTTGGAATGAGTTGTCGATGCAGGATGCGTGGCAATGCTTCTCGTGTCGCCGAGATTCGCCGTGAGAGAAAGCATCTGCAGTGAATTGAGGAATGTTCTTCCCCGTTCGATTCCACCTTTCACGACAAAGGTGACGATGCCTCCTCCCTGTTTCATTTGTTTTTTTGCAAGTTGATACTGCGGATGCGAAGGAAGGAATGGATATTTCACTAAATCTATTTCTGCATGTTTTTCCAGATGGTGTGCAAGTTTTGTTGCATTCTCACAGTGTCGATCCATTCTTACTGCAAGTGTTTCCAAACTTTTTGAGAGGATCCAGGCATTGAACGGTGACAGCGACGGTCCGCTGTGGCGTGCGAAAAATCGAACATCTTTGATCAGCTCTTTTCTTCCGACAATGATGCCGCCGATCGCTCTTCCCTGTCCATCCAAAAATTTTGTTCCAGAGTGAATGACAATATCCGCGCCGAACGAAATGGGCTGCTGCAGATACGGCGTACAGAAACAATTATCGACATTCAATAATACTTTATGTTTCTTTGCCAGCATACCGATCCACTCAAGATCGATAATATCGAGTGCGGGATTGGATGGTGTTTCGATGAAGATCATCTTTGTATTTTTTTGAATCAGAGATTCCCACTGTTCCGGCTTATCAATATCGGCGTATGTATGGGTAATTCCCCATTTCGGCAAGATCATCGTCAGAATTTGATGTGTTGAACCAAAAACAGATCGGGACACCAGCAGGTGATCACCCGTCTTTAATAACGCTGCCATACTTGTAAAGACTGCAGACATTCCCGATGCGGTCGCAATGCCATCCTCTGCTCCTTCAAGCAGACACATTTTTTCGATGAATTCCGTGTTGTTCGGATTGGAAAACCTCGTATAAATATTTCCAGGAATCTCATCCGCAAAGAGCGCACGTGCTTGTTCCGCATCATCAAAGACGAAACTGGAGGTCATATAGAGCGGAACGGAATGTTCGCGCAGCGGTGTTCGAGGAACCTGGGTGCGGATAGCATTGGTTTCGAATTTTTTGGATTTAGCCATAATGTACTCTTTTGATATATAATTATTTCACAATCTAAACGAATTTTCTATAAACAATACTTGAGTAATGTCATTCCCGCGAAAGCGGGAATCCACGGTATTAGATTAAACTTCTGGATTCCCGATAAAACATTCGGGAATGACGAATTTTTTTCAAATAAAATAAATTATTAAAGTCTTGCTTAATACTGAGGAATACTCGGATCGATCTCTTCCGACCATGCAAGAATTCCCCCGGTAAGGTTGAACAAATTCGTGAATCCGTATTGTGATTGGAGTGCAGAGATCACCTGAGCACTCCGTATTCCGCTCCGGCATTGCATGATCACCGGTTTATCCCGACCGATCTTTTCGAGATTGCGAAGAATCTGTCCCATCGGGATCAATTCACCGCCGATATTACAGAATTCATATTCATCGGGTTCGCGGCAATCGATCAATTGATGATCGGTTTTCTCATCCATCATCTTCTTCAAATCATGCACGGTAACCGATCGTATCTCGTTTGCCATAGGTTTTTTCCATTTCTATCTAAAAATAATATAATAAATTTGTCAATTTGTTTTGGGGAAAATCTTTCTTACTTTGTTCGCACTCGTATGAACAATTCAGATAAATACTTCATTACCATTGCCGGAAATATCGGCGCTGGAAAATCATCGCTCACCCGCATGCTCGGTGAACGCTTCAACTGGAAGCCGTATTACGAATCGGTCGAAGACAATCCGTACTTGAAAGATTTTTACGGCGACATGAACCGCTGGTCATTCCATCTGCAGATGTATTTTCTCGCCAACCGGTTCAAAAGTCATAAAGAGATCGTTGATTCGAACAAATCAGTGATTCAGGATCGTTCGATCTATGAGGACGCGGAGATCTTCGCGCATAATCTCAATCTTATTGGAAAGATGGACAGGCGCGATTACGAGAATTATGTCTCCCTGTTTCATGTAATGATGGAATATTTGAAACCGCCCGATCTGATGATCTATCTCCGTTCATCGGTGGATACGCTTCTTACAAAAATAAAAACTCGAGGACGGGAATATGAACAGAGCATCCCTCGCAGTTACCTTGAACAATTGAATGGACATTACGAAGAATGGATCGGAAATTATAATATCGGTCCATTGTTAATAATTGAAGCTGATCCGCTTGATTTTGTTCACCGGCCAGAAGATTTTGAATTTATCGTGAAAGAAGTGAAACACGCACTTCCGCAGCTGCAGTTGTT
>CAYPEM010000061.1:0-13087 GCA_964409765.1 uncultured Chitinophagaceae bacterium
CATTAAAAGTAAAAATGATTATTGATTGTTCATTATGCCACCAGCAGCAGATAAAGAATCACAAAAGAAAATGATCGGTGAATTGCTCAAAGCTGCGGATCGTTATATCAAATCCGCAGATTGGACGAAAGCCCTTGAAGAAGTGGGGAAAGCCCTTGTCATTGAGCCGAACAACATGTATGCTATGGCGTACAAAGATCGCATCAATGTTTCGTTAGCAGAAGAACGGAAAAAAGCAGAGACCGAAAAAGTAAAAAAACTTACCGAAGATCATAACAAAAAAGCTGCTGAGAAGGTCTCTGAAGAACACAAAGAAGAGAAAAATGCTGAGACCGCACCTGTTGAAGTTGTCCAGGAAGAGAAAAAGCCGGAGCCTGAAAAAACCGAGGCTCCAAAAACAGAACAAAAAGTAGAACCGAAAGCTCCTGCTCCGGCACCAGCAGTGAAAGATGATTCAGCAGTACGGCTTGAATCACTCCGTCAGGAATTTTCTGCAACACAGGCAAAGCTTCAACGCGAGGTTGCTCAATTAACAATGCAGTTAAAGGAAGCGCAAGCGTTAAAAGAAGCAACAGAAAAGAACCTGAATGAGCAGATCGTTCAATTACAGCAGGAATTGAACTCAACAAAACAATCCGCTGCAAAATCCGGCGATAAACAAATTGAAGTACTGAAAAAAGAGTTTGAAACGCTGAAGTCAAAGCATCAAAAAGAGATCGAATCTGCAAAAGAAATTGCACGAGCAGAAATGCTGACGCAAGTTGCAATACTTCAGAAAGAAGCGGAAGCTGCAAAAAAGAATTCCGGTGATTCATCGATCCAAAAGCAGGGTGAATCGATCATTCAGATGATGTTTCATATCGCATGGAAAGACGGTACGATCACCCCGGACGAACGTGCATTATTGATCATCCTGAAAGATGCCATCAAAATGAATGATCAACGATTCAATGAGCTTGAACTGTCAACAAAGAGCGAAGCCTATGCTAATGCCTTACGATCAGTATGGCTCGATGGTGTTGTAACGCCGGATGAATCCGATTTCCTCACCTCATTACGGGAAAAGCTCGGTGTACCGGCAGAAGAACATTTCAAACTGGAAAGTCAGGTACGAAAAGAAGTGAAGAAATAATTTTCTTTGATAAATAAAAAACCCGATATGGATCTATTTCATATCGGGTTTTTTATTTATTAAAGCTTCGGTGAATATATCGCATAAACGGTTCTCCGAATCGAGATGATAGAGATAAGTGGGGAATTTCACCTTACGGATTGTAAAATATCGTTCCACTCTCGTATAAAAATCAAAATCCTCGCCGAAGGGAATTGGACTGAAGCCGGAAACCTTTTTCAATATTTTCCTCCGAAAGAAAAATGTCCCTCCAATATGACATTTGGTGAGATGAATTTTCTTTCCGGGATTAGTAATGTCGGCAACGTACTGTTTTTCTTTCGGACCGATCAATTTCATTCCGCCATGGATAAAATCAACAGAGGGGTGCTGTTCCATAAACTGCATTCGTTTTTTCAAATGGTCTGAAGTAAGTTCATCATCGGAATCGACAAAGCAGATGAATTCACCCGTTGCTATTGCCAAACCTTTGTTTCGTGCATTCGCCAATCCCCGGTTTGACTGATAAAAGTACATTATCCTTGAATCGGTCTGTAAGAATTGCATCACAATGTTATATGTGTTATCGTTACTTCCATCGTCAATAATGACCAGTTCCCATTCTTGTTGGGTCTGTTCAAGCACAGAACGGATTGCCTTCGGAAGCAGAGCAGCTCTATTGTATGTGCAGAGGATGATTGAAACCATTGTGAATTCTATTATTATTTGAAGAATTGAAACGGGATACTTTCATTGATGAACGGTGTTAAAACTAATATACTTTTTATTATAACACTTTTGCAATTGCATCAATTAGGAGCATCTCAATCAAAAGCTATTTTCTAAATATCCCGTAAGGATTATGAAATATTTTTCCCTGCTCATCATTCTTTTTACTCAATATACGTTCACCCAAACACACATCCTTTCCGGTCTTGTTGTGGATGCAGCTACATCAGAGCCGCTTCCTTCTGCATCAATCAGAGTTGTCGGAACATCTAAAGGAACAGTGACCAATACATCGGGACAATTCCGTATTTCTCTTCCGGAAGGAACGATCCAAATCGCGGCAAGTTATCTTGGTTATCAATCCGATTCCATCAGCATTGAACTGAACAGCAACCTATTTCGAGAATTCAAACTACATCCGAATACCATACAACTTGCCGGTGTAACGGTAACGGACGAAGATCCGGCGGTTGAAATTATTCGACGGGCAATTGAAAGCAAAAGAAACTGGATGATGCTTCTTCAAACATTTGAAGGGAAAGCATTCAACCGATTGCAGATACGAACCGATACATCCATTGCGTTGATCACAGAAGCTTTCTCAACACTCTATTGGTCAAAAGATGATTCTTTACGCGAAGTGATCACACAGCAAAAACAGACCGGGAACCTTCCTAAGTCAGTTTCGTCCGTTCCGGTAGGGAATATTTTGAATTTCAACGATGATAGAATACAATTGAATAGTTATCGTTTTGTCGGTCCTACTGCCCCCGATGCCTTAGAGTATTATGACTATAAACTTCTTTCTACCAGAAAGATGGACGATTTCGATGTTTACACAATAGAACTGATCCCGAATTCTAAAATTACTCCGTTGTTCAAAGGAATAATTTCCATTGCCGAACGATCGTATTCGGTCATGGAAGTGGACGTGACTCCCAATGAAGCGATGTCGCAGCCGTTCATTGACCTTCGCGACGCCCGGCACCGACAGACGTTCCGTCTCTTTGAGAATAGATTCTGGCTTCCAAGCAACTATCGTTTTGACGGATCATTCAAACTGACCCTGATGGGATTGAATTTTCCCCCCTTTAAGATCGAGCGTGATGTGGTCATCTATAGTTATTCGATCAATCCGGAATTTGCCGATACCATTCGTCTTCTTAATCAATACACGGTTGATTCTTCTGCGGCACACTACGATTCAACTTTTTGGAAAGAGAATGACGTTCTTCCATTGACCGCTGAACAAGATACTGCCTACAAAATTTTGGACAGTTCACAGACATTGGACAAAAAATTTGCTCCTAAAGGAATTGCAGCGTCGTTCTTGAGCACGTCCGGCAGTACGCTTGGAATTGCCGATCTATGGTTCAATCGAGTTGAAGGTTTTCATCTTGGTGTCAGCCATTCATTCGAAGAGATCTTTCATAATTTCGATCTACGAGGCGGGGTAGGATATGGATTGTCCGATAAACAATGGAAGTACGAAGCAGGTACAACAATGCATTTTGGCGAAAGTCTATCATCATCAACTTCAGGTCTTATAAAGATAAATGTGAAAAGGAAAATATTTTCTTTGAGCTTCGATGTATATGATAAACAATATTCTTTTCCGACTCCGACCCTTTCAGGGTATTTTCTGAATTCATTCGATGCCTTACTATTTAAAAATGATGTTCGGGATTATTTTCGAGGAATCGGTGCAACAATTGAATTGACCTATACAATGAATACCACGACGCGCTTTGCTATCAATGCCTTATCGGAGCGGCAGTTATCATTATATCAAATGACCAATTACTCGATATTTTCTCGGAAAAAATCATATGCCTACCAGCCATCGATTATTGAGGGAAGGATGAATTCCTTAAAATTATCATATTGGTATAATTCAACGCCGATCTTTGCTTTTGCCAAGGAAGCATTTTCATCATCGGGAACAATTGAACAATCGATTAAAGCTGTTGACGGAATATTCGAATTCACAAAAGCGAATATAAAACTACGGGGAAAGTTCTCGACGATGAAAAGAGATGAGCTTGTCTTTCCACCGGCACTTGGGTATCAGATCTTGGGCGGAACAACGGTCGGCAATCTGCCGCCACAGCGGTATTTTGAACTTTATTCTCGATCCGAAGCATTCGCCGGATACGGAATGCTTAAAGGACTGTCACGACGGGAATTCTACGGAGATCGTTTCATTTCTTTTACAGTTGATCATAATTTTCGCAGAGTGTTGTTTGCACCGCTCGATATACAATGGTTGATGGAATCGAATCTCGAATTGATCGTTGAAGCAAATGCCGCCCGAAGCTGGTTTTCAGGGAACGAACTCCGGATACCACGGTTTCCATCGCGTGATTCCGACGGCTGGTACACCGAAGCAAGCATCGGTCTTTCCAACATCGTTGACTTTATCCGGTTCGATGTTACAAGGAGATTCTCTTCTCCAAGCGGCTGGGCGTATACAATATCCATTTCTGATTTTATCATGGGATTAATGCCTCAATAATCGATAAATGGTTTTGTAGAAGAAGGTAAATTTAAGTACTATTAAAATGCAAATAACAATACGAAAGGTCTTATGAACATTTTATTTTCAATACCATTATTGCTGCTTCAATTAACACCGGCACCCGAAGCGTTGAAATTTATTACTGCAGAAAAACTTCGCTCCCATATTGCCGTTCTTGCACATGATTCCCTTGAAGGGCGAGGTCCATCGTCGAACGGAGACAAAAAAGCGACTGCGTATATCGTCTCACAATTCAAGAAATTCGGGTTAAAACCGGCAGGAGAAAAAGGAGCATTCATTCAAACAGTTCCACTTGTCGGCGTAACTGTTGATAATTCAACAATGCTGAAGGTTGGAAATGCGAAAGAACAAATAGAACTTACATATTCCACCGACTTTGTAGCAACCACCGGAACATATGAACCAAAGATTGAATTCCGCAATGTTGAAATGGTCTTTGTCGGTTTCGGTATTGTCGCTCCCGAACAGAATTGGAATGACTATAAAAATGTCGATGTCCGTGGAAAAATTCTGGTGATGTTGAATAACGATCCAGCATCCGATGATCCGAAATTCTTTGCCGGAAAAGGGAGAACCTACTATGGCCGCTGGACATACAAATATGAAATCGCCGCTGAGCAGGGGGCACTCGGAGCGATCGTCATCCATACGACTCCGTCAGCAGGATATCGTTATGAAGTGATTCAAAATTCATGGAGCAGAGAGATGTTCGATATCGACGAAAAATCTGCGGCCACTAAATTAAAACTGAAAGCGTGGACGACGGAGGAAGCGACAAAAAAATATCTGCAGCTTGCCGGATATTCTCTTGACTCACTTATCCTGCTGGCTCAGTCTAGTTCGTTCAAACCAATTCCTCTCGGAATAACATTGAATGGAACGATGAAGTCTCTCATAAAAAGGATCGAAACCAATAATATCATCGGCAAGATAGAAGGAAGCGACCCATTATTGAAAGATCAATATGTAATCTTTACTTCGCATTATGATCATTTTGGGATCGGAAGACCAATCAACGGCGATTCGATATACAATGGTGCACTGGATAATGCATCAGGAACTTCATTGATGCTGAATCTTGCGGAAACATTTTCCTCGCTTAAGGAAAAACCAAAACGGTCATTACTCTTTGCGGCAGTTGCTGCGGAAGAACAAGGACTGCTCGGTTCGAAATATTATGCGACTAATCCAACGGTCCCCGCAACAAAGATCGCTGCAAACATCAATACCGATGTCATCAATATTGTCGGTCCAACGTCGGATATTTCATTTCAAGGAAGTGATCGTTCTTCACTTGGCAACGATCTTGCGGCGATTGGAAAAGAGATGAATTTTACGGTACAGCCGGATCGTGCACCGGAGCAGGGTGGGTTTTTCCGGAGCGATCATTTTAGTTTTGCAAAAGTGGGTATTCCGGCAATGTCAATGGGAGGGGGAAGTACTGTCATCGGTGTTGATACTGCAGTTGTACGGAAATTACGGGAGCGGGGAGGAAAAATCTACCACCAGCCGTCTGATGAATTGTATGATGATTGGAATTATGACGGTGCGCTTCAGCAGGCAGAGATCGTCATCCGGTTGGCATGGAGAATTGCAAATATCATCGAGATGCCGTATTGGAACAGCGGAGACCAATTTGAATTGGTGCGGAAAAAATCGTTGAAGGAATAGCCAAGTACTAAAATAAAAAAGCAGGAAAGGAAATTCTTCCGATCCTGCCTGTAATACTATAAGACGGATGAGAATCCGTCTTCTTTATTTTGTGAGCATCATCTTTTTCGTTTGAGTGTAATTACCTGATCGCAAAGTATAGAAATACACACCGCTGGGAAGTTCCGAAGCATTGAATGGAACAGTATAAGATCCCGCAGAACGATGTTCATTGACTACTGTCCTCACCTCTTTTCCGAGAATATCAAAAACTTTTAACGTTGTCAACCCCGACTGAGGAAGTGAAAATGTGATCGTTGTTGCCGGATTGAAAGGATTCGGAAAATTTTGATCTAACCGATACTCCGTTGCCATCAATGACCGATTTGAAGATACACCGGTCGGAGAATTGGAGACGATTGCAGTTGAGATCTCTTCCGCAATTGTTTCACCGTTCATCGGTTGCCCTTTCATCACATTGATCCCGACAAGGACTCCTTGAGTACTCATAAAAGAGACGGAAAATGTTGAATCAATACTGACCGGATCTGGAGATGGAGCCGCATAATGAGCTTCCACGATCAGCGTACTGATACGCAATACAGGAAACGATCCTTGTGGAATTGTTAATGTTCCGAAACCATCGACTGCATCAGTTTTTTTAGTGATCGAATATAATCCGCTGTGAATAAAATCATACACAGTGTCAATGACGGTTTTACTGAAGCCATGAACAATTGGCAGCGCAAACAGTACTTCAGTAGAATGATCATAAATAATAGTGTCTGCCGGTATCGGAAACTGAGCCGGTGACCATTGCTGTCGTATTGCCGCACCAATCGACATGAATGAATCGTTCGTGATCTTCATAAACTCAAAAACTGTTGTTGTGAAAGTCGTTTCCGGACTTATCTGTAACGGAATTGAAAACGACGTTGCATGGGTCGCATCTAAAAATTCCGAATACGGAGGCAGATTGAATTTCACCCCCACATTATAAAAAGCAACGGATTGTTTCGGCGTAAATGAAAATGTGAATGATTGAGCAGAAGCAGAGGGAGCACCGATATTGACGGCAATATTCTCTGCAGCCCGATGGATCTGATATTTTCCTTCTTGATATAATTTCGCTACATCAGTCGAGGTGATGGCGATCTGTGCTTTTCCTGTAATAGCAACCACAAAAAACAACGAAACAAGTAAAACAAAACGCTTCATACAACATCCTTAAATTGTTAATAAACAGTGAACGATTGAACTTTACGGTAAAACTTCCGTTAAGGTTGCAATGCGTAACCATAAATTAAAAAGGTTTAAGAATTATTGTTGTGTGTGCTGTCAAATTGTGATGTGAATTACGAAAAAAGGAGGAGGCGATGAATTGAATTTTACTTCTGGAAGAAATATAACGCAGCTTTATCGGTTACGTTGATCGGAGTTGATATGAAATTCATGGCGTGGTGCCGATTGACACTCAATGCTGCACGACCGTTTTGTTTTCTGTTCACACTCTTCGCATTGAAAATGCTGATTGTGACAGTCGATGTTCGCGCAGTTAATGTAACGGTCGCACGGTTTGCCGCAATGAAGACAAGTCGTCAGCACCGTATAATCTTCAGTATGATTGATGGGGACAGCAACACGCTGATCGAAGACGTAACACAGACCTTCCCATAATTTTCCTTTTACGTGTTCATCTTTACCATAGGTAACGATTCCGCCATGAAGCTGGGCAACATGCTCGAATCCTTCATTCATCATGAATGCAGTCAGTTTCTCACAGCGAATCCCGCCCGTGCAGTACGTGAGGATCGTCTTATCCTTATACGCTGAAAGATTTTCACGGATCCAAAATGGAAAATCGCGGAATGATTTTACCGGCGGACGAATAGCATTCTTGAAATGTCCGAGATCGTATTCGTAATCCGTTCTCCCGTCAAGAATAAGTACATCGTCCCGCTGCATCATTTCATACCATTCTTCGGGAGAGAGATACTGTCCGGTTTGTTTCAAGGGACTTCCGTTTTCACCGACTCGGAATGTTACCAATTCCTCTTTTGCACGGACGAATAATTTGTCAAACACATGCCCATCGGTTTCATCGATTTTAAACTGCATATCGGCGAACCGCTCATCCATTTGTAATGTAGTGATGTAACATTCGGTCTGTTCAATTGTTCCGGATAAGGTCCCGTTGATCCCTTCAGGGGAAATGATGATTCTTCCTTTTATCCCAAGCTTCCAGCATATATGGAGATGATGCTGTGCAAACAGCGCAAACCCATTGATAGGAACGAACTTATAAAACAGGAGCACACGGTATGGTTTTGATGAATTCACTACACAATGTACGGAAAAATATATTCAATGAATAATGAACAATTACTAATTACTACGGGGTAATAAATACTGAGAAATAAAAAAGACAATTCTTAATTATCAATTATTAATTATTAATTGTCTTTTTACGAATTCAACAACGATCATTGCATCGCTGACCGGATCGACAGAAGGAGAATTGAAATTTGCATCAAGGCGTGCGGCAAGACGTTCGAGTGCAGAGTGAACATCTTCAGGAAAAGCGGAATCATTGATTGCAGTCTGGATCAGTTTAATAAAATCTTCAGATGATTGATGATAGAATTGTTGAAGTGCGATGCCGGCAATGCGCCGTGCGGTCGTGCGGGTGCGACCGGGGTTCTCATCAGGGCGGATGCGCTGCAGTTCTGTTTCGATGTGAAGAAGCCAGTTCACTTATTTGATCATCAATAGTTTGATGGCTTTCGTAGAGCCACCGGCACGTAATTCACAAATATAAATTCCACCGGATAGGTTTGTCGCATTCCAATGGTGCGTATATTTGCCGGATGACAGTTCTTGTTTGATAAGCGTTTCAATTTCTCTCCCCATCATATCGTAAATAGTAAGTGTTACAAACGAGGAGAACGGGAGGTTGAAAACAATAGTCGTTGAAGGATTAAATGGGTTCGGATAATTCTGCTCAAGGGAAAAATGGTTTGGAATTTTATCTGAGTGTTCGGTAATGACATCAGAAGTACTCGATACTGAAATGTTCCACAAGACGGAATCTCTCAACAGCTTGCTCGGATCGTTTCGTACCAATAATGTTGTATCGCGAACAATGCAATATGCGGTGTGAAGACCGATACCAAGTTCATTAGCGACAACATTGAACGATGTTCCTTTTTCTCCATTCCTTTTTACACCATCAACAAACCATTCTTTATCCATGCTATTTCCGGTTGGATTCAAATGATTTATTGAAAGATTGACTGATTGATTGACCGCCAGGGAAATATTTTGAGAAATCGGTGCAAACGATTCTATTGGATTCAAGAACTTATAGAATGAAGTAACAAATGTTTCCGAACATACTTCGCAAAACGGCACTCCGAGACTGAGCATTTTACAGTTGAGTTTAGGACGATACCATCCAGTTGTGTGATAGTGTGCTCCCTCAAATAATCCCACGACAGAACCATACTGTGCTGTTTTTGGAGTGGGAATCGGAGTGGTGTTTATGATCCAAGACCTCCATTTTATCTTATCAGAAGCAGTTTCTTTTGTCGTGTTTGGTTCCTCAGTCTCCGGATATCCCGGATAAGCATCTGAGTATTCATCACCAAGTCCTGCAAACGAATGTCCCAATTCATGTGTAACAATCTCAAGTGCAGAACCATGAACCGATGTGATCGCAATGGATCCACCCGAACCTCCGTATTCAGTATCATTAACGATCATGATCACAATATCATATTCGGGTATGAGATTTTGTAACAATGTATATGCATTGATCGATCCGGCGGAATTTACAGTCACAAGCCTGGCAATATTGTAAGTATCGTAAGTACTATTGAAGTATGTATTTCGGTAGATATTGCGAGACGGATGATCTGATCCTGAATCCGTCGATGCAACCGAAATAGCAAAGGCATTAAAGAAATTTTTGTATTCGGAATTCGGCGGTGTATTGAGAAAAGAATTGAGATTGTTTGTCGCATCGGTAATGAATTGAGGGAGCTGCTTTGCAGTATATCCTTCGGATAGGAAAACGATGTTGATCCTTTTTGCATTTGGTCCGTTGTTTAATAACTGTTGAAGAGTTCCCTGTGCAAGTAATGACTGGATCAATAATGCAAATCCGAATGACATAGCGACAACCCGCCTAAACTGAATAGTGCTCATTGGTTACCTTGCAAATGGAGTTCAATAATGCCAAGCAGTACTTTGTTCAATCGTTGCGATTTTGCCTGATCGGAGAGGAGCGTTGTTCGGTAGAAACGGATTCGACGCATTTCTTTGATATACGGAACTCTCAGAAAGAATTCGACATCATTCTGAAGCACTTCTTTGTTGATCAATCGTTGTGAAGAATTCGGATCTTCATATTCATAGTGTTGTACAGAGGGATCGTTAACAGTGTTCACGAAAAGCGTTGAATTATTGTCTGACAATACTTCGAATGAAAGACCGGCTTTATGATGTACTGCACGGCTTTCCTTTAATGTTCCGGGACGAACATTGGATTCCAGCAAGGAAATAGTATTGTCCTTCAGGTGGAGATGGAGAAATACGATTCCATCCTGAGCAAACAGCAAGCCTGAAAAAAGAATGAAAAGGGCACAATGTTTTTTGATCATTGGTTTTAGAGTAAGATGATTTTTCACTGCTGCTGTATCGTTATCAAGCCATTATTTCATTTGCTAGAATATGCATTCATTCTAATAAATTACAAAGCGAAACGCAAATCGTTATGGTGTAAAGACAACCTTTCCTATATCACATTCACTGCATCGTTCCACGAGGCAATACCGTTTATGCAATTGAATGAGTGCCTGCTGTTGGTATGCAAATTCGATCTTAAGCTTATGTCTCACCAGTTGTTTGTTCATTGTTCGCAGAATGGAATTATCTTCAAGCTGCGGAAGTTCTGCCGCGATACTCAAACAATGTTCAACAATATCCTCTTTCCCAAATATTTTTGCATATAAACAAACAAACGGAACAATTGTGTTGATGATAATATCATAGATCCTTGATCCGCCAAGGAGTGCGTGTTTTTTATGTGTTGCTTCGGTGAATGAATAGTGATAATTCCAGAACGGATGCTCTCCGGTTTCGAGTAATGTCACTAATTGTTCAACTTTTGATTGAGGTGAAGAATATTTTCCGTTCACGACCGTGATGATCGATTTGAACAGTGATTGTTCCAGTAATTTTTGCAGGAAAAAACTTGCCGCGGCGATCCGTATTGTCGGGAAGTTTGACGGACGGGTAGGAGTGAAATTCCATTCAATATGATCGATCTGAGAGAGCGGAATTTTCTTCGGCAATTCGTTCCATACTGAATGAAGTGAATGAATATGAACCTTTGAATCCTGATCGTGAATATCATTGAATGAAGGAAGTAATCCTGACGCCATAAAAAGTATCGCCTCGAGCTGGATTGCGGTAAACTCCATTACAGTTCTTTCGTCAGCGTGCCGCACACTCAGAAGTTGGATAAGAGAAATATGTTCAGCGAGTTTTTTCATCGGCTGACGATTGCCGGAATATCCTAATCCATCCATCACTTCTTCATACAACAATTGCTCCCAGAAGATCTTTTGTTTAAATAACTGTTTATCAATGTGTGAATCGGGAAGAGGAATATCGTCAAGCAATTCATTGTAGGGTGGATGAGGTTCACCAATAATGCGCCGTTGGGTGACGATGATATCGGAAAGCCGTTCATGCATACGAAGAACTTTCTCCTGCAACCGTTCGCGGTATAATGTGCGAATCCAATTCTTCACCAACGCTGATTCAACCATATCATTTTGCCTGGCACATTTGATCTCTCCCTTCTTTGACGAAAATTCTTCGCGCGATAATTGATCTGAGAGTTGATCCACTGTCTTTAAAAGAAATGGTTCAAGAATGAGTGTTGGAATATATCGTCCGCTGTGCGATAGTGTTTCTTCTGCGGTTCCATGAAGGACTACGTGAAGTATAACGGAATTGTAATTTGGATCGGTGTGATGATTGTGCGCTTTCCAATCGTCGAATGTTCGGTGGAATTCGATATCGCCGGTAAATGTTGTTGTTCCAATGGCGATGGTGGCTTTGCGAAAATCGGGACCGCTTCCGCGATGAAGAGTTCCCGAGTTTAAAATATGAACGGTTTGTCCATCGGTAGTGACAAGCCGCGTTGAATCAAAGAGTTGTTTTGACCAGATATGTCGAAGAAGATATTCGTTCATAGATGCACTTTAAATGCTGAGACGGAGAGTCGCTGAGAATAACCACAGCGTATTTGCACCTCAGTATTAAAAATATCTATTTCTGAAAAAATTGATCTCGTTATTCAATTTCAAAGCTTCACTTCTGGCGGCATCAGCAAAATCTTTTCCTTTGGATGCATATAAAATGCTTCGACTAGCATTGATCAAAACACCGAACCCGTCATTGGTGCATCCATATTTGACGACATCCTCGACGCTTCCGCCTTGCGTTCCAACACCGGGAACAAGAAACGGAGCATCGGGAGCAAGTTTTCGCACCGACTGAATATCTTTCGATTTTGTCGCACCGACAACAAATCCTAAATTATTATTGGTGTTCCATTGTTGCGACGTTACAACAACTTCTTCGAACAATCGTTTGTTTCCAATTTGTTTATATTGAAAATCGAAAGCGCCTTGATTTGAAGTCAGAGCAAGGAGAAAAACACCTTTGCTTTTATTTTCAAGAAATGGAAGCACCGAATCTTTTCCCATATACGGCGCAACGGTTATGGAATCGAATTCCATTGTATTGAGAATAGCATCAGCGTAATATGCTGACGAGTTACCAATGTCGCCTCGCTTTGCATCGGCGATTGAAATAGAAGAAGAGGGGAGCAGTGCACGAGTTTTTTCAATGATCGTCCACCCATCTTTTCCCATCGTTTCATAGAACGCAAAATTGATCTTGTACGCACAGGTAAAATCTTTAGTTGCTTCAATGATCTGTTTGTTGAATTCCAATACTCCGTTCTTCTTTGATCGGAGATGTGC
>CAYPEM010000061.1:13187-18754 GCA_964409765.1 uncultured Chitinophagaceae bacterium
CAATGATCTGTTTGTTGAATTCCAATACTCCGTTCTTCTTTGATCGGAGATGTGCAGGAATCTTCTTCGGATCGGTATCGAGCCCGACACAGAGGAGAGAGTTGGATTTTTTTTGAAGCGCAGTAAGAGTGTCAGTAAAAGTTTTCATTTGGTAAATTTGAAATATGAATGATGAAGGATTAACCATTCATATTTCATCTTTCATAATTAACGTTTCAAGTAATCCGCAAGCCAGTCAAATATCGTTTTATGCCACATCTCGGAATTCTGTGGTTTTAATACCCAGTGACCTTCATCCGGGAAGTAGAGCATTTTTGATGCGATTCCTTTTCGCTGCAATGTTGTAAAGAGTGCAAATCCTTCTCCTACCGGAACGCGGAAATCAAGTTCGTTGTGAATGATAAGTGTCGGCGTCTTGAAATTCTGCGCATACTTATGCGGTGAGAACTTGTCAAAGTCCGGTGTTTCCCACGGAATACCATGTTCCCATTCATCGAACCATGTTTCTTCTGTGACGCCGTACATTGAATAAAAATTATAGACACCATCATGATTGATCAATGTCTTGAATTTGTCGGTATGTCCGTTGATCCAGTTCATCATATAACCGCCATAGCTTGCACCGGCCGCCGCCATTTTTGTGACATCGACATACGGCTGTTGTTCCATATATGCAACACCGTTCATGACATCAGTATAGACTTTTCCACCCCAGTCGCGTGAAATTTCATCGGTGAATTGCTGTCCAAATCCTGTTGAACCACGAGGATTGGGAAGCGCAATGACATATCCCTGCGCCGCCCATAACTGTTGATTCCATCGATACGACCATGAATTTCCAAACGCCCCCTGCGGACCGCCATGCACCCAATACACAAGAGGATATTTTTTTGTTCCGTCAAAAAATGGAGGTTTTACGATCCACATCTGCACTTTTGTTCCATTCGCTCCATCGAACCAGACATATTCCGGTTCTGAAAATTCCACGTGTGAGAAGAGCATATCATTGACGTTCGTCAATTGTTTTGCATTTGATCCATTGCTGTTTGCAGTCCAGATCTCTACTGGACGGGACATTGTCTGATGTGCAAACACGATCGTTTTTCCATCGGAAGAAATATTCACATCGCTGTTATTGGCATTATCGTAGATCTTTTTCACCGTTCCATCGATACCAATTGACCAGAGAGGAGTATTCGCTTTTTCTTCAGCACTAGTATAGAGAGTTTTATTGTCAGCCGACCACGTGAATGCATCTACGTTGGTATCGAATTTTGGCGTAAGACTTTTTGTCGTTCCCGCAGTACGGTCATACACCATCAATTGCCAACGGTCAGCTTCAAATCCTGCCCGGGATTGTGCGCGGTACGCGATATATTTTCCATTGGGTGAATATTGAGGATAAACATCCGCTGCAAGGTTTGTCGTAATTTGTTTCTTTGCTCCGGTTTCAAGATTCACCGTAAGGATATCATGATTGGTGCTCCACGACTCTTCGCGAACGGGAATCGGTGTAGCGGTGATCGCAATTTCTTTTCCATCGGGAGAGAATGAAAAATCATCGCCCGTGGAAAATGTTGACGATGGAGGTGTTGCATCGCGGTCACCAGGTGTAACATTGCGCGGATTTGTTCCGTCAACATTCACGATAAACACATGCTGACGTTTATCGTCAACCCAGCTGTCCCAATGACGATAGAGTAATTTTGTCAACACGCGCCCTTTCATTTTACTGTTGTCTCGCGCTTCTTGTTTTTCCTTGTTCAGACGATTCGCTTCTTCGTACGGTTTGTCAGAAAATTCAGGAAAAACGCTTGAAATGAATCCAAGTTTCTTTCCATCCGGCGACCAGATCGCATTGCTCGCTTCGGTAAAAATGCTCGTTATTTGTTTTGATTCCCAAGTTGCAACATTGATCAGATAGATCTGCATTGATCCTTCTCGGTTGGATTCAAATGCGATCCACTTTCCATCCGGTGACCAGCGGGGGTGTCGGTCAACTTTAGGAGAATTGGTCAATTGCTTCGGTGTTCCACCGGTCGCAGGAACCAGCCAGATATCGGAATTAGTTTTATTTGCAGCTTTATCCACAACGCCGATAACATAGGCGACTGTTTTCCCATCAGGTGAAAGCTGCGGATCACTGACACGCTGGATGGAAAACATATCTTCCAATTGAAGAGAACGTTTGGTTTGGGATGGTGCTGAGGTGACAGTCATTATACACAGCACAATAATTACGGTAATGTATCTCATGCGTATTTCCTCCAAAATATTAAAAAGTTGCTAATGTTTTATTTTTCACTATATCCAAACTTGTTGGCGATTGAATGATAATAATTTGCCTTTACTTCATTCTTTTGCAATTCATAAACCAATCCAATATAATGGTTTACTTCTACAAAATTTTGATTTGCCTTCAACGCTCTTAGAAAATATTCTTCGGCTTGTTTATATTGTTTAAAGCGATACAATTGGTATCCCATCAAACCGTACGTAACGGAAGAATCAGTCGTTAACGAATAGAAAATTTCGCTGGTTATCGGTTCTTTTATTGTTCCATTCCTTTGTAAGTAACTTTCAATTATTCCGTACACCGTTTCGAGAAAGATCACCGGTTGAGGGGACATCAATACATAGTTTCGGCACACCGGAGGTAAAAAGTGTTCGATACGTTTCTTTGGTTGAAGAGATAAAAATTGTCCGATTGAAGTTTTTATTGTTGCAGAATTGAACGTATCAAATGTAAAACTCATTGTAGCGGAAGTAGGATGCATGATCGAACTTGAATCAAAAGTATGAAATGCTCCAAGAATGTGTCCAACCTCATGGGTAAGTGTTACCGCTTCTTCAATATACTTCCATATCGCCAACCCTGATAGTGTAGGTTGATCATAAAGGATAATATAATTTTTAAATAAATGGGCAAAACCAACAGAGTTGCGCTCTTTCCATCCGATAGAAAGCAATTTATTTTGAGTAATTCCTATTCCAATAACATTGTTTGGGACGCTTGAGAGATGTTCCAATTCATAAATTAAGGATCCCGGATCGTATGAAATCTTTGGACTCCACTCACGATATTCCTGGAGAACCAGCTCAATCCGAAATTTCTTCTTAAGAAAATCGTTTGTATAGAGCAATTGGCGGTGTAATATCGTTTTCCATTTTTCTTTGTGAAACTCTTTGTATGAATTATCGACAAAAAAAATGATGGGGAAACGTTGAATGGAAGTTTGGAGCACTTCGTATTTGCACGGTGGAAAACCTTCAAATGACGTAGACAAAACCTTTTCAATCTGTATTCGTTCCGGTTCAATATATTGGTTTCGCGATGAACTGTCAGAGAGAAGACTTGCAAACGACTCCGAAGAACAGGTGAGCACATACTCCATTGTTTTTCTATCAAACATCACCGCATTAAATCGTATTCGAGGTATGGAATCATATCGATATATGCCATCGGTTCCTGAATTTTTGGTCCACTGTGCATTTATTAAAAACACAGCCTGTCCATCATCATTGTTCAATCTCGTAACGAGAGATTTAAATATTGTGTTATATTCATTTCGAGATCGTAACTGTTCAGCTACGATAGTAGAATCTGTAGCGATCTTTTCAACATTATAACCCAGCGCAAGGAAATAAAGACTGACAAGGTTTGATATCAAGTTATCTTTTTCGGGATTCTGAGTAGGTAGAACGCAGATAGTTATTTTTTTCAGTGTGTCAAAATTATACTCTTTATTGATCCCTGTATCCGGAATGCCGGCGCAGCCATTCATTAGAACAAGTGAAGTGATTATTACGGAGAGTATTTTTATCATGAGATATAGTGTTATGACATTAACAGTAAGAAAGTAACTCAAAAAGAGATGAGAGGCAAAAATAAAAAGGACGGATATTCATCCGTCCTTTTTATTTTTCTATGAATCTGTGGTACCATTCTGTCTATTTCTTAAAATTCTTCCACATCATCGATTCCACCGGTTTGATCGTCCGCTGGTTGTATTTGGCATTCTTCTTTTTATTATAGAGAGTTTCCACATCTCCTTCCACCACAAAATAGATCAACTGCCCAATCGGCATTCCCGCATAGACCTTTACTGGTTGGCGGACTGAGATCTCCAGTGTCCATGTATTGCAAAATCCGACATCGCCTTTACCCGCAGTGGCGTGGATGTCAATTCCTAAACGTCCGATCGAGCTTTTTCCTTCAAGAAATGGAACGTGAGCATGCGATTCTGTGTATTCTTCCGTGACACCAAGATATAATTTGCTCGGAACAAGGATCAGTCCGTCTTTGGGTATCTCGAAATGTCTCACCTTGTTGTGGACTTTTGCGTCAAGGATCTCATCCTCATACATTGCCAGATATTTTCCAAGATGAACATCGTAACTGTTCGAACCGAGAAATTTCCGGTCGAAGGGTGTAATGACAATGTTCCCTATTTTCATTTCTTCGATAATTTTTTTGTCGGAGAGGATCATACGAACAATGAATAATTGATAATGAATGATGAAATAATCGTGTAGGAATATACAAAAAATGGTGAAAGAATAAATATTTTTTTGTAACGCTACGTATCAAGACAAAATGCTCCGATATGTGATAACCATTCCTTGACTAGAGCACTATTATGCTATACCTTAAAGAAGAATACATCAGAGCAGTTCCATACAGCGGAACTCTCTCTAGCAACCCTCTCGAGTGCACATCTCCAGAGCCTTGTTAGCTCTCAGTCTCGTGTTTGTCGTACGGGAACATCTGACGAGTAATAAGTGCACGCATGTTTCCCAAGACAAACCGAACATTATTTTCTTTTTAAATTATTGTTTGGGGGAGTTATGAAAAAATTTCTACTGCTTTTTCTCTTTGTTTTCTTCTCTGCCGTTGTGTTTGCACAAATGACGGTCGTTTCCATGCAGCCGGCTAATAATACAAAGAACGTTCCGTTGACAACAACCATCAGTATCACGTTTAGCGAGGCAATTGATACTTTTGCGATGGCTGTAAAAATGGATGATTCACGGTTCTCCAGCCTCGAGAATGTGACATCGGAGGGGTATAGTGCAGATCTTAAAACGATGTATGCTAATGTCATATTAAAACCAAATCAGTCGTACTTTGTTGCACTCTTTTATATGAAAGCGAAATCCGGCGCACTTCTTAGCACTCCGTTTGTTTATTATTTCACAACCGGATCGGATTTTGCGCCGTATGCTGTCAGCGGAACAGTCTTCTCTGGTTCAACGGGAATCTCACCGGAAGGATCGGTCATCGGTATTTCCAATGTTAATATTATGAAAGACGAAGGAAAAGATGGTCCTCCGCCATTTGTCAGCTGGGCGAATGTGAATAGTAACGGAACCTATACGGCACCATATCTTTCCAACGGCACCTATTGGCCGATCGCTATTAAGGATGTTAATCATGATGGAATGATCGATCCCGATAAAGGCGTTGACGTTATTGCATTTGCAGATTCGATCATTATCAATAATGCATCTGTCAGCAATCATAATCTTACCTTCACGTCCTTCACGCCGAAATCTTTTCAGGAAGT